>NZ_JBHTHG010000084.1:0-351145 GCF_042676365.1 Bacillus sp. CGMCC 1.60114
GCTACCGGACCTCAAGGTATTCAAGGTGTTACGGGCGCTACCGGTGACACGGGTGCTACCGGACCTCAAGGTATTCAAGGTGTAACTGGTGCCACTGGCGACACTGGACCTACTGGTGCTACCGGGGCTACTGGACCTAACGTTCTAGCAAACGGATTCTCAGCTAATATTTCAACTTTCTCAATACCTGCGGGGGCTACTGGCGCTACACTCGATAACTGGAGTACAACATCCCCTTATTACGGTAATGCCGCATTTAATGCTGCCACTGGAGTATTTACAGTCCCTACAACAGGAAGATATGTATTTGAGGCAACTATTAACTACTCAACACTTACTGCGCTTACTGCTTCACTCGGTGCAAATGTTGAGCCAGCATTTGTTATCCGTAGAATCTCTCCAACTACAAATGATTTAATAAGTGGCTTATTCCCAGTATTAGATGTAAACGTTGCACTAGTATTAACACTGAGAGCCGTTCTTGGTGAAGCAACTATAACATTAACTGGTGATTTAGACTTAACTGCCGGAGATCAAATCGCTTTATTCTATGTAGGTAATGGATTAACAATTGCTCTTGATTTAGGTGGTACCAATAGTAATGGTATTATTTGGTCCGTCCATCGCATCACGTAACCTATACTAGAAATTGAATGGACTATAGCAAGACTATACGTTTTCTCGATAGCAACAAAAAGCCGTTTCCATCCGATAAAACAATCGGATAGAAACGGCTTTTTCATTCTAAACTATGAAATTTTTATATTATCCTAAAATATGATATCCAGAATCCACATGAATATTTTCTCCAGTCACTCCGCTTGCTAAGTCACTGAATAAGAATAACGCTGTATTTCCTACTTCTTCTTGCGTTACGTTACGACGAAGTGGCGCACGTTCTTCAATTTGTTTTAAGATGCTGTTGAAGTCGCCAACACCTTTTGCAGATAGTGTGCGGATTGGTCCTGCAGATACTGCGTTTACGCGAATATTATGCTTTCCTAAGTCATTCGCTAAATATTTTACGCTCGCTTCTAATGATGCTTTTGCAACGCCCATTACGTTGTAGTTTGATACAACGCGTTCTCCGCCAAGGTACGTTAATGTAACAATGCTTCCGCCTTCTGTCATCACTTCTTTCGCTGCTCTTGCTACAGCTGTTAAAGAGAATGAACTAATATTTTGTGCTAACAAGAAACCATTACGAGATGTATCAACGAACTCACCTTTTAAATCATCACGTTCTGCGAATGCAATACAGTGAGCTAATCCATGAATAGCGCCAACCTCTTCCTTAATCGTTTGGAAGCAGTTTGCGATATCTTCATCACTTGTTACATCACATGGCAATACAAGTGATTTTTGTCCTTCTAATGATTCTGCTAAATCACGTACATTTTTTTCTAAGCGTTCTCCAGCATATGTGAAAATTAAGTTTGCGCCTGCGCTATGTAATGAACGAGCAATACCCCAAGCGATGCTTCGTTGGTTCGCAACACCCATCACGACAATATTTTTTCCTTTTACATTGAGAAGATTCATATATTTATCCTCCTATATTTATAAATTATAGTTGTTATTAGAACCTGGTACTATTTTTATATTAACATAAAATACCCTAAAGGCAAACAAAAATCACTAGCCTAAATTCACTAGTGATTCTTTGTTTCGCTAAAAAAGCGCTCTAATCCTTCTTCCCAAGATGGCATTTGTGAAAAACCATTTAATTTTAACATTTTATGCTGCAAAATTGAGTATTTGGGCCTCGGTGCTTTTGCGCCAAATTCTTCTGTCGAGATAGGTAAGACGTTTACTTTCTTGTTTGCGCACGAAAAAATTTTCTTAGCAAACTCATACCAAGAACACGCTCCGCTATTTGATACATGATATGTACCATATAATGATGTACGCATGAGTTTTTTTATAGTGGAAACTAAGTCATTTACATAAGTAGGAGATCCTACTTGATCAGAAACAATAGATACACTCTCTTTCTCTTCACTAACCCTTAACATTGTTTTAACAAAGCTGTTTCCATATTTCCCGTAAAGCCAAGATGTACGAATTATAAAGTATCGGTTATGGAATCTTTCCACAAATTGCTCCCCTGCATATTTCGAAAGACCATATACATTTACTGGTTTTGGTACATGGAATTCATGATAGCCTTCTATTCTAACACCAGAAAATACATAATCTGTACTAATATATATAAGCTTTGCCCCTACATTTTGCGCCATAACTGCTATATTTCTTGTTCCAATTGCATTTGTTAAATAAGCTAAATCCTGTTCTTCCTCTGCTTTGTCTACTTTTGTATAAGCGGCACAATGTATAATGATATGAGGCTTTATCGTTTTCATTACATGCTCTACTTGTAACATGTCGGTAATATTTAACGATTTTTTATCAAATGGATATATTTCATACAATTCTGAACCCAAATCTTCTACTATTTGTTTCCCTAATTGACCATTTGCTCCCGTTATCATAACCCGCTCTTTCATCTGTGAGCCCCTTACTTTTCTTTTAATGGTCGCCACCACTGCTCGTTTTGTTCATACCAACGAACTGTTTCTTCGATTCCTTGCTTAAACGTATACATCGGCTTCCATCCTAATTCTTGTTTTACCTTTTTCGCATCAATTGCATAGCGGCGGTCGTGTCCTAAGCGATCCGTAACATAATAAACATCATCTTTTCCTTTTTTCAATAACGTCAAAATCTGCTCAACAACTTCTACATTCGTTTTTTCATTATCTCCGCCAATGTTATACACTTCCCCATTTTTTCCTTTATGCAATACAGCATCAATTGCACTACAATGGTCATTCACATGAAGCCAATCTCTTATATTCAATCCATCTCCGTATAACGGCAATTTCTTCCCTTCAAGTGCATTTGTAATCATAAGTGGAATTAATTTCTCTGGATATTGATACGGTCCATAGTTATTAGAACAACGTGTAACAATAATAGGTAATTGATACGTTTTGTAATAGGATAAAGCAATCATATCTGCACTCGCCTTACTAGAAGAATACGGACTGCTCGGATCTAATGGTGTTTGTTCTGTAAATTTTCCTGCTTCTCCTAATGAGCCATACACCTCATCTGTTGAAACTTGCACCATTTTTATATGAGGATATTTTTTGACTAACTCTAATAACGTTACCGTTCCAATTATATTCGTATCATAAAAAGGAATAGGATTTGCAATGCTGCGATCCACATGTGATTCCGCTGCAAAGTTAACAATGGCATCTACCTTATACTTCTGAACAACATATTCTAAAAGCTCACGATTTTGAATTGTGCCTTTTAGAAAAACATAGCGAGGATCTTGCTCAACAGAACGTAAATTTTCAAGATTACCACTATATGTTAACGCATCATAATTAATAACATGGTAATTTTCGTATACTTTCAATATATAATGAACAAAATTACTACCAATAAATCCAGCTCCGCCTGTTACTAATATATTCATAGACAACTCTCCTACTTAAAAACAATCTTTGCACTCAATAAAGGGTGGCAGCAGCCGATCTTTTTTTGACAAAGTAGGTTCTTTTACCGGCCATGGAATGTTCAAATCTTTATCTCTCCAATGCACACCGCTATCGTGCTCAGCACTATAATACTCATCCACTTTATACATAACAACTGTATGTGGAACAAGCGTACAAAATCCATGAGCAAAACCTTTTGGAACAAGCAATTGCCGGCGATTTTCTTCACTTAAAATATATGCCTGCCATTGTTTATACGTGGAGGATCCTTTACGTAAATCAACAATGACATCATATATAGCACCTTGTAAAACTTGAACTAATTTCGTTTGCGCCTTCGGTTCCTTTTGAAAATGTAAACCGCGAATCGTACCTGCTTTCGCAGAAGAAGATATATTATCTTGTACAAACGAATATATAATACCAATCTTCTCCAACGTTCCTTTATTGTAATTCTCCATAAAAAACCCTCGCTCGTCTTCAAACAAATGTGGCTCTAATAGTTTTACATCTTGAAAAGAAGTGTCAATGACTTTCATATACTCACCTACTCCCCGTTGAACTGCTTTCCAAAGTCTATATTTCGCGCCAACGTATTCGCTCTCTGAAGAGAAGTATGAGTTCCAGCATCCGTCCACCAGCCATTTAACGTATTGTAAGTAAGAATTCCTCTTTGTAAATACCAATTGTTCAAATCTGTAACCTCTAGCTCGCCTCTTGCTGATGGCTTTAGCTGCTTAACATATGAAAAGACTTGTGCATCATACATATAAATGCCTGTAACCGCATATGAACTTTTTGGTTCTTTCGGTTTTTCTTCAATTTCGATAATTTTCCCATCTTTAATAGAAGGTACGCCAAATCTTGTAGGATTTTCTACTGCTTTTAATAATACTTTTGCACCTTGCTCCTGTTTCATATATTCTTCTACATATGGACGAAGGTCATCAAAAAAAATATTGTCTCCTAGTATAACTACCATTCGGTCCTTATTGACAAAGTGTTCACATAATCCTAAAGCCTCTGCAATCCCTCCCGCACGATCTTGCACCCGATAAGTAAACGATACACCAAATTCTTCCCCGCTCCCTAAAAAGTCGACGACAGCCCCCATATGCTCTCTCCCGGTAACTACCATAATATCTGTAATTTCACATTGTTTTAATTTATATACTGAATGATAAATCATCGGATATCGTCCAACTGGAAGGAGATGCTTATTTGTTACTTTCGTAATCGGATATAGCCTTGATCCGGTTCCTCCGGCTAAAATAATCCCCTTCATCTCAATCGCTCCCTTATGTTGGAAATGAAGTATTCACATAGTTCTGTAAAAAGATTTGCCGATATTTTTCATAGGCCAATGCATCAAATTCATCCCCATTATAATGAAGACACCATGGCCGTATTTGGTTAGAAACACCTACTACATAACCTGCTTTACGAAATTCAAATGACTGTGAAACATCATAAAAATGAAACCCATCAAATAAATCTTCCCTCCATGGCAAATCATATTGCGTGGCCATAAACAAACCATCTATTGCTTGAACAGGAGTAAAAAGATTCGGCTCATAAAAACCTGTTTCAAAACTTAATAATTGATAATTCTGTCTTCTGTACTCAATAACTTGCCCAGCTAATTTTCCCCCTTCCCACCATATACCATTTTCCGGCATATACTGACAGCCCGCGACTCCAATTAGTCCTAGGTTTTTATTAGCTGTAAAAATAGAAATAAGATTAATAAAAATATTCCGATCGATAAGAAATGTATCTTGATGCAAATACACTTTATACTTCGCTGGATATGAAATTGCTTGATTATATGCACTTGTCATACTCGTTGCATTATAGATTGGAAGGATTTGAACTTGATATTCATGTGGAACAAACACATTTTTAATTTGCCTCTCACATTGTGTAAAGAGCTCTTCGTTATTGACACAAACGACTACCAAAATCGTCTTTTCTTTCATCATGGTAATCCTTTCTCTTCTGTTTGTGAATGCAATCTCTTACAGATGCAACAATCCACCAGTAGCCTGCGAATAGAAGGAATCATTTCCCTTCTTCATTCACACTTTCATTGCTTCAATTACATATTGATATACAATTGTCTCCGCCATAAAGTTACTTCCAATATTATATTTCTTACAAACTTCATATAAATCTTGTATGATCGGTGTATACGTATCGGAATTAACGTATACACGTTCCACTTGATGAATCGAAAAGCCTGCATTTACAAACAGACGTAACATCTCTTTAAACGTAAAGAAACGAATATGTGTTTTATCCATCAATCCAGCTTTTTCGTACGTCCAATCTCCATTCAGAAGGGGAATCAACACTGAAATATGTGCAACGTTCGGTATACTTGTTAAAATGACGCCGCCTTGTTTTACATACGGTTTTACTTTCTCTAAAACAGCCCACGGATCAAACAAATGCTCTAATACATCTCCAAAAATAATACAATCAAACTGTTCTTTCTCATACGGTAATTCCATTGTTTCTATATTACCCCTGATAACATGATCCAGTTTTGCTTTTGCAATTTGGGCCGCTTCTTCAAAAGCTTCAATACCTGAAACACGTATCCCCTTTTCTTTTATAGCAGCTCCTAATCCACCTCGCGAACAACCAATGTCAAGAACTTCTTTCCACTCTTCTTTTATATGCTTTAATAAATAAGGATTTGCACCTTCATAATAATCATCACGTTTTTCTCGATATAAAGAGGAGTCTTCTGTCCCCATTCTATTCCCCTCCTATATATTCCACTTAAAACACGATAATGATGTTATGCATGTGAAACAATAATATTATACCCTGCTAAATGTGCATCCATTTTACTGATAAGCGAGGTGCAATAAGGCGCATATTGTTCATTCCATCTTCCCAAATCACCTGCCAGCTCTATAATATTTGTCACTTTTAATCGCTCTTTTTCTAATAAAATCATGATTTCTTCTAGATTATAACTCTGCTCATCTTCCTCATTCTTTCCTTGAACTTGAAATCGTTGTTCAATTCGTGGATAGTAATTCGAATTAGGAAATGACATAATAAGAACACCATCTCGATGTAATAAACGGGAAATACATCTTATGACAGCTATCATATGTTCACGGTGCACAGGACATGAAAGGAGGATAATAGAAAACTTGTCATTTGAAAAATTGCCCTCTAATTCATTTAGTTTCACATGCAGTGTCGGTGCTACATATTCAGCAATATTTACCGCTTCTTTATTCTCTTCAACACCAAAAAAATTTCCATTTCGATAACGCCACTTCATTTCAAGCAACGTTGCACCGCATCCCGCACCAATATGAAGAATATTCATTCCTTCTTTGTAATACATATCCGACAATTGTAATAAATCAAAGCGAATGAATAGATCACTCGAAGGAAATCCCCATTTCTGTTGAAATTTCAATCCATTCGTATGCAACAAATTATAAAATTCGGGAATATTTTCTTTCCAAGATACACTTCCATAATGATGAACAAATGTATCACGGCATAAATATAATTTAAATCCCTTTTGGCGCATCCGAAGTGATATATCGTCATCCTCATAATTGCCCGGTGTAAATCGTTCATCTAGTAAACCAATCTCATGTAAAACATTTCTCTTTATAAGCATGCAAAATCCGATTAATTTTAGTCTTTCTTCCCATTTCGTTGTATCACTTTGATTATACGCAGCAGCAAATTCTTGCATCTCTTCTAACGTTGTATAAGAAACAGGAATTGTACTGTAATAGGAAGCACTGTTCGTTACCGGTCCTACAGCTGCTGTATCAGGCTGTTCATATAAACAATTTAGTAAGTTCGTTAACCAATTTTCTGTTACAACTACATCATTGTTTAATAATAAAATGTTGTCACCTTTCGCTTTTTCAATTCCTTGGTTGCAGCCTCGTGGAAACCCAACATTCGTTTCATTCTTTACAAGAAGTATATCTGACTGCAATTGTAACCACTCTACCGTTCCATCTGTTGATGCATTATCGATAACAATTAACTCGTAGCTTTCTTTTTTTGTATATTTCCTTATACTATCAATACATTGTTTCGTGTAATGGAGTTGGTTACGAGTTAAAATAACAATACTCGTTAACATAAAACGCCCCTCCTCCTCGCGTACTATTTATACATGTTATGATTTAGCAACGAATGATCCAAAGTTTACGACGTTCTCTTTCTCCAGTACATTCCATAATGATCAATTTTAATAAGTGGTTCCGTAATATTTCTCTCTTTTCGAAAATCTGTAACTGCCGCTTCGCATGTTGGCAAAGCATAATCATCAATAATAATGAAGCCACCTTCTGTTACTTTATCATACAGGTTTGTTAAACTATCCATTGTCGATTCATAAAGATCACCATCTAGCCGAGCAATCGCAAGTTTCTCAATAGGCGCTATTGGCAAGGTATCTTTAAACCACCCTTGCAAAAATCGGACTTGTGCATCAAGCAAGTCATATTTCCTGAAATTTTCTTGTACTTGTTCTAATGAAACACGTAAATAATCAAACGTATACAAAGTGTCTCCAGCATCACGCGGGTATTTGTCAACATCGGGCTTTGGCAATCCTTCGAACGAATCTGCCACCCATACTTTTCGATCCGTTATACCATATGCTTTTAAAAAACCACGCATAAAGATGCATGATCCGCCTCGCCATACACCTGTTTCAATAAAATCCCCTTGGATATCTTCTTTAACAACAGTCTCCATTGCTAATTGCAATTGGTTCATTCGCATACGACCAATCATACTGTGCGCGATGGCCGGCCAATCTAAACCTTGCAAACGCGATTCACGATTAGGTTTGACTTCTTGTATAAGCTTTAAATTATTGTATTGAATATATTCCTTTACATATTGCGGAACTGAAGTAGTAACAGGTAAATATACTTCATGCTCTTGCCAAATTTCGAATAAAATTGCTTTTTTTAACAATTCAAGATATAGCTCTATCCCTCGTTCTTCTTGCATTTTCTCTCCTCCCTCTCAAATATCGTACAATTTCCAGTAGTGGAGGCTTCCTTCTTTCCGAACCATAAAGTGAAACTTCCATCAGTGGTTTTTTTTTCATCCCCCACTGATGGAAAGCTCTCACCAATCGGGCTTTTACGGACAGTTATCCCCCACCTATCTTCTTTAGAAAAGCGAAAGCGGCTCGCTCAAAATCGCAGGACGTTGGAGCTCCCGACAGAGAGGTGCTTTTTGCCTCGTCCGAGGGGGTGAAACGACCGGAGATTCTAGCCGCTAGAGCTGGACAACGATTTTCTCTGAATCTTGAGGTGGGGGTCTTACTGTCCGTTAATGCGGGATAAATGAATTAAAAATTAAGCGACAATTCCCTACATATCTTTCATATCCCTATAACATTATTAAAATGAAAGTAAATTTTCTCCTTCAAGGATAGCGTCTATAAGGAACACATTGCCCCCAAAATTATAATTCAAGTTTTATAAAATAAACCTAAAGAAATCTTATGTTTTTCAAATTTACTTTATGATTATCAATTAATAGGCCACCCCTGTTTATATATGTATATAGATAAGACGCATAAAAGCTTTCATGTTATAACCGTCTACACATCTGACATTCCCAACTTAAATCTAAACAACATATTTGCAAACAACCAAAAATCCGCTAAGATAGTAATAGTGTCTTTTTTAATAACAATGGGTAATAGAAAGGAATACAGTGCGGTGAAAGATAAAAATTCTCGATATCAAATAGATTACGTCTTAATACTGATTGTACTTGCAATCGCTACAGTAAGTTGCTTAGCCATCGCAATGGCACAACCGTCCTTGCCACCAAATTTACAAAAGGTTAACTTCGTTGCACAGCAAATTAAATGGTATATAATTGGTGCGATTGCAGTTGTCGTCGTTATGGTGGTCGACTTTGATCGATATAAACAAATTTCCTGGTATTTATACGGGATTGCAATGGTTCTTCTTCTTGGGCTTGAGCTTCATTTTCCAGGTGCGGTAACAATTAAAGGGGCAACAGCTTGGTACAATTTTCCAGGTCTTGGTAATTTCCAACCTTCAGAAATCATGAAACTCTTTTTAATTCTTGTAATTGGACGTATTATCGTAAACCATAATGAAAAATATGTAATTCGAACGCCGCGAGAAGATTTAATCTTACTCGGAAAAATATTTGCAGCGAGTTTACCACCATTACTGTTAATTGCAAAGGAACCTGATTTAGGAAATTCCATGGTAATTTCAGCAATGATTGCAGCAATGATTCTAGTATCTGGCATTCGCTGGCGTTTTATTTTTGGTTTAGCTGGTATTGTCACTGCAGTTGGTGCGCTACTTGTGTATATTTACTTTGCACACACAGCATTTTTTAAAGCACATATTTTAAAAGAGTATCAACTAGATCGTTTCTATGGCTGGTTAGCACCTTATGAATACCAAACACAAGGTTATCAGTTAACTCAGGCTCTTTTAGCGACTGGATCAGGCGAGTTATACGGAAAAGGTTGGGACGGTGCACAAGTATACTTCCCTGAACCTCATACCGATTTTATTTTTACAAATATCGCTGAGAAATTCGGATTTTTAGGTGGCAGTGTCGTCATTTCACTCTACTTCCTACTGATTTACCGTATGATTCATATTGCGTTAGAAAGTAATGATCCATACGGCAGTTATATATGTGCGGGAACCATAGGAATGTTTACATTCCAGGTGTTCCAAAATATCGGGATGACAATCGGGCTACTGCCTATTACCGGGATTACATTACCGCTTTTAAGTTACGGTGGTAGTTCCTTGCTCACCTATATGATTGCGATTGGCTTCATTCTGAATGTCCAGTCACGAACGAAAAAATTTATGTTTGATTAAACCATATCCTAGTGGATATGGTTTTTTTCTTACCCTTGTAGCGGTATACTAATCAAAAAAGAGTAGGTGATCCAATATGAAGTATGATGTTATCGGAGATATTCATGGCTGTTTAGAGGAGTTTCAAACATTAACAAAACAACTTGGCTATAAATGGGATAGCGGGTTACCTGTTCATCCACAAAAACGGCAACTTGCTTTCGTAGGGGATATTACAGACCGCGGTCCTCATTCTCTTCGCATGATTGAAATTGTGTGGGACCTTGTCTTACATAAAAAAGAAGCATATTATGCCCCTGGTAATCATTGTAACAAATTATATCGTTACTTCCTTGGGCGCAAAGTGCAAGTGGCCCATGGCCTAGAAACAACCGTTGCAGAATACGAAGCATTAAGTACACGTGAGCAAAAAATCGTGCAAAAAAAATTTATTGATCTTTACGAACAGTCGCCTCTTTATCACGTACTGGACAACGGAAAACTCGTTGTTTGTCACGCTGGTATTCGCCAAGATTATATCGGGAGAAGCGATAAAAAAGTCCAAACCTTCGTCTTATACGGTGATATTACTGGTGAAAGGCACCCTGACGGTTCTCCTGTCCGCCGTGATTGGGCGAAACATTATACTGGAGATGCTTGGATTGTATATGGACATACACCTGTACAAGAACCTCGATTCGTCAATCATACTGTGAATATCGATACTGGATCAGTATTTGGCGGGAAATTAACAGGACTTCGTTATCCGGAAATGGAAACAGTTTCCGTTCCTTCTTCGATGCCGTTTGTGCCGGAGAAATTTCGTTCTATTGACTAAAAAAAGCTGATGGAATCATGATTCCATCAGCTTTTTCATATCTTCCGGCAACTCCGCATGAAATGTAAGCTGCTTTTCTAATATAGGATGATAAAACGTTAAATTTGTACTATGCAAGGCTTGCCGCCCTATTTCATCCGTTTTCCCACCATACAAATCATCACCAAGTAATGCATGGCCAAGATGTGTCATATGTACTCTAATTTGATGCGTACGTCCTGTTTCTAATTGAAGTGCCACATGTGTCTTATCTTTCAATCTCTTTTGCACATGGAAGTGGGTAACCGCTCGCTGCCCATCTTCACGGACCATGCGCTCAATGATACTATCATCTTTTCGTGCAATGGGAGCATCAATTGTTCCGCTGTTCTCTATTATCGTTCCATGCACAATTGCTTCATATGTTCTTTTCACTTGTTTTTGCTGATGTTGCTGCGACAACAAATGATGGATAAAACGATTTTTTGCAATTAACATTAAACCAGATGTATCCCGGTCAAGTCTTGTTACGATATGTACTGTGCTTGCCAGGTTTTGCTGATCATAATAATGCAAAAGAGCATTAGCTACACTTCCACTTGGATGCTCTCTTGACGGAATTGTTGACATATACGGCTGTTTATTAATAATAAGAACAGAGTCATCTTCATATACAACTGAAAGAGGAATATTTTCACTTAACATTCCTTCGCTTCTTTGCTCAGGTGGGAAACATACTACTAACTTTTCACCTTCTCGCAAAACATGACGTACATTTACTGAGTGTCCGTTCACTTCAATTGCTCCGCCATGAAACTTTATATCTGTTAACGCTGCTTTCGAAATACCTTTCGCTTTTAAAAACTCTCGAATAAGCATTCCTTCTTCTATTTTTGTTATACACCAAGTTAAAGCAAATCTTCTCAACTGCATAACTTATTCCTCTCTAACATTGTCTGAGATTGGCTCAACTAACTAACAGCGGGAACAAACACCCGCTGTTAGAAGTTTCGCTTTATTGATCTGCAACAAAGGAATCTCGCACTCGTTTCCAAAACGGAAATGGACGAAACCTAACAAACCGAACCCTTTGATTTGCCACCCGGTATTGAATCGATTTAACATCTTTATGAACCATCGTCAAATGATCAATTGTAATTTGCAAGTTCATTCCAGTAGCTGGTTTTAACACACACGTATGATGCTTCGGTAATACAAGCGGAGAGCCAACCGTACGGAAAACTCGATTGTTAATAGACGCCATTTCTGTAATTTGAATTGCTTCCAAAGACGGATGAATAATTGCTCCGCCCAGCGCTTTATTATACGCTGTACTCCCAGAAGGCGTTGAAATGCAAAGACCATCGCCGCGAAATGTCTCAAAGTATTCACCGCGAATTTCTACATCCATAACAAGCGTTCCTTCATTACTTTTTACCGTTGCCTCATTTAGTGCTAAAAATTGTGATTCTTTACTCCCATTCATGTAACGAATAATGACCTCTAATAATGGATATTCAACAACTTGAAAAGGCGTTTTCGCAATCGCAATGACAAGCTTCTCAACTTCTGTTGGTAACCAATCTGCATAAAATCCTAAATGCCCAGTATGTACACCGACAAATGCTGTTTTGTCTAACCGATTCTGATAGCGATGAAACGCATGCAGCAGTGTTCCATCTCCTCCAACGGAAATTACAATATCTGGCTCTTCTTCATCCATTGTAAATTCAAAGTTGCATAAGTACTCTGTCATCGTACTTGTAAGCGCATTTGATGATTGATCTCCCTTTGACATAATTGCAAATTTCATCGCCCAACACCCTTTAGCTTATTATTCTGTTTCTTTCGCCTCTTGCTTGCGCGAAAAAATCTTTTGAGCTTCTTTAATTTCAAGACGAATCGAAGACATTTCTTCGTCTAATAGATAAGCTGCTTCAGCTGCGCGCTGCAAACGCACTTTAATATCTTCTGGAAAACGCCCACGATATTTATAATTTAAAGAATGCTCGATTGTTGCCCAAAAATTCATTGCTAACGTTCGAATTTGAATTTCAACTAACACTTTTTTCTCTCCTCGAATCGTTTGCACAGGATAACTAATGACAACGTGATAGGAACGATATCCACTTTCTTTCTTTTGCGTCACATAATCGCGTTCTTCCACAATTTCAAAATCGTTACGCTTTCGTAAATACTCTACAACTGGCTTAATATCATCAACAAATTGGCACATCATGCGAAGCCCAGCAATATCTTGCATCTCTTCTTGCAAACGATTAAGTGGAATATTGCGTTTTTCTGCTTTATCAATAATACTTGCCACGGATTTAACTCTGCCTGTTACAAACTCAATGGGCGAATGTTCAGCCAACATTTCAAACTGAGAACGCATTCCTTTTAATTTTATTTTCAACTCTCCTACAGCTTGATGATAGGGAGCTAAAAACTCTTCCCAATTTCGATTCAATATAACCACCACCAACACAAATCAGTTTCTTTTCTCCCTCTCTAACGAACAGCAAGGTTTCCCCCTCAAGATTTTGAGAAATCAGAGAAGATAGACGGAAAATAACTGTCCGTATGAGCACAATTGATGAGAACTTTCCATCAATACGATGACACCTTCACTGATAGAAGCTTCACTTTATCCCGCTCTAACGGGCAGTAAGATCCCAATCTCAAGATTCTAAGAAAGCAAAAAAGATAACTGCCCGTATGAGCCCGATTCGTTCAACTAACCATCAGTGGGAAAAGCACCCACTGATGGCAGTTTCAATTTACAGAAACACTTTTTCTACTGTACTTACGAGTTCCTCACCGTAATTCGCATTTCCTTCAATATTTTCAATTAAATATTCCAGTTCTTCTTTCATTTGTTCTAATTCGATTTCAACGTCATGAATACGAACAAACATCGTTTCATCGTTCTTCATTGCATTTTTTAATTCTTCCCAGCACGTATGCGGGATACTCACGTAAATGAAAGATGTTTCATTCTCTAAAATATATAAAAATGATAAATTGTCTGAATCTACAAGCACATGACTACGCGCCTTTAAACCATCTACACGTATGTCCGTATTTTCTGCACAAAAAATAAGAGCATCTTCTCTTTTTTCTACGCTCTTAACTTGAATTTTATTTTGCATGCTTTAACTCCTCCATATCCTACTTCCTGTCATAATCAACACTTTTATTGTAACATAACATACAACGAAACAAATAAAACATTGAATGAAATTTAGGAAAAAGCGATAATGAGTAACAGATATTTCATAAAAGGAGAGCGCATATGCAACAAGAGATTGAGATTGAATTTAAAAATATGGTCACAAAAGAGGAATTCCATTCTTTATGTCACGCATTTTCTATTACAACATTCGCAAAACAAGTAAATCATTATTTTGAAACGCCTACATTTTCATTAAAGAACGCTGGCTCTGCACTTCGTATTCGTTGTAAAAATAATACTTATACACTAACGCTAAAACAACCCGCAGAGATTGGATTATTAGAGACTCATCAAACTGTAACAGAAGAAGAAGCTAAAATAATGATTGAAACAAATAAACTAATCAGGGGAGCTGTTTCCAAACAATTAGAAACCCTGCAAATTCCTGTTTCTTCATTACAATACATGGGAAGCTTAACAACAGAGCGAGCAGAAACACTATTTGAAGGCGGTACACTCGTGTTCGACCATAGTTTTTATTATGAACATGATGATTATGAACTTGAATATGAAGTAAGCGATGAACAGGCTGGACAAGCAGCATTTGCTGCTTTATTAAAAGAACATAATATTCCTGTCAGACAAACAAAAAACAAGGTGCAACGCTTTTTTCTTGCCAAAGGACAAAAAGAACAATAAACTAGCAAAGGATTGATTAAGAGCTATTTATTTGCTCTTCGGAACAACCCGTTGCTACAATAAAGTTAAACTTCCTTTCATGAAAGGTTAGTTGAACCAATCGGGCTCTAATGGGCAGTTTGCATCGTGAAACACCTATAGATACTGCCCATTAGAGCGGGATAAAGTAAGTAAAACTTCCATCAGTGATCGCTTTTTTCCACTGATGGCTAATTGAGCCAATCGGGAATCGGGCTTTTATGGGCAAGTTTGCATCGTGAAATGCATAAAGTGAAACTTCCAGCAGTGGACGCTTTTTCCCACTGCTGGAAAGCTCTCACCAATCGGGCGCGTGCCAGCAGTTATCCCCCACCTATCTTCTTAAGAAAAGCGGAAGCGGCTCGCTCAGAATCGCAGGACGTTGGAGTACCCGGCAGAGAGGAGCTTTTTGCCTCGTCCGAGGGGGCGAAACGACCGGAGATTCTAGCCGCTAGAGCTGGACAATGTTTCTCTTTGAATCTTGAGGTGTGGGTCTTACTGCCCGCGAATAGCGGGATAAAGATACTGCCCATAAATAGCAGGATAGATATACATTTGATGGAAAAAGGAGTTACAAGGATGAACAAGCAACCAACGACACCATTTGAGGCAATTGGCGGTGAACAAGGCATTGCAAATTTAGTCGATACATTTTATTCCTATGTCAGTAAACACCCTGACTTATCTCCCATCTTCCCAGACGATTTAACAGAAACTGCTAGGAAGCAAAAACAATTTTTAACACAATATTTAGGAGGACCAAGCCTTTATACAGAAGAACATGGTCACCCGATGTTACGTGCTCGCCATCTGCCGTTCGAAATTACACCGAAACGCGCAAAAGCTTGGCTCTCGTGTATGGAACAAGCGATGGACGACACTGATGTACACGGACCGATTCGTGATTTTGTATTTGAACGTCTGACGTTAACGGCGCAGCACATGGTCAATACTCCCGAAACAGGTGAAGCTTAATGGAAAAACAGGAAGCAAAACATATTGCACCAATCTCGCCTTCCAAATGTGAGCCTAAGTCTGTAGAAGCGTACTTATTTATTGATCCACTTTGCAAAGATTGTTGGGACATCGAGCCATTGATGATTAAACTATGGCTCGAATATGGAAAATATTTTTCACTCCGTCACATTGTTACCGGTAAGGTAGAAGGGGCCACCTCCCCATCACACAAATGGAATAAACCTGCTAATATTCGATTTGTGTGGGAAAAAACAACGAGTTTACATGGGTTTTCTTGCGACGGAAAAGTATTTATGCACGGGGCTTCGTCAACTCCGTATATCACTTCACTTGCCATTAAAGCAGCAGAATTACAAGGTCGAAAAGCAGGTTCGAAATTTTTGCGAAAACTTCAAGAATCCATTTTGCTTGAAAATATATCAAAGCCAGATATAGATATGCTGCTCACATGTGCGAAACAAAGCGGAATTGATATTGAAGAATTTAAACAAGATTTACATTCTATCAGTGCTGCAAAAGCATTTCAATGCGATTTGAAATTTACAAATGAAATGCACATTACAGAAATCCCTTCTCTCGTTTTCTTTCATGCGAATTCAAATGAAGAAGGAATTAAAGTTGCTGGTATTTACTCTTATGATGTATATGTACAAGTATTAAAGGAAATTGTGAAAGAAGAAATTGAACCACAACCACTTCCTTCTCTAGAGGTATTACTAGAGCACGTACAGTTTATGTCAACAAAAGAAATTGCCTTTATTTATAACTACTCTCAAAATGAGATAGAACGAGAAATGAAAAAATTGTTATTAAAAAGAAAAGTACGCATGATTGATACAAAACGAGAGCGTTATTGGCAATGGAGTGCAACAGAAAACGACCTAGTGTAAAACACTAGGTCGTTTTCTTTACGGCTTATAAAAATATTAAAGGGGATGGGAGAAATTTCACGTTCAAACAAAGGGGTATATGTTTGTATGTGAATTCGTTCACGTTTATTATATTACAAGATTCGACGTCAGATGACAAGCCTTTTTGTCGAATTTCACATTTCTGTCACATTCTAAACGTTTTCATTTTTGAATACCATATATAGAGAGTAATTATAGGAGGGTTTCCATTGAAAAAATCCTATCTTTTATTATTTATTTGTATCATTTTCCTCTTCTTTTGTTTATACGTTCTATCATTGTTACAAGTATTTCCACTCATTTTATCACTTCCCCTATTATTTGGAGCAATCGTATTGGCTGTATCATACTTCAGCACCCAAAGGCGATTTAAAGGATTTTAAACAAAAACGAGAGTCATACGACTCTCGTTTCTCTACTACTTCTCTTCAAATAGAAGTGCTTCTAATTCATTTAATTTCTCTTCAA
Organism: Bacillus sp. CGMCC 1.60114; assembly: GCF_042676365.1. NCBI lineage: Bacteria > Bacillati > Bacillota > Bacilli > Caryophanales > Bacillaceae > Bacillus > Bacillus sp. CGMCC 1.60114. The sequence continues at coordinate 17,457 of NZ_JBHTHG010000084.1, forward strand.
ATACTTGCATTGCTTCTTTTATAGGCTCTGGTGACGTCATATCAACACCAGCTTTTTTCAATACTTCAATTGGATAGTCAGAGCTTCCTGCTTTCAAGAATTCGTTAATGTAACGTTCTACCGCTGGCTTACCTTCTTCTAAAATTTGTTTTGACAGCGCAGTCGCTGCACTAAAGCCCGTCGCATATTGATATACATAGTAATTGTAATAGAAATGCGGAATACGGGACCACTCTAAACCAATTTCTTTATCGATGACTAAACTATCACCGAAATACTTTTTATTTAGCTCATAGTAAATTTCCGTTAACATATCTGGCGTTACTGCATGACCTTCTTGCACTTTTTGATGAATAACGTGTTCAAACTCAGCAAACATTGTTTGACGGAACACTGTACCACGGAAACCTTCTAAATAGTGATTTAATAAGTATAGACGCTTCTTCTTATCATCTGTCGTTTTTAATAAATGATCATTTAGAAGTGCCTCATTACATGTAGACGCTACCTCAGCAACGAAAATTGAATAATCACCGTACACATAAGGCTGCGTTTTTCTTGTATAGTAACTATGCACAGAATGACCAAATTCGTGAGCAAGCGTAAATAAATTATTTACATTATCATGCCAGTTCATTAAAACATATGGATTTGTACCATATGCACCTGATGAATAAGCACCGCTTCGCTTCCCTTTATTTTCATATACATCTACCCAGCGGTTTTCGTAAGCTTCTTTTAAAATATCCACATACTCTTCGCCAAGTACAGCTAATGATTGTAATAAAATATCTTGTGCTTCTTTATATGTTACATTCATTTTCACTTCTGGTACGAGCGGTGTATATAAATCGTACATGTGTAATTCTTCTAATCCGAGTGCTCGTTTACGAATATCAATGTAACGATGCAATAAATGTAAGTTTTCATTTACTGTTTCCACAAGCTGATCATAAACGGACTCAGGAATATTATTATTGCTCAGTGCAGCTTGGCGAGCAGAATCATACTTACGAACATTCCCATAAAAATTATTTCGTTTAATTGCCCCATTTAATGTGCTTGCAAATGTATTCTTATATTTTCCATACGTTTCATATACAGCATGAAAGGCATCATGACGAACGCGAGGATCATCGCTTTCTAAAAATTGAATGTAGCGGCCATGAGTCACTTCTACCTCTTCCCCATTTTCATCTTGAATAGATGGAAACTTTAAGTCGGCGTTATTTAATATACCAAATGTATTACTAGATGCACTCATAACCTCAGAAGCTTGAGCTAATAACGCTTCTTCTGCCTCTGATAATACGTGAGGACGCTGACGCGTAATTTCTTCTAATGCATGCTCATATACCTTTAGTTCTTTATTTTCTTGTAAAAATGATTGCAATGTCTCTTCTGCAATTGTTAAAATTTCTGGCACAATGTACGCCATGCTACTTGATACTTGAGAATACAAACTTGTCGCACGGTCATTTAACGCTTGATAAGATGAATTTGTTGTATCTTGGTCGTAGCGCATATGTGCGTATGTATACAATTTACCAAGACGCATCGATACTTCATCTTCATACTGCAGCGTTTCTAGCAACGCATTTGCCGATTCCCCAAGCTTTCCTTTAAATTCCGTAAGTTTTGGCAGTAACTCTTTCACCGCTTGAAATTCCGTTTCCCACTCTGCATCTGTTTGGAAAATATCTTCTAAGCGCCACGTATTTTCTGTTTCAATTTCACTACGTGCTGGCAGTGCTCTCACTGTTTTTTGTTCAGCCATGTGTAAACCCTCCTTATTCATATCTCCTAGTACAATTCGATTCTTCTTATACAATTCCTTCTGGGTACTTTTTTATTATATCCGTTTTCTCTTCACTCATGTTATACTTTGCTCCCACAAGCATAAGAGCTTTTGCTAAAAATAAGCGATCAAACCTCTGTATCTCTTTTTCTGTTTTTGGTACAAAAAAACATCGTACTTTTCGATATTTGTAAACATCAACTTGCTCAATCTCTCCAATCAAACATAAAAATTGCATATATTCTCTCACTGCCTGTTGCCAAAATGCTTGCGGAAAATACGGTAGTAACCGTCTACGAATCACTCTATGCCTTTCAACATACTGAAAAATGGTATGCAATGAAAAATATTCTCCTATCGTAAATTTACCTAGTAGCTCAATTAAAATGTAAGCTTGCCATATGAAAGAATGAGTACGAAATGCTAGGAGCGATGGTAAAGGAACACCAATTTCAGGAGGAAAACAGGATGGGGATATATGATGATAATAAAGAAGCTCTAAAAAGGAGCGCTCACTGCGATTCCACATATGAATACCATTTGCCCTAAGACGCTGCTTTTTATTCAACCATTCTTTTTCTAGACGTTGGATCGATATAGATGATGTCGTAAGAAGAGATGCTAATGTAATCTTATGAAGCGGAAAATAGATTACATGTGAAAAGACAGTAGACGAAGAAAAAGGTAGAAGAAGATTACATTTGAAAAATGCCTTTGCATCTGGACAAAAATAGAGGAGATAGGGGCTTGAATGATATTGCACGCAGCAAGAATGAAAAGAAGAAAGCGACACCCAATATGTTGCATGACGTTTTAACTGATTCCCTCCCAAGATCCATAATATTTGAATTCCTTCTTTCCAATACCCTTCCGTTCGTTTTAACAACTGCTCTGTCGATAAAGTTGCACATTGATATTCAATAGCAATTTGTCGATTATCAATTACAACAAACAAATCAGGTCGCTGCTGAATTGCGGGCAAATAATGCTCCATTTTTATAGAACAAACTTGTGACTGAAGCCATTTATATAACTGCTCTTTTCCCCGCAAATGATACGCCGATTCATTTTCAAGCTCAATTTTGCAGCTATGTGATTTCTTATGAGCGAAATGCCACTTTTTTTGCTTTCCTAGTTTTAGCTGTACTTCTAAGTGACAAATGGGACAGAAAAAGCGCTCGTTCTTCCGTAACATAATAAGCTGTTTTTCCTTCCATCCATGAAGAAGATGAATTTCCTCTCCATTCTCTCTTTTTGCAACAAACATAGAATCACTCCTTTCTTCCGTTTGGACTATTCTACAACGACAAGCGAATTCCTGCTCAAATACCTTCAGTGGGCGCATCTTTCCACTGAAGGTAAGCTCCCACCTATCTTCCTCGCTTTCCGCTCAATCTTGAGGTGGGGTTCTTACTGCCCACAAATAGCAAAAAAAGACCCATTTTCATGAGTCTTTAGAGTAAAGGAGACAATAACCGATATGTTGATTCCACAATCCGCATCACAAGACGACGGTTATTAAAACGATCTGCATAAATTTCATTCGCCACCTGCAAATCCTCTTCAAAATCTGCCACAAGCTTGCGAATACTGTTTGTATCATATAAAAAGGCATTCACCTCAAAATTCAAATGAAAACTTCTCATATCCATATTCGCTGTTCCAATTGAGGCCAAATCAGAATCAACAATCACAACTTTGCTGTGTAAAAAACCTTTTTCATATTCATATATTTTTACGCCTGCCTCTAATAATTCCGGAAAATAAGAACGAGACGCATAAAACACAGTCTTCTTATCCGGTTTGCTTGGCATTAACAAGCGAACATCAATACCTGCTAAGGCCGCTACTTTTAGTGCTGATAAAATATCATCATCTGGAATAAAATATGGCGTTGCAATCCAAATTGATTTCCTTGCCGAAGCAATCATCGCAAAATATAAATGCTTAATTGTTTCCCATTTACTATCAGGTCCTCCGGCAATGAGCTGCACGCCCCCCTGTTCATCACCTTCTACGATATCGGCTTGTAAATAGTCTGATGTTAATACCGCTTCGCCTGTCATGTAAAACCAATCTTGCAAAAAGATAAGTTGTAAACTTTGCACTGCTTCGCCTCGTAAATATAGATGAGTGTCTCGCCAAAATCCAAAATATTTATTTTCCCCTAAATACTCATCTCCAATATTTAAACCACCAACGAAGCCTTCATTTCCATCAATAACAACAATTTTCCGGTGATTTCGATAGTTAATTTTGTCATTTAAAATGGGAAAACGTACAGGAAAAAACGGCACCATCTCAACACCTGCATGATTTAATTCCTCAATATATGTGTTTGACAGTTTAAAACTCCCTACGGCATCATATAAAAATCGAACCTTCACACCTTCTTTTGCTTTTTGGATGAGAATGTCTTTAATTTTTGTACCAATTTTATCATCACGCACAATGTAATATTCCATATGAATATGATGCTTGGCCTTTTTCAATCCATCTAAAATAGATTGAAATGTTTCTTCCCCATTTGTTAATACTTTCGTTTCCGTATGAAAAGAAATATTTAATGCCCCAAGACGATCTGCTAGCCGAAACAATAATTCTTGATGTTCATGTTTTTTCAATATACGGTCATGATCATGCTCATGCCCTTTATACTGCAAAAACGCCTGCTCGTCTAAAAGCGCCTTCTTTTGAAACATTCGTTTTCTCCGAAAATTTTGTCCAAATAGAAGATATGCAAAAAAACCTACTACTGGAAAAATCCCAAGTACCATTAACCAAGTTAACGTTTTCGAGGGGTTACGATTTTCTAAAAAAATCACAAATCCAATTAGAAATGCTGATATTGTAAACAAAGTACTTAAAATTCCTAAAAATGAAATATCTTTAATCCCAATTACATCCGAATAAAATGTTACATCAATAAATAGACGTAACGAAATAAACACAACGAATAAACTAATCAACAAGAAAAATAGCTTCAATATCTTTTTCATATCCGCCCCCCTTACATACAATCCCTTTTAGTATATCCACATTTAAAAAGCCGATTTCAGTATAAAGAAATCGGCCTACATTCCAGGAGAAAAATGATTACGAATTGTTTCAAGTGCATGTTCAGCAACAATTTGCTTTCCGTATTCACGAACGCGATGAATTGTCAAAGCAGATTCTTCTCCATATTCTAATATTACACTTAAAATACGATCAATCTCCTCTTCATCGTGCACTACCTCATCAAATTCGACATATACATAATAGCGGTCTTCAAATGAATATAACTCATCTTTTATCTCTTCAAATATAAGTCGATGGCTTAATGAAATAACATGCTCAAAGTCGTCAAATTTAATTAAAAAACCAAGTGTACCATCTTCATTAAAAATTGTTCCCGCGTCTTCTATCTCCTGTTCAAATAACGATCCAATTCGCTCATCAAGAGGAATATCGATAATTTTATCCAGACCAAGTGGTAATTCTAATTTTTGTCCATCTTTCGAAAGCTGAGCTTTCGTCACAAGTACTTCAATTCCTTTTTCAAGTGCCTGTACTTGAATCCAAAGCGGCCCATCAATAAAAAAGTCATCATGGTCACGCGCTTCATCCATCATTTCCCAAAATAACTGTTCACTTCTATCGCGGTTATACCAAATTTCTTCACGGTTAAATCCGCGGTCTTCTATATCAATGTACGAGATATAAAATTTCATCGTATGATCATTAACTCTTTCAATATCCAAAATGCACCTCTCCCTTCCTATTTGGAATGGTTATGAAGGGATTCCCCAATCATATTACAAAAAAAGTTAGAATCTTGTACTCTCATTTTATGATAAGATGCTCCAGAATGGAAATAAAAACACCATATTTCAGAAAAAAACCGTCATTTACCCAATTTTTTATTAAGGTATTACCCTTAACGCCATAATGACTCTCCCTTTTTTCAAGAAAACATTGGACATGTTCTTCATACAAATGATTGTCCTATATTCTTTTTTCCTGCATATGATGTAAACGAAACAAACTAAAAAGGACATTCCTTCTTCTCTGATTTACAATACATTTGCCGTTATATGAAGTACAACCCTTCTCTTACATAGTGATTATAACTAAAACAAATCCACTCCTAATGGACAATGTTTCTGTCTATTAGGACAGAACAAACGGAGGCAAACTGAATGGATTTAGACTTTCTCACATCCATCTTTATAATCGTGGGTATCGACATTGTGTTAGGCGGAGACAACGCGATTGTCATCGCACTCGCAAGCCGGAATTTACCAGAAACAGAGCGAAATAAAGCGATTATTTTAGGGACTGGTTTAGCCATCATACTACGCATCTTCCTCACAGTAATCGCTGTTTATTTACTTAACATTCCCTTTTTACAATTAATCGGAGGGGTTTTCCTTACTCTCATCGCAATCAATCTGCTTACAGATAGCAGTCATGATCTTTCTAGTATTAAGGCAAAGACAACCTTATTTCAAGCCGTACGGACAATCGTTTTCGCAGACCTTGTTATGGGATTTGATAATGTACTTGCAATTGCTGGAGCCGCACATGGAGACATTACATTAGTTATCACCGGATTACTCATTTCCATTCCTATTATCATTTGGGGAAGTAAACTCATTTTATTATGCATGGAAAGATTTCCACTTCTTGTCTATATTGGCGCTGCTATTTTAGCTTACACAGCCGGCAGTATGATAACACATGAAAAAAATTTCACACCATTTTTCGAGAACAATCCATTTTTCACAGCAAGTATTCCTTTTCTCTTCACGATTACAGTGTTATTAGTTGGAATTTTTGTAAACCAAGTAAAGCTGCGAAATACATGAACAAACAAGCTAATTTAGCATGATATGACGTTTGAAGCAAAAATCAGAAAAGGGGAATTTTCCATGCAAATAATCCGACAATGGAACCAAGAAGATAGTAATTACATTAGACAGAAGGTTATAGAATATAATACTTCACAACTACCAGATGAAGTAAAATCTCCTTCTGAGAATGTAAGCCTTGTGGTAAGAGACGAAGAAGGAAACATAATAGGTGGTATAACAGGAACCATCTTTTGGCGTCACATACATATTGATTATCTATGGGTAGATAATCAATTACGCCTTAAAGGATACGGAACTAAGTTACTACATAAAATGGAAGAGGTTGCAAAAGAGAAGAAATGTAGACTTATTATACTTGATACTTTCAGTTTCCAAGCTCCTGAATTTTACAAAAAACATGGCTATAAAGAATTTGGTCTCATTGAGGATCACCCAAAAGGATTCCGCCAACATTTTTTAGAAAAAAGACTGGAAGCATAACTTTCGATAACAAGAATTATGTAAATGTTATCTCCTTTTAGCAAAATACGTCATGTTTTATTTATACAAAAAAAGGAGCTAATGGCCCACATTCCGTTAAAGCAGAATTGAGAATTAGCTCCTTTTCATATTATATTAATTTACAAGACGCTGTGCTTCGCGTAATTGAAATGTTCTTACTGTACGTGGTAAGAAGCGGCGAATTTCATCTTCGTTATAACCAACTTGCAGGCGTTTTTCATCGATCATAATAGGACGACGAAGAATACCTGGATAATCACGAATAAGCTTATATAAATCTTGAAGAGGTAAAGATTCTAAATTAATATTTAATTCCTGAAACACTTTAGAACGAGTTGAAATAATTTCATCTGTTCCACTTTCTGTCATACGTAAAATCTCTTTAATTTCCTCAATCGATAATGGATCAGAGAAAATATTACGTTCTGTATAAGGAATATGGTTTTCCTCTAACCATAATTTCGCTTTTCTACAAGACGTACAACTTGGAGAACTATATAGTGTTACCATACATTACTCACTCTCCTTAAAAGAGTACAAATTCTGTACTATTTCACATTTTCATTATTATGTTCAAACAAATTTTGTATCGCTCATGACTACTTGTCTAAAAATAGAGAATTTCAAAATCTGTAAGCGAACCTTTCTAAAAAAACAATTACTTTAAATAAGTAACTTCTATAATCATTATACAATAGAACAAGAAAGAAATATACAGTAAATTTTCTTCAAATTATACATAAAAGTTATGCAAAAGCAGTGCATTTTGTAAGAAAAATATGTATACCCATCCCCTAGGAACATTTGTTCTTTTTTCTATTTTATCAAACTACTTCCCTTCTGTCTACATGCATATTCACATATGCTACATTTATATTTCACTTTATACCACTGATAGAAAGTCCTCACCAATTTGACTCTTACACATGGTTTTCTTTCATAAAGTATTCCCACATACCGCCTGTTAAAGCGGGATGAACTAAAAAACGTCTTAGTACTTTACTAAGACGTCTCCGGCCTGTATTGACTTTATTAAAAATCCCCTTGTGTAACTATTCTAGATAGGACAATGCCGCTCACACTTATTTTATAGGACGCTGTTCTTTTATGACGCGCAATGATTTCAACTCATAATCCTCGGCGCCTTGTACAGGAAGACCCGCTTCCTTATTCTTTTTCGTATATATCAAGTTTTCTTCTGTAATAATTTCACCAGGAATGAAAATAGGAATACCTGGTGGATACACCATGACAAATTCAGCGATAATTCTTCCAACCGATTCTTCAAATGGAATCATTTCCGTTTCAGCATAAAAGGCATCACGCGGCGTTAACGCCAGCACCGGGATGTCCGGCAATAGTACAGGAGCATTTATATTGAAATTGGCCTGTTCTTGAAACGTAGCTGACAGTTCTTTCAATGCATGTACAAGTTTTTCTAAGTCTTCTTCGGTATCACCAGGTGTAATGATACAAAGAATGTTATATAGGTCCGACAATTCGACCTCAATATTGAAGGTTTCACGAAGCCACTTCTCTACATCATATCCAGTAATCCCAAGTTCTTTTACCGAAATTAAAAGCTTTGTCGGGTCCATGGCAATCGCAGCATTCGTTCCCAAAATTTCACGACCAACGCAATACAAATAGGCAATCTCATTGATTTGAGCACAGGTTTGCTCTGCTAAACGAATCGTACGTTCCAATAAAGCTTGTCCCTCAGTCGCTAATCGTTTTCTTGCCACATCCAAAGAAGCAAGCAAGATATAAGAAGTGGATGTCGTCGTTAACATACTTAAAATCGTTTGTACATGCTTCGGTGAAACACGGCTTCCTTGCACATTTAAAATGGAACTTTGTGTTAATGAACTCCCTAGTTTATGCACACTTGTCGCTGCCATGTCAGCACCTGCTTGCATGGCAGAAAGAGGAAGATCATCATGAAAATGAATATGAGCGCCATGCGCTTCGTCTACTAGAACCGGAATATCATGTGCATGAGCAATGTCCACAATTTTTTTCAAGTCGCCAGAAACCCCAAAGTAGGTAGGGTTAATCACAAGCACAGCTTTAGCATCTGGATGTTGTATTAACGCTTTTTCTACAGATCCAGGTGTAATACCGTGCGAAATACCGAGATTCGGATCAACCTCCGGATGGATAAAAATGGGCGTTGCACCTGAGAAAATAATCCCGCTCATAATAGATTTGTGTACATTGCGCGGTACAAGAATTTTATCACCAGGTCCGCAAACACTCATCACCATTGTCATAATCACACCGCTCGTTCCTTGAACAGAAAAGAAGGTATGATCAGCGCCAAATGCTGTAGCTGCCAAATCTTGCGCTTGTTTGATAATTCCTTTTGGCTGATGCAAATCATCTAAGGGAGCGATGTTAATCAAATCTATCGCAAGTGCGTTTTCACCAATAAACTCTCTAAATTCAGGATCCATACCTTTTCCTTTTTTATGACCAGGAATATGGAATTGAATCGGTTCTTTTTCTGCATGTTCTACAAGTGCAGTAAACAATGGCGTTTTAAATTGAGAACACATTTTTAGCATCCACCTCTTTATTTATCTAATTTCCCTTTATTTCTCCATCCGTTTTAGAGACTTAGATGGAGAATTAGCAGCTTATAATCAGTCGATTCGTTGTCCAGTACATAAAGCGGTTAACATTTTTTATTTTTATCGAAAAGAAAAATGATTCATGAACTTCACATGAATCATTTCTATCTATCCCGCTATTCGCGGGCAGTAAACCTCTCCACCTCAAGATTCAGAGAAATCCTTCGTTTTTACTTTCAATATGCATGATTATTTAATGCTATTTAAAGCATCCGCAAATCTTGTAATACCTTCACGAATAAGGTTCAGGTCACCTCTTCCAAAAGTAAAACGTACATATCCTTTTTCCGAACCAAAAATACTCCCTGGAACAAAAACTATACCCTTTCGTATAGATTCTTCCAATAGATGATATTCATTAATTTCATTCGGTATCTTACACCATAAATGGATTCCACCTTCTGGAACATGAAATTCAACTTGTTTACCTAAAAGTTCATCGAGACTTGAGGTCATTTGGTCCCTTCTCTGTTTAAGTTGTTCTCGAAGCATACAAATATGCGCATTAAAATATTCCGATCTCAAAAATTGATTTGCCACCCATTGAGGGAATACACTATGTCCAAAATCCACTTGCTGCTTCCCATCCGCCAGACGTTGAATGACTTGCGGAGGTCCAATAACCCAGCCAATTCGTAATCCTGATGCTACAATTTTTGATAATGAACTAATATATAAAACATTTCCATTATAATCCATAGATTTTAAGGTTGGATTTACTTTTCCATTGAAAGAAGTTAGGCTGTAGGGATCATCTTCTACAATAGGTATACCAAAATCAGACGACAATTCTAGAATCTTTTTACGACGTGCCAACGAAAGAACGTTTCCTGTTGGATTATGATGATCAGGATTTAAAAATATCATTCGCAATCTATGTTTTTTGTGTAAATCGATAATGTCATCCGGATTAATACCATGTTGATCCATAGGTAAATGAAATGTTTTTAACCCAGCAGATTGAAATACTGGTAGGGAAAAACAATAAGATGGATCTTCAATCGCAACAGCATCCCCTGGCTTAAGCAAGCATTGAACAATAAGATGAAGTGCTTGTTGAGCGCCTGACGTAATAAGAATAGAGGAAGGATCAACCTTTATATTTTTATAGCTATCAGCATGCCAAGAAATCGTTTCCCTCAATATCTCATTGCCCTGTGGATGATCATAACCTAAATGCCCTGTAAATGTTTGCTCTGAGAGAATGGCACGAAATTGATCGGTTGGAAACAAATCCGGCGACAATTCACCACCAGCTACATTAATTAAATCGGTCTTTTGAGTTTCTGTACGAATACGCTGAACTAGTGGCAAATTGGGGAGAAATGAGCCATCCTCTACATACCGGCCCCAGTTCGGGATGCGTTTATGCGATATTCCCCATATATCTGTGCTTACACGCGTTCCGCTTCCTTTTTCTCGCTCTACTATCCCAAGCGATTGCAGCTCCTGATATGCAGATACTATCGTACTGCGATTAACTTGCAACTCTTTTGCTAAAGTACGTTCCGAAGGTAACATACTATTTGGTGCAAATTCTCCCGAAGAAATCCCATATTCAATATAGTCTGCTATTTGTTTGTAGACAGGCTTCTTATTCGCACGATCGGGTTTCCATTCCATTTGGTTTCATCCTTATCATCATTTCTTTATTTATGACTTTAGTGACATGAATAATTAAAATAAATTTAAAAGTACTACCCTTCTTATAGTAAACAAACATCTCAAAAAAATAACCATCCACTTCTATGGTATTTTGCTCATCCACTTATCTAAAACAACCCTATATACTAACAAAAAAAAGGATTCCTTATATTTTAGGAATCCTTTTCTTTCTATATTTAAATAGAGTCTTCGCAAATGCTTATAGCGCTTCAGCTGTCGTTTCATTCATTTCCTCTGTTACTAACATAGAACGTTTTTGAAGACCGTTAGAACGCAGACTATACGCGACTACTTTCTTCTTGTACTGTTTGACTACATCAACGTGATCGTCGTAACTGTACACAGAAAACCTAACATTATTTTTGCCTCTTTTCGTATCAATATTCAATGGCGTCCCACTAGTATTTGGAGGAAAATAATATTTCTCTAAAAATAGTGCTTCGTTAAAATAATTAATAACTTGAATTTTGTCTTCACCTTCCAAGCATTTTCCGTCGATGGTTACAGTAACATTCGCATTATTAAGTTGTGGATGCAATTCAAATTTTTGTGCAAACGAGTCCGTAACAGAGGTTGGTAGACTCGTCACTATTATTTTTACAGAAAACATAAGAATCAACGAAAGTATAAACCAGGTCGTCATATTTTATCATCTCCGTTACGTTCTAAAGTAATATTTTTTGATTTTGATTCTTCTGTTGATTCCACTATTGAATCATATCCTGGACAACAGCTGATCCAAGATTTTATTTAATAAATAGAATTACGGGCGAAACCGACGCCAAACTATAAAGGGATTCGCTAACCTTTATCCCGCAGTAAGATCCCAATTCAGAGAGGAGCAAAGAAAGCCCGCTCTAACAGGCGGTATGTGGGGGGATATTTCATGAAGGAAAACCGCCTGTTAGGGCCCGATTGGGCGGGCTTTCCATCAGTGGATAAAGCGTTTACTGATGGAAGTTTCACCTTATTAAGTGGCAAAGACTACAAGATGACAATCGTATACCATGCAACTCCTATGAGAAGAATTAAAAAAAGTACGATATAAATAACAGACAAATTGGTCACATTCTGCTTCGTAGAGTTCCCATAATTCTCATCCGTATTTCTTGCAACTAACACTGTACCCATGAGTGATACAATAACAATAATAGCGACTAATAAAAATGCAAATTTCATTGGTTTTCACCTCTCTAAAATCAGCCTATTTGAACAAAAAATTTAATAGATAGATTTCCGAAAAATTTTACATTTTCTAGATGAGGACATTTATCTATACTAAGAGATCATTCTCTAGTAAAAAACACATTCTATGCTTAAGAACATAACCAATATACTTAAAGATTACTACCTTTCTCTTCTATAATAAGGAATACTTTTCTGAAAAGGACCATCCAATCCTACAACATTTTGCTCATCCACTTTACAGGTGGAATGTTGTGGCATTATAAGCAATTGCTATCAGTAAAAAATGTAAACTTCTTTTTGAAGTAGCTAAAAGGAACAATACTAGCAAAAAGCAAACAACGTAATAAGTTTATCCCGCTATTCGCGGGCAGTAAAACCCCCACCTCAAGATTCAGAGAAAAACGAAGAAGATAGGTGGGAGATAACTGCCCGTAAAAGCCCGATTGGTGAGAGCTTTCCATCAGTGGGGATGAAGAAAACCCCCACTGATGGAAGTTTCACTTTATAAAAACACATATATTTTATCAGAGGATTCTTTCTTTTCTATCTTCTTTCACATACAATACATATATACATATACAAAGGGGGCTTATGTATGGGGGCATTTTTTCTTGATTTTGCAATCGTTGCAGCATTAGTTATTGGGATTACCGCAACGGTCGGAATTATCACAAATGGGATTGGAGAAAAATTGTTTGGTGGTAAAAACAAAATGAAATTCGTAGATAAATCCTCTGAAGTGCAAGCTGGTTGGAATCAAGTTGGCGGGAAAGGAATTTATAAAAAACGCACGTATTAAAAAATGAAGCAGGATTAGAATCCTGCTTCATTTTTATGTTCATTATTTTAAACTAACAAGTATGAAAATTCTCTTCGATTCAACTCATAATCCGTAAGGAATGACGAAGCACCCTCTAGAATCAAAAATTCATTTTACTTACTTTACAGAAGCCCATTTAAAGCTTAACTCTGGACCATATTTATTGATGTAAATATCCTGTACTGTTTCGCGCTGTACATACGCTCTTCCGCGTTGGTGGATAGGTGCAATCGCTGCATCATCAAATAAGATTTTTTCTGCTTTCAACAGATCATTCCAACGTCCTTTTAAATCAGTTCCATCCTTCTTAGCTTTTGTAATAAGTTCATCATATTGAGCATTTGAATAACCCATTTTATTTTGTGCACCGTTTGTTACAAACATATCAAGGAATGTCATTGCATCTGGGTAATCTGGTCCCCAACCGCTAAATGAAATGTCATAATCACCGCTGCTCTCTAATTTTAATACTTGTGCAAATGGTTGTGTTTTCAAATTTACTTTTAATCCTGGTAAATTCTTTTCTAATTCACCTTTTAAATACTCACTAATTTTTTTATTCAGCTCTAAATCAGAGTTTAATAACGATAATTCAATTGTATCTGTTCCAAGCTCTTTTTTACCAGCTTCCCAATACTTTTTCGCTTCTTTCAAATCTACTTTTGCAAGCTTTCCATTTTCTTTGCGGAAGTCTTTCCCATCAGAATTCTTAACAAAGTCTTCTGGAACTAAGCCGCCAGCTGCTTTTGAACCGTTATTTAACAATGTATTTATCATGCCGTCACGCTCAAATCCTAAAGAAATCGCTTTACGAATATTTTTATTTGCTAAAGCAGGATTCTTTTCATTTAAACGTAAGAAGAATACTGTTGGATCACTTGTTGTTTTAAAATCGCTACCTTTTCTATATTTATCTACAAATTCTGCCGATAAATAAGCACGGTCAATTGCTTTTGTTTCATATAAATTTACCGCTGTTGCTGTATCTTTTACGATATTAAAGTTTACTTCCTCTAATTTAACTGTTTTATTATCCCAATAAGATGGATTTTTCTTTAATTGGAAGCTTTGCTCATGTTTCCATTCATTTAGTACAAATGGACCATTATACAATGTTGTATTTGCTTCTAGTCCATATTTCGCACCTTGTTCTTTCACATATTTTTCATTAAGAGGATAGAACAACGGATAAACTGTTAAATCTACAAAATATGGAACTGGATTATCTAGTTCTACTTCTAATGTATAGTCATCAACCGCTTTTACACCTAATTGATCCGCCGGCAATTGTTTCATATTAATTTTCTCTGCATTCTTCACATCAAACATTATGTAAGCAGACTTTGCACCTGTATCTGGATTCACTGCTCGTTGCCAAGAATACACAAAATCTTTCGCTGTTACAGGGTCACCATTTGACCATTTCGAATCTTTACGTAATTTAAACGTATATTTTTTTCCATCTGCCGATTTTTCATACGACTCGGCAACACCTGGAACTAATTTATTATCTTTTCCAAGACGATATAGCCCTTCCATTGTGTTGTTCATTACGTTTGAAGATGCTGCATCTGTTGTTAATGTTGTATCCATCGTTGGAAGCTCAGATGTTTCAACAAGGTTAATTACTTGTTTTGCACTGCTTGTGTCCCCTTTTGCTTTCGCTTGCGTGTCTTCTTTTGTATATCCGCAAGCCCCTAGAATCATACTTACTGTTAATGTTGATGCAAGTAGCATCGGCACCTTTTTCTGCATGTATTATACCCTCCCCAAAAATGTTAGCCCTTCCATTAAAAAGAATAAAAAGTAATTAATTTCTAACAATTCATATTATACATACAAATTGATTATTTGTATACTTATTTTTCTATCTTATTAAAATTTTCTGTTAATGTTATGTGTTTTGTAAGCGTTTTATAACGCGTTTTAATCCTGTTTTCTCTTATTTTTTAATTCATTAAAATTATCAGAATATAATTAATTCATTATTATTGTATATGTTTTTTATCCAATAACCTAAAAAAACAAAAAAACGAGCACATTTTTCATGTGCTCGTCTTCTCTTATTGATAAATTTCTTTATATTTCTTATATTCAGCTTCTGAACAAAGAACGAAATGTCCTGGGCGAATTTCGCGCATCTTTGGCTCTTCATTACCGTATTGATGCTGAGATGGATCGTACACGATACGTTTACGATTGCGCTCGTAATCTGGATCTGGAAGTGGAATTGCTGATAATAATGATTTTGTATACGGATGAATTGGATGCTCATATAACTCTTCACTCGTTGCAAGCTCCACAATTTTCCCGTGATACATAACGCCGATGCGATCGCTAATATATTTTACCATTGATAGATCATGCGCAATGAATAAATATGTTAACCCTTTTTCTTTTTGTAATTTTTTCAATAAGTTAACTACTTGCGCTTGGATAGACACGTCAAGCGCTGAAATCGGCTCATCCGCGATAATAAAATCCGGTTCTACTGCTAATGCTCTCGCAATTCCAATACGTTGACGTTGTCCGCCAGAGAATTCATGTGGGAAACGACTTGCATGCTCACGGTTTAAACCAACTGTTTCAAGCAATTCGTACACACGCTTCATACGATCCTCTTTGTTTTTTGCAAGACCATGAATATCAATACCTTCTGCAATAATGTCCGCAACGCTCATACGCGGGTTTAATGATGCATATGGATCTTGGAAAATCATTTGCATTTTACGGTTAAATTTCTTTAATTCAGCACGTGATTTTTTACCGTGCACATTTTCACCATCAAATAATACCTCTCCTGCTGTTGCATCGTATAAACGAATAATCGTTCTTCCTGTTGTTGATTTACCAGAGCCAGACTCTCCTACAAGTCCAAATGTCTCTCCGCGGTAAATATCAAAGGTAACATCATCAATCGCCTTTACAACTCCGCCGTTCACATTGAAATATTGCTTTACATTTTTTACTTCAATCAATTTTTCACGATTATTAGTCATGCTGTTCACCTGCTTTCATTTGTCGAATACGTTTTTGGACAATTTCAGGCGGCTCCACTTTCGGAGCATCTTCATGAAGTAACCATGTTGCTGCATAATGTGTATCACTTACCTTAAATAAAGGTGGTTCCATTTCAAAATCAATCTTTAACGCCTGTGGATTACGCGCTGCAAATGCATCACCTTTTGGCGGCTTTAATAAATCTGGCGGTGTGCCTGGAATTGCATACAATTCCGCTTCTTCGCCATCTAAACTTGGCATAGAAGCTAACAATCCCCATGTATATGGATGTTTTGGATTATAGAAAATCTCATCAACCGTTCCAATTTCTACAACTTTCCCCGCATACATAACAGCTACGCGGTCCGCCACATTCGCAACAACACCTAAGTCATGCGTAATAAAGATGATAGCTGCTTCTGTTTTTTGCTGAATGTCTTTCATTAATTCTAAAATTTGCGCTTGAATTGTTACGTCAAGTGCAGTCGTTGGCTCATCGGCAATTAATAATTTCGGATTACAAGCAAGCGCCATTGCAATAACAACACGTTGTCTCATCCCGCCTGAAAATTGGTGCGGATATTGCTTTAAGCGTGCTTCCGGATTTGGGATTCCTACAAGGTCAAGGAGCTCTAACGCAACTTTGCGAGCATCAGCCTTATTCATTCCTTGATGTTTAATAAGACCTTCCATAATTTGATTACCGATTGTCATCGTTGGATTTAACGATGTCATTGGATCTTGGAAAATCATTGCAATTTCTTTCCCGCGAATTTGTTGCATTTCTTTTTCTGTTAACTTCGTTAAATCACGACCATCAAAAAGAATTTCTCCTTTTTTAATACGTCCTGGCGGCTTTGGAATTAAATCCATCAACGCTTTAGATGTAACGGACTTACCAGAACCAGACTCCCCTACAATTGCTATCGTTTCTCCTTTTTTCAAGTCAAAAGAAACTCCGCGCACAGCTTGTACTTCACCAGCATGCGTGTCAAAAGAAACATGTAAATCTTTTACGTCTAACAATGTTTTCATCATTCTCTCTCCTTTCTTCCTTATTTACGCATTTTCGGATCTAACGCGTCACGTAAACCGTCTGCTACTAAGTTAAGTGCTAAAATCAACATACTAATTACGGCCGCTGGAATAAACATCATATGCGGATATGTTTGAATTGACTTATATCCATCACTTACTAGAGAACCTAATGATGCTAACGGCGGCTGAATTCCAAGACCAATGAAACTTAAGAAAGCTTCTCCAAACACCGCGCTCGGAATTGTGAACATTGTCATAACAATGATAGAACCCATTAAGTTTGGCACTAAATGTTTTACAATTAGTTGTGTATTTGTTGCTCCAAGTGTACGTGATGCTAATACATACTCTTGATTTTTCATTTTCAATACTTGTCCACGTACAACACGTGACATTCCAATCCATCCTGTAAGAGCCATCGCAAATGTAATCGATAAAATACCAGGATCCATTATAATTACCATTAAAATTACAATAATTAAGTACGGAATACCGTTTAAGATTTCAACGAAACGTTGCATTAAATTATCAACGCGGCCCCCATAGAATGCGGAGATACCACCATATGCAACACCAATGACTAAATCAATTGCCGCTGCTAATAATGCGATATATAAAGATACGCGTGTCCCTTGCCATGTTCTTGTCCAAATGTCGCGGCCAAGATCATCTGTACCAAACCAGAAATTTTCTTTAACATCATGTTTTTCATATTGATCTACACCGTATTGATCCACACCATCAAATGGCAGCCAGTGAATCTTCTCTAACACCGGTATTCTCGGCGGCAATTTCGCACGGTTTAAATCTTGATCTTTATACGAATATTTACTCATCATCGGACCAAAAATCGCTAATAGAGTAATTAGAAGGAGAATAATCATCCCTAAAACTGCACCTTTATGCTCAAACAGGCGTCTTCTTACATCTTCCCAAAACTTTATACTCGGACGGGCAATGACTTCATTATCAGTATTGCTGCGATTTGCTGGTTGAAATAAATCTGGCGATAATTTTTGTATATCTTTCATTATTTTTTCCCTCCCGCTAAACGAATACGAGGATCAACTACACCGTATAGTACATCGACAATAAATATAACAAAAATGAAAATCGCACTATAGAAAATGGTTGTACCCATAATAACTGTATAGTCGTTCAATGGAATAGACTTAACGAACTGTTCCCCTAAACCTGGTATAGCGAATACTTGCTCAATAACAAGTGTTCCTGTCATCAAGTTAGCAACCATTGGACCTAAAATTGTAATAATCGGAATAAGAGCATTTCGCAATGCATGTTTTATAATGACTACACCTTTACTAAGCCCTTTTGCTTTTGCCGTTAAAATGTACTCAGCTTGCATAACCTCAATTAATTCTGTACGTGCAAAACGAGCTATTGTAGCTGTTACACCTACAGATAATGCAATCGTTGGTAGGATCGTATATTCAAATCCTTTCCAAAATGCTACTGGTAACCATCCAGCTTGTACAGCTACATAATATTGTAATAATGCCGCAAAAACGAATCCTGGTACAGACATTCCGAGTACCGAAATGAGTGTTGCCCCGTAATCAGCCCACGTGTTCGTACGAAGAGCTGCAACAATACCAAGTAGTAATCCAATAAAAGTTCCTAAAACAATTGCTTGAAGACCTAACTGTGCAGATGGACCAATACGGCCAACAATCATCTCTGTTACTGGACGGTTGTCATATTGGAATGATACCCCTAAATCTCCTTTAACTAAATTCCCCATGTAACGTGCATATTGCACTGGTAGAGGGTCATTTAAACCATACTTTTCTAAAATGATTTCTTTTTGTGCTGGCGATAATTTCTCTTGGTTTTTAAGCGGAGAACCCGGCAATAATTTCATCATAAAGAATGTTAATGTTGTAATTAAAAATAATGTAATAATCATGTACGCGAAACGTTGCAATGTATAACGTCCCATAAATAGCACCTCCCCATTTTCTCAAAAGCAATAAGATAGTTTAAAATATTCTTACTATTTTTCTTTTAAAATAAGAGCACATGCTCATCATAGGCATATACTCGTTGTAACCGATGGAGTAAAGCATATTATTGTTGGACTGAAGCCCGTTTGTAAAAAAGCTTGCCGCTATAATTATGATTGACAACATCCTTTACAGCACTTTTTTGCATATATGATGTTCCCTTTTGGAACACAGGAGCAATAACTGCATCCTCTTAAATTAAAACTTTCTCAACTTTTAACAGTTCATTCCAACTCGGTATAGATCTTCTATCGAATCGCTCTATACGTTAGAAGATTCAGAATATTATTCCGAAAACACATCTGTTGTCGGAATTTCAGATACTTCTGTTAAATCAAACTCTCGCTTTCCATTCTTACTGCTTGTCGCTTTCCCTTCGCTTGCTTATTCTCTTTTTGTCCGCAAGCCCCTAGCATGCTAACTATTAATGTCGATGCAAGGAATAATAGCAGCTTCTTCTTTATGTTGTATTGCCTCCCCTAAGTGCACCTCCTACGTCCTACTATGTAAAAATATAGAATTGAAAGAATAATCTCCAAGTTTCTACAATTTTCATTATACATATAATAAGACGATTGTGAATATAGTTTTTTATTTTTTTGTTAAAATTTTTAAACTAAAATGTTTTTTTTTGTATCTTTTGTAAAGACAGAGCCTAACATTGTAGTTATCTAATTGCAACAAAATACGAAATTATGTATATTTTTCTAAAAATTCTTTATAGTACTCATTATAACTTTTATAGTATAATAATTCTAGTAATTTTTTTGTGGGGGTGAAGCATTTGAATACGCTTTTTTCACGTATTAGTATATTAACAGGCATCACAATTGCGATTTCTTGTGTATGTGCTTTTATTCTTTCTACTTCCTTTTTGTTGAATTTTGTCAATATTATGTTTTATATCGCTTTAATCTTTATTATTATCGGAGGATTTTTATTTCTATATCAGCGCGGTTTTTTCAATGTAACAATATATGCTTTTAAAAAATTAGGTCGATCAAATAAAAAAGTAGAATCTTTAATTGAAGATGAAGAAAAGCGCGATCCGAAAGAAATATTGTACCGAACATATTCTTTTACATGGACATACCCTATCGTTATTACTGGTATCATATTAGGGGCACTGTCAACAGTCATTAGCTTCACTGTTCTTATATAGTTTGCAAACCACTCATTGTGTGTTATAATAGTGCAAAAATATTTGCTTACAAATTTATATGCATGCGATGAGAAAGAAGAGTACATATTGAGGCAATTTCAGAGAGCTTGTGGTGGGTGAAAACAAGTAATTGTACAGTATGGAATGGGCTTTTGAGCACCAAACCGAAACACTTTAGGAGTAGGCTTTGGCGTTACATCCAACGTTACAATGGATAAAGAGATTTTGCTTTAGCAAAATAATTAGGGTGGTACCGCGGTCCATTCGTCCCTATTTTTAGGGATGAATGGGCTTTTTTGTATTAGAAAAGCGAAAGCGGCTCGTTCAGAATGGGAGGGGGATGGAGCTCCTGACGTAGAGGTGCTTTTTACCTCGCAGGAAGGCGCGAAGCCACCGACCATTCTAGCCCGCTGGAGCTGGACAAGAAAAAGCGAAAGCGGCTCGTTCAGAATCGTAGGGCGTTGGAGCTGTAGGCCGAAGTATCGAAGAATAAAAACTATACAACTTTTCAAGGAGGAAATACATATGTCAGTTATTTTTTCAGGCATTCAGCCAAGCGGAACAATTACACTTGGTAACTATTTAGGAGCAATGAAGCAGTTTACAGAACTGCAACATGAACATGATTGCTACTTCTGTATTGTAAACCAACATGCAATTACTGTACCGCAAGACCCGGTACAGCTTCGCAAAAATATTCGCAGTCTAGCTGCACTATACTTAGCATGTGGCATCGATCCAGACAAATCTACGTTATTTGTGCAATCAGAAGTTCCAGCACACGGTCAGCTTGGATGGATTATGCAATGTACTGCGTACGTAGGTGAATTAGAACGTATGACACAATATAAAGATAAGTCACAAGGAAGAGAATCTGTTCCGGCTGCTTTATTAACATACCCACCATTAATGGCAGCAGACATTTTACTATACAATACAGAGATTGTTCCAGTTGGAGATGACCAAAAACAACATATTGAGTTAACACGCGATTTAGCAGAACGTTTTAACAATCGTTATCGCGAAGTGTTTACTATTCCGGAAATTCGCATTCCAAAAGTAGGTGCACGCGTTATGTCATTAACAGAACCTACGAAAAAAATGAGCAAATCAGATCCAAATCCAAAATCAATGATCAGTATGCTTGATGATACTAAAACAATCGAAAAGAAAATTAAAAGTGCCGTAACAGACTCTGACGGTATCGTAAAATTCGATAAAGAAAACAAACCTGGTATTTCTAACTTATTAACAATCTACTCTTCATTCTCAGGGAAAACAATTGAAGAACTAGAAGCTCAATATGAAGGAAAAGGATACGGCGACTTTAAAGGTGACTTAGCACAAGTTGTTGTTGAAGCAATCCGTCCAATTCAAGATAAGTATAATGAACTTATTAACTCTGCTGAATTAGATGAAATCCTTGATAAAGGTGCTGAAAAAGCAAACCGCGTCGCAATGAAACAACTTCGTAAAGTCGAAAATGCAATGGGATTAAGCAGAAAACGCCGATAAGGAAGAAAAGCGGAGCCGACTGTTTAGCCCCGTTGGCTAAGGTTCTTTCGCACAGAAAGTGTTTTGTACTTTCTCGTGCGGAAGGTTCTTAGACAGGAGGGGCTAGGAGGCAGAGCTGGACAAGAAAAGCGGAAGCGGCTCGCTCAGAATCGGAGGACGTTGGAACTCTCGACTAAGAAGTGCTCTTTACTTCGACCGAGAGAGCGAAACGACCGCAGATTCTAGCCGCTCGAGCTGGACATCAAAGAAAAACAAGATACCTATTTAACATAAGGATATTTTACTGTCCATTAAGTTTAAAATAAGCAAAAAAACCGCCAAATCTTTGGCGGTTTTTTAATTTACCTTTTGCTCATTTTCCATTTCCCACAACTTTTCAAAGAACGGTTGTCCTCTTACAAGTCGCTCACAAAGCTGTTCATGTTTATCTGACCAGCCACGCTTTGCTTCTTCATATAAACGGTTCCATACTTCCTCAAATGGGAGGTGTTGCACAGACGGATATGCTGCTGGATCCCATTCTGTAAACCAATAGCGAATCTCCGCTGGGTTTTTCGTTGTATGTAGTTGATCTAGCGCCATAAAGAGCAATTGTTTTAATTGTCTTTCTTTCCGTGTTAGCCCATTCATCATATGCGGGGAAGGTGATAAAATATGATGTTCCTTTTGAGATGCCTCTACTTGAAAATCATATGTTTCTGCCTGTACGTTTTCTACCATTTCATATACCATTTGTTCTTGTCTTGGAATCAGTCGGCTTTTGCGTATCGGAATATTGTATCCAATTGTATCAACTGCAATAATTCCTTTTCCATCTGATACAACAAAACAATACTCTTGCTGCAACCGCTCATGGTTTTTTCGAATGTACGTCTTATGATGTACGTCTTCCAATAGTTTTGGCGGAAGCTCTAGCAATTCGTTCTCGATGTAATGATATAATGTGGAATCTACTTTTAATAATGGTACTTGATCTAACAATTCGATCGTATCATCCTTCCGCCATTCATAGAAATGACAGACGTTATACCCGTTTTCTTCACCTTCAAACCAATTTACCCATACATCATGCAGATATAGCATTGCTTACCCCTCACTTCACAACTGTTTGTAAATCTCATTATGGTCATCTTTCGTAAAATTTATTCCAAGGGAGGAAATATATTCTTATTATTAATTTCTTCATCTTCCCTTACCATTCATTCTCATAAGGGAAAACTTTCATCAGTAATATCTTTCCCACTGATGGAAAGCTCTCACCAATCAGGCTCATGCCAGCAGTTATCCCCTACCTATCTTCTTAAGAAAAGCGGAAGCGGCTCACTCAGAATCACAGGACGCCCGCGCCTAAGGCAGAGAGGCGCCTTTTGCCTTGTCCGAGGGGGGCGAAACGACCGGAGATTCTAGCCGCTAGAGCTGGACAATGCTTTTCTCAAAATCTTGAGGTGGGAATCCTACTGCCCGCGAATAGTGGGATAAAATAAAAAAACTTAGCCATAGCTAAGTTCATACATCATTCTTATCAGTCAAAAGAAACTGCACCTTTTAAGATGGTTTTCGCATCCATTTCTAGTAAAGCATTTGTATTATATTTCGTATGCGCTACACAATCCTTTACAATATGAAATCCTACAGCATATCCAAGCATACGTGGATAGAATCTCCATCCATTTAACAACACATCATGCTCTCGGGTCATTCGGTTCACATTACAACTATCATGTAGAAACCGATGCCAAAGCCTAATCGCTTCTTCTTTGCTATAATAAGACACCCACGGAGCATGGTAAGAATCTCCATACCTTTCATACACCGCTTGTTCTGCTAAGCCCTCCATAATCATCGTATCCAGAATCGTATACTGTTCTTCTTTTATTTCAGTTTCATGGATACGACATATGTGGTGGTATTCATGGGTAAGCAATGCCTTTAACTCACCAATCGAATTTTGTGAACTCACAAATAAAAATAAAGCATCTCGAATTGTTAATCCTGCTTTTCCGTTATACTCTCGCTGAATAGTTCGGTTATATGGATCAGATAATAAAATAAATACTGGTATATCAGGTCCTTTTAACCATTCCCGTAATTCTTTATACTCTAATGCCAACTTCTCCCATACTCGTTTTTTTTGTAATATGTCGATTTCTTTCTCGCCATCTATCACTGGGCGAAACATTCCTTTTGAAACAAGAAATCGATACAATGCTTCTTGTTGAAGCGGAAAATATTTTGTAAACTTCTCACAAATTTTTTCCGGCTCTTGATAATACGTACGCAGCCATTCTGCCGTTTTAACCACGCCCATCTTTCTCCCTCCTTTAGTTCCATACATATGCAACTAACTGAAAGAAGGCATAAAAAAAGTACAGATTTTCATCTGCACTTTTTTCCTTTATTATTTATATGCTTTAAATACTAATGCTGCGTTATGACCACCAAAACCTAATGAGTTACTTAATACCGCACGTACCTCTTGTTGTCTTGCTTTATTTGGCACATAATCTAAATCACACTCTGGATCTGGTGTTTCATAGTTAATTGTCGGCGGAACAACACCATCTGTAATTGTTTTAACAGATATAATCGCTTCTACCGCACCAGCTGCACCTAGTAAATGTCCTGTCATTGATTTTGTTGAGCTTACTGCTACTTTATACGCATGTTCGCCAAACACTTCTTTAATTGCCATCGTTTCATACTTTTCATTCGCTTCTGTACTCGTACCGTGCGCATTAATATAATCGATATCTTCCGGCTGAAGACCTGCATCTGCTAACGCTTGACGCATCGCACGTACACCGCCTTCACCGCCAGGAGCGGGCATTGTAATATGGAATGCATCACCTGTTGCACCATAACCAACGATTTCTGCGTAAATATGAGCACCGCGTGCTAGTGCATGCTCTAACTCTTCCAAGATAATGATACCAGCACCTTCGCCCATAACAAAACCGCTGCGATTTTTATCAAACGGACGGCAAGCTGTTGCCGGATCTTCATTAAATGTTAATGCTTTCGCAGAACTAAACCCTGCAAATGCTATATTTGTTAACGGTGCTTCTGCTCCGCCCGTAATCATTGCATCCGCATCACCGCGCTGAATTACTTTAAATGCATCACCGATTGAATTGGCTCCTGATGCACATGCTGTTACTGAACAAGTATTGATTCCTTTAGCTCCTGTAGCAATCGACACTTGACCAGCTGCCATATCGGGAATCATCATCGGTACGAAAAATGGACTTACGCGACGTGCACCCTTTTCCATATATACTTTAAATTGTTCTTCGTATGTTTCCATACCGCCAATTCCAGATCCAACCCATACTCCGATACGTGGAGCATTCTCTTCTGTGATTTCTAATTTCGCATCTTCTACAGCCATTTTTGCAGCTGCAACAGCATATTGTGTAAAGCGGTCCATACGACGCGCTTCTTTCTTATCGATATATTTCTCGACTTCAAAGTCGTTAACTTCCGCTGCTACTTTTGCCGGAAATTGCTCTGCATCTAAGCGTGTAATACGTCCAATTCCAGATACACCTTGCTTAATGTTGTTCCATGCAGTTTCTACATCATTTCCTACAGGAGTAACTGCTCCTAATCCTGTAATTACAACACGCTTTTTTTCCATACAAAATACACTCCTTTTCTCTCAGTCCTTATTTACCCCAACGAAGAGCAACTGCTCCCCATGTTAATCCGCCGCCAAAACCAACTAATATGATAAGATCACCATCTTGAATGCGTCCATTTTGTAATTCTTCTACCATAGCAATTGGAATCGAAGAAGCTGACGTATTCCCAAACTTAGAAATTGTCGTACTCATCTTCTCCTGTGGTAAATTTAATCGCTCTCTCGCCGATTCCATAATACGAATATTTGCTTGGTGAGGCACTAAAAAGTCCACATCTTCTTTCGTATGCCCTGCTTTTTCTAAAACGCGAAGGCAAGAATCACCAAGTTGACGAACAGCAAATTTAAAGACTTCTCTGCCATTCATCATAACATATTCATCACGATAAAGGTGTTTACCACCGCTTCCATCCGCTCCTAATTCAAATGAAAGAATACCTTTTCCTTCTGAAACAGCTCCCATAACGATAGCACCTGCTCCATCACCAAATAAAACTGCCGTATTTCGGTCATTCCAATCTACAATTTTAGATAACTTATCGCTACCAATTACTAATATATTTTTATAAGTTCCAGTTTGAATAAATTGTTGTGCGGTAATCATTCCGTACATAAAACCAGCACAAGCAGCACCTAAATCCATAGCTGCTGCATGCTTCGCTCCAATTTGTTCTTGAACTACACAAGCAACCGCCGGAAACGAACGATCCGCCGTTACTGTTGCAACTAAAATAAGATCAATTTCTTCCCCGTTCATCCCTGCATTTTCAAGTGCTTTTTTTGCAGCTTCCACAGCCATATGTGAAGTATCTATTGTATCATCGGCAATTCGTCTTTCTTCAATTCCCGTTCTTGTACGAATCCACTCATCAGATGTATCCATCACTTTCTCTAAGTCGTGATTTGTGACAACTTTTTCCGGCACATATCTCCCGATCCCTAAAATGCCTACGTTCACATCGCAACCCTCCGTTTTATATCAATTATTATGACTTGGTACTAATTTTAAATGATAAGTTTCCTTTTGTCTATAATATTAATTTGTTATTTTATAATACAACGCAAGTCTTTCACGGAAATCATGCAATTCAGGATACGATTTTAAGTTAGACAACATCCCTTGAATAACTGGAACTCGCGGATGATTCGTTTTCATTTCTGACTCTAGCACATCTAGTGTAACCAGTAATTCATCATTTCCTAATTGGTCTACTAGCGTACGTTTTAACGTAATAATTTCATTTACAAATGATTCTTCCATATGTCCGTTCATTACATTCCCATCGCACAAAAAGTGATTGAGTTCCCGCTCTAAAATAACCGGTTTTTCATTTGAACGTTGTAACCCCGCTACGATATCATCCATTCTTTTTAATATAAATCTCACTATATATGCTATATCTACATTTACCACATTAAAGATAACCGACTCCAAATACCCATGCGATATCCCTTCTAGCATAATAATTACATCAATAAGATAAGGAGCAATCTCTTCCCCATATATAGCAAGTAAACCATCGCGGTGAAAAGCATGTGATTCTAATCTCATTCTCGTCATAAATGCTTCTACTTCTTTATTAAAAGGAATCGCATTTTCCCTCATACACATAATAATGAATTCTCTTTTTTGTTGTAATTCGTAAAACTGGCAATGTAATTGTTTTTCAAATTTCTCACGTGGAGGTAATGATTCTTTTTCAATATCCATCATTTTATTTTGAATCCGGTCGTAGTAATACTCCAATGTTGCCAATACTAAAGTGTCTTTCGATTTAAAATGCAAATAAAATGCGCCTTTGGAAATACCGCATTCTGTTGCTATTTCTTGAATAGACGTCGCACTAACACCCTTCATTGCAAATAATTTAATTGCTGTTTCAATTATTAACCGTTCTTTTTCCTTCATCTTTTTCTCTCCTAAAAAAACGCTCTTATTCGCATTATGACTCATCGGTCAAAAATTGCAAGTATTTCTCAATATTTTATCCCTCTATCAGCAGGAAATAAGACCCTCACACAAGATTCAGAGAAGATAAAGAAGGTAGACGGCGGATGAAGAACCCTCTATCTATGGAAGTTTCACTTTGCATCAGTCCTTTCAGTTGACTATTGACCAGTCAGTCATTTATAATTTGTTCGTTATGACCAATTAGTCAGTTTCCGTGAAAAGGAGTGTACAGATGAATAAAATCATTAACTTTTCGTTAAATAACAAGTTCGCAGTCTGGTTATTAACGATCATGATTACGATTGCGGGAATCTATTCTGGTCTTCGCATGAAGCTGGAAACAATCCCAGATATTACCACACCACTCGTAACAGTAACAACTGTGTATCCTGGCGCTACCCCAGCTGAAGTAGCAGAAAAGATTTCGAAACCAATCGAACAACGACTACAAAACTTAAATGGAGTAACCGTTGTAAGCTCCTCCTCTTATCAAAACGCATCTTCTATTCAAGTAGAATATAATTTTGATAAAAATATGGAAAAAGCAGAGACAGAAATTAAAGATGCACTCGCTAACTTACCTTTACCAGAAGGTGTAAAAGAACCAAAAATTTCTCGCCTTAGCTTCAACGCTTTTCCTGTTATTTCATTAAGCGTCACAAGTAAGAATGAGTCTCTTGCAAAGCTGACAGAAAGAGTTGAAAAAGATGTTGTTCCAAGTTTAGAAGGATTAGATGGCGTTGCCTCTGTTCAAATTTCGGGTCAACAAGTTGACGAAGTACAGCTTGTCTTCAACAAAGAAAAAATGAAAGAATTAGGCCTTAGCGAAGATACAGTTAAGAACATGATTAAAGGTTCTAATGTTTCTATGCCGCTAGGACTGTATACATTTAAAGACAAAGAAAAGTCCGTTGTTGTAGATGGCAATATTACAACGTTAAGTGCTTTAAAAGAAATGAAAATCCCGCTTGTTCCTTCTGCAAATCAAGGAAGTTCACAAGGGCCAACTCAGGCGCAGCAGCCTAATATGAATCCCGCTGCAACGGGACAAGGATTTGCAATTCCAACTGTAGCATTACAAGATATTGCTGATATTAAACAAGTTGGGAAAGCAGAGTCTATTTCACGTACAAACGGAAAAGATGCAATCAGCCTTCAAATTGTGAAAGCTGCTGATGCAAATACAGTTGATGTTGTAAATGCCGTTAAAAATAAAGCACATGATTTCGAAAAGAAATTTGATGACATCGAAATCATTTCAACGTTTGACCAAGGTGCACCAATTGAAAAATCGGTTAGCACAATGTTAAGTAAAGCTATTTTTGGGGCAATTTTCGCCATCATTATCATCATGTTGTTCTTACGTAACATTCGAACAACACTTATTTCCGTTATTTCCATTCCACTTTCTTTATTAATTGCAATTTTACTATTAAAAGAAATGGATATTACATTAAATGTTATGACACTTGGAGCAATGACCGTTGCTATCGGCCGCGTTGTCGATGACTCGATCGTTGTTATTGAAAATATTTACCGGCGTATGGCTTTACCTAATGAAAAGTTAAAGGGAAAAGACTTAATTCGCGAGGCAGCAAAAGAAATGTTCGTTCCGATTATGTCATCTACAATCGTAACCATTGCGGTCTTTTTACCGCTTGGTCTTGTGAAAGGAATGATTGGGGAACTGTTCTTACCATTTGCTTTAACAATTGTTTTCGCCCTATTAGCATCTCTTCTCGTAGCTATTACAATTGTTCCAATGATGGCACATTCTTTATTTAAAAAAGAAAGTACCAAGGAAAAACAGCAACACACTCATGAAGAGCATACAAGTAAACTTGCTAATGGGTATAAACGCCTTCTAGAATGGGTATTAAATCATAAGATTATTACATCTAGTATCGCGGTTTTATTATTAGTAGGAAGCATTGCCCTTATCCCAATTGTAGGTGTAAGCTTCTTACCATCTGAAGAAGAGAAAACAGTAGTTGCATCTTATAATCCAGAACCTGGACAAACATTGCAAGATGTCGAAAACATCTCAACAAAAGCAGAAGATTACTTTAAGAAGAAGAAAGATGTAAAAACAATTCAATTCTCACTTGGCGGAGAAAATCCAATGAGCCCAGGTAAATCGAACCAGACATTATTCTTTGTTCAGTACAAAAACGATACAAAGAACTTTGAGAAGGAAAAAGAAAAAGTTGTTAAAGACTTACAAAAGATGACAGGTAAAGGCGAATGGAAAAACCAAGACTTCTCATCTGGCGGAAGCAACAACGAAATTAAGTTATATGTATACGGAGACAGCTTACAAGAGATTAAACCTGTCGTAAAAGACATTCAAAATATCATGAAAAAAGATAAAACGTTAAAAAATATCGACTCTAGCCTTGCAAAAACATACGATGAATACACATTAGTCGCAGATCAAGAGAAATTAAGTAAGCTTGGTTTAACTGCTGCGCAAGTAGGCATGGGACTTTCCGACTCTCACGAACGCCCTGTCTTAACAACAGTAAAAGAAGATAACAAAGAGATGAATGTGTATGTTGAGGTTAAAAAACAAAATTATGAAAACATCGATGATTTAACAAACCGAAAAATACAAACACCGCTAGGTACAGAAGTGGCTGTAAAAGATATTATGACTGTAAAAGAAGGTGAAACGTCTAATACAATAACAAGACGTGATGGTCGCGTATATGCAGAAGTAACTGCAAAACCAACGACAGATGATGTAGCTAAAGCTTCCAAAAACATTCAAAAAGAAGTAGATAAAATGAACTTACCATCTGGCGTTGATGTTTCGATGGGCGGTGTATCTAAAGATATTCAAGAATCCTTTACACAGCTTGGTTTAGCCATGTTAGCTGCGATTGCGATTGTATACTTCGTTCTCGTTATAACATTCGGCGGGGCATTAGCACCATTTGCGATTTTATTCTCGCTTCCATTTACAATCATCGGTGCCGTTGTTGCCTTATTAATTTCCGGAGAAACATTAAGCATCTCTGCAATGATTGGTGCCCTCATGTTAATCGGTATTGTTGTCACAAACGCTATCGTACTTATTGACCGCGTCATTCATAAGGAACGCGAAGGATTTACAACACGCGAAGCATTACTAGAAGCTGGTGCAACAAGATTACGCCCAATCTTAATGACCGCTATCGCAACGATTGGTGCCTTACTTCCACTTGCATTAGGCTTTGAAGGAAGCGGCCTTATTTCCAAAGGTCTTGGCGTAACAGTAATCGGCGGATTAACAAGTTCTACGCTATTGACATTATTAATTGTACCGATTGTATATGAAGGATTAAGCAAGTTCAAACGAAAAATAAAGTAGCTGAGTAAAAAGTGAGACCTTTCTGTAGCCCTGAAATAAAGTTTGATTAAATTAACCCTGTAAACCTTAATAAAAAAGGAAAAAGCGTGTTTTGAAAAAAGAATGATCAATACACGCTTTTTTCTATTCAATTGAATAATTATTTTATAAAAAAATTTGATTATTTCTGTGATTCTTACTCTATTAAAGCGCCCTTTAATTGAATAACAAAGGAGTTTCTATTAGCTAGTTTTCTTTACCTGCTTGGTGAAAACCGCTCTCCAGGAATCTCCTGTAATTTTTCAGTATGAACGAACATATTCGCTGCTGGCATTTGTACTTGATTCTCATGGAATATAGACATTAGTTCAAACCTTACTTGCCTGGAAGTTTCAAAATACTCCTCAGGTTTAACCAAACCTACAATACAAAATTCGTACCCAACATACTTAAGATTTGGATTTAAGTCTGTAACACCAATATATTGAAATGATTGAACAGCCTCGTCCTCTATCCTATATAGGCTTTGATCCAATTTTTCATTGCAGATAACACATACTTTTTCTAACAATTCCTTTATTCTTGTAGGATCTTCCTGATAACTTACCGTAATCCGTTCAATAACCCGCATCCAGCCTTTATTAAAATTCTGTATCGTTCTAATCTCTCCATGTGGGATGGTAAGGAGTTTTCCCGACCATTCACGAATTTGCATAAAGCGAATACCGATTTCCTCAATGGTACCTGAACTTGTTCCGTTAAAAGTAACAAAATCGCCGACACGAAACTCTTTGTCCGTTAATCTTGCGAACCCTAATATAACATCTTTTAGCATCTGTTGTGCAGCAAAACCGACGACAACTCCGGCAATCCCTGCACCTGCAAGAATACCTTTTATATCTACAAATTGACTAATTAGATAAAAAACAAGACTGATTAAAATTCCATACCTAATAATTGATCGAATTACACTTTGAATCGTCTGTTCTACTTCTTCATCAAAAAAGCTTGACTTCCTAAAGAACCAATCAATCATACGGTTTATGACAAAGGAAAAAGTCATGAGGACCAAAGCAAATAGTGTAAATCTTAAAAGTAAAAACTCCCTTACATAATTAAAAAATTCCTCAGTAACAGTTAATAAATTCATCCATCCACTTCCTTAACTATGTATTTTGATTTTTATTCCCAGTTCAACTTCAACAATATGACCCTTTAACGAAACAACTTATTGTCACTCAAAATCAGATGTTCTTTTCCTTTTCACTATAAAAACACCCCTTTAAATTACCATATCCAAAGGGATAGAGCATCGCAACTTTATTTTAAATCCACAGTATTGTCAGGAAAATGCGGATTTACAACGTTAAGTAAATTTCAATATTAAAAAGCCTAATTTCTCAATTTAATGCTGAGAAATTAGGCTTTTTTCTTTGCTCAATTAAAGCGCCCTTTAATAGAACAACTGTTTTTTAATGATTTTAGGTAAACCATCTTTCTCGTTTGACAAAGGCTAAATTTGCCATTATCATCAACTCAAACTTATTTACGGGGAGATGTTAAGATGAAAATTTATGTTGATGCAGATGCTTGTCCGGTAAAAGATATCATTATCTCGGAAGGTACGAATGCTGAAATTCCTGTTATCCTTGTTAGTAGTTTTTCTCATTTTTCTAATGCGGAACAACCATCAGGAGTGGAAACCATTTATGTTGATTCTGGAGCAGATGCTGCGGATTATCGGATTATGAAGTTAGCAGAAAAAGGAGATATAATCGTTACGCAAGATTATGGTCTTGCTTCGCTAGGTTTAGCAAAAGGGTGTGCAGTACTTCACCATAATGGGTCTAGCTATACAAATGAAAACATTGACCAATTATTACAAACACGTTATTTGAGTGCAATGGCTCGAAAAAGCGGAAAGCGTACAAAGGGGCCAAAACCATTTACATCAGAAGATAGGGAGAAATTTAAGGGGCTTTTTAAAAGAGCGATTTCACAGTGAATAACCCCCTCCTTATCCACCTTCCAGTCGATTGAAGAAGGGGCTTCCTATTTCATAGACTGTTGCATAGTCGGGTGTCCCACTACGTCTTACACAGTCTCCACAGGCATAGATTATACTGTTCGGACATAACCTTGCCCTACAGTTTGTAGACTTTAGTTTGTGGCAAACAATTCTTCTAATCCTTTTTGTAAGATGTTCCGGCTCGCGTTATAGTCTCTATCTAATACCGTTCCACACTTTTTACAAATGTGAGTACGAATAGAGAGAGACTTCTTCACGCGATTCTCACAAAAAGAACAGTCTTGTGAAGTATACTTTGGTTCTACTTTGATGAGTACACCGCCATGATTTTCGCATTTGTAAGCAAGCATGTTTCGAAACATTCCCCACCCTGCATCAGAAATAGACTTTGATAATTTTCTGTTTCTAACCATGTTACGAATGTTCAGATTTTCTACAACGATAACGGAATAATCTTTCGCTAGATTGTAACTGAGTTTATGAAGAAAATCTCTGCGCTGGTTCGCTACTTTTTCATGTAGCTTGCGAACACGCTCGACTTGTTTTATGAAGTTAGCAGAACCTTGTTTCTTCTTAGAAAGTTTTCGCTGTGCTTTCTTTAGTTGTTTTTCTTTTTCACGGAGAAATCTAGGGTTTTCAAACTCTGAACCATTAGAAAGAACGGCATACTTATGTAATCCCACGTCAATTCCTATCGCACGATTGGTATCGATACCAGATGGTGCCACTTGTCTTTCGACACAGAAAATAGCGTACCATCTTTTCCCTTGACGTTTGAGAATCAGTTGCTTGATTGTTCCTTCGAGTGGTCTGTGGAGTAGGATATTTATTTCTCCCAACTTTGTATTGTATAATTTACCGTTATCAGAAAAAGACATGGCATAGCGATGCTTTCCATTTCGTTTGAACCCAAATTGAGGAAATGTCATACTCGTGTAGTCTTTATACTTTTTCTGTTTTGGATACTTTGCATCTTTACGAAAGAAATGATCAAACGCTTTTTTCAAACGTGCAAAAACTTCTTGCAAAGGCTGAGAAGGCATTTCTTTTAGAAAAGGATACGTCTCCTTGTCCAATGTAAGTTGTCTTTGCATATCATAACGATTGTAATTTTCTTTGTTTTGCTTATATTTCCGTTCTTTGTCTAACAAGGCAGAATTGTAGGTTTGACGACAATATTGTAGCCAACGGTCTAACACTTCTTTTTGCGCTTCTGTTGGAAAGATTTCATATTTTTGATTGAACAACATTGTCATCACCTCCCATTCGTTTTGTCCTTGTGTTTTGGTATTGTTTTAGAATTTCTAATGGTGCACCGCCTACAGTCAGCAAACAATAACTTTGAGATCAAAAGTATTCTTTCTATAATTTCTGTCTCATTTGAGAAAATTCCTTTTTCATTCCTTTGGCTTACACCAACCAAAATTCATCCCCTCCCTACTCATCGGGCTTCACCCTTCTCATTCCTTGAGGAAGGGGAATTCTTTTGGAAGTATGTTAAAAAAGAACTGTTCATTTTTAAGAAAAACCTAGAAAAAAATTGTGACAAAACTTAAACTAACTTCGCCATGTTAGTTTAAGTGAAACACTTCACAAATAATGATCTTTTTATCAGTATTCTTACTCTTTCTTTTTCCTCCACAATCTGGCCCTTTAATGGAATAACTCTATTATCACTTAACAAGTTCTTAATCCACAAAAAAACCGAAATCCCTTCTTTATTGAGATAGGAAATTTCGGTTTTCTTCAAAACTGTTTAACTTTATTTTAAAGCAACACTTTCCATCAGTGAATCCTCACCGATGGAAAGGTCTCATTATTAAAGCTTCATCATTTACAGAAAAAGCATTAACCTAGTAGTTATAAGTATTTCGCAGACGTATTACTCTCCTGCGTCCGCTTTCCCAAGTTCATAAGCTTCATCCATAACCTTCATTAATAACTCTAATACAGGCTGCGCTTTTGCCATATCCAATGCAATACCATTATCATCTAAAATTGCCTTTGCTTCCGGCAAATGTTTCATTGCGATTTGTAAAAATTGCATGTTTTTTTCATTCATATCTCCTCATCCTTTCAACATTAAAACGTTCTTTTCTAGTTTACCACGTGCTGCTTCCCTCGTATAACTCCTTATATTGTTTTATGTGAGAAATTTGACGCTGTAATCCGTCTTCTAATGCAATTGGATTTGTAACAATCATCTCTGTTTCCTCATTGTTTTGACACTCTTTATGATGTATTTGCATTTTACCTGCTTCCTGTAATAATTCAATTCCTTTTTGCCATTGGTTTTCTTCTCCGCTGCAAAGAGAATATATTTTTCTTTCTATCTTTTTTTGACCGAGTTCATATAAACATCGAGCAACATCTTCAACATATATAAGGTCACATGTGCATTCCTCTACGGGAACAGAAATAGTCTGTTGCTTCATCTGCGAAAGAATAACATGATGATATGCCATAAACAACGGCTGCCACGGTCCATATACGGTCGGAACGCGCAGTATACAATAATCTGCACTCCCCTTCTTTACCTCTCGCTCAATTTTTGAAAAAAGTATATTATTTTCATTGTTACAAGCATGACTCACTTCTACAGAAGATAAAACGATAAATTTTATTCCTTTTCTTCTGCAAAAACTCTCAAATCGCTTTACATATTGCAATATAGTACGTTCGTTTCGAAAATCCTTTTGCTGATTCGGCTCACATAAGCAAAAATATACAGTATCAATATCCGTTTTCTCCAACACTTCCCACCCTTCATCATCACGGAGCGAAGAATACGTAAATAATGCATTTCGACCAATTAAACATAATTTTTCTTCATTCACCTTGGACATACTGTTCATATTATCAACATCAAATGCGTATACCTCAATCTCTTCTTCAAAAAACTTCTCCACAAGATGATAGCCTATAAATGTTAATGCACCCACAACAATTACTCGTTTCATTTTGTCTCCCTCCTCACATACACAAAAAGCTCCTTATGTATATATAGGAGCCTTATAAATCTTCATACCACTTAAAAAACTGACACGCATTTTGCGCCATTTTATATTTTACATCTTGGAAATGAAAGGATAATGCAGTTGGACAATTCTCTTGCAAGCGTTGTTTTTCATATTCTCTGAACAATTGTTTTCGTTCTTTTTTTTCTTGAATGGATACAAATATTTTTACAGGAACAGATGATTTCAAATATGGAAATGCTTTCTTTTCAATTTTCCGTTCTAATTCCGATTCTGTCGCATCGTATGCTTGCATTAATTCACGAATTAATCGCTTATAAAAAAATTTGTGCTCTTTTTCAAGTTCAACATGCGCCGGTAAATGAAGACATGGATTGAACATAAGAACAGAACGAACACATTCTGGATATTGCACCATCATTTGCAGGGCAACAAGCGCTCCCATTCCTTCTGCTATGATATGAATTTTTTCGTTCAAAATCTCCTTTTTCATAACAACATGATATAATCTTTTCGCTAAACGAACTGCCTGTTCATTTCCCCAATGTCTTCCGTGTAAATTAGAAGAAAAAATCGTATAGCCTTCCTTCCGCAATTCATTTAAAAAGTGCAACCACCCTGCATGTTGAAGCCATAAACTTGTACCATTCTCAATGAAATAATTGTAATCACCTAGCAGCAATATACCGAATCCATTTGGTTTTTCCGGCAAATGAATTACACATGGCTCTTGCTCTAAAAAGAAGAAACGCTCCGTAATACCCATACTTCTCCCGCCTTATATAACAACATCAAAATAACTCTTTTATAATGTATGACGCTAATGGCAATTTGCTTTGCAAAAACAACAAATATTTTTTCTATATTCTTTTTAGAGTTATGTTACAATAAAAATAAATTGAACGAATAGAGGTGTGAAAAGATGCGTGTAATTTGGGCCTTAATCTGGTCGTTCCTGCTTGTGCAAATGATGAGCTACGTACTTAGCTCTATGACGCCAGGCGTTACATACGATTTCCAACAAGCGTCTATTTTTTCTGTAATTCTTGCTGTACTTGTAATCGTACTGGGAGCTTTAATTCCAAACGAGCCTGCACAGCAGCATTAATAAAAAAGAGTCCGGAATCAGCCGGACTCTTTTTTTTAACGAACTTCTACAACTAACTCGTTATTTAATACATCAATTAATACATGACTATGATCTGTAATTGTACCTGCAATGAGTTCACGCGCTAGCTTCGTTTCAACTTGACGTTGTACGTAGCGTTTTAACGGACGTGCACCATACATTGGATCGAATCCTGATTCTACAACAAACTCTTTTGCTGCATTTGTTAATTCAACCGTAATATGACGGTCCGCTAAACGATTTTGCAGCTCCTTCACAATTTTATCGACAATACCTTTTATTTCATTTGTTGTGAGTGGTTTAAATAAAATGATTTCATCCACTCGATTTAAAAATTCCGGACGGAAATGACCGCGAAGTTGTCCCATCACAAGGTCTCTTGCTTCTTCTTGAATAGAACCATCTTCTCCTAATCCTTCTAGTAAATATTGTGATCCGATATTGGACGTCATAATAATTACTGTATTTTTAAAATCAACTGTACGTCCTTGTGAATCTGTAATACGTCCATCATCTAACATTTGCAGTAAAATATTAAACACTTCTGGGTGCGCTTTTTCAATTTCATCTAATAAAATAACCGAATATGGTTTACGGCGCACAGCTTCTGTCAATTGTCCCCCTTCTTCATATCCGACATATCCAGGAGGCGCTCCAATTAAACGGGATACTGCATGTTTTTCCATATACTCAGACATATCGATTCGAATCATTTGTTCTTCGCTATCAAATAATGATTGCGCCAATGTTTTCGCAAGTTCTGTTTTCCCAACACCTGTAGGTCCTAAGAAAATGAATGAACCAATCGGACGATTTGGATCTTTAATACCAGCACGGGCACGTAACACCGCATCCGCCACAAGACCGACCGCTTCTTCTTGTCCAATGACACGCTCCGATAAGATTTGCTCTAAACGAAGCAGCTTTTCACGTTCTCCTTCTACAAGTTTTACAACTGGAATACCAGTCCAACGCGATACAATATTTGCAATTTCTTCTTCACTTACTTCTTCACGAAGAAGACGATTATCTTGCTGTTTATTAGCATTTGCTTCTTCCGCTGCTTTCAGCTCTTTTTCTACAGCTGGAATTTTGCCGTGACGAAGCTCTGCTGCCTTATTTAAATCGTAATTTCCTTCCGCTTCTTCTAACTCGCGGCGCAAACGTTCTAAACTTTCACGTAAATCCCGCACTTTATGAATTTCTTCTTTCTCTTTTTGCCACTGCGCTCTCATGCTACTTGCTTTTTCTTTTAAATCCGATAACTCACGCTGCAATGTTTGCAGACGCTCCTGACTACCGCGATCCGTTTCTTTACTAAGCGCAGCTTCTTCAATTTCTAACTGCATAATACGACGTGTTATTTCATCTAATTCTGTTGGCAGCGAGTCAATTTCTGTCCGAATCGTTGCACATGCTTCATCCACTAAGTCAATCGCTTTATCTGGCAAAAAGCGATCGGAAATATAACGATCTGATAACATCGCGGCTGCTACAAGAGCACGATCATGAATATTAACACTATGATAAATTTCAAAGCGTTCTTTTAAACCGCGCAAAATGGAAATCGTATCTTCGACCGTTGGCTCTTCTGCTAATACTTGCTGGAAACGACGTTCTAATGCCGGATCTTTCTCAATATATTTCCGATATTCATCAAGTGTCGTCGCTCCGATACAATGTAGCTCTCCGCGTGCTAACATCGGTTTTAGCATGTTCCCAGCATCCATTGCTCCCTCTGTTTTTCCAGCCCCTACAATCGTGTGAAGCTCGTCAATAAATAGTAAAATCTTCCCTTCACTTTTTTTAATTTCATTTAAGACTGCCTGCAAACGCTCTTCAAATTCACCGCGGAATTTTGCACCTGCAACAAGCGCACTCATATCAAGCGCAAAAATAGTTTTATCCTTTAATCCTTCCGGTACATCTTTACGGACAATACGCTGTGCCAATCCCTCAACAATTGCTGTTTTCCCAACACCAGGTTCACCAATTAACACAGGATTGTTTTTCGTTTTACGTGATAAAATGCGGATAACACGGCGAATTTCACTATCGCGTCCAATAACCGGATCAATTTTTCCTTGCCGTACTTCTGCTACTAAATCACGGCCGTATTTTTGCAAAGCTTCATATGTTACTTCTGGATTTTGACTCGTCACTCTTTGATTCCCCCGAACTTCTGTTAATGCTTGCAATAACGCTTCTTTCGTAATACGAAGCGATGTAAATAACTGACATATATCGTTCGTTTTCTTTTCATCACAAAACGCAAGAAGAATATGCTCTACTGAAATATAATCGTCTTGCAAATGCTTCGCTTCTTCTTCAGCTCTTACAAGCAGTTGCTGAAGCGCACCTGTAATATATACTTTCCCTGCCTCGGCGCCGCCTCCGGTAACTGATGGCTTTTGCTTTAACAAGCGTTCTACTCCTTGCATAAGCTGATCTATATTTACATTCATCTTTTGAAAAATACGGATGGCTAATCCATCTTGCTGCTGAAGAAGCGCATCTAAAAGATGTACAGTATCAATTTCTTGATGATGATGCTTAGTAGCAATTGATTGTGCACTCATAATCGCTTCTTGTGTTTTCGTCGTCATTCGATTTAAGTCCATTGCAGCCACAGCTCCTTTAACTTTGACTTTTTTTGACCTTTGATTTGATTATACGACAAATTATGTATTTTATACAATGAAGACAGTTTTATAACACGATCTTATTTTTGAAAAAATCCATTTCATTACATCATAACAAATCCCGCAGCTTATAACTGCGGGATTTATTATGGTCTTCTTTTATATGTCCACTGTCTGTTTTGATTTGTAACTTCTGGAAATTTATCTCCAGCAGAAAGCTTTACCATTTTTGGATCCTTAACCATACTTCCTGTTTCACCAATTTCAACATATATGCCGTCGTTTGGTGCTTTTTGACCTGCTCGGAATCGATGACTTTGTCCCATATTCATTCTCCTTCCATTCCATCATTGCATCTTTAGTATGTCCCATTTTAAAAAACCTTTTCTGTTATGTTTAGGAAAGCTTGCTCATATAATGAAATTACACATTTTAGCAGGAGATACATCAGTATATGTAGAAACAAAAAAAACTGGTCATAACGACCAGCATCAAAGGAGAGTCAAACAACTTATTACGAGAAGATTACACTCTCATTATAAACACGATAGTCCGTTTATTGTAACCCTTTTCACAAATTGTACAAAATCAAAGAAACATTATTCGAACTTTCAGAAAACAACTTGACTTTTCTCTTTTCCAATTACAAATAGTAGACAACATTCGAATGTAGAAACTAAGATGAATATATACAAAACTTTTATATAAAGGTGTGAGACGTATGAAAAAACAACATTTAATCGCATTAGATTTAGATGGTACTTTACTGACAGATCAAAAAATCATTTCAGCACGCACAAAACAAACCATTGCAAAAGCAAAAGAACAAGGTCATATCGTTGTTATTTCAACCGGACGTCCATTTCGTGCGAGTCATGCATATTATAAAGAACTTAGCTTAAACACACCAATCGTAAATTTCAACGGCGCATACGTCCATCACCCACTTGATAAAAATTGGGGAACGCATCACTCTCCGCTTGAACTTGCTACTGCGCAAGAAATCGTTCGCGCATGTATCGATTTTGGGGTAGAAAATATTTACGCGGAAGTGATTGATGATGTATATGTAAAACAAATTGATGCAGATAAAAAACATATTTTCGAATTTGGATCACCTAAAATTTTCACGGGTGATTTACTCGACATTTTACAAGAACACCCTACTTGCTTATTAATCGATGCACATGAATCAAAATCAAATTCTATCCGCCAACATTTAACAGATATGCATGCAGAGGTAATCGATCATCGCAAATGGGGCGCTCCTTGGCCGATTATCGAAATTGTAAAAAGCGGGTTAAATAAAGCAATTGGCTTACAAAAAATTTCAAGTTACTACAATATCCCAAAAGAAAATATCATCGCATTTGGTGATGAAGATAACGATTTTGAAATGATTGAATTTGCCGGGCACGGGATTGCAATGGGGAATGCCATTCCAGAATTAAAATCATTAGCAAATCACGTGACATTATCAAACGAGGAAGACGGAATTGCTCTTTATTTAGAGGAGGCACTTGGATTGTAAGGTGAAAATTCCCTACTTATAGTATGACGCCAAGCGCACATACTATAGGAGACACAACAAATGTGTCAATGTTTTTCTGCTAAGGGGGAATTACGAATGGGCAAAAAGAATAAGTCAAAACGTTTCGTACAACAAGGGGCAGATTCTGTTATGCAGCATGACGCAAGATTCCCATACCGCGGTACATTAGCTGAAGCAGAAAAAGAACGAAATAACTCTTCTCTTGGAGGGTTCTAATGGGTAACTTACTGTTCCAACAAGCACGAGATGCTGTTTCACAAGCTGTATCTTGTTCAAACCATAGTGAACAACAAGCACTTGTTGATAAAGCAAAAAATGCTTTGCTGTCCGCTTATACCAATTCTTCTACTGCCGAAAAAGTACAATTACGCGAAATGCAAGAAGAGCTTCAAAGCATTTCAGCAACGGAGTAAGGCTTAGTAAAGCAACTCCAACTAGATGCACGAATGAAAGAGGACCACATGTGGTCCTCTTTCATTAATCTTTACGGAACAACCCAAACACCCCAACCGTTTGTATAACGTTTGTAAATGCACCTGGATCTACTTTTCTTATAACCCTTTCTAATTCATACAGCTCGTAGCGAGTAATAACAATCATTAACATTTCTTTATTTTCATTCGTAAACGCACCTATCGCCGGAATAGTCGTAATCCCTCGAACCAATCGTTCCTGAATTGCCTTTCGCACTTCCACTCCATTTTTCGTTACAATAAATGCAGTAATTTTCACATGGCGCGTATGTATTGCATCAATAATACGTGAGGATACATATAATGTCACTAACGTATAAAGCGCCTTCTCCCAGCCATATAAATAACCGGCCGCTATAATAATGATGGCATTAAAAAAGAAAAAATACGTCCCAATCGGCTTGTCTTTTACTCTGGATAAAATCATCGCAACGATATCTAAACCACCAGTTGAAGCTCCCCACTTCAAAGCAAGACCTACCCCTAACGCAGAAATTATTCCTCCAAAAATGGCATTTAAAATGATATCATGAGAGATTGCTTTCACCGGCACTATTTCTAAAAACAGCGTCATAAATATAACGCTAAAAAAACTAAATACAGTAAATGACTTCCCTACTTTTTTCCAAGCCAAAATAACAACGGGAATATTGAATAAGCCAAAAAGAAATCCTGTCGAGATATGAATTGACATAAAATCCGCTAACACTTGCGAAATTAATTGTGACAATCCAGCGAAACCACTCGCATACACTTTGGCCGGTGTTAAAAATAAGTTCATTCCAATTGCATTCAACAAACCAGAAATCATAACAATGACTAACTTTTTCACAAGTTCACCATAGTTCAGCTTTAAGTCCATATCACCTAGCCCACCTTTATATGAATTGCATTGTATACATAGTCTTAACGAAAACGGAAATGATAAACGTACAACCGCTACGAAGGGAGTTGAACCATATGCCTCACACAAGCGACAACGACAAAAAAGCGCGTGATAACAACGCAAAGCGCACCCAAAAAAATGAAGAACAGCAAAAAAATATACAACAAGGAAAATACGCTTACTCCAAAAAGACCGATCATCTATGAAATAACCCCTCCTCGTACATCAACATTTTCGTTGATGTACTTTTTTATGCAAAAAACCATCTCAAATTCACATCATGTTCACTTCCGTTTTCTACAATAGTAATAACGATTTTTGGATGAGGTGTTTACATGAAACGAAGACAATTATTTATCGCTGCAGCCACGCTCGGGACATTAATGTTATCTGCATGCGATCCAAAGGAAAGTTCTGATCCAATCGCAACTTCAACCGCTGGTACGGTAACAAAAGGAGAATTTGATCAAGCATTAAAAGAACGTTTCGGAAAAGATATGCTCTATGAAATGATGGCACAAGACATTATGATAAAAAAATATAAAGTATCCGATGAGGAAGTTGATAAGGAATTTAAAAAAGTAAAAGATCAAGCCGGTGATAATTTTAAAACATTTCTCGAAAGCAATCGGATGAAAAACGAAGATGACTTAAAAAAACAAATTCGTTCAAGCTTAGCCATCGACAAAGCAGTTAGGAACACAGTAACAGAAAAAGACATAAAAGCACGGTATAAACCAGACATTAGAGCTAGCCAGATTTTAGTAAACGACGAACAAACAGCTAACGATATAAAAAAACAACTGAACAGCGGAGCATCATTTGAAGAATTAGCAAAACAATATTCTGAAGATACGGCTTCAAAAGCAAACGGCGGAGATTTAGGTTACTTCGGTCCCGGAAAAATGGTACCTGAATTTGAAGAAGCCGCTTATAAATTAAATGTCGGTGAAATTAGCGAGCCTGTAAAATCATCAAAGGGCTACCATATTATTAAATTAACAGATAAAAAAGCATTAAAACCATATGATGAAGTAAAAGATTCGATTCGTAAGACGATTGAAGAAGAACGTGTCCAAGATAATACGTGGCGTCAAAAAGTATTAACAGACGAATTAAAGAAAGCAAATATTAAAGTAAAAGATAGTGAATTAAAAGATACATTTACACATGCTTTACAATCATAAAAACAGCCGAACAAATGTAATTTGTTCGGCTGTTTCCTCATTATCCCGCTATTCGCGGGCAGTAAGACCCCCACCTCAAGATTCAGAGAAGAACAAAGAAGATAGGCGGGGGATAACTGCTGGCATGCGCCCAATTGGTGAGAGCTGTCCATCAGTGGGGGATGAAGCTCCCCACTGATGGAAGTTTCACTTTATTTTTTAAA
This sequence comes from Bacillus sp. CGMCC 1.60114, assembly GCF_042676365.1. Taxonomy (NCBI): domain Bacteria; kingdom Bacillati; phylum Bacillota; class Bacilli; order Caryophanales; family Bacillaceae; genus Bacillus; species Bacillus sp. CGMCC 1.60114. The sequence goes on from NZ_JBHTHG010000084.1 coordinate 61,658, forward strand.
GTACGTCCAACCTTCTTCTTGATAAATCTTTTCTTCTTTCATCAATTTACCAAGAGCACGTTTGAAGGCTGCTTTACTCATGTTAAAGCGCTCTTGAATATCTTCCGGATAACTCTTATCCCAAAACGGCATTGCACCGCCGCGACTTTCCATATACTCATAAATAACCGCTGCATCATCTTCCATTCCTTCTTGCTTGCGAGGAAGAAGTGAAATGTTGATTGTTCCATCTTCTTTTACATCAACAATACGGCCTGTTACGCGCTCTCCAATACGCACTTGTTCTTTGCGCTCAGAATGGTGCAAAAAGGCACGGAAATGTTCATCTGTTAATACAAACGATCCTACTTGCAAAGAACGGTACACACGACCGTTTACATTTTTATTGCGCATAGATGGCGTTGCTTCTACTACAATCTCTTGCATGTCTGCATCTCTTGCTGGAAGCGCAATTAAACGACCGCGATTTGTTAATTTTAATGTACAATACAACTCATCGCCTTCTTCTGGCCAAACAGGAGTATAAATCGGAAACTCATCAGCTGGAATTAATATATCTTTTGAAACACCAATATCAACAAACACACCTAGACGAGGCTTTACTTCCACAACTTTAACCCAGTTCCAATCATTTGTTGTAATAGCCGGCGTCTTCATTGTTGCAGCAATTCGTTCTTGGTGATCAAGATATAAAAACACATCAATTGTGTCGCCCTCTTCAATCTCTCCAGCTACTTCATTTTTATGTAAAAATACTTCATCTTCTTCATAACCGACCATATACCCAATCTCTGTTTCGCGTAAAACTGTTACTTGTTCAATCGCTCCTGGTTGTAGCTTCATATTTTTAATTCCCTTCTCTATATAAAATTTATCCTATTCTAACGGGTGGCATCCTTATTGTTTCTTAATATAAAAACAGCTCATAAAACTAAATTAACATAAATGACCATCCATGGGGATACCCCCACTGATAGAAGTTTTGCTTTATTTTTTTATCATTCCAAACAAAGTTTCATTATACACGTTTTTTCCTTTATTTGTCCAACTGACCAAAATTAACTATAATAAAGTGAGACTTTAATCAGCGCGGGAGTCTCCCTCACTGATTATTAGTCGAACCAATTCGGCCTTTATAGGCTGATAATTCCCTATCCAACTCATGTATTTTTCGCTATACTTTAATCTGGACATTACTGCCGTTAAGGCGGGGGAAGAATTGGAATTTAATTTGGAGGTGCTTACTATGGCAAAAGATAGTTCTTTTGATATCGTTTCAAAAGTAGAATTTCCAGAAGTAACAAACGCTATTAATATCGCGTTAAAAGAAATTCAAAATCGTTATGACTTTAAAGGAAGCAAAAGTGATATTAAATTAGAAAAAGAGGAAATCGTTTTAACTTCTGATGATGAGTATAAACTTGATCAAGTAAAAGACGTTCTTATTTCAAAATTAATTAAGCGTGAAGTTCCTATTAAAAACTTAGATTACGGAAAAGTCGAAAGTGCTTCTGGCGGTACAGTTCGTCAACGTGCAAAGTTACAACAAGGCATTGACAAAGAAAACGCTAAAAAAATCAATAACATTATTAAAGACTTAAAATTAAAAGTAAAAACGCAAGTACAAGACGATCAAGTTCGCGTAACAGGTAAAAGCCGAGATGACTTACAAGCAGTTATCACAGCTGTACGCGGTGCTGATTTATCAATCGATGTACAATTTATAAACTATCGTTAATTGTACATGAAAAAAATCCTCTAATTAAGAGGATTTTTTTCGTTTCTTCACTAATACAATAAAAATCATGAACAACAAATAAACGCAAACTAGTGCCAAAATAAACGACCAGTTCCACCCCGTTTTTTCTGCAAGCGCATATACGTTAGCCGTTTCTCTTTTCATCACAAGATAATACTCCCCGTTTTCTTCTCGTACCATATCATCTTCTAGCAATCCACGCAGCTCACGATTTTCTCCAAGTTCACTTGCAGCAAGCGTCACCTTTTGCGTTTCTGTTGTATTATTAATAGCAATAAACGTTGTTTCATCTTTATACATACGTTTTATAATGCTCATGCCATCTTTATCATACAATAGTTCGAATGTTCCATACCGAAGTGATGGTAATGTTTTTCGAAGTTCTCCTAGCCTCTCTATATACTGCAAAAACTTCTCATCTGTTTTAAAATCCATTAAACGGCGATTATCCGGTGTCTTCCCTCCATCTAGCGCAATTTCAGTACCATAGTATATGAACGGAACACCCGGTGATGTATATAAATAAACAAGTGCTAATTTCAAACGGGTCGGTGGATAATATTTATTTTCTTTTGCGATTCTAACAAATCGCTCCGTTTGACTATTATCTACAAACGTCCCTTCCATTCTATCGCCGCTAATTCTCGTTACATCATACAGTGACTTTACAGACATATTCGGCTTTGCAAATACCTCCGTAATTCTCTGCTGATAAGCCTGATTGAATCCTCCCGTACTTTGCGTATCCTCTATTACAAAGAAATTTTGTTTCACACTCTTCACAGCTTCAATCACTTCATCCAAAAATGACCTCGTAATATTCTCATTATGTATCAAGTAATACCCGTCTATATCTGTTTCCTTAATCCACTTTTTCGCACCTTCAATCGTGCCCTTTTCATCTGCACGATCCACTACAAATTCAAACATGACTTTCATATCCCGTTTATGTGCTTCTTGGACAAGTTGCTGCATGTCCTTCATCGTTCCAAAATGTTCATTCATTTTTGTTATATCAGTAGGATGGTAACCATCATAACTACTGCTTTCAGTAGGCGGTGATAACAAAATAGAAGCAAAGCCCATCTCTTTTATATAATCAAGTTTTTTTATAATCCCTTGTATATCTCCACCTTGATACGCCTCTAAATCATTCGTATTCATCTCCTGATCATTTCTTGGATCACCATTATTAAAACGATCGATCATAATAGAATACACAATTTCATCTTGCCACTGCCTCGTTTCCTTCGCTGATACATGAATCGGTAATTGAAATAAAAATAACAGACACATGAAACATAGAAAATATTTTCCCAAACCCCTCTTCACATCGCTTCCCCCAAATTATTTTCTAATTATATGAAAAGTATAACAATTTATTGTAATCTCGTATACTCAAGCATTTCGATTGCTCAAAAGCAATATTTTTCCTTAACTAAAGATTTATCATGTTACATTTCCTTACACAATAAATTAAATTTTTAGAAAAATCTGTTGATTTATTTTTAATTATTGAATATGATACTAAATATAACTTTTTATGTTAATTTATATAACATTATAAGAGGGGGAAAAATGAGTATGGAAGACACAGTATTTCTTTTTTTATCTACCGTGATGGTGATGATTATGACACCTGGGCTTGCTTTGTTTTACGGAGGAATGGTTCGCAGCAAAAACGTACTTAGTACAACAATGCACAGTTATAGCGCAATGGCAATCGTGTCCATTCAATGGATTTTCATCGGTTACTCTTTAGCATTCGGGCCGGATTGGAATGGACTTATAGGTAATTTTGATTGGTTCGGACTACAACATGTTACTTTCACACCAAATGAAGCCTACAGCGCTACAATTCCACATAACTTATTCATGATGTTTCAACTCATGTTTGCAATTTTAACTCCCGCTTTAATTTCTGGTGCATTCGCAGAACGAATGCGTTTTTCCGCTTTCCTTATTTTCATCTTACTTTGGACGACAATTGTATACGATCCTGTTGCCCACTGGGTTTGGGGCGTAGGGGGATGGCTTCGAGAACTCGGAGCACTCGATTTTGCAGGAGGAAATGTTGTTCATATTACATCCGGTGTAGCAGGTCTTGTATTAGCTATTTTCCTAGGAAAACGCAAAGATGCCCACGACTCTTCACCTCATCACTTACCATTCACAATTTTAGGTGCAGGATTATTATGGTTTGGTTGGTTCGGCTTTAACGTCGGTAGCACATTAACATTAAATGACGTCGCACTCACAGCTTTTATTAATACAAATACAGCTGCTGCAGCTGCTGCACTTACATGGATGCTTACAGAATGGCTATTTCAAACAAAACCAACTGTACTAGGTGCCGCTTGCGGAGCTATTTCTGGCCTCGTTGCAATTACACCAGCTTGTGGTTTTGTGACACCATTATCTGCCCTTATTATAGGTGCAATTGGCGGTGCTCTTTGCTTCGGAGCAATCTATTTCTTAAAACATAAACTCGGTTACGACGATGCACTCGATGCCTTCGGTTGCCACGGCATTGGCGGAACCTGGGGCGGCATTGCAACAGGACTATTCGCTACAAAATCCATTAACAGTGCAGGTGTAGATGGATTGTTTTACGGAAATGCCGCACTTCTTTGGAAACAACTGCTCGCAATCGGAGCAACCTATGCTTTCACAGCCATAGCGACGTATGCGATTATTAAAGGTATTAGTTTATTCCTGCCAGTTCGCGCACATGAACATGAAGAGAAAATGGGACTTGACCTTTCCCTTCACGGAGAAAGGGCGTATGAACAAGTCGAAACCCCTCTTATTGGAGATATTTTAGATGGCAAGTTAAACCACCAAAGTGTGTACAATTCCCCCAAATAGGCCCCGTTTAAGCGAAATGATAAAAAGAGGATTTCATAATGAAATCCTCTTTCTTCTATTATTAAAGTTAGATGAAAAATGTATTTTACATTTGTAATGAGGCCTATTCGATTTATATTTTCAGCTTACAAAATCGGATAATTTGAAATGGATTCATGAAGTGAACCTTCTCTCAGTGGGGGTCTTACCGCTCACGAATAGGGGGATAAAACTATTTAATGGGTAATCTACCTGATTTGATTAAAGGTACGCTCTTTCCCTAGATATAGGTCATAACATATAAAGAGAATCCAACTACCATAAAGGAGCGCTATGAAATATCATGATAAATCCATTCTTTAACAATACAAGACAAGTAGGCGCGGGCGCGGGTTTGGGCGCAGGTGCTGTCACATTTAGTTCTGCCCAACAAACACTTCATGCAATTCATCAGGTGATGGCAACAGATCCTCTTTTGACACATGTCGTATATCATTATGCTACGCCCCATTATATTGTACATCACCCTGTTATCTCCCATCATGCTATGTATCCAGCTGCTCTCTCGACAATTCCCTTTGGCTCAATATATTATCTCTAAGGAAAGCTTTCGTCTTTCCTTTTTTCTTTGCACGAATAAAGTGAACCTTCCATCAGTAGGGGTTTCTTCATCCCCCACCTATCTTCTTCGCTTTTCTCTGAGCCTTAAGGTGGGGGCCTTACTGCTCACGAATAGCGGGATGAACCGGATATCCTATATATACATCTCAAGAGGGGGGAGAAACATTCGCTTTGTATGACACTAATAGCATCGATCAAGTTCAACATTTCTTTTTCTCCTCTATAACTGATAAGACATGAGCCTCTGCTCCATATTTTATTCGAATGGTTTTTCTAGCTTCCACGGATGTTCTCGCAGTAACTGATCTGATTTGTTTTTCTCCCTTTATTTCCATTTCAACAAGAAAGCATTTTGATCCGCATCTCATGTGGATCCCTCCCTTTTTACATCTTCGTAAACAAAGTCCGTTTGAATTTTTGCCGTTATTTGTGGTAAGGTCCGCCGTAGCCTCTCTAACTGCGAGTTTTGAAAAAAACAAAGAACCTTCAATCCAAAGATAGATCAAAGGTTCTTTGTTTTATTTCCAATGAAATTCTATTATTTACTCAATTCTTTATATAATTTTTTATTTTATCTCTGCTTTTTCAATCTCTTCATTATAGAAACAATTTTCCATTGATGAAAATGTCACTTAAACTTTTTCATTACATACCTTTGTTTCTACATCCAAAGATTTAACTACAGACTGGTTCTTTTTCGTTTAGACCAAGCGTCTGCGCTGTTGAAGTATAAATTTCTTGGAAAAGCTCTGGGTTTTCCATTAATGACACACCATGAGAAGGAATCATTTCTTTTATTTTCGGTTCCCACTCTTTCATATGTTGTGGGAAGCATTTTTCTAATACCTCAAGCATAACGTGAACGGCAGTAGAAGCACCTGGAGAAGCACCGAGCAATGCAGCTATCGAGCCATCAGCGGCACTAACAACTTCCGTACCAAATTGAAGTGTTCCTTTACCGCCAGCATCAGTATCTTTGATAACTTGCACACGTTGGCCCGCTACCACTGTATGCCAATCTTCGCTTTTGGCATTCGGAATAAACTCGCGTAATTCTTCCATGCGCTTTTCATTCGATAACATAACTTGCTGGATCAAGTATTTTGTCAATCCCATCTCTTTTACGCCTGCCGCCAACATAGTCAAGACATTATTCGGTTTTACGGAACCAATTAAATCAAAATTTGAACCAGTTTTTAAGAACTTTGGTGAGAAGCCAGCAAACGGTCCAAACAGCAATGTTTTTTTGTTGTCGATATATCTTGTATCAAGATGCGGAACAGACATTGGAGGAGCACCAACCTTAGCTTTACCGTATACTTTTGCATGATGCTGCTCTACAACTTCTGGATTGTTACATACCATAAATAAGCCGCTTACCGGGAACCCTCCAATATGTTTTGACTCAGGAATACCGGTTTTTTGTAGTAAAGGCAGACTTCCGCCTCCACCGCCGATAAAGACGAATTTTGCAGTATGGTATTCGATTTTACCGCTATCAATATCATGCACTTTTACTTCCCACGAACCGTCGCTAGTACGTTTAATATCCCCAACACTGTGCTTGTAGTTTACCTCGACGTCTTTACTCTGTAAGTAGTCAAACAACATGCGTGTTAAAGCACCAAAGTTGACATCCGTTCCAGAGTCAATTTTTGTTGCCGCTATCGGTTCATTCGGTGTACGCCCTTCCATGATAAGCGGAATCCACTCCTTCAATTTTTGAGGGTCATCGGAAAATTCCATCCCTTGAAACAGAGGATTGTTTGAAAGCGCTTCAAAACGGTTCTTCAAAAACTTTACATTTTTTTCCCCTTGCACTAAACTCATATGAGGTATCGGCATGATAAAGTTCTGTGGATTACGAATCAGATTTCTGTTTACAAGATATGCCCAAAACTGTCTTGAAAGCTGAAACTGTTCATTAATTTTTATAGCTTTGCTAATATCTACAGATCCGTCTGTTTTTTCGGATGTATAGTTAAGCTCGCACAATGCAGAATGGCCCGTACCCGCATTATTCCATTCGTTAGAACTTTCTTCTCCTGCGTTTGCGAGTTTCTCAAACACTTTGATTTCCCATTCAGGTACTAACTCTTTCAGTAATGATCCCAAAGTCGCGCTCATGACTCCGGCACCAATTAAGATAACGTCTGTTTTCTTCTGTATTTTGCTCATAATAACCTTCCTCATCCCCTATATTTACAAAAAAGAGTTGGCGCTCCTGCTTAGATGTCACCAAAAGCAATGCACCACCTAGACCCCACCTAGGAACAAACCTTTTCTGTCTCCACTATAACCATATCATATTCTATTATAATTATTTATAGAGTAAAATATCTACTATTATCTAGTAATTATAAAGCATTTAAAGCTAGTAAAAAAGTGAAAAATCCGTCCACAGGGCCCTAGGAACACACAAAAACCAAAACTTTAACTCAGTTTCTTGCAAGGATTAAGGCCCTGGTTTGTCATTACCAGTGAACCGAAACCCTCTAATTTCCACCGTTTCTTGCGGTATAGTTCTCCGCACTTAACAGAGAGTAACACGTTTAAAAAGGAAACCTTATTTAGTTTAAATATTTGAAAACTGATACAAAAGATATTTCATTTATCCATTAGTCGGCTTGCTCTACTTGTCTCATCAAATAGGCTATTTCCTATAATACAAAAATTCTCCCTTACAATTAGTATAATATTTTCAGAAGAAAGTGTCAGTATATAGTATGTACCTATGGCCATATAATTGCTATAATATAAATCGAAATGATTTCGCTTTATATAAGGAAGTTATTTTTTCATTTAAATCTGTTCTTAATCTACTTAAAAATCAAATTACAAATGCCACTATGATCGTACTAAATAAAGTAGGCTTAGTAAATGAAAAGTAATTAAAGAAAGCAAAAATGAGACGTACAAAATTATAGACACAGAAATACAAGTAATGGACATTTCTTATAGAAGTATAGTTGTAGAAGAGTTGTTACAAAAGCAAGCACATACGATTATATATTCATTTCATCACTTCTTCGGTCATGAACAGCACAATGAAATTAAAACTATTACAATCCAGGATATTCCTCTAATATCTAGGGGACAATTTTAAAAGTGGTTAACCTCAGATGGTAGTATTCTTTTCGTAAATCGTAACTACTATTATTTATATTAAGTTTCATATTTGTAAAAAGGAGAATGAATACATCATGAAAAAATGGAAATATGGTGCATTAGTAACTGCTTTGGCTCTTTCGACCGCTATTGCAGGTTGCTCTAAACAGGATGAGTCAAAAAGCAATACAAAACAAGACAAGTCTCTTAAGGTCGTAACTACATTTTATCCTATGTACGACTTTACAAAAAATGTGGTTGGATCCAATGGAAAAGTAGATGTGTTAATTCCTGCTGGGACAGAACCACACGATTTTGAACCCACTCCAAAAGATATTGCTAAAATTGAAAGTGCCGATGTGTTTGTATACAACAGTGACTCCATGGAAACATGGGTACCTAAAGTACTCAAAAGCCTTGATAATAAAAACATAAAAGTGGTAGATGCAAGTAAGGGTATTTCACTTATAGAAGGAACTGCTGAGGAAGAAAAAGATAAACATACAGATAAGAAACAAGAACATCCGATGGATCCTCATGTATGGTTAGATCCTGTGTTAGCCCAAAAAGAAGTAGAAAATATTAAGCAAGCAGTTATAGAAGCAGATCCAACTCATAAACAAGACTATGAAAAAAACGCAGATCAATTTAATGCAAAGCTAAAAGATTTAGATAACCAATTTAGAACAACTCTCGGTAATGCAAAACATAAAGAATTCGTAACGCAACATGCGGCATTTGGGTACTTAGCAAAAGAATATGGTCTTACTCAAATTCCAATTGCTGGTCTTTCGCCTGATCAGGAACCAAGTCCAGCCAAATTAGCGGAACTTCAAAAGTATGTAAAGGATAACAATATTAAGGTCATTTATTTTGAGGAAGTAACTTCTCCAAAAATAGCAAAAACTCTTGCGGATGAAACGGGAGCAAAAACAGTTGTATTAAGTCCAATTGAAGGAATTACAAAAGAAGAACAAGCCAAGGGAAATGACTATATTAGCTATATGAAAAAGAACTTGGATGCACTAAAACAATCTGTTATGCAATAGCAATAGTAGTGCGTTTTACAATCATGTAAAACGCACTATTTCTACTTATACCTAAAGAAAGGAAAAGGCGGATTTCATGAAACTTATATCTATGAATCAGGTTCAATTTAAGTATGGAAACGAAACCATTTTAGAAGATATTTCTCTCAATATAAATAGTGGTGAGTTTATTACACTGACTGGACCGAACGGAGCAGCAAAATCTACTCTGTTACGGATTATGTTAGGCTTATTAAAGCCCTGGAGAGGAACCGTAAACATTAGTAAAAAAAATGAACAAGGACAGAAACTTATCATTGGTTACGTCCCTCAACAAGTTTCCTCCTTTAATGTGGGATTTCCAAGTACCGTGTTAGAACTTGTACAATCTGGTCGTTTTCCTCGCGGAAAGTGGTTTCGTTCACTTTCTAAAGAAGATCATGAGTATGTTAAGCAAGCGCTACTTGGAGTCGATATGTGGAAATTTCGTAATAGCAAGATTGGAGAGCTATCAGGAGGACAAAAGCAACGTATTTGTATCGCTCGTGTCCTAGCTTCTGAACCAGACATTCTAGTTTTAGATGAGCCCACTACTGGCATGGATTTTGAAAGTCGCAATCATTTTTATCAATTGATGAGACATCATGTCACAGAACATGGACGAACGGTCATCATGGTTACACATGACTTGGATGATGTAAAACCGTGTGCAGATCGAAACATTTATTTAGAAAGAAAGGAGAACACACAATGGAGATGCTTCACTTTGGGTTCATGCAGCGAGCATTTTGGGCAGGCGGATTAATTGCCATGATAGCCCCCATATTAGGGATGTTTTTGATTTTAAGACGCCAGTCTTTAATGGCGGATACCCTTTCTCATATTTCGTTAGCTGGAGTAGCACTTGGTCTAACACTTCATTCCAATGTTAATTTAGTTACGATTATCGTTATTATTATTGGTGCATTAGGAATTGAATATATGAGAAATACTTATCGTACGTATTCAGAAGTATCCGTGGCTATCCTTATGGCAGCTGGATTATCCTTAGCTCTCGTCCTAATGAGTTTAAATCAAGGCGGTATTTCAACTAATGTAGAACAATATCTATTTGGATCGATTATCACAATTAGCAAAGAACAGCTTCGTTTCTTAGTAGTAGTTTGTATCTTGGTGGGAATCTATTATCTAGTGTTTCAACGCCCTATGTACGTACTGACGTTTGATGAAGATACAGCCTTTACAAGCGGACTACCTACAAAATGGCTATCCTTGTCCTTTAGCGTATTAACAGGTCTAACCATTTCCGTTATGATGCCTATTATAGGTGCATTGCTTGTATCAGCGCTTATGATATTACCAGCTGCTATTGCGATGCGTCTGGTAAAAGGATTTAAAGTAGCTATTCTATCGAGTATGGCAATAGGTGTCATTAGTATGTTTTTAGGACTCACGTCTTCATATAAATTAGGGACACCGCCTGGGGCAACTATTACACTTGTCCTTGTATTATTTTTACTTTGCGGCCTGTGCATTCAATGGGTTTGGAAATATATTCGTTCTAATCGCGCATAAAGTGAAACTTCCATCAGTGGAGAGTTTTTTCATCTCCCACTGATGGAAAGCTCTCACCAATCGGGCGCATGCCAGCAGTTATCCCCCACCTACCTTCTGTAGAAAAGCGGAAGCGGCTCGCCCAGAATCGCAGGACGTTGGAGCTCAAGGCAGAGAGGCGCTTTTTGCCTCGTCCGAGGGGGCGAAACGACCGGAGATTCTAGCCGCTAGAGCTGGACAACGCTTTTCTCTGAATCTTGAGGTGGGGGTCTTACTGCCTGCAAATAGCGGGATAAAGTGAAAGATATTACAATCTGTCACGTATTGTCTTAACAACAAAAGAAGCAGAGCAGCTTTCAAAATACGCTTATTAAAACTGAGGGTCATAGCTTACACGCTATGACCCTCGATTTCATTCCTTAATATTTATATTGTACTCCTTAAACCAAACATGAATTTGCCCTAAGTGTGCCAACAACTGTGGTCCTGTCATGAGCTGCCCGAACCACGGCGTTTGAAATGCACTGCCCCCTGATTCAATTAGCCCATGCAACTGCTCGCTATCAAATAATTCATGAAGAATGGACTGTTTATCCGTTAATAACTCTTGTAGCCATGAAGTAACTGCCTTCGTATAATACGGATTATGTGTTTTCGGATATGGGCTTTTCTTTCTATACAATACATCATCCGGCAATACACCTTCTAGCGCCTTGCGTAAGAGACCTTTTTCGCGATTTTTATACATTTTCATTTCCCACGGAATATTCCACGCATATTCGACAAGACGATGATCAGCAAATGGCACACGCACTTCTAAACTAGCTCCCATACTCATTCGATCTTTTCGATCAAGAAGGGTCGTCATAAACCAAATCATATTTAAATAAAATAATTGCCTTCTCTTTGCATCAAGTGCGTTCTCCCCTTCTAAAGCAGGTGTTTCGCGTACAGATTCTTCATAGCGACACTGTACATATTCTTGTAATTTGAGCTTTTTACGCCATTCTTTTCTTAATAATTTTTCACGAGCTTCTGTTGATCGCATCCATGGAAACGCACTTGACTGTAAGTCGTCTTCGCGATAAAACCACGGATACCCACCAAAAATTTCATCGGCACATTCACCTGACAAACTTACGACAAAATCTTGTTTAATTTCTCGGCAAAACCATAAGAGCGAGGAATCAATATCAGCCATTCCCGGCAAGTCACGGACAAGAACAGCTTCTGTTAAATGCTCCGCTAAGCTTTCGTTCGAAATAACGCAGCGATGATGGATCGTATCAAATGTATTTGTCATTAACGTAATAAACGGAGCATCTGAATTTGGCTGAAATGCATTCGATTTAAAATATTTTTCATTATCCTCATAATCAATCGAATACGTATGAAGCTTCCCTTTTCCTTCCCGTTCATACGCCATCGCTGCAAATGCAGTAATCGCACTAGAATCGACGCCTCCTGATAAAAATGTACATAATGGAACATCTGATACTAACTGCCTTGTAATCGCATCTTGCAATAGAAAACGAACTTTTTCTACCGTTTCTTCAAAACTATGTGTATGCTCTTCACTTACGACATTCCAATAACGCCAAACTTTTAAACCGTTTTTGGAAAACGTAAGCGCATGACCTGGACGCAATTCTTCGATTCCAGCAAATATACCATGCCCAGGGGTTCTGGACGGCCCCAATCCAAACACTTCCGCTAACCCTTCTGTCGTAACCTCCGCCTTGATATCTGGGTGAGCTAAAATCGCTTTTAATTCTGAGCCGAACAACAATCTTCCTGCATCACATTTGTAAAATAATGGTTTCACCCCTAATCGATCGCGCGCAATAAAAACTTTTTCTTCTTCCTCATCCCATACAGCAAATGCATAAATACCATTTAAATGCTCCACACATTGCTCTTTCCACTCTATATAGGCTGTTAATAATACTTCTGTATCTGAATGCCCCTGAAACGTATAGCCTCTTTCCTTTAATTCTTTTCGAATATCTTCTGTGTTATATAACTCTCCATTATAGGAAATTGTATAGCGTTCTTCTTTTTTCATCCGCGTCATCGGTTGTTTCCCGCCTTCTGGGTCAACAACAATTAACCGTTTATGCCCAAAAGCAACATGATTCATCAGCCAAACGTTCGTATCATCCGGTCCTCTCTTCGTGAGCGTTTCTGCCATCCTCGTTATTGTCCTTTTTTCTTCTGATAACACTTTTTTATACTCGACCCACCCCGTAATTCCACACATCGCAATCACCCTTTCTCATCTCGTATCCGCAGTCTGTTTTTATTGTATGCCCAATTTTGATTCAATGTTCCTTTGTCATGAAAACTCCCTCCCCTTATCTCCTCAGCCTCGGATTTTGAAGTGAGGGTTTCTCATGTATCATCTTTATCAGACGGCTTAACACGAGTGGAGTTGACACGGGTACCTGATGGTACAACCCCTCTATTCCATCAACAAGCGCCTTTTGAACTACTTTTTTCAATCATTCGATTTGGATGCAAAAACTTTTTATAAATTGCCGATTTTTGGATAAAGTTAGACCGAACTGTCTATAACAAGAATAGAAGCTTCTATAAAAAAGGAGGACGTAGGAATGAAACAGCGTAAACATATTTTGTATAGCCAACCGCGTGCTCATACAATTGGAAATGTTGAATATATAAACGATGAATGGATATTTTTCGATGAAGAAAGCGACGAAGCTTTTTTATTAGAAGATATGGTTGCAGATGGCTTTGAAGTTTTATATAACAATAATTGGTTACCTGCTCGTTTTTATGAACATAGTATTTTACAAGTAGCAGATGAACATCATCCGTTGCAAAACGGTGAAACGATTCGTATCCGAAAAAAGTTAATGATGAGCTATCATGAGTGGTTAGAAGAACTTCCCGATGCATCCTTCGCACTTATAACAGAGATGTTACAATCACTAGGCTATTCTTTATACGACTGCATATATTCCCATAATTTTTTATCCTTTCAGCCAAAAGACCAGCCATGCGAAGGAGTTAATTTTCTTTTATTTGATAATGAAGAAATGATTTGTTCTCTTCATCACCATTATGTCCGTTATTCTACACAAAATAAGGATATATTTAAAATTGTAAAAGCAGACGGGAATGAACTGCATATTGGCAATTAACAATAAAAGCACGTTATCTCGCTTATATACCGGGATAACGTGCTTTTTTGTTTAAGCAAACGGCGAAAACCCTAGTGGTAATCGTAAACCAAGATATAACACAACTAACAACACAATAACAAATTGAGCCCAAAACGCCCCTGTTGATTTCCCTTTGCTTGCTTTCACAAGAACCATTTCCATCGCTGCAATTACCCAAATACCACCGAGCATTTTAATTCCATACATCATAGGCATCCAGTGAACATCTTTGTAAATTAATAATCCTGTTGCAATAATCAAGATATACAGCAAACGAACCACCATGTGCATTGCTTTTGCTTGTTTTCCATTCTTATACATCGAATACGCTACAAAAAACAAAATAATCCCGAGCGTCCATGATGTAATATGCATATGTATCATATAAGTCTCTTCCTCCTCTTTTTACACATTTTTTCACTTTATATGATACCACGTCCATTTCTTTTCAGGAAACATTTAGCTTTTTTCACGTTTAAATGATATAATATTTAGAGTATTTACAAACTTCTTGTAAAAACAAAAGGGGGAACTAGCATGATTCAAACAAAAGACATTATCGAATTAACAGAAACTTACGGAGCAAATAACTACCATCCACTACCGATTGTAATTGCGAAAGCAGAGGGTGTTTGGGTAGAAGATCCAGAAGGCAACCGTTATATGGACATGCTTAGTGCATATTCTGCAGTAAACCAAGGTCATCGTCATCCAAAAATTATTCAAGCGCTTATCGACCAAGCCGGGCGTGTAACATTAACATCACGTGCATTCCACAGTGATCAATTAGGTCCTTGGTATGAAAAAGTAGCGAAATTAACTAATAAAGAAATGGTACTACCAATGAATACAGGTGCTGAAGCTGTTGAAACCGCTATCAAAGCAGCTAGACGCTGGGCATACGATGTGAAAAAAGTTGAAGACAACAAAGCAGAGATTATTGTATGTGTTGATAACTTCCACGGCCGTACAATGGGTGCAGTATCTATGTCATCCAACCCAGAATATAAACGCGGATTCGGACCAATGCTTCCAGGTATTGTTGTAATTCCTTACGGCGACATCGAAGCATTAAAAGAAGCTATCACACCAAATACAGCTGCATTTATTTTAGAACCAATCCAAGGCGAAGCTGGTATTAACATTCCACCAGCAGGTTTCTTACAAGCAGCATACAATGCATGTAAAGAAGAAAATGTATTATTTATTGCAGATGAAATTCAAACAGGCTTAGGCCGTACTGGAAAATTGTTCGCATGCGATTGGGACAATGTTAGTCCTGATATGTATATCCTTGGAAAAGCATTAGGCGGCGGTGTGTTCCCAATTTCTTGCGTTGCTGCAAGCCGCGAAATTTTAGGTGTATTTGAGCCAGGTTCTCACGGTTCTACGTTCGGTGGTAACCCACTAGCTTGTGCAGTTTCTCTTGCTTCTCTAGACGTACTAGTAGAAGAAAAATTAACAGAGCGCTCTTTACAATTAGGAGAAAAGCTGTTAAATCAATTGCGTGAAATTGACAATCCAATGATCACAGAAGTCCGCGGAAGAGGATTGTTTATCGGAATCGAATTAAATGAACCAGCACGTCCTTACTGTGAACAATTAAAAGCAGCTGGCTTACTATGTAAAGAAACACATGAAAATGTAATCCGCATCGCTCCGCCTCTTGTTATTTCTGAAGAGGATTTACAATGGGCGTTCGAAAAAATTAAAGCAGTATTATCTTAATAAAAAAAGGTTGTCTCTTCAGAGACAACCTTTTTTACTATACAATAGTCCTAACTATATACAGCAGACCAGCTATGATAGGAAACATGAGTAATATACCGATAATACATGATACCCACACATGCTTCCATTTCCACCAGCCAACTACATTTCCTTTCCAAAACAAAAACAATGAAAAAGGAATGATTAAAAAGAAGGCTGTACCAAGTCCAGGTACATATCCCCTCTTCAAGATTGCCCCTACAAGATGAACAATCCCGTTCATAAAAATCATTGCCTGCGTAAACAATACCGCATATAACGTTATCTTCTTTAAAAACATATTGTGTATAAGCACAATCGCACATACAAAAACAGTTAGTATAAGTAATGCTATAAAAAAATGCTCCTGTTGTAATGCATTCTCTTCCATCTGAATGGGTTGTAAATACTTTATTTCTGGAAAAAAATAATACTCTTCTGCATTATGCATAGCAAAAAAAGTAGGAATCAGCCAGAAATAAGGAGAGCGCGATATATTATTTGACATGATTACAGAGCGTTCCAACATGTTCGACTGTTATAACAACTTCATCACCAGCATGTAAAAAACGTGGTGGTTGAAATCCCTTTCCAACCCCCGCTGGTGTTCCAGTCGCAATAATATCTCCTGGCTCTAACGTCATTCCTCTACTTACAATTGATATAATTTCTTCAATCGAAAACATCATATTTGCCGTTGTAGAAGATTGACGTACTTCCCCGTTCACCTTCGTTTCAATATGAAGCGCATTCGGATTAGTAATCATTGAGTGATGCACAATAGCAGGTCCCATTGGACAAAACGTGTCAAAGCTTTTTCCAAGAAAAAATTGCTTATGCTTCTTTTGAATATCCCGAGCTGTAACATCATTTATAACTGTATAACCAAACACATGATCAAGAGCTTTTTCCTTCGGGATTTCCTTTCCACGCTTTCCAATCACAATGGCGAGCTCCCCCTCATAATCAAGTTCGCTCGTAGCATGCGGATGACTATTAATTTTATCACCATCACCAATTACAGTTGTTGGAGCCTTTGTAAAAATAACAATATTTTCCGGAACTGCTTCCGCTCCGTCCATTTCGATTGCATGCTCACGATAATTTTTTCCAACACAAAGAATATTTTTTCTTGGCCTTGGAACAGGAGCCAATAACTTAACTTCCGATAATGGATAATAGGCATCCTTGCAATTTGCTTTCGCCCATTCGACAATCTCAATTACTTTTGTAATAAAAGATTCTCCCTGGTCGATACACTCTAGCATTGTAATGGGAATCGTAACTTTTTCTCCTTTTTTCCTCTGTGCTTCTCTGACATGCAACACTGTTTGTGATGTGTCATCTACAACACCAACAAACACTTTTTCATCTGTTTTTACTGTCACAAACCGCATATTTCCACACCCCATCTTCAAACTCGTACTGTAATTGTATTCGTACCTACTAATGAAAATCCTCCTTAAAATATTTTTAATTTACAATATTCTTTCTATTTTTCGTGCAATTAAAATGTTTTTTTGCCAAAATATGTAGAATCCCTTCTTCTTTTAGCGAATGTGTTTCTTTTTTATGGGAAGTTTGTATAATATGTACTAAAGATACTCTTAAAATCTATAAGGAGACGGAGCCGATTCTATGTTTGAGCAAGCGATTGAAAAAAAACGAGAAAAAATGAAATACTTGGCCAAACGTTATGGAATGACATCTCAAAAAACAGTTAGCTGTAGCCAAGAGCTGGACAGGCTCTTAAATGTTATATTATTCATACAAATAGATGATGTGCCAACTCAAAATACAAACGTGCACTCCCGCTGAGTGTACGTTTTTTATTTTTAAATAACAGACACATATTTGCCCAAACGCCCATACAATAATAGGGTAAAACTCTGATCATAGAAATTCGGTCTACAAAGAGAAAAATACAAAAATTTTTATCATGAAGGGTGTTTTCTATGCCTGCAATGGTTGGACACATTAATATTGTTAATATCGGATCGAGCGGTGTATTGCATATTGGAGATGTATTTGCCATTCGTCCCATTAGTTATTCTCGTGCATTTGCAGGAGCAGGTTCTTTTAATGTTGGAGAAAATGTATCAATATACAATTACGAAAACACAACAAATGTAAATGATTCTGATGTAATCGATCAGCCAATTACTGCTACTTATTAAAGGGGGGAATAAAAATTGAAACTGTATGTACATCAAAGTATTATTATTAACAACATAAAAATAGATAACCTTACAACTTCAGCCGTCTTTCAAATTGGAAGTGCCGGCAGTATTAAAACATTGTCGAAATTCTCTAATACAGGTGGATTTACACAACCAACCCCGCCGCTAACAGCTCCAGGACAAATTATTTCTATTTCCCCTCCCCCTCCTAGTTCTTCTTAACGTACTAATATCATAGACATATACCAATATACCCTCCAGGTTGAAAAGGAGGCTTCTAGCAGTGAGTCAAGATCTATATACTTATTTACAGCAAATGCAACAATTCATTCAACAACAACAGGAAAAAATAAATGCTTTAGAAACACAACTAGCGCAGCTAACAGAGCAAATAGAAGAACTGAAACAGCGGCCATCCTCTTCAATTGGGAAAGTCGAATACAAATTTGATCAACTAAAAGTCGAAAATTTAAATGGCACATTAAATATCGGTTTAAATCCATTTACGAGCAAAGGGGAAGTTATTGAAGACTTTAATGTTGAAACTGAAACATTAAAGGTAAACCCTGAAACCCAAGTAAATCCCGATTTTTATCAAGACATCATTCAAGAAGTGCAGCGCTATTTAGACGAAGAAGCGTATAGTCGCATTCTTCATTTTGAACAGGAAGAACGAACACCTCTCGATGATATGTACCGGCAAATGATGATTGATGATATAAAGCAACAAATGGAACATCGTCTCCCATACTATTTATCTCAAGTACAGCCACATCCAGAAATTACATCTAATCCACAATATATGAAAGATGTCATTATTCGAGCAATGAAACAAGATATTGATAAAGCATTTCTTTCCTTTATTCAGCATATACCGCGTAACTTTCGAAAGGAGTAAATGCATATGAATTTTACTGTTATTAATCACGAAATCAAAGTAGGTAACATTAAATCCCTTGGGGTATCTTCGTCTGCTTTATTCTTAATTGGCGATGCAAATCTCATTATTTCATCTTCTATTTTAGATACACCATTTGAATCTGTTACAGGAGGCCCGTTTGTACCACTCGTAACTGCTGTACCTTCCACTCCTAGATAAGGAGGACTGGTTATGTTTCGACATATTTCCGTTGTCCATCAGCCCACTGTCATCACGCTAGGACTTGCTTCTGTTGTTCAAATTGGCGATACAAACCAAATGGAATTAAAAAATAGAACAATTGTTGTTCAACGCGAAATCCCTTACTTTTTGGCCCAAGAAGGAAGATGGGAAGCGTATACAATATTTACTGATGACGAAATCACAATTCCAACTCGTATAAATGAGGTAAACATGAATGTCATTAACATAAATCCCTTTATCGAAGTAAACTGCATTGATATTGAAAGTATGCTTAACTCTTCTTGTCTTCACATTGGATCTATTGATTATGTATTTTCAAACTCGCGCATTTTACAGATTCGACACTTTGTTACAGAAGAACCTTCTGGAAAATAAATCATATAGTACCATAAAAGGAATTTGAAGTAGGTGAAAACATGCCGTCCATCGTTGGGAACTTAGTCGTTCAAAATAGTAACGGTTCTTTCAACTTAGGAGACTTCTATAATGTATCTCCGAAAGAAAATACGAAAGCTTATAATGGATCCGGTTCATCAAATGTTGCTTTTGTCCTTAATACATTTAACGGTGTAAGTGGTACAAATACATTTGATTCAGATGTAGCTGACCAAGATCAAATCGGAACAGCATAAAGTGAAACTTCCATCAGTGGGGGTTTTAGCGGGGTAACGAAAAAACGGAGGGAATTCCCTCCGTTTTTTCGTTATTTAATCAAGTCCACGCTTATATATTTGCGACACACTTATTTTACTTGCAATACGTGGCTACCATCAAAGAAGTATAAATATGTTTCTTTTACTGATTGATGCAAACTTTTCTCTAGTGCTTTACGATAAAGTTTCAGCTGCACTTTGTATCGTTCTTCTAATGTTGATTTCGCTTGTTCAAATCCACCTGGGAAGCGGCCTTCAATTGTATCTGTTTTAAAATCAATTAAAACGATACCATCCTCTTCTTCAATCATACAATCAATAACCCCTTGAACAAGAATCGATTCATCTTGCTCATCTTTCCAATCTTGGTATGCTTCCTCTGCTGATAACATCATCGTAAACGGTACTTCGCGCTCTACATGCTTTGCAGCTAGCATTCGTTTCCCTAATTCTGTTTCAAAAAATGCAACAATCTTTTCCGGTGCTATTTCTTCTGCTTGTTCAAATGTTAAGAGCTCTTTATTTACCATTTCAGCAATTTGCTCTTGAAGGGCTTCAATTGTTATTGCTTTTGCTAAGTTTACGTGCTGCATAACGGTATGCACAGCCGTCCCTCGCTCTGCATACGTGAGCCCTTTCTTCTCCATAAAACGCGGACGCGTTTCAATTGGTGCACGAACTCGTTTTATAAACGCCGTATCACTACCTTCTTGCGCCTGATAGTTTCGTTTAATTTCCGTAACAGATTGCTTTGCGCGGTGCGCTGCTGCATCTTGGAATCCGTACTGCCATGTTAATCTTTCATATACTTCGTCTTTTTGCTCACTACACAGAGAAACTGATTTTTGTTCCCTGAGCGCTTCTAATAGCTCTTGCTTTTCTTCCTTCATTGCCTCTGGCGCTTGTAATCCCGCTCCGTCAACTGCTTCTACTTTCCAGTTCGTTTCATACTCATATATATCAGTTGGAATACTTCCTTGACCTACCTCGAGAAGCATATCACCATCTCTATGTCTGCATAACGATGGTCCAATCCAATCTAAATAACAAGTTGCCCCGGCACGTACATAATCCGGCAATAACCAGTCTGTATGCTCACGTGCATCAAGCCACTTTTGCATTTCTTTTTCTTTATCTTTTACTGTCCCAATTAAAATAAGCTTTTCTTTTGCACGCGTTAAAGCTACATATAAGACGCGCATTTCTTCAGCAATAAGCTCCATTTTCATTTTGCGCTTAATCGCTAGCTGCGATAATGTCGTATATTTAATGCGCTTTTTCGGATCAATAAATTGCGAGCCAAATCCGAAATCTTTATGCAACAAGAAGCGCTTCATTAAATCTTGTGTATTGAAGCGTCTTCCAAGCCCTGCCACAAATACAACCGGAAACTCCAATCCCTTACTTTTATGAATGGTCATAATACGAACAACATCCTCTTGTTCTCCAAGAGCACGTGCTGTTCCCATATCATCACCGCGTTCTAAAATACGTTCAATAAAACGTAAGAAGCGGAATAAACCACGAAATGAAGTTGCCTCATATTGGCGGGCACGATCATATAACACGCGAAGGTTTGCCTGGCGCTGTTTACCAGCAGGAAGACCACCCACAAAGTCATAATAACCCGTTTCACGATACACTTTCCAAATTAAATCCGAAAGCGACTGCTGACGCGCAAATTCACGCCACTCTTGTAAATGCTCGTAAAACCATGATAGTTTTTCATGCAATTCTTTCTCTTCCTGAAGCGGTGCTCCTTGCAAGAATGAGCGCATCACTTCATAAAAGGAGCCCTTTTTCCCGTGAGCACGCAGCATCGCCAAATCTTCGTCTGTTAATCCAACAATTGGCGAACGAAGCACAGCTGCTAACGGAATATCTTGCGCTGGATTATCAATGACGCGAAATAGGTTCATCATTACATTCACTTCTGTCGCTTCAAAATAACCAGTCGCAAGCTCTGCATAAACCGGAATACCTTGCTGTTTTAACTCTTCCATAATTTGCGGCGCCCATGGCATAGAGCGCAATAAAATAACAAAATCACGATACGTAACGGGACGCATGCCGTTTGTTTTTCGGTCATATACTTCATAACCTGAATCGACCATTGCTTTTATTCTTTGCGCAATGAGGCGTGCTTCTAATTGCGCCTTTTCTAATTCCACACCTTCCTCTTCATCCACTGCTGTGCTATCAGACTGATGAATAAATAACAACTCTGCCGATGTATCCGCTCCTTCTGGATAGCTCGCTCCAAGCTTCAATTCAGCGTCTTCATCATAATCAATTTCCCCGACAGCCTCGCCCATAATTTGTTTAAAAATAAAGTTTGTCCCTGCTAATACTTCATGACGACTGCGGAAATTTTTTGCTAAATCAATTTTCATACCGCCATCTATACCTTCAGATGTAAAACGTTTATATTTCCCTAAAAATAGTCCTGGCTCTGCTAAACGGAAGCGATATATGGATTGTTTTACATCACCGACCATAAATAAATTGCCGTCTTGCTCAGAGTCTTTTGTTACTAATTTAATAATGGATTCTTGTACAAAGTTTGTGTCTTGATATTCATCGACAAGCACTTCTGCGAATTTATTGCGATATTGCCACGCAACTGGTGATGGGCGCATCTCTCCCTCATCCGTATGCTCACTTAAAATTTGTAAGCAAAAATGCTCTAAATCCGTAAAATCAACCATTCCTTTATCGCGCTTTATCGCTTGGAACTGTTCTGTAAATACTTTTACAAGATCAACAAGCTTTTGCAGTACAGGGTGCATATCTTGAAAATCGCGTAAAAAACTTTCTGGACTACGGCTAAATAATTCTTCATGCAGTTTCTTTACTTCATCCTTCGCTTTATTACGTAAAGAATCAACTTGCTTCACAATCTCTTCATTATAATCACTCTTTTTAATACGCTTTAACGTTTGCCAAGAAGCAGTTTGCATTGCTTCATATGTGCTTGTCCAAGATTCACAAGCTGCCTCGGACAAGTTCTGAAGCAATAAGAGATCTGCTTGCAGCGTTTCAACGCGCGGTGCTGGGCCGTCTGGTAACATCGCAAGTTCAATCGCTTTTTCTATATATTGCTTTGCCGTTTGCAGCTGAGTCTTTACATCCTCTAATAAATACGAGACATACATTAAATCTTCAATTGTTTTTCCTTCTATGTTATATGCTGCAACTAGTTTATCAAGCCAACCGTTTGGGTCCGGATGCGCTCTTGACTCTGTATGGAGCGCCAAAATCATACGCTGCAGATCATCGTCACTACGATCACTCGTATAACGATCGACAAGTTCAAAAAACAATTCATTTTCCTGCATACCATACTCTGCTTCTAATATGTCATCCAGTACTTCTTCTTTTAATAATTCATTCTCCGTCTGATTCGCAATGCGAAAACGCGGGTCAACATCGAGCATATAATAATACGTTCGAATCACTTGTAAACAGAAAGAATGGATTGTCGAAATCGATGCCCTATTCAGAAGACTGAGCTGCTTTCGAATATGGGGTGAAGCCGGATCATCGATTAATACTTTTTCTAAAGCTTCACCAATTCGGTTTTTCATCTCTTGCGCTGCTGCATTTGTAAATGTCACAACAAGCAGGCGGTCAACGTCAACTGGATTGTCCTCTCGAATCATTTTACGAATTATGCGTTCAACAAGTACCGCTGTTTTTCCCGACCCAGCTGCCGCTGCAACTAAAATATCACGCTCATCAGCGACGATTGCTTTCCACTGATCATCGGTCCACTGACTTCCTTCTGGTTTTGCTGGCCAAGTTTGTGTCATGACTGGGTCTCCTCTCTCATTTTCTCTAACGCTTCACTATCTTTCATATCTTGTAATGCTCTGTATTTGTTATCTTCTAACGACTCATCAAATTGACAAACAGAGCGGAAATTACAAAACGTACATGCTGTTTTATTCCCCATTTTATACGGTGCAATATCGATTACACCTTCTGTAATATCCGTCCCGATATTTTCAAATGTACGATGTACGTATTTTTGCAGTACATCAAATTCTTGTTCACTCGCAATATCAGAACGTGCGCTAAAGCTTCCATCTTTTTTCAGGCCAGCTGAAATAATATTAGAGCTTCCTGTCGTTAATGTGTTATCCATTAATCGAACAACATCAGCATCTCCAAGGACAAGCCCCTTCATTTTAAACTTCTTTAAAATCTCTTGCTCAATTTCAATGTCTGATACGTCACCCTTCATTTCAACGATTGGGTTATGAATATGGAAATAAAGAACCCCTGCAGGATTTGCAGTTCCGCCTTGTTTCATCCATTTGCCTGCGTTTGTTGTAACAACATCTAAATACGTAAGCATCTGCAGTGCTAAACCGTAATATACTTCCGTTAAATCTAGCTTTTTAGCACTTGATTTATAATCAATAATACGTAAAAACGTTCCGGTTTCATCTTCTGCTTTATCAACGCGGTCAATTCGCCCGACTACTTCCATTTTTACACCATTTGATAGTTCAAATTTCATAGGCGGCAACGAATTTGTTCCACCCATACCAAATCCTACTTCTAAATCAACAGGCACAAAGCCGCTTGACTTTGCATGCTCTCTTAGCACGAGTGAAGTACGGAAAATAATTTGCTGCAATTTATGCTTTAAATAATGATGACGGTTCGAGCTTAATAAAATTTGACGCTGCAGAAGCGGTGCTAACTCTTCAATCACTGTGACAGAAAGATATTCACACTCTTTTATTGTTAAATCAGCCCAAGTACGCTTTTCCTTCAATAGCTTATCAGCAATTTTTTTCAAGGCTGCATGGAACAATTCCCCAATATCTGGTGCATCTAATTTAAAAATATCACGTTCTTTCAAAGATAATCCATGCTGCGCAAAATGTGCATACGAACAGCGATTAAAGAGTTCCATACGTGATACGCTGCCTTTAATTTTGTCACCATACAACTCTTTACTTATAGCATTACTTAACTTACGCGCTCTATTTCGGTAAAACAAACTGGATAACACACGGCTGCTCTTCTGTTTCCATTCTGGTGACGTAACATAAAAATTGTATACATCCCACCAGAAAGAAAGATTCCCTTCAAAACCGTATCTTTTCCAATTTTGCAATTGCTGCGTTAAATACGAAAGTGTCACTTCTGGCGTTGCCACATATGAAATTTGCTCACGAGATGACAGATCATTTACATCATTCGTTAAAAATACTTCAGCAGCAGAAGGAAACATTCTTTTCATTCTCTTTATGAAACTAGATGCTAACAACGTCTTCCCTTCTTCATCTGCAAGCGGACAAGAAATATATAACTTCTCTGATGCTCTAGTAACCGTTTGATAAATGACAAATTGTTCATCTAACAGCTTTTGCCGCGCTGTTGGTGCAAGTTCTATTCCTGCTGAAACAAGTACTTCTCTTTCTTCATCGGATAACACACCATCATCTGATGGCGCAGCTGGAATAACCCCTTCGTTTGCTCCAATCATAAATGCCGCCCTGATGTTAGAAAGACGAGAACGGTCAATATTTGCAATTAAAACTTGATCTAAAGACGGCGGAATATTAGCAAACTGAAGTGATTCTAGTCCTGTCGTCATAACGTTTACAAACATAGAAAGTGACATCTTCTCTTCTCCAAGCATTTCAACGCACGTATCCAGAAGCGTAATCACTTGTTCCCACACTTGGTCATGATCATTCGCAAATAAGAAGTTTCCTTCTTCTTCTGCTCGCAAACGTAAATCTTCTAATTTTTTTGGAACGTCTAGCTCTTCTAAAAATAGATAGACTGCTTCGCACATGCTCATTGTCGTTGCTGCGCGTTTTAATCGCTTTTGCAAACGAATAATAGGTGTGCGAACAATCTCACGAAGACGATTAATTTTCTCTTCCGTTTCTCGTTCACTATCTGTTTGGCCGCCATGTATACCATCTAATGAGCGATAACGACGGTATGTCCACGGTTCTTCCGAAGTCCAACGTTTCCCTTGCACCCCATATGCTAAACAGTAGTTTTCAAATTCATCCATTTCATCACGTATTCTTGATTTATTTACATCTAACGGGTACAACAGTTCGGTTTTCACACAGCGAAATACCGCATCGTAACGCCAATTCCCGCTGATGACTTCTAACGCTGAACGAATCAACTCAATTAATGGATGATGAAGCATCGGGCGTTTTTCATCAATAAAGAATGGGATATTATAATCAACAAACAACGTCTTGATCATATCGTAATAGCTTTCGCCATTGCGAAGAAGAACAGCTAAATCACGATAACGATAGCCTTCTTCTGCTACTAACCTACGAATCTCACGTGCAACACCTTCTACTTCTGCACGCAAATTAGCTGCAGAATATAGCGTAATCTGTGATTCTCCTTGAAATTCTGCATACGGACGAGAATCATAATGCGCCTCTAAATGCGCAAGTGCTCTTGAAGTAAAGCGTGGTTGTTCACGCATGACAATCATATCTTCAATAACGATTTTTTCTTCCCTTGCTACTTGTTTTACTTTTTCATACGT
The DNA here is from genome assembly GCF_042676365.1 of Bacillus sp. CGMCC 1.60114. Taxonomy (NCBI): domain Bacteria; kingdom Bacillati; phylum Bacillota; class Bacilli; order Caryophanales; family Bacillaceae; genus Bacillus; species Bacillus sp. CGMCC 1.60114. Next base: position 88,012 of record NZ_JBHTHG010000084.1, read on the forward strand.
TATAAGTGTCTGGTAAAATAAATCAAGCTCATTCGCCTTGTTTGATAACGTTTGTTCATCAAGTGTTAATGCAATTGTCATTTTTGCACCGCATCTTAATAGTTGCCTTACAATTTCTAACTCTTGTGGGGAAAGCGTATGAAACCCATCAATATAAATGATGCTATCTTTCACATACTCTGAATGTGGAAGCTTTTCAAATAAAAGCTGCATGTAATCTTCAGAATCTAAGTATTTTCCAATTAACGCTCGCTCAAAATCATCATATAGAAGCTGCAAGTCATACATTTTATTTGCTAACAATTTCTGCTCATTCCCGCTGCTATGAGCGTCTAACTCTTGCCACATCGCATACACATTTGACGGTGTTAAATTGTAGCGTTTGAATTCAGCAATCATACTGCCAAGTTGTTCAAAAAAGCCGTTTTGCTCTGCTGCTTTTTGGAAGACATATAACTCTTCTTTACGCGCCTCCACAATTTTACGAAGCAACATATGAACACCAGACTCATCAATATGAAGGCGACTTGCTCCGCCCACTTCCTGCAGCACCTTCCACGCTAAACGAGAAAAACTAAACACTTGCGCACGAATGGAGCCGCTCACATCTCCATTAATTAATGCTTGCTGCGTTTGGAATGTCATCTGTTCTGGCACAAGATATAAAATGGTTTCACCTTTTGGACGATATTGGAGCTCCTGTTGTACTTCTTGCAAGCATTGTGTACTCTTTCCACTCCCAGCTCGTCCTAAAATAAATCGAAGTGACATGTAAACCCGCCTTTCTGTAAATGAACCTCTATCAACATATATCCGAAAAAGAAGGTAATCCGAAATCTCGAATTACCCCTTAGAGAAATTTGTTTGTACTTCACTGATTGGCCAATAGCGCAAATCAACTTTTCCAACAACTTGTTCTATTTTTACAAATCCGAAATGACGACTATCCCAACTTCCTAAACGATTATCTCCAAGCACAAAGATAAACCCTTGCGGAACAACCTTTTCGTCCGTTAACTCTTCTAGAGTAAAATCGCCTGTTAGCTGTCGTCCATGAATTTGCTTTTTATATACATCTAAATACGGTTCTTCAATAAATTGTCCATTAATATATAGTTTATCATGTTTATATGAAATTTTGTCACCTGGAAGACCGATAATTCGCTTCACATAATCTTCCTGTTTATTTGCGTGAAAGACAACAACATCAAAGCGGTTTAACTCACCAAACTGATAACCAACTTTGTTCACAATCAGCATGTTACCATCTTGGAGTGTGGGCATCATCGATTTTCCTTCCACAACATACGTTGCAAAGAAAAAAGTGCGAAAAAATATAGCCAATAAAATACCTATAAAAATGGTTCTCATCCACTCTATGCTTTCTTTTTTCCACTTTCGCTTCATCATGCCACATCCCTTTCCTTTTTCTATAACAGGGGTGCGCTCACTTACGAAGTCTAATCTCTGCTTAGTTCAAGCTTTACTTCAATTTTCTTTCCAACATACCATAAAATAAAAATAACACCAAGTACGATAACTGTTTTTACTGGATTATGCATAAAAGAAGCAAGATCATGCCCAACGTAACTTAGCACGAAAATCATCACAAGCTTACCAAGAGAAAGCGCTAAAATAAACTGTCGTTTGCTAATACGCGATAATCCCGCTACAACATTAATAAGTGCTGATGGTGTAAACGGAAAACAAAATAATAAAAAGATTGGTGCGAACCCTTTTCGCTCAATCCATGTCATCGCACTGCGAACCCGCGGATGCTTATTTACAAAAGCAAAAAAACGACTTCTGCCAAAACGACGAATGATAAAAAACACAAGCAATGCCCCTATACATGAACCGAGCCATGAATAAAAAAAGCCGAGCCATAATCCAAAGGCAACTGCATTTGCCATCACAAATAAAAAAAGCGGCAAAGCGGGAATAAACGCTTCAATCATCGGAAGACCGATCCCAATTAACGGACCAAATGCTTGGTAGCTTTCTAACAAATGTTTCATATTTTCTATTGTGAAATGTTCTTTAATTGTTTGAAAATCCATTCTACTATATACCCCTTTACCTTACTCTAACGAATAGTAACATTTTTTTCTAAATTAGGAGGATGTTATACTTCCTGTAAGGACCCAATTGGTGTGAACTTTCTATATAAAGAGAAAACATTCATAAAAATTCCATTTTATCTTTTCCTTTTATTACTTTATCATTATTGGGCAATAAGGGGAAATAACATATGTGACAACTAGATATATATTTATTTTCCATATTTTCAAGGAAAAATCCTGTTTTAAATAACAAAAAAGGATGACAAATGTCATCCTTTTTCACACTACGCATCAATAAGATTATAGTTTTACAACGTTTTTAGCTTGAGGTCCACGGTTACCTTCTTCTACTTCGAAGCTAACTTTTTGGCCTTCTTCTAAAGATTTGAAACCTTCAGTTGTGATAGCAGAGAAATGTACGAATACATCGTTTTCGCCTGGAACTTCGATGAAACCGAAACCTTTTTCATTGTTAAACCATTTTACTTGACCTGTTTTCATAATAACTTCCTCCTAGGAAATAAATATATTTTGTAGTTTCTACAACATAAAAAAAGAATCCATACATTATCAAATGCGAAACAGAACACATACACAATTTCCTCGCTAGTTTCACGGCACTTGATAATATATGGATTGCTTGATTTAGGTATTCAACTATATATTGACTATACCATACTTAAAAGGAATGTACAACATAATTTGCAAGAACAAGAAAATCATCTCACATACTCGATTTTCAAAACCATCATTATCAATGCTGTAATCTTACAGAGTTAAAATGATTAACGCAACGACTAATGCAACATCTATTTCTAACCCTGTAACGATTACTCCATACGCAAAATACTAATGAAATATTACATCACTACTAGTAAATACAAGTTGAAAAGCCCACCTAAAAGCACCTTTCTTTTTAGGTGGGTAAAAACATCTAGCCATGTATAGAAGCATTCAGGACCTTTTCCTGCCACATGCAAGGGTAAAAAAAGAGCAGGCGATGTTTTGTTCTGCATCGCAACGACTTATATACAGGAAAGTTAAAATAGATTTATATAGTCATTTTCTTAGTAGCAATTTTCACGAACCACATTATTCCATATATAATTGATCTTCTTTTTTTATAAGATACATTTTCTCATATGCTGGTTTTAACTCTAAAACCTCATTCTGATTGACAAGTAAAAATTTCGGCTCTGCTTGTTTTCTTTTTCTATCTTCAAATTCTGCACGCAGCTGTGCAGTTCTATTTCTCTGATTTTCAAAGCTGTTTTTAGATACTTCTAGTTTAATTGTCTGACCATTTATGAATTCAATGAGAATATTTCCGTGTGGAAGTTTTGTCACACTTTCGATATGAAAATGAGATAACCAGGCACATTCTTTGCGAGAATAAGAAAACGTGGGGAAGAAATAAATATGATCTGTGGGACTGATTGCAATCGGTGCTTTATGCGTAAAACCTGTGTATTCTTTCGTGCCGTCTTTCCGTCCGCCAAAGCTAGCTCCATATTGACGACAGCTTTGCTCCACAATCTCAAGTGGTTTTTGGTACACAAAAAACTCATCACTTTCCTCAATCACACGCGTCACAATTCGTTTATCTTTCATAACAATTGGAAGTAGTGCAATCGTTTTTAAATTAATAATGTACTGTGATGTATATTTTTCAGCTTCACTTGTCATCCTTTTTCGCTCCTTTTTCCATTCTTAGATAATTTCATATAATTACCTGCATGGATAATTGTACCATTTTATAACAAGAATAAACGATATTTTCAATTTTTTTACATTTTCTTATCAATAAATTAAAATTTCCTTCTATACATCTGTATGAATATCTCTAATCAAATCTAATATTCTTCCTATATAAAATAAAATTACCTTATGTAAAATTTCACATTCTCCCATTTTGAAAAATTTGTAACATAAAGTGAAACTTCCCTCAGTGGGGGTCTTACTGCCCGCGAATAGCGGGATAAGAAAAAGCCAGCTCGAAGGCTGACTCTTTCTTACTGTTATCGCGTAAACTGCTCCTCTTCTGTAGATCCTTTCAATGCTGTTGTTGATGAAGTTCCGCCTGTAATTACTTGTGCTACTTCATCAAAGTATCCTGTACCAACCTCGCGTTGATGACGTGTTGCAGAATAGCCGTACTCTTCTGCTGCAAATTCGGCTTGTTGCATCTCTGAGTAAGCTGCCATGCCTCGCTCTTTATATCCGCGTGCTAGTTCAAACATACCGTAGTTCAAAGCATGGAAACCAGCAAGCGTTACAAATTGGAATTTATATCCGTAATTTGCAATTTCTTTTTGGAAGTTTGCAATTGTTTCATCGTCTAATTTTTTCTTCCAGTTAAAAGACGGTGAACAGTTATAAGCTAATAGTTTACCAGGGAATTTTTCATGAATCGCTTCTGCAAAGCGCTTCGCATCTTCTAAATTCGGCTCGGATGTTTCACACCATACAAGATCTGCATACGGTGCGTATGCTAAGCCGCGCGCAATCGCCTGATCAAGTCCAGCCTTCGTGCGGAAGAATCCTTCAGGTGTTCTTTCCCCTGTAATAAACGGTTTATCAACAGGATCAATATCACTTGTAATGAGATCGGCTGCATCCGCATCCGTTCTTGCAATAATTAGCGTTGGTACCCCCATTACATCTGCCGCAAGACGTGCTGATACTAAATTGCGCACTGCCGTTTGCGTTGGCAGTAATACTTTTCCGCCTAAATGACCGCATTTCTTTTCAGAAGAAAGTTGATCTTCAAAGTGAACACCAGACGCTCCTGCTTCAATCATTCCTTTCATAAGTTCAAATACATTAAGCTGTCCGCCAAAGCCAGCTTCTGCATCAGCAACTATTGGTACGAGGTAATCAATATCACCGCTGCCTTCCATATGCTGAATTTGATCAGCACGCTGCAATGTTTGATTAATACGCTTTACAACCGCCGGCACACTATTTGCTGGGTACAAGCTTTGATCTGGGTACATTTGACCCGCTACATTTGCATCTGCCGCTACTTGCCAGCCGCTTAAATAAATTGCTTTCAAACCTGCCTTTACTTGCTGCATTGCCTGATTCCCAGTTAATGCACCTAATGCATGAATATAATCTTCACTATGAAGAGAATTCCAAAGCTTTTCTGCACCAAGGCGTGCTAGCGTATATTCAATATCAATCGATCCGCGCAAACGAATAACATCTTCTGCAGAATACGGACGTGTAACTCCCTTCCAGCGTTTATCAAGCTCCCAGTTCTCTTGTAATTGTTGTACTCTTTCATTTACCATTTCTTCCATCCCCTTTTTTTCAATTTATAAAATTTCATAACCCGGCAACGTTAAAAAGGACTCGAATTCATTATTCATAATAAGACTAGTAAATAGCTTTGTAGCTTCTATAAATCTTTCTTTTTCAAAACGATCGCTGCCAATCTCCTGCTCTATTTTTGCTAACTCTTCTGCTTTAAACTGTTCTACTAATGCAAACGTAATTTTTCGTCCATCTTCTAATTTTCCTTTCTCATGACGAATCCATTGCCACACTTGCGCACGTGAAATTTCGGCTGTCGCCGCATCTTCCATTAAGTTATAAATTGGTGCTGCACCTCTTCCGCTTAGCCACGATGCAATATATTGAATCCCGACGCTAATATTTGTACGAAGGCCAGCCTCTGTAATCGTTCCCATTGGAACTTCTAATAAGTCTTGTTCATTTATACTAATTTCTTCTCGTTTTCGATATATTTGATTTGGTGTTTTCATAATGCGATCAAATACTTCCATCGCTACAGGTACAAGTCCCGGATGGGCAACCCAAGTGCCATCATGTCCATCACACGCCTCACGCTCTTTATCAGCACGCACTTTCTCAAATGCTGCTTCATTCGCTGCCGAATCGTTCTTAATTGGAATTTGCGCTGCCATCCCACCAATTGCTGGTGCATTGCGACGATGACACGTTTGAATCACACGCAAACAATAAGCTCGCATAAACGGAACACTCATCGTTACCTGCGCCCTGTCCGGAAGTAGGAACTGTTTATGGCTGCGGAAAGTTTTTAAGAAACTAAAAATATAATCCCAACGTCCGCAATTTAGTCCTGCTGAATGATCACGAAGCTCATATAAAATTTCATCCATCTCAAATGAAGCATGAATCGTTTCTAACAGTGCGGTTGCTTTAATCGTTCCATTTGGAATACCAATGTACTTTTGTGCATATACGAACACATCATTCCATAGTCTTGCTTCTAAGTAACTTTCCATTTTCGGTAAGTAAAAGTATGGACCGCTTCCTTTTTTAATTAACGCCTTTGCATTATGAAAAAAGAACAACCCAAAATCTAATAAGCTGCCTGATATTTCTTCGCCATCTATTAACACATGCTTTTCTTGTAAATGCCAACCGCGCGGACGCACCATTAGTACAGCTGTTTGTTCATTAAGACGATACTCTTTTCCATTTGGATTGTTATATGAAATCGTTCCCTTAACTGCATCTCGTAAATTTATTTGTCCTTCAATTGCATTTTGCCATGTCGGTGCATTCGAATCTTCGAAGTCTGCCATAAATATACGTGCCCCTGAATTTAGAGCATTTATAACCATCTTGCGATCAACCGGCCCTGTAATTTCTACGCGGCGGTCTTGTAAGTCATTCGGAAGCGGTGCAACAGTCCAATCCTTCGCCCGAACATGTGCAGTTTCCTCTAAAAAGTGTAAGGACTCCCCTGCATCTATTCTTCTTTGCTTTTCCACCCGCTTCTGTAGTAATTCTTTACGACGTCCGTTGAACTTCTCATGCAACTCTTTTATAAACGTGAGTGCTTCTGGTGTCAAAATCTCCAAATACGCCGGTAATACTTCTCCAACGAGTGTAACCCGTGAAGTCTGTGTCGACATATTAGCATCTCCTTTTTAAACTGTTTTATAACAGATTTAATTTTTATGTTTATATTATATAACAAAAAATCAGAAAGGGAAGGAATTTTTTGAATATTTTAACAGTATTTAAAAATTGGTTTATCCTTACATATCACATTAAATGAAAACTCCCACCTTAAACTAGGTTACGTCCCGCACGTTTTGAAGATGGAGTTTTATTTCTCATTTTTACATAAAAAAAAGCATAAGGTGTACAATACCCTATGCTTTTGAAATATTCTATAGATTTTTCTTTCTCCTCATGTTTTAGAGCAGAAACTTATTCGTCTCCTTTTCCATGGCCTTTATCTTCTTGTTTATGCCCTTTTTCTTCTTTTTTCTGCTCTTTTTCATAGTTTTTCTGTTCTTTTTTTTGCTCTTTTTCATAGTCTTTCTGCTCTTTTTGCTGCTCTTTGTCCCCTTTTTTCTGTTCCTTATATTCTTTTTTCTGTTCTTTATCGTTGTTTTCTTCCTGATGCCCATTATTTCTGTTTGATTGCTGGGCTTGCTGTTGTTGGAACTGCTTTTGTTCTTTTTGCCGTTGTTCTTTTTGCTCTTGCCCCTCATGTCTTTCTTCCTTTACAGAAGACGAATTCGATGACGAATTCGATGGTGAATTTGACGATGAATCCGGTGATGACTCTGGTTGCGAATGTATCTCCGGAGGATGTTCCTCCTGATTAGACGGCGGTGCAGGAGGAACAAGCGAGTTCTTCTTCTCATTTTCCTGCTTTATATAAACACCTGTGCTAACCCCAGCTTTTTGTGCCTTCTCCCGCATTTGCATAGTACTTTCTTGATATACGACTGTAACATGTTTTTTATCATACTCTCTCTTTAACGCTTGCATCGCCTTTTGCAACTGCGGTTCTAGCGACTTGTCCTTTGCAACAGATGTTAACATAACTTGCTTGTCATTCGTTAAATATCCATCCTCTTGGCTTTGCTTTACAATGGCACGCACCACATCCTGCAAAGGTTGATTTTTCCATCGTTTCAATTCTTTTAAAATGCGCTTTCCATCATCATTACAAGCGCGCAATTCTATAACATGAAGATCCTTTGTCACACTCGCCTCTAAACTTGGATTAATATCAACAGAGACATAAGCGAGTGCTTTTTCTTCCGGTTGGTTGTAGAAAAACAGAAACACACATAGAAAACAAGCAACAAGCAGTGATGCAGGCTTTAAGAAAGAAGGGATTGAAAAACGCGGTACTCTTTGTTCTTGCTCATTAAAAGAGACTTCTTGCCCAATCATATAAGGGTGCGATTTTCTTTTAAACGTGATAAACTCTCCGTCTGGCGTTAAAACAACTACGCTATGTTTTTGTATATCCATCACAATCCCTTTATTCATCATTTTTCTCCCCTCTTATATAATCAAGAATGTATGTATAGTTGTTTACAAAGATAATACACATTGCAATAATGTATTTTCTATGCCTCTCTAACGTTTTCCGACTTGCTCTAACACGCGGTTCAATTTGTTTAAGCGGTAATTTTTTCTTTCGGAACAGCTCTTCTATCATTTTCTCTTCTTTTATAACAATCTTTGCAATTTCTATTAAATGCTCACGCGTATCACGATGCTTTGGAGATTCCTTAGCAAGCTCTGTAAATGTGATTTTAAACTCAGCTAGCACACTTTGAAAATGAAGAATTTCCTCCTTACGGTTACTGTTTTCCATCTCTTTCATATATTCCGTAAGCGATGCCTGCATTTCTACCATTTCCTCTTGCTGGTCTTCTTTTAAAAAGACGAGATTATGCCTAGACTCCTTGCGTATATAGTCAATTACATCTCTTTTTATAAGAAGCTCAGCAAACGCTAGAAAAGATTTTCCTTTTTTATATGAATATTGTTCAATTGCTTGATTAAACGCAAACAATCCAATGCTATATTCATCATCCTGCTCCGTAATATACCTGCGGCAGACAGACGAGATTGATTTTCGAATAAAAGGCCGATACTGTGCGATAAAAGCTTCCTTATCGCCTACATTGTTTTGTATGTTAAATACTGTATCTTCTATAGCCGGTTTTTTTATGATTTTCATCATTAAACTTAACACTAGTAATCCCCCTCCCCCCTTTTGCCGCAAATGGCAAAATGGTCACTAAAGAAGTGACCATTATACCACATTTTCTTACTGCTTTTCTTTGTGCTTGTCTTCTTGCTTGTCGTGACCAACTTTTTTACCGTTGTCTTGATGATTCTCGTTTCCTTTATGATTACCGTTGTCTTGATGATTCTCGTTTCCTTGATTATCATCGTTTTCTGTTTGACCCTTTTGGTTTGATTGCTCATGCTTCTCATGGGAAACAGCCGGTTTATGTGCTGGCTGTGCCGGTTGTGCTGGGTGCGCTGGCTGTGCCGGTTGTGCTGCATGCGTTGGCTGTGCCGGTTGTGCCGGTTGTGCTGGCTGTGCCGGTTGTGCTGGCTGTGCCGGTTGCGCTGCTTGTTCTGGTTGCGCTGCTTGTTCTGGTTGTGCTGCTTGTTCTGGTTGTGCCGGTTGTTCTGGTTGTGCTGGAGTTACCTCTGTATTTTGATCTGCTTTCTTGCTTTCTTTTGCAATAGCAGCCGCTTGTTTCTCTTGTTCTTTCTCTATTTTAGCTGCAATCTTTGCAAAACTCTTCTCGATATTTTTGGCAATTGCAGCTTTTGCTTTCGGATTTTTCACTTTATCAAGCACTTTTGCTAATGCTTCGATATTATTTCCAATATGTACTTTTACTTTTTCCGCTTCGTTTTTTTCTTTGTCAGCAGGCTTTTTTGTTTTTTCTTTCTTTACATCAGTTGCTTTTTCTTCTGTTTTCTTTTCGTCAGTTGACTTTTCTGTTTCTTCTTTCTTTACATCAGTTGCTTTTTCTTCTGTTTTCTTTTCGTCAGTTAACTTTTCTGTTTCTTCTTTCTTTGCTTCAGTAGACTTCTCTGCTTCTGTTTTCTCTTTGTCAGTTGACTTTTCTGTTTCTTCTTTCTTTACATCAATTGCTTTTTCTTCTGTTTTCTCTTTGTCAGCAGGCTTTTCTGTTTTTTCATCTCCTGAAAGCTTATCTGCTTTTTCTAAGTCCTCTGCTGCTTTTTCTAATGTATCTTGTGTAAGATCATCTTTTCCCTTATCAATTAATACACCAGCTTCAGAAATTCGTTCCGCAGCTTGCTCGGACAATAGCTTTGCCTTATCTAAATCGTTTGTCGCCAGAGCCATTTTAATATCTTCTACCGTTGTTTTCACAAAATAAAAGAAATCGCCTTGTACTAAAGATGGTTTTTCTGTTTCCGTTGTTTTTACCGCGTCTTTGTTTTCAGCATACGCTGCTGTACCCATTAGAAACGGACTGCATGCCATCATAGTTACCATAGAGCCTTTTAATAATATCTTTTTCATGTATTTTTTCCTCCATTTGCTTTCTTCACTAATACATATTCGGAGGGAATGTAAATTTTATAGGGGTTAAAAAAATATTTTTTTATAAAAATAAAAAACAAATTTTCTAAAAGAACAACCTATCATTATTTTTATAAACAAACTTTTTTTCAAAATAAGCAGCATACAATAAAAATAAAAAAGAGGTGAAGAGCATGCCCGCAATTGTTGACAGCATTGTCATTTCACAATGTAAGGGGAATGTAAATTTAGGTGACCAATACAGTGTAACTCCTCGATTTGGAAATAAAGAATATCATGGTTCTGGATCATCAAATACAGCAAAAGCATTAAAAGTTTTTAATGGGGTTAGTACCGCAAATGTATTTGATAATGATCAAAGTGATCAACAAACATCATTTACACTGTAAATTAGGAATTTAAAACATAATAAGAAAACGTTAGTTGAACAAAAAGAAAGGCAATGGATATATTAGTCGTGACTAATATATCCATTGCCTTATTTATTAGTGTTTTTTATTTTGATCTTAATTTAATCAATTATTTCCCCTTGTACTCCTCAAATGTATGAATTCTCTCGAAAATTGGCGGATGTGTATATAAGAAAAATTTCACCAAAGCCGGCGGGTTCACTTGACTTAAACTCGTCTTTGATAAATATTGAAATGTTTTTATCCCCGACTGGCTATCCTTCGTCATATCTAATGCATATTGATCTGCTGCTCTCTCTTCAATGCGCGATACGTAATTTGTGGCAGGACTTACCGCAAAGGAAAGCATAGAAGATACAAGAAAGAATAGTGGTAAAACTGAGAAACTCGCTATCTTAGAAATATGCAGTGTATCTCCCCACTTACGAATACAAACTTGTATAATGCGATAAATGAGGTACATGCCAACGAAAGTTAAGACAATATAACTTCCAACACCCCAATATATATGCTTCATAACGTAGTGACCCATTTCATGTGCCATAATAAATAATATTTCTTTATCTTTTAATTGCTCAAGCGTTGTATCCCATAACACAATGCGAGAATTTGAGCCAATTCCCGTTACGTATGCATTTAACCCATTTGTTTTCTCTGACATATCTACTTCATACACATGCTCTGCTGGAATATTCGCTTTATCCGCTAATTTTAAAATCTTTTTCTCTAGCTCCTTATTATGAAGTGTAGAAAAATGATTATAGAGCGGATCAATGACTACCGGCTGAATGAACGTTAAAAAGATAGTGAATGGCACTGAAAGCGCCCAGCCGTACAGCCACCAACGTTTCGGATATTTTTTAATGAGCCATAATAGTACAGACACCGTGAGAAACATAAGGAAAAAGTTGATCCAAAAATCAAGTACATGTTCCTTGATCCAACTTGCTGTTGATTGCGTAGAAATGCCATAATCAGCAGACACTTGATGACCAATCCATTGGAGCGGCAGCGCTAACACTGTTGTCACAAGTGATAAATAAAACAAATAAATCGCAATTTGCAGCACCCGTACTTTTGTTGTATCTTTCGCCCATTTTTCAAACCGCTTTGATATACCAAGAACAAGTACAAATAATAAAACAATCCATTGCAGCGGCGTCGCTAAGAAAAATAATAAATTTTTCACCCGAGAGTAATCTTGACTAAGCGTCAGCTCCCTCGCATTCATAAATGTTGCTGGATCTGCATTTGTTCCTTTATACGCTTCCGGTATCATCTCATGATTCCATCCAAATAAATACCAATATATAAACAAAGCAAATATCACGTACAAAAAAAGTGTCCAGCTCATCACTTTTCGCATGTTTTCTCCTCCTCATCGCTGCCTGTCTATTATTATTGTAGTTCGTTCCTCGAAAAATAGAACAAGCTAATACGATGAATTGTCATGTAATATTCACTCATCCCTCCTTATTTTTCAGATTTTTCTTATAAAATAAATTTGGGAGGGATTGGAATGAAAAAACTGTATATTACTTTTACGTTAGGACTTATTATTGCAATCGGGATTGGAATTTTTTATTTTACCGGTTACCGAAAAGCATCGGCGGAAATACCAAAGGGGATTGTTATGGATGATGTAAATGGGACAGCTGTTTCATTTGATATGCTTCCTAAAAAATTAAAATTAGTAGAATTTATGTATACAAAATGTCCAGATATTTGTCCTGTTACAACATATAAAATGAAATATTTACGAGATGAGCTTGTAAAAGAGAAAGTTTTCGGAACAAAAATCGAATTTATTACAATTACCATTGATCCGAAATATGATACGAAAGAAGTTTTAGAAAATTACTCTAAAACCTTCGACATGAAACAAATGAAAGGCTGGCATTTACTGCGCGGCGATGAGGAAGAAACGAAACAACTAGCCGAATCTTTTAACTTCCGCTACCGCGACCCTGGAAGCGGTCTTTACATTCATACTTCAAATTCTTATCTACTAGATGAAAACAATCGTTTAATCGAAGTATTTGGCATGGGAGAGCGCGGATTTGATAGTAAAGAAGTGTTAGAGAAAATTAAAAAGGCAATGTAAAAAAGTTTCCTAGAATCTAGGAAACTTTTTTCTGTTTTATTTTTACTTTTTCTTTTGCACCGGTAACCAAATCTCTAGTTGTGCAAGCTCATGTTTATCAGCATGACAGCGCTCATCATATAATTCAAACTCTACAACACCAGAGTGTTCGTAGCCAGAATGCGGGAACCATTCTGTAAAGATTGCATTCCACGTTTGCTGAATCGATGCTACCATTTCTTCGTGCGGAACTTTTGGCGTTGTAAATACAGCGTACGTTGCTTCTGGAAATGTACGACACGCCAAATTACTTGGCACATCATCAAAGCTTGTTGCTTCTATCCCAATAATATACGTAAACTCCCCTGTTTCTAAATTAAAATCCGTACACATCCCTAACTCTACGAACTCATTCGTATGCTTACGGTTTGGAATATTTTCTGATAAATTATTTTGTAAATAATTTTCCCACATCGCTGGAATATCTTTTAGATTTTTTCCTTCTTTACTCGTGGTCTTCATTTCATACCCAATCACTTGAAAAGCTGGCTTTGTTTCTATACGAAATTCCATTTTGATTCCTCCTAAATACGGATTAAATTTCCGCTGCTTCACATTCACTTTGGAATATAACGGCGTTCGAATCTCCTTCTTTCGATATTCACTCGGCGTCATATGAAACAGCTTTTTAAAGGCGCGCGTGAACGTTTCATGAGATTGAAAGCCGTGTTCTAGTGCAATATCAAGGATTTTCTCCTCTGTATGAGAAAGCTGATAAGCTGCCCGGGCTAGCCTTCTCTTTCGTACATACTCCATCACAGAGTCTCCTACAAGTGCTTGAAACACGCGGTGGAAATGAAATTCGGAAAATCCTGCAATGCAAGCCAGGTTCGCTAACGTTTGCTTTTCCATCACATCTTCTTCAATATAATCTATTACCTTTTGAATTTGTATTTCATAGCTTTCCATCTCTGTTCACCTGCCTTATATGTATTATCATAAAGGGAACTGGCGTTTCCTTCTTGATGTTTTTTGCTTTTGTTTTATGGAATTTTGTAACTTTTTCAAAATTCATTCATTTTTATAGACGGAGAGGAAGAGAAACACAATCATTAGAGCACATTTACAAGTTGCATATGATCGATTTATTTCCACATCTCCTCTCCCTCACGTAGCACTTTCACGTAGCCGAAGGTCTTATGCATGAAACTCCCGCATTAATGGACAGTAATACTCCCACCTCAAAAGTAGCGGGATAAAGATTGTCTTTCTTTTGCTTTGTTTCCCCAAAGAACCTTTTCATAAAAATTTTCATAAGATATTTTTTGATTTCTTTTCAATATAAATCCAAAGATAATAGATAGTCCAAAATAGAATAGGTACCAAGAATACATAATATCGTCTATCAGCTGAAAGATGATAAAGCAAGAACAGTGCAATGATAAGGGCCGGAACTAATAGTATAAAATACTTTTTTTTATGCATTTTCTCACTCCCTCCAAACGGGTATTCCTTTATTTTCGAGCTTTCATTTTTATCAGATAATAGAATTACGTACCATAGCTAATAGAAAAGAAAGCTGCCAATCAGCAGCTTTCTTTCCTAATCTATTATAATTTCTCTAATTCACTACCAAGAAACTTCGCTATTTCTAACATACCGTATTTGCCAACAACTGCTTCTGCATCAGCATTATAGTTTGTGTTCGTATTAATATCATAAGTGAAAATTTCACCATCAGCATTTCGAATGAACTCAATGCCAGCAATCGCTATATCGTTAGCAGTCAAAACTGCTTCATATTTTTGAAGAATTGGGTCATTAAATCCTTCTATAATTTGAAACTTCGGTTTTTCCGGAGCTTTCTCTCCAACTGGACAGAATAAATCTCCAATTTGACAAGCATCGGCTGGACATAATTCGAAACCTTTCGATGTATCTACCTGAACTGCATATACAAACTTTCCGCCAACAAATTCACAACGCGTAATATAAGGTTCAGGAGCTTGTATATATTCTTGAATTAATGTAATACCATCTACTGGCTCTTCAAATGCTGCACTTTCTACATAATCTCTTAAAGAAGCAACAGACTGGAACAGTTGAACCCCTAATCCTTTTCCAGCACGGTTATGCTTCGTAATAAATGGACGTCCTTCAAATTGAGCTGCCGCTTCTATAATATGCTCTTTACCAACAGCTGCAATCGTCTTTGGTGTACGAATCCCTTGAGCGTTTAATGCCATATATTGTGCCACTTTACTTACTTCAAGCTGCAATGCTCTGCTTCCATTGAACACCTTTCGATTATGTTGTTCTAACCAAGCAAGTACAGCAGCAGTAAGCTCCGGTGCAAAACGGTGATCTCTCGTATGAGAAGAAGCGCTCATTCGGTTATAAAATACACCTTTTGGCGGAATAGAAGAAAGATCAACAATACCTTCATCTAAATGCCATTCTTCATATGGAAGTCCAAGTTCTTCCAACCTTTTTATAAGATGAGTTGTCCACTCTTTATTTTCATGAATAATGTGAATTTTCCCCACAGTTCTACCCTCTTTCTAGATGTAATAGTTTCATTATACTATTTTTATTACTCAGCAAAATAATAATTTTGAGATAAAGTAGATCTTCCATCAGTGAAGTTTTTTCATCCCCACCTCTCTTCCTCGTTTCTCTTTGAATCTTGAGGCGGGGGCCATACTGCCCGCGAATAGCGGGATAAAATTATGACATAAGTAAAAAAAACGAAAGATGACAAGGCATCTTTCGTTTTTTGCTAAATGAATGGCTAATTTAAATCACAAAATCCTCTGGAACAAACACTTTCACCTCTTTCGGACGCACATACACTACCTCTCCTGTCCGAACATGTAACTGTGTAAATTGCTCCTTGCCTACTTCCGCTTCTAAATACTCTTCCGTTCCTAAGCGTTGCAATTCAATATATACATTCGGACCAACTGCATGTATATATGTAACTTTTGCTTGAATTGCATCTTCACTTTGTTTTGTACGTTCAATAGACAACTGATGCGGACGCACATAGGCAATTGCATCTGTATCTGAAACATGCGTATGCTCCGGCGCTTCTAATTCAATAGATCCTAAATTCAATTTTCCTTTATGAACACGACCGTGAAATAAATTTACATTTCCAAGAAAATCGTATACAAACGGACTAGCTGGATTATCATACACATCTTCTGGTGTACCCATTTGTTCAATGCGCCCTTCATTCATTACAATGATTCGGTTCGCAACATCTAATGCTTCTTCTTGATCATGCGTTACAAACACACTTGTAATTTGAAACTCATCATGTAATTTTCGCAGCCATCTTCGCAATTCTTTACGCACCTTTGCATCTAATGCACCAAATGGTTCATCAAGCAACAAAATTTTCGGTTCGACCGCTAAAGCCCTCGCTAACGCAATCCGTTGTCTTTGTCCTCCAGATAACTGCGCGGGATAACGCGCCGCAAAACCATCCATCTTAACAAGTCTTAATAACTCAAGAACCTTTTCTTCTATTTCTGCCGCAGACGGTCTGAATTTCTTTTTTCTTACTTTCAATCCAAAAGCCACATTTTCAAATACATTCATATGTTTAAAAAGAGCATAATGTTGAAACACAAAACCAACTTGTCGATTTTTCACATGAGTATGAGTTAAATCTTCCCCGTCAAATAAGATTGACCCTCGATCCGCCTGCTCTAGCCCTGCAATAATTCGTAATAACGTCGTTTTCCCAGAACCAGATGGACCTAACAGTGCAACGAGTTCTCCTTTCGGAATTTCCAAATTAATTTGCTGCAAAGCTTGAAACGTACCGTATTGTTTCCACACATTATGAATTTGAATACTCATTATATCCCATCTCCTTTCTTACCTATTGCCTTCCTTTCATTCTCCATTCAATCCAGTTCTTTATAATTAATGTAACGACCGCAAGCAGTGACATTAAAGAAGCAACGGCAAACGCAGCGGAAAATTGATATTCGTTATATAAAATTTCAATATGAAGCGGCATCGTATTCGTAACACCTCGCACATGTCCAGATACAACAGAAACGGCTCCAAATTCTCCAATCGCACGGGCATTACATAAAATCATGCCATACAATAGACCCCATTTTATATTAGGCAACGTAACGCGCAAAAACATTTTCCATCCGCTTGCTCCAAGTGATAAAGCTGCTTCTTCTTCACTTGTTCCTTGTGCCTGCATGACTGGAATTAATTCGCGGGCTACAAATGGGAATGTCACAAACACAGTGGCAATTACAATACCTGGTACAGAAAAAATAAGCTTCACACCATGTTCCATTAGCCATGCACCCAGTTCACCACGAGGCGTAAATAATAATACAAAAACTAACCCCGCAATAACTGGTGAAACAGCAAAGGGCAATTCAATGAGTGATAAAAGAAACTGTTTCCCTCTAAAGCGAAATTTTGTAATAAGCCATGCTGCCGCCACGCCAAATATCGTATTAAGCGGAACAACAATTAGGGCAACAATAATCGTTAGACGAATAGCAGAAAATGCTTCACTATCTGTAATTGCTGCAATGTACACATCTATTCCATGTTCAAATGCTTTCATAAAAATCGTAGCTAACGGCAACAAAAGAAATAAAGATAAATATATAATTGTCACCGCAATTAAAATAATGCGGATTACTTTAGATTCTGCAATGGGTGCAGGTGTCTGAACTGTTCTTTGCTTTATCGGTTTAAATAATGACGGTTCCATCCTTTCGTCCCCTTTCTATTCGTTTCGCAATCCACGTTTTTGACTCCACCCCTGAATGATATTAATAGTAAAAAGGAAGAAAAGAGAGACAATTAGCATAACGGCCGCCACAGCTGTCGCACCTGCATAATCGTATTGCTCAAGTTTCGTCATGATCATCAGCGGAGCAATTTCTGTTTTGAGCGGCATATTTCCAGCAATAAAGACAACCGATCCGTATTCCCCTAGCGCCCTTGAAAAAGCTAACGAAAATCCTGCTAATAAAGCCGGCAAAATTTCTGGAAAAACAACCTTCCAAAATACTTGTAAACGTGATGCTCCTAAACTGGCCGCTGCTTCTTCGACTTCTTTATCAATATTTTGTAATACAGGCTGAACCATACGTACAACGAAAGGCAGTCCAATAAAGGTTAAAGCAACAATAATACCAAGTGGAGTAAATGCTATTTTTATATGAAACATATCAAAAATTTTTCCTATCCAGCCGTTTTGAGAATACAAGGTAGTAAGCGTAATACCAGCAACAGCTGTTGGTAAAGCGAACGGTAAATCAATTAATCCATCAAGAAGCCGTTTTCCTGGAAACGAGTAACGAACAAGTACCCAGGAAATTAATAGACCAAAACCGACGTTTACAATCGCCGCTGCAAGTGAAGTTGTAAAACTAACTTGATAAGAATGCAATACCCTTTCACTTGTTATAACTTGAAAGAATTTGCTCCACCCTAACTGAGAAGTTTGAATAAAAACGATAGACAATGGTATTAAGACAAACAAACTTACATATAACATCGTAAAACCAAGAGAAATCCCGAATCCCGGTAAAATTTGTCCTTGCTTCCTTTTGCTCTTCTTCACATTCTTTCACCTCATTGCGGTCATCTGTTTATATTATTTTTGATAGATTTTATCAAAGACACCTCCATCTTTGAAATGTGTTTCTTGTGCTTTTTTCCACCCTCCAAACACTTCATCAACCGTAAATAATTGTAATTTCGGGAATTGTGATGTATATTTTTCAGCTACCTTTTGGTCTCGAGGACGATAAAAGTTTTTCGCCGCAATCTCTTGCCCTTTTTCCGTATATAAATATTTGAGATACTCCTCTGCTACTTTACGAGTCCCCTTTTTATCAACAACTTTATCAACGACAGCCACTGGTGGCTCAGCAAGAATACTAATAGACGGTGTAACAATTTCAAACTTGTCTTTCCCTAACTCTTTTTGTGATAGCAATGCCTCATTTTCCCAAGCAATAAGAACATCCCCAATCCCTTTCTCTACAAAGGTAGTCGTTGAACCGCGCGCACCTGAGTCCAACACTTCTACGTTTTTATATAGCTGACTTACAAATTCTTTTGCTTTTTCTTCACTATTATTGTGTTTCTTTAATGCATATCCCCATGCCGCTAAATAGTTCCAGCGAGCTCCTCCTGATGTTTTCGGGTTTGGTGTAATAACAGAAACTCCTTTCTTCGTTAAGTCATCCCAGTCTTTAATCCCTTTCGGATTTCCTTTCCGCACAAGAAACACAATAGTAGACGTGTATGGAGTTGAGTTATTAGGCAAACGTTTCTGCCAATCTTCAGATAACAACTTCTTCTTACTAATCGCGTCAATATCATACGCCAATGCTAGCGTCACAACATCTGCCTCTAGCCCATCAATGACTGAACGCGCTTGACTACCTGAGCCTCCATGAGATTGTTTCACAGTAACCGTCTCACCAGATTTTTCTTTCCAATACTTTGCGAAATCTTTGTTAAAATCTTGATACAATTCCCGAGTTGGATCATAAGATACATTTAAAAGTTCAATAGACTTTCCTGATTCCGATTTACTAGTAGATGTTGTCGAAGCACACCCCGATAACAGAACTAGCGTAGACAACAGAACACCTGCACCTTTTGTAATTGATGTTTTCCCCCACAGCTTCATCTATAAGCCCCCTTTGTTTCATACAATAAAAAAAGGCACACAATCTTTTCACAAAGTGAACGTTGCGCGCCTTCAGTTTCTCTGATCAGCTTCTATTGTTTAATTTTTCAATTATTTCCCTTTATTCTAAATACACAATTCCGATATGTCAACTAAGAAATCAAACGATTATTTCGCGAAAGGAAAACAAAGTAAAACTAACCAAGTGAGGGCATGTCAACAGCTATCATGCCCCCATAATTTCAAATAGGACTATGTATGTTTTTTAACCCAGTCAAGTATAGTAACTTCTTAGTTAAGAATTTTATACAGAGTTTAATTTGATTGAGAACACTTTGCAACAAATTTTATTCTTGATACAATTACTGTAAAAAATTAATTGTATGATTGGAGAGATAGATAATTAAAAAATTTATAGTAGCTTTTCTTTATTCTTTAAGTAGCTTGATTATTTCAATGAATCTGTTAGGACTGATTATGTCTCCAAGTAAGATAGAGTGGCAGGACCTTTTGGGTTTTACCGTGATAATGATAATTTATGGAGCACCCATCGTATTAATAGGGTGTATAATCGGTGAATTATTATATAGATACTATATAATTCCTAAATCCGTACCTTTTAAACTAGCTTTAGTTATATATTTTTTATTAGGTAGTATCGTAATGTTATTAATTAAAATTTTTCTTGGTGGGATTCCCCAAAATATTAATGAATTATTCGATTTACAATTAATGATGTTTCCAACTATTTGTTCTATAATTTTTTTTATAAAAAGAAATACATACAAATAAAAAACAGCAGCCCAAATACATCAAGCTGCTGCTTTTTCATTCCTCTTATACTTGCATCGCCTTCTCTTTTAATGCCCTTCTCAAAATCTTTCCTGTCGTATTTTTCGGAAGTTCTTCTAAAAACTCAATGCTGCTTGGTATTTTATATTTCGCAAGGTGAAGCGAGCAATACGCCATAAGCTCTTCCACTGTCACATTTGTCGTTTTCAGTACGACGTATGCTTTAACCGCTTCACCTAAACTTTCATCTGGAACACCAATTACAACTACTTCAGCAACAGCTTCGTGCATATATAACACTTCTTCTACTTCGCGTGGGTAAACATTATAACCGCCAACAAGGACGATATCTTTTTTCCGGTCTACAATGTAAAAATAACCTTCTTCATCCATTTTTGCTAAGTCGCCTGTATACAGCCAGCCATCACGAATTGTTGCAGCTGTATCTTCCGGCGCTTTGTAATAGCCCTTCATTACATTCGGACCGCGAACGATTAATTCTCCTACTTCTCCAACCGGTACTTCCTCGCCCATTTCATTTACAACTTTGTTTTCCACATTCTGAACATTCGTTCCAATTGAACCTGGCTTACGCGGACGATCAAGCGGATTAAAACAAGTTACAGGCGATGCCTCTGATAATCCATATCCTTCTGAAACGATAACACCAAATCGTTGTTCAAAGTTTTTTAGTAAGGCAACAGGCATAGACGCGCCACCAGAAATACAAAAACGAAGCGTATGAACATCTTCTGCACTTGCTTCTTCATATAAATATAAATAATTATACATTGTCGGTACGCCGGCAAATATCGTAGCTTCATATGTGTTGCAAATGCGAAATACTTCTTTCGGGCTAAACTTTGGTAACATTAAAATCGTTGCACCGTTTACAATTGGCGCATTGACTGCAACCGTTAAACAAAATACATGGAACATCGGAAGTGCTGCAATCACACGATCATGCTCTGAATACTGTAAATACGAAGCAACATCGCTTGCATTACTGTATAAATTTTTGTGTGTTAACATTGCTCCTTTTGGCTTTCCTGTCGTTCCAGATGTATATAAAATAACAGCAACGTCTTCTTCTTGTATATCCGGACCTTGAAAAGCGAGATCTCCGCTTGCTACTAAATTCGTAAACGTTTTCATTTTTTCAGTTTCTTTATGAGTTGAATCTGCTGAGGTTTCACAAATGATGATGTTCTCGATAGAAGGAAGTCTTGATGTAAGTGATTGCATAACTGGTAGAAGGATGTCGAGTGTAATGATTGCTTTAACGTCTCCATTTTGTAAAATGTAATATAGTTCATCTGGTGTATAAATCGGATTGACTGGAATAACGGTGGCTCCTGCACGCATTGCCCCGTATAAACCGATTAAAAAGTGCGGTGAATTCCCAACAATTAATGCGACATTGTCTCCTTTTCCAATGCCCATGTTTGCTAAACTACTAGAAAACTTTGTGACTAATACGTTAAATTGGTCATAAGAAACCGACTGATCCTGAAAAATATAAGCCGGCTTGTCACCTCTCTTTTTCACCGTTTCGGCTAATCTTTGAACGAGATTCACAAAACCCCCACCTTTTATAAAATTTTAAAAATTCTAAATACATTATATTAAAAGAAAATTAAGGGTGCAAGTTACATTTCATTGAACATATATATAAGAAACAGCCCTACCGTAAGATAGGACTGTTTCTTATATCATTAAAAGAATAAAGATAAGAAATCTTCTTTTGTTATATTACCAAAATAACGTGGCACTTCTACGTCAGCTAGTGCTGCGGCAAATGCTTCCTTATCAAACACCTTACCACTTAAACGCTCTTCGATATCACGTACATCTTCAACACCGAAAAAGTCCCCGTAAATCTTACATTCTGAGACTACGCCTTTCTGTACTTCTAACCGAACATCTACTTGTCCAACTGGGAAACGGTGTGAATGCTGCAAATTAAATTTTGGAGACTTCCCGTAGTTCCAATCCCAATTTCGATAACGTTCTTCTGAGATTTTATAGATTTCTTTCCAATCATCTTCCGTTAATTCGTATGTCGGGATTTCATTTTCCCCTTCAAAAATATTTTCTAAAAGCAGCTGTTTAAATTCTTCAATTGTAATTTTCTCACTTAGAAATTCTGCAATATTTGCAACGCGGCTGCGAATGGATTTAATTCCTTTTGATTGAATTTTATCCATTTTTACATTTAATGCAGATACAACATGGTCAATTTCTGAATCGAATAATAACGTACCATGACTAAACATACGGCCTTTTGTCGCGAACTGAGCGTTACCAGAAATTTTCCTTCCTTCCGCTAAAATATCGTTACGACCGCTTAATTCAGCGTTAATACCTAATTTCCCAAGCGCTCTTGTTACCGGCTCTGTAAACTTTTTAAAATTGTTAAAGCTATCTCCATCATCTTTCGTAATAAAGCTAAAGTTTAAATTTCCTAAATCATGGTACACAGCGCCGCCTCCAGAAAGACGTCTTACAACATGAATTCCCTTTTCACGCACATAATCTGCATTAATTTCTTCTACTGTATTTTGATTCTTTCCAATAATGATAGATGGCTCATTGATATAAAACAGTAAGTACGTTTCGTTAATATTTAAGTTTTTCACACAATATTCTTCAATTGCTAAGTTAATCGTTGGATCTGTAATCCCTTTATTATCAATAAATAACATCATTTCACCTCAAGATTCCCAAACGTAACCGCTATGAGCAAGCACAGTTCGGCCGTTAAAAATTTGTTTTGCTTCCGCTACTAAATCAGATAAATTGCCTGTATGCGGCAAATGAGTTAAAAGCAGCTCTCCTACATTTGCTTGTTTTGCAATTTCTCCTGCTTCTGTACTATTCATATGCCCAGCTTTGGATCCATCTTGATGCGCATACATGTTACATTCACAAATAAATACATCTGCATTTTGTGCAAATGAAACAAACTTTGGCATGTAACTAGAATCTGCTGTATATACAACAGTTTTCTCACCAGCTGTAATACGCATCGCAAAACATATAGCAGGATGCACTGTTTGTAAGAAGGAAATGGAAAATGGACCAATTTGCAATGTTTCCGCTGGGTTATAAGGAACCCCTTTTGTATACGGTGTATGTGTTAACGATGCAAATCCTTTTGCATCAAAAGTATGGCCGTAAATTGGCAGTTCTGGTAATACACCATTTGTCATGCTTGTAATTAAGCGTGCATATTGAAGTACTCCAATATCAGCAACATGATCGTGATGATAATGTGATAACAGAACAGCATCTATATCGGAAGGCGTTATGTATTTTTGAAGCTGTGCTAGTACACCGCTGCCACAGTCGACAAGTAAACGAAAGCCATCATGTTCAAATAAATATCCAGATGTTGCTTCTCCTGCTTCCGGAAAACCGCCCCAAAAGCCAACAACTGTCATTTTCATATGTGTTCATCCTTTCTAATCCATTAATCATTTTGTTTGACATGCTCTGTTTAACTTCCTATTCTCCATTCTTAACTATAATGGATTTTCTACACATTTTCATTATTTTCAAATTTGTTATAAAACAGTTGTTGACTTTAATCATTTGTACTAATACAATAATAGTAACAAATGGAAATGGAGGGATTTACCATGATAGATCAACCAATGGAGTTCTTCAGAAATTTACCGGCAAAAACTTGTTCCCAATGCGGAAGAGAGATTGATGAGCAACACGAAGCATATCACAACAAATGCGAGGATTGTACTCACGAAGATTAATAGATTGTAAATATAAAAAACCTAGCAGACATTGTCTACTAGGCTGGCATCATTGTATCTTTCACTGTTGACCCTTTCACCAAGAGCTCCAGTTCAAACTCGTACACTTCTTTATTTCGATAATTTTTCGTATGAATTTTATCCATCATCAGTTCGACAACTTTACGCGCCATTTCATCAATTGGCTGATCGATTGTTGTAATACCTGAGTCTGTAATTTGTGATAAGAACTGATTATCGAAACCAACTACAGCTAAATCGTCAGGAATGCTCCAGTTGTGTTTACTTGCTTCTGTGATAATTCCTGCTGCAACTTCATCTCCCCCTGCCAAAATAGCGGTAGGATTTTTTTTGTCTTGCAAAAGCTCATAAAACATGTTTTTTCCATCCTCAACAGAGTAAGCGCTTTCAATGAAATCAATCGACTCAACTTGTTTACTTTTCTCTGTTACAGCACGCAAAAAGCCCATTTTTCTCTGCTGGCTTACCACCTTTGTCTCTTTCCCCCGACAAAAGACAAGATGACGATATCCTTGATCTAACACATGCTTCGCTGCTATGTAAGCTCCTTGTGCATGATCAAAGTTTACAGTTGGAATGTTTGCTTCTTCAATATATTCATTGCATAAAACAATTGGTCCATGCTGTAAATAAGGCTCAACATCCTCCCACTGATTTTCAAGTGAACATAAAATAATTCCATCTACTTGTTTCGTAGATAACAATTGTAAATACTCCATCTCTTTTTCTGGTAAATATCTTGTTTGACAAATAATCAGTTTATATTTATGATCTGAAGCGACAATTTCAATTGCCTCAATAAATTTACTGAAAAAAGGATCTGTCACACGCGGAACCAACACTGCAATCGTTTCTGTCTTTTGCTTACGAAGTCTTCTCGCTGCAGAGTTAGGAACAAATCCAAGGTGTTTCATCGCTAATTGTACTCTCTTTTTTTTCTCTTCCGATACATACGGATGGTTATTAATTACCCGAGAAACCGTTGTTCTTGATAACCCCGCTAATTTCGCTACGTCCTCGATCGTCGACACGAAATTCTCCCCCTTTGAATGAAAACGTTTTCTTATTTAGAATTATATAGTATATAATTGGAAACTGCAAGACACCTTAGAGGAAAATTACTATATTGATATTGTAAAACTTAAAAACTAGTAAATTAACTTTATAACTGCAGGAAAAAACACTCTATAGTTCGAATATATTTTGATGTTGTAACTAGAACTTATAAATCAAAAAAGGATGGTATAGATGAATCGAACGGATCGTTTACTTTCCATTATTATGGAATTGCAACGAACAAAAATTGTAACAGCAGATGCTTTAGCAAAAAAATTTGAAATTTGTAAACGGACAATCTATCGAGATATACAAGCATTAAGTGAATCAGGTGTCCCCATTCTCTCTGTTCCAGGGCAAGGTTACTCTTTAATGGAAGGATACTTCTTACCGCCAATCCACTTAAAACCGGAAGAGGCTGTTACCCTTTTGTTAGGCAGTGATTATGTTGAACAAAATCTGCATAGCCATTTCCGTATACACGCTCAATCTGCCAAGGAAAAACTCGAAGCAATCCTTCCTGCTGAACAACAAAAAAAAGTGAAAGAATTACGGGGCACATTTCGTTTCCTTTCTACTTCTTTTTCTCATAATACATTTGAAATTAAACAGCTTCTAGAACAGAAGATTTCTACCCTGCAAGAATCCATCCAGAGACAGGTAGGAATCTCTTTTTATTACCGTAAACCAAATCAAGCCGAAGCACAAAAAGAAAAAAGAGTCGTTCATCCTTATGGCCTCGTAAACATTTCTGGAGTATGGTATCTTGTTGCTTATTGTTTACTTCGAAAACAAATACGACATTTCCGCTTAGATCGAATGAACGATCTAATACAAGAAAAGGAAACCTTTACAAAACCAAAAAACTTTTATTTACCAGAATACATACCAGAAAATAATCGTACTGTAACTATTCACCTTGTGTTTCAACATTCTGTTTTCCATAAAGTAATAGAAACCCGTTATTTTTATATAGATACATATGAACTAAAAGAAGATGGTCTCCATGTTTTTTTAAAAATAAGACAGCTAGATGAAATTTTCCAGTGGGTATTTAGCTGGGGAAGCAAAGTAAAAGTATTAGAACCACCCATGCTTGCAGAAAGAATAAAAGAGGAAGCAAAAAATATATTAAATATGTAATTTTTCATTTTTACTACTGACATAATGGTGTCAGCAATACTTCTTTATAATAAGAGAAAAGAACTTAACTATTATAAGAAAGGGAGTATGTAACATGAAAACAAGTATAGTTTTGGAGAAGTTTGAAGAGTTAGCAACATACTATATAAAAGAGCTGGAGAAGTATCCATTAGAACGATTCATACAAAAACCTTCCGATGAAGAATGGTCACTTGGACAAATGTACAATCATCTCATTTTATCAGCTTTCCATATGCAAATAGCAGCTATTGAAAAGTGTGCAAACAAAACAGCTGCTGTTGGAGGAGATAAAACAGAAGCCGGAGAAAAAATTTACGCAATGGGAGCATTTCCCCCGATCCAAATTAAAGTACCTGCTCACCCTGAATATACACCGAACAATCCAACGAATAAAGAAGAGATTAAGCAAGGACTATTACAACTTATCGAAAAAATGAAAGAAATTGAACCTGCATTATCAACTATTCCAAATAACTATAAAGTACAACATCCCCGCCTTGGTTATTTAAATGCAACGGAATGGTTTCAACTTATTCATATGCATTTTCAGCATCATCTTCGTCAAAAAGAAAGACTTGATCTTTTACACGTTAATGGGTAAAGATTTCTCCTTTACCACGATATATCGTTATCCAAAATACAAAAAGCTAGCACTTTGCTAGCTTTTTTTTGAAGAGACTAGGAACCCCTACTGAAAGGGCTTTCAAAATTTATTTCCTCTAATGGAGAATGTTTATCGTATTCATCATGAAACATTATCTCTCGAAATTTCTATTTTCTTGTACTGATCATGTTTTACCACTTGGCGAACTTCGATATCTTGATGCTCTTCATTCTTTAACATTTCTGAAACATCTACAACAACTGTATTTATTAAAATGTTTACTACATATCCAGTTAATTTTAAGGATGGGTTATCACGATAAGGAAACTGAACATAATCCCCAATGTTTACTTTGTTCATTTGTTCCATAATAAAAACCTCCTATATGTACTTTATGTTTTTTCTTTATAGTTGTTTCAGTTTTTCCGCCTATTCTTCCTGCATAATAATACACTTTATTAAAAATTATGCAAAAAACATCTGAAAATGCAAAGAAATATGCATAAAGTGAAACTTTTTTCTTCATCTTCCACTGACAGAAAGCCCGCCCAATTGAGCTTTTATGGAATCGAAAATAACACGGAAGATCTTATTTTTGGCGTTAGAATAGGAAACACATTTGAGTTCTGGAATTATAGTTGGAACAACAAAGGAAGAAATTACAAAAAATATGGACCATTTACGTGGGTAATGTTAATTATGGCATATATCGTTCTCGTAAAAAAGAAAAAGAAGATAACCATCTATCATATATAGTTGGTTATCTTCTTTTTATTCTTTGTGTATGAAATAGATTTACTTATTTAGGTCAAATCCCCTTTTTATCATTTTAGCCAAGAAGACTCCTTCCTCAATTTGTGTGAAGGTGCGTAGCACCAACAAATAGGTGAGAGATGAATTGGCTTTTTTGCGTAGCAAAACATATACTCCTATGTTATAATTTTCCATGTGCAAGTTGTACTTTGAAAACTGAACGTATGAGGTTGTAGCAGGTACTTATTGGCTCTGCTATGTAAAATGTTCAAGCCTAAGAAGTAGCCGAAGACGCATTGATGATTCTTAGGAATCTTGCAGTAGGCTCATAAGCAGTCCCAAAAGCTAGACTGATGGGATAGAGGGGTTGGGTGTCTATAGCACACCATTGTGTCAACTCCACTAACGTTAAGCGTTTCGCAGTGTTCGATACGTTAGAAACCCCTACTTCAAACGAAGTTAAGTAGGGGAGTATTCATTTAGTTACATGTCAATCTTGAAGTAACTTATAAATATCTTCTTTTACGGGAATAGAAGATATTGCTCCTTTTCCTGTTGTAGTAAGAGCTCCGCTTGCATTTGCAAATGTTAATATCTCCTGCGAATGCATATACAGCACCTCTTCTAAATTTTGTTGCCCTACGTTTTTCTCTAACAATTTATACAAGAAACCACCAATAAATGCGTCTCCTGCACCTGTTGTATCCTGTACTATAACACGATATCCATTTGATTCATAGCGTTTATCCTTCATGTATAATTCCGCACCTTGCGCTCCCTTTGTATAAATTACAACTTTTACATCTCCTATAAACAAGGACTCAATAGCCTTTCTTGTATCAGAAATACCAGTGATAAACGGCAGCTCTTCATCCGAAATTTTAACAATATGTGCACACGGAATAAATTCCAAAATTATTTTTCTACAATCTTCAGCATGTTTCCAAAGCGGCAGACGTACGTTAGGATCAAAACTGATAATTCCCCCGTTTGCTTTTGCAGAACGAATCGCCTTTACATGTGCATATTTCATTGGACTTTCTACTAAATCCACGGAACAAAAATGAAGAATATCGCCTTCTTCAAACCATCTTTCATCTATTTCATTTTCATGAAACAACAAGTCTGCGGAAGGATTTCGATAAAAGGAAAAATCACGTTCACCATCTTCACGTAATGAGACGAAAGCAAGACCGGTATTTGCTTCGTTCGTTCTTATAATCTTATCTGTATCTATACCTACTTCCTGTAATTGCTCTAAAAGAAAATCGCCAAATGCATCGGCACCTAACTTTGTAAGCATACATGACTTCCCGCCATATTTTGCAACTGTAGCTGCTACATTTGCAGGTGCTCCTCCAGGAACTCTTTGAAATTCTACTACATCTTTTAGAGCCTTTCCTTTTTGAACAGGAATGAAATCAATTAAAACTTCCCCGATTGCATATAAACGCTTCATACATTTCATCCTTTTCTCCTTATTCATAATCCCATTTTGTTGCTTGTAATAATACACTTCCTTCTTCAGCAAAAAAATAAATTTCTTTGCTGTCAATTCCTGGAAATATACGACTAGTAAATACCTCTTCTCCATCATTTATAAAAATCTCAACAGAAGATGTATCCACAAATAAATGAAATTTAATCGCTCGTGCATCTACTGAACATTTTCTCTTTGTTCCATAAGATTCTGCTACAGCTTCTCCTGAATGTGTACGATCTAGTATTATTTTTTTCTCAGCAACATTATACTTAACTACTGTTCTCTCATTTCTCCCCACTCTAAATGCAATTCCATATTCAGTTGCATCCTTATTTTCAAATTCACAAATTATTTCGTATGCTATCCCTGTAAATCCCTCGTACATTTTCTGTTCACTGCGAATCGTATCTTTTAGTTTATACTGCTGTTTACGAAGCGATCGAAGCTCCTTTATCGGCTGTTGAATCAACTTCTCTCCTCGAACGAGCAATTCTCTTGGTAATGTCAAACAATGCGCCCAACCGCTTTTATCAGTTGGATAATCTATTTCCGGCAATCCCATCCATCCAACTAAAATACGCCGTCCATCTGAATTTATCATTGTTTGAGGGGCATAAAAATCAAATCCTCTGTCCAACTCTTGGAAGGAACCGTGCAACATAGATAATTGTTCTACATCCAGCTTGTCTCCAAGAATATAACCAGATTGATAAATATTTTGATATTGATCTCCTTTAGGTTTTATACCTTGTGGAGAAAAAAGGAGAACTCCCCTGTCTTGTAACTCGAAGTAATCGGGGCATTCCCACATATAACCAAAATTATTCAAATTTGTTTGCAATTCTCCTTCATAGCTCCACTGCAGTAAATCAGGCGATCGATATATTACTACACATCCTGTCTCATCTTCTCGCTGCGCTCCAATGGCTGCATAATAGATATTACCTTTTTTCCAAACTTTCGGATCACGAAAATGGTCTGTATATCCATTTGGAACTTCTTGAATGACAGGATGCTCTAACTTTTTAATCTTTCCTGTTTCATCCATAATAGCGATACATTGATAAGGTTTTCTTATCCATTTTTCATCACGAGTATTGCCGGTATACATTAAGTATAATTGTCCTTCATGCTCAATTGCACTTCCAGAATAAACGCCATGGCTGTCATAACCATTTGTCGGTTCAATCCCTATACCAACATTTTCCCAATGAACAAGATCCTTCGATCTCGTATGGTACCAATACTTTAAACCATGCACAGGTCCGAGCGGAAACCATTGGTAGAATAGATGATATGCGCCATTATAATAAGAAAATCCATTTGGATCATTTAACAGACCTGTTTCTGGCTGTATATGAAACGTTTGCCGCCAAGAACAATTATTTACTCTTGCTTGTAATTTCTGAATTTCTTCCGAGCTTACCTCATCAACCCGGCGATAGCGCTGTTTCCTTGTCCATACCATTTCTATCAAACTCCCTTAATGAATAAAGGAGAATAAAATCATTCTCCTCTATTTATTACCATAAATTAAGCTGCCTCTTTTTGAGAAGAGTTGCTTCCCTTCTTTTTTGTTCTTTTTGCTAAAATAAGTGTTAATGCAAAAGCAACGATAAAGGAAATTACCATTCCGATTACATACGGAATCATACAGTCTGGTCTAATCGAAATAACACCAGGTAAACCAGCAGCTCCTAGTGAAATTGCTTTTACCTTGTAAAAAGTGATAAAAGCTGATGCAACTCCTGAACCTATAATAGCTGCTATGAACGGATATCTTAGTTTTAAATTAACACCAAACATCGCTGGCTCTGTAATGCCTAGCAGTGCTGATATTCCCGCTGCTGAAGCAATCCCTTTCACTTTTTTATCTCGTGTAATAAGAAAGACCGCAAGAGTTGCTGCACCTTGTGCAATGTTAGACATTGTTGCAATTGCAAATATGAATGATCCCCCTGTTTTTGCAACGTCAGCTAATAATTGCGTTTCGACTGCAATAAAACTATGATGCATACCTGTAATAACAATTGGTGCATAGAGGAATCCGAAAATCCCGCCACCAATAAATCCAGTTGTGTCATATAACCAAACGATTCCATCTGTTAACAAGTTTCCCGCAGAACGTGTAATTGGTCCTACTACTGTAAATGTTAATAAACCTGTAATAAAAATCGTTAATAAAGGTGTAAGAAGATTATCAAGTGCTGTCGGAATTACTCTTCGTAAATATGTTTCTATTTTTGCTAGAATAAATGACGCCACAAGAACTGGTAATACTGTACCTTGATATCCTACTTTTTCAATGCTTATACCAAATATATGCCAAGCAGGTATTTTATTAGCCAACAAAGCCGCCCCATATTGATATCCATTCAATAAATCAGGATGAACCATTAACATACCAAGAGCTGCCCCAAGATAAGGATTCCCTCCAAATCGTTGTGTAGCTGAGAAACCAATTAAAATTGGTAAGAATACGAATGCTGCATTTGCAAATGTATTAATAAGTGCTGCTAAATCTGTTATTTGAGGATTTGCTTCCACTAGTGATTTCCCTGCAATGAATAAATCTTTTGCTGTTAGTAGATTGTTAATCCCCATTAATAGACCGCCTGCTACGATAGCCGGAATAATAGGAACAAAAATATCAGAAAGCATTTTCACAAATCGCTGAAGCGGATTCAATTTTTTTGTTCCAGCGGCTTTCACATCTTTTGTAGACATCTCGGAAAGACCTGTCAATTTTGCCAGCTCTTTATACACTTCGTTTACAGTTCCTGAACCTATAATAACTTGAAACTGTCCACCCGTAGAAAAAGTCCCCTTCACGATATCCATACTATCAAGTTTCTTTTGATCAACTTTCCCTTCATCGTTTAAAACTAAACGTAAGCGGGTTGCACAGTGTGCTGCTGCAGATACATTCTCTTTACCACCAATTGCCTCCAAAATTTCTTTTGCAATTTGATTGTAGTTCATAACGCTCCCCCTTTATTATACACCCTTTGGAACCGGTTCCAAATTAAAGTTTATGAAAAACCAGTCATTGGAACCGGTTTCAATAAAATTATATGATTGCTTTTATATATTGTCAACGCTTTCTCTTTCAATTATTTCATATTGGGATATCGAAATTTTCTCTATTTCTTCTTCGTTTATGAGTTTCACAATATTTCCAGCTGCCATTTGTCCAACTTCTTTGTAGTAAAATTTCACAGTTGTTAAAGCGGGATGAATCACCTCTGTTACTTGATATCCACCAAATCCAGTAATGGACAAATCTTCAGGCACTCGTAAACCTCTCATATATGCGGCTTTTAATGCACCAAGTGCGATATTATCTGTTGCACAAGCTAAAATAGAGGGTTGAAACTCTTCAATAATTTCAGATGCGGTTCCAATCGCGTCTGCGATATTAAAACTTGTTTCATAATACTTCACTTCACAATCCGATTTTGTAGCTACTGCTTCTTTGAACCCCTGCTTTCGTTTTACGCCAACCGCAATGTCATGTTCTCCTACACCTAAATACCCGATTCTTTTATGCCCCTTTGCGAGGATATATTGTCCTATATCATAAGCCGCTCCGTAATCATCATGAATGAAACTGTACACTTCTTTATGCTGCTGTCCAACAAGCAGCACTGGTATATCAATCTTACGAAAAGCTTCTATATGCTGATCGGTAATTTGAGTAGCCAGTAAAATAATCCCTGCAACCTTTTGATTTGCCAATGTATAAATGTTTTCGATTTCCCGTTCTAAATCTTGATTGGAGTTAGATATTAACATTTGATAATTTAGTTCTTTTAACTGCTCATCGATACCAATTAATGTTAGCGATGAAGCATAGGAATCCAAACGTGGTACGATTGTACCAATAATATTTGTTTTCTTTGCCTTTAAACTTTGAGCAAACGTGTTAGGAATATATCCTGTTTCTTGAATCGCACGCTTGATTTTCTCTTTTGTCGCATCACTAACAGAACCGCCATTCAAATAACGGGAAACTGTACTCTTTGAAACCCCTGCTATTTGAGCGATATCAGAAATTGTTTTTTTCATTATTTCATCTCCATCTTCATATACGATTGTTAATCATATCATCTGTTTTTATTCTAGTCTCCTATGTTGAAAAATAAAAGTTATATATACCTTTCTACTGACAAAGCACCTATATATTTATATATAATTCGCATTCCCACACATCGAAAACCCAACCTTACAATTTTGTAAGGCTACTGTCATAATACGGAATTGTTCCTAATATATGTTTTTCTGTAAAATAATAGATATAGGAAACATTCAAATTATTTTCAGGGGGAACAATCTTGAAAAAGAGCATCATCGCACTAGCAATCTTATACATATTCTTAACTGTACAAACAATCTCTTCACTGTTTGGAAAGGAACATTATAACGACGCTGTAAACAAGCTAAAAGAAACAAAAGAAGTAACCTCTTTTCAAACAGCAAAAGATGGTGTGATTCTATTAAAAGGAAACATAACGACTGAACGGCCAGTTGCAGATGAAACAAAAGTAAATAAAGAATTTGCTTTACTCGAAAAAAAGTCTTATAGAAGAAAAAAATTAAGTTGGAAAAGCATGGATACCGAAAAACATATTCCAGCGCACCTTTCTGTAAATGGTGAATCACTTCCTGCTTTAAACGAAAAAGAAATTCGATTGGCAATCGAGCCTATTCCACTTTCTTCAAAAGACATTACTACAACTGAGGACTACACCTTAAAAAAAGACGATACACAATTAACAATACATAGTAAAGGATACCGCTATCACGGAATTGAAAATAACACGGAAGCTCTAATTTTTGGAGTAAAAAAAGGAAATAACCTTGAAGGCTATAATAGTTCTGAAATTTTAATAGGTAAAACAAAAGAAGAAATCACAAAGAATATGAAAATGAAAACACTCTTCGAAAAATATGCACCATTTGCTTGGGTCATTTTTACGCTTATCCTTGTTAATTATGGTGTACATCGTTTTCGGAAAAAGAAAAAAGTAGCATAATAAAATAAAAAAATCCTAAAGGCTAATGCCTTTAGGATTTTTCAATTATTCTGCTTCGGCAAACTTTCCAAATTGACGTTTATGCATCCAAGTTAATGTTCCAATTGTTCCAAGTGATAATAGAACGATAAAGCCTATTAAAATACCTGCATTGTGCCACATAAAGCTGTAATCTCCACTTGAAATAACTGCTTTAAATCCTGATACAGAATATGTCATTGGGAACCATGCATTAAACACTTGCAGTGGTTTTGGAATTAACTCAAGCGGGAATGTACCAGCACTTGTTGTTAACTGTAAAATCAATGTCAAGATTGCCACAAAACGTCCTGCATCGCTAAAAGCAGTTACTAAAAATTGAACTAACGCAATAAATGATAAGCTTGTAATAATACTAAACAATACGAAATATGGAACACTTTGTACTTCAACACCTAATCCAAGCAGTAATATCGCATCTGCGATAAGTGCTTGAATCACACCAACAACTAAAAGCACACCAAACTTACTAATAAACCAGCTAAATCCTGATTTCGGTATACCAACTGTTTCGCGTAATGGGAACACAATAGATAATAACAGTGCCCCAACGAATAAACCAAGAGATAAGAAGTACGGTGTAAAGCCTGTTCCGTAGTTTGGAACTTCTGCTACTTTCTCAGTTTTCACTTTTACTGGACTAGAAAACATATCGTATGTCTTATTCGTACCTTTTGTTTCACTTGTTTTCTCAGCACCTTCGCCAAGTTTTGTTGCAAGTTCTTTTGAACCGTCGTTCGCTTCGCCTAATCCACTCGTTACTTGGTCAGAACCGTCTTGTAAACGAGTTAAACCACTTTGGAAATCTCCTTTTGGATCTACGAATTGACCTAAACCACCTGTGATTTTTTGGGAACCACTCAATAACTTACCTAAATTCGTTTGTAATTCTCCTTTTGGATCTACAAATTGATTTAAGCCACCTGTAATTTGTTGAGAACCACTCAATAACTTGCCTAAATTTGTTTGTAGCTCTCCTTTTGGATCTACAAATTGATTTAAACCACCTGTGATTTTTTGGGAACCATCAAGTAAAGCACTTACTCCGCTTGTTAGTTGGCCAGATTGACTTGCTAATTCATTTAGCCCCCCTGTTACTTTTCCTGATCCATCTGCCAATTGACTTATTCCATCATTTAACTGGCCAGCTCCACTTGCAAGTTGTTTTGCTCCGGCTTCAATTTTTCCGGCACCTTTTTCTCCAGCTAGCCCTTGTACGCCCTGTGCAACTCCTGCTGTACCTTTGGAAACTTGTTGACTACCTTCCATAATTCCTTGAACAGCAGGCTGTAATTGCTTTCTATATTCTTCTGGTAAATTTTTAATTTGTTCATTTAAATCCGCTAAGCTTTTTGAAACCTGTTGAGCTCCTCCTGCTGTTTGTTGCGCAACATTACTCAGAGTATCTGCTTGTTTCTTCCATTCAGATACCCCTTGTGAAAGTCCAGAAGCTCCTGAGCTTATATCTTGCGCACCTTTTTGGGCTGATTTTAATCCATTTGTAATTTTTTGCGAACCACCCAATAACTGATTCACTCCATCTGGCATACTACTTACTTTACTATTTAACTCACTTAATCCATTTGTGATTTCATTAGAACCACTTGCTAATTGACTTAAGCCACTTTGAAATTTTCCTTTTGAATCTACTAACTGACCTAGTCCTCCTGTCAACTGACCTGATCCATCAGACAATTGGTTTAAGCCATTTTGAAATTTTCCTTTTGAATCTACTAACTGACCTAGTCCTCCTGTCAATTGACCTGATCCATCAGACAATTGGTTCAATCCATCATTCGCTTTCTTAGATAAATCACCTAAACCAACGGTAATTTGCTGCGAGCCGTCTTTTAATTGACTCGTACCGTCATGAAGCTTACCTGCTCCCTCACTTGCATCGGCGAAACCTTTTGAAACATCTTTTAATGAATCAAACATTGTCTCAGCATACGTTTTCGTTACTGAATTTGCTACTTCACCTTTGATTTTTTCAATGGCTGATCCACCAATTTGTGAAGATAAGAAATTTAAGCTTTCATTTGGAATGTACTCTAATTTTGACTTTTTAGGGTTTTCATCCAGCAGTGTTGTTGTATTTTTAGAGAAGTCTTTTGGAATGCCAATCGTCATATAATATTTACGATCGTCCATCCCCTCTTTTGCTTTTTTGTCGCTGACAAACTCCCATTTGAAGCTTTTATTTTCTTTCAAATTATTAACAAGTTCCTTACCAGCTTCAATCGGTTTCCCATTATATACTGCACCTTCATCAAGGTTTACAACCGCAACTGGTAAATCTTTTAATTGACCATATGGATCCCAAAACGCCCATAAGAACATACCAGCGTACAATACCGGAATAAATAATACTGCAATAATTGGAATTAAGATTTTTTTGCTTTTAATAATCGTCGCAAACTCTTTTCCAAGCAGTTTAAATCCTCGCATTGTTTCACTCTCCCTTAAACAAATAATTGACCATATTGTTCATTTAGTCATTTTCTTTAAAAATAATAAGACTATCTGCTGACAATCTCGTATACTACCCTGATTTCTCTCTTGTTGACTCCTCCTATTCTAACTTATGACCAATTTATTCAATCAGTCATATTTTATAATAATAAGAGGATTATCTTATTTTGACAATCCCTTTAATAAATATAATTCAAAAAGTTCAGCGATATGCTCTTTTTCTAGCGGTTCGTGATATTTTTCCCAGTCAGAAATAAGAGACACATACAGACGAAGCATGATAAATGCTGTGATTTCTGGATCACACGCCATAATTTCACCTTTTGCAATTGCAACTTCAAGACGGGATTTAATAAATGTAATAATTTCAGAATCCAATTGCTGCATAACTTCTTGCACTTCTTTTGTTCCCATATCTCGCTCTTCTTGGATCAGCTTAATCATAAGTTGATGTTCTTTACGGAATTCTAAAATGCTATATAAGGCGCGATGTACATTTTCAAAAAATGATATATTTGAATCAATTGCCGTTTCTGCTACTTGCTTCATTTCGTTAATTAAATTTGAAATGATTTCACCAAATAGCTCTTCTTTATTTTTAAAAAACGTATAAATCGTTCCTTTCCCAACATTTGCAAGTTTTGCAACTTGATCCATTGTTGTTGCTTTATAGCCAAAAGCAGAAAAAGATTTTGTTGCAGCTTCAATAATCGCTCGTTTACGATCAATTGCCATGTTTTCACCTCCAAAATGACTGATTGAATATTTTAGTCACTTAGTACGATTATGATATTATCACATCTTTCCAATGTTTACAAGTTACATTTTATCCCGCATTACTATTATCACTAAAAAATTGAATTCAGTATCATTATCTAACATTGTATCAGAAAGATAACAAAAATAAACACTCGCCTGTACTACAGACGAGTGTGTTTTATCCCGCTACTTTTTGGAAGTAAAACCTCCACTGACGGAAGTTTCACTTTATTATGAAGCTTTCTTTAACTCAATTTGCGCAAGCACTGGATCATGATCGCTCATGCGGCCATCCTCTTCCATGACATTCGCATTTAAATGAACTGGATCAACAATTGTATACGGTGCGATGTTATTTGTTACAAAAATATGATCTAACACTTGTGCATTTCCTTCATGAATATACGTATAACGATTTTCTTGCGGAACTGTTTCAAGCATTTCTTTCATAATGTCGCCTTTTAATGCTTGCATTGGTTTTGAAAATTCAAAGTCATTCATATCACCGACTACAACAACTGGTGCATTTGCATGACGCTCCTGAATACCTTTTACAAAACCATTGACTTCCTCAGCAAGTTGCACTCGTTTTGCTTCACTTTTTAGTACAAGCGGCTGGATTTTTCCAAATGGCGATGCATCTCCTAATTTAGAATTTAAATGATTGGAGATAACAACGAGATTTTGCCCTTGGAATGTAAACTCAGCAGCTAACGGTTTACGCGTATCGTCAAATAATGCATTATTTTCTCCAATTCGTACAACGTTGTTCTCAAGTAAAACTGGTTTTTGCGCTAATTTCACACGAGATGAATTATAGAAGAAACCAACGCGAATATTCGCTCCTGGCGCACCGCCATCTTTATTGTTTTCTGGTGCAATCTCTACATATTCATACTTTGGTCCCTGGATTGCCTGAATCGCACCAATTAAACGCTTTGCACTAAGTGATGCGTCTGTTGTCCCATCATTAATTGTTCCATTGTTATCTTGCATTTCTTGAACACCAATAATATCAGGCATTTTTAAATTGTATTTAATTGCGTAAGCAAGACGTCTTACTTTTTCATCAGATGTTTCTTTCATGTTTGCTGAGAAGTTTTCAATGTTATATGTTGCAATTGTTAATTTATCTAAGCGCGGTTGAATATTTGCACCAAGTTGTTTAAATCCACCATCTTGCAGCGCTGGAAGCTCTCCGATTGGAGCAATACGATAACTTCCGTAATCATAACCAACTATACCTGTTACATCCCCGAGGAGCTGATCTCCCGCTTTTGCTACATAATTACGTGCTACTTTAATAGAAAGACGCTCTGGATTTAAATTATCAGCTTGCAAAAGCGGTGTCCCGAATTTTGTTGTTACTTTCTGACTGCCATTCGCAATCGTTACATATAAATTGCCGTTTTTTTGCGGTGCAATCACTTTTGGTTGTGGCAGTGTTACAAGCATTCCTTCTAAACTTTCATAAAAATCAATTGCATCTTCTGCTGGATCAAAAATACCGAATCCATCATTATCAATAACTTGATCTGGTATTTTCACACCATTTTCTCCTAGTACAACTGCTTCTGGTAATTTTTGATTACTCTCTTTAATTGTAACTTGCTTTGCTTTAATTTCTGTAATCGATAAATCTGTCTCAAAACGTTCT
Source organism: Bacillus sp. CGMCC 1.60114 (assembly GCF_042676365.1). Taxonomy (NCBI): domain Bacteria; kingdom Bacillati; phylum Bacillota; class Bacilli; order Caryophanales; family Bacillaceae; genus Bacillus; species Bacillus sp. CGMCC 1.60114. The sequence goes on from NZ_JBHTHG010000084.1 coordinate 127,215, forward strand.
GCATATCCTGGTCCGATAAATTCCTCAACTTGTCCATCTACAGAAACGAGGTCACCTACTTTTACGCCCCCATCCTTTTTATAAACATAAATTCCTTCTGAAGTAGCTGAGTCTTCATCAGGCTGCGGATCTTGCATATAAAATCCATACTTATCTACTTGTGTAACAATACCTGTAACTGCTTTTACATCTTTTCCATCATAAGCAGAAATGTGCGATTTACCCTGAATATCGTGAATATGAATAGGATCATTTTTCACAATCGTAAACGAGAATGTTGCAATGCGTGAATCTTCAAATCCCTCTTTTACCGCAATCGCTTTCATCACACTATTTTCATTAAGTACAATTTGTTCATTATAACGAATACCTTGAGATGTTGGATTCGATCCATCTAATGTGTAATAAATAGTGGCACCTTCTGTTGCTGTTGTTAATGTTACAGCTGTTCCTTTTTCAACTTCGCCCCCATTTGGATTGGCAATAACATCACTTACCTTCTGAGTTTCTTTATCTTGAAACGCATAGGCAGTAACAGATTTTAACCCTGGGCTACTAAAATAACTATCTAACGTACCTGTTAAACGCACCTTTTTCCCCAGATTTTCCGGGTGATCCTTTACATTAACTGCTTTACGAACTTCACCTATTGGAAGCTGAACCGGCATAATTTTATTCGTGTTTACTTCATCTGGAGAAGCAGCAATTGCAACATTTGTATCTCCAAATTTCGCTGGATCTTTCGTATATTTACCTGGATTTTGCGTATATCCAACAATATACCCCTCTACAACCGCTTGCTTTTTCCCTTGCTGCTGAAACAATTGAATTGCTTCATCAACAGTTAATACTTGTTCCTGTTCAGCCTTCGCTACAATATCTGATACTAATACAACGAATACAAGTGAAAAAAAGATAATTGCTAGCTTTTTCAAAAAAATCCTCCCCCTAAATATTTTTCCTATGTCCTAGCATGTTCTATCATAGCAAGGTTCTTCATAAAGAACATTACATTTGCAAGAATTTACAAAAAATTAACCTCTTACTTCAGTAGGAGATTAAACTTTCTTTCTTTGACTATATGATGAATCTAGTTTACTACTTTCTACAGAGTCTTTTATGGACCTTCTTATGTGTTTACCCTTGCGTTTTCATCGCTAGGCGTACGCCATCTATGGAATACACGATTTTTCACTAAAATAGTTCTCCAGTCATTACAGTCATAAACTCCTTAAAAAACTGTTCGTAATTCATATGTATTGCAATCCTATGTTTTGGACGATTACCGAATGTTTCATGTTCCAAAGTGGATCTAAAATCTCCTATGCTTTGTCCTCGTAAGGTACCAGGTACATTGACCATCACAGACGATTGGTAGTACGTAAAAATATCATCACGATTAAGTGCAATCAAAGTCAGCGCATCATGAACCGGGCTACCTTGTATTCCAGGAACTTTTTTTTGATAAAATTGATAATAGTAATAGTCTAAAAGAGGCTTTAAAAACTTAGTTTTTCCTTTAGAATGGATATAATTAACCATTTCTGGTGTTACGATAGCCGATTGTGTAACATTCAAAGGATAAATTGATAAATTTTTTGCGTATCTCATTACAATATTGGCCGCTACAGGATCACCATAAAAATTAGCTTCTGCAATTGGAGTAACATTCCCTGGATATAGAAAGGCCCCCCCCATAATATAATAAGAATGGGCATTTTTCATCACATCTTCATAAAGAAGAAATAAGGTTGCAAGAGAAGTTAATCTTCCAGTATTCACGATAATAAGTTCATTTTTGTACTGGTTAATAAGTTTGAGAACTTCAAAGAAATTCTCAAACATTTTAAGTTCTAGTCCTGGTTGAATGGGTCCCATCCCAAATTTCCCATGAATTTCTGGATAAAAAGTTTCAACTTCTGCAGTCATGGAATGTTCTGCCCCACCAAAAACCTTTATATATTCTTTCCCTGCATTTTTAAGTAAAAAACGAACATTTCTAATAGCTTCTGTTTTGGGTACATTCCCATAGTCGGCAACAATTCCTATAACATCAATTTTATCTGTTAAATTGGCATATGTAAGAGCTATCGTATCATCAATTCCAAAATCTCCAAAAAACAATACTTTTTTTCCCATAAAATATTTCTCCTTAACTTTATTAACTTTTTAAAATAAGTATAATTAGGGATTATAATATAAGATTTGTCCTATACCTTTTCGGAGCCATGTGTACTTAGTTAGCTTACTCTTTCGTGAAAAAAGAACAATTTCCTTCTATTACAATGAATGACAATCCAAAACAACAACCACTTGATTATGAAAGAGAACACTATCATGCAAAAAGCATCCCTAATGAATAGGGATGCTCCTGTTATTGCGCTATTAACTCTTTTTGCTTCGTTTGTTCTAAATAAGATAATACATATTTTACCGCTGCTTCGCCTTGATCAATACAATCTGGTAATCCAGTGCCAGCATAAGAGCAGCCTGCTAAATAAATACCAGGTAATTCTTCGTTCATGAACTGTTTTATATCTTCCATGCGCTCTTTATGACCAACCGTATATTGAGGCATCGCATCTTTCCAGCGGCTGACAACAGTAAACTCTGGCTCAGCTGTTATATCCATTGTCTTTTGCAAATCTTCTAGCACGACACGAATGATTTCTTCATCTGTTTGATCCACAATCGCTTCATCGCCAGGGCGCCCAACATAACAACGTAACAATACCTTTCCTTCCGGCGTTGTATGCGGCCATTTTTTGTGCGTCCATGTACATGCTGTAATTGTAAAATCACTATTACGAGAGACAACAAATCCTGTTCCTTCAATATCACGCTGAATTGCTTCTTCCGGGAACGCTAACGCTACATTCGCAACTGACGTAGATGGAACGTTACGGAAAAAGCGGAACTGTTTATATTGAGCAAACATCGTTGGCAGCAATTTATGAGATGCAGCCATAACAACAGCATCGGCTTCTATTTCTTTGCCGTTGCTAAGCATGATGCTATAACTATCATCAATTTTTGTAATTTTTTCAACGCGCGTTCCTTTCATAACCGTTTCATCTTCTAATCGTTCTTCAATTGCATCTACAACGGATTGCAATCCTGTTTTTAACGTTAAAAAGATTCCTTTTGCTTTTGCATCCTTTGACGCTTTCGGCGCTAATGTACGCATACCAAGTGAAATACTTCGATATTTTTGCTCTACTTGATAAAACTGCGGGAACGTCGCCATTAAACTCATCTGATCAATATCCCCAGCATAAATACCTGATAACAACGGCTCAATTAAATTTTCAACCACTTCATTTCCTAAGCGGCGACGGAAAAAGTGACCGAGCGACTGATCCGACATCGGCTTAGAACGAGGAAGCACAAAATCAAGTCCTGCTCGTAACTTGCCGATAGGAGAAAACAACCCAGAATATACAAATGGTGTAATTTGCGTTGGAATTCCCATCATCGAACCGCTTGGAATTTCGTGCAAACGATTATTTACAAGTACAAACGATTTCCCTGTTGCATTGTTGACAAGTTTATCACCAAGATTTAGTTCTCGTGCTAACCTTGATGCACTCTCTTTTCGCTCTAAGAATGAATCTGGACCACGTTCAATTGTAAATCCGTCTTTTTGCACTGTTTGAATTTTTCCTCCGAGCCTTCCTGATGCTTCGATAAGCATCGTATCAATCGGCAGCCCTTGTTCACGAACTTCTTTTTGTAAATAATAGGCTGTTGTTAAACCGGAAATACCGCCGCCTATAATCACTACCTTCTTTTTCAAGCCTGCTTCCTCCTTTCTCGCTTTATGAAACTGCACTCCACTTCTTCATAACAACATCTGCTAAACAAGCAATAAATGAAGCAGTTGCATTTGGCATTTCTGGACGATAATAGTTTGCATCAATTTCTTCTGTTACAATTTTACATTCAATATCATTGTCATATAATACTTCTAAATGATCTGCAACAAACCCAACAGGTGCATATACAAAAGAAGTGTATCCATATTTCTCATGTAACTCACGTGTTAAATCCTGTACATCTGGTCCAATCCATGGGTCAGGTGTGTTACCAGCACTTTGCCAGCCTACGGCATAGTTTTTCACGCCGGCTCCGCGCGCAATATAATCAGCCGTTTCACTTAATTGTTCTGGATACGGATCACCAAGCGCAATGATTTTCTCTGGTAAACTATGTGCTGATACGATAAGAACAGCTTTTTCACGCTCATCAGCTGTCATTGTTTCATATGTTGCTTTTATTTGATTAACCCAGTAATCAATAAATTTCGGTTCTTTATACCAACTATCAATTCCATGAATTTGCAAGCCGCCAAGCTTTTCTGCTTCCTCTTGCGCTCTGCCTACATATGACTTTACACTGAAAGTAGAATAATGCGGCGCAAGAACAAGAGCAATTGCATCTTTAATTCCATCTTCGTACATATTCTTCACAGCATCTTCAATAAACGGCTCAATATGTTTTAAACCGAGATACATTTTAAACTCTACTTCGTCTTGCATTTCATTTAAATATGCCTCTAACTTTGTTGCTTGCTCAAGCGTAATCTTCGCTAGAGGAGAAATGCCACCGATTGCTCGGTAGCGTTCTGTTAGCTCTTCTAACATTTCCGCGCTTGGTTTTCTTCCTCTGCGAATGTGTGTATAGTAACGTTCAATATCTTCTTCTTTATACGGCGTTCCATATGCCATCACAAGTAAACCGATTTTCTTTTTCATATGACCTCTCCTTTACTTCGCCAACTGTTCTCTTGAATAGTCGTGTATGAATGCGGTCATACGTTTTAACGTTTCTGGATTTACCTCTGGGAATACACCATGCCCTAAGTTAAATACGTATCCCGGCTGTTTCATTCCTTGGTCTAAAATCGCTTTTACATGCGCTTCAATAACATCCCACGGTGCAAGTAAAATAGATGGATCTAAATTTCCTTGAACAGCCTTTTGAATACCGCGAGCACGCGCTTCTTCAATTGGCAAACGCCAGTCCAGACCGACAACATCAAGCGGCAGATCATTCCATTCATTTGCTAAATGACTCGCTCCAACGCCGTGCATAATAAGCGGTACATTCATAGGACGAAGCTCTGTGAAAATACGCTCCATTGCTGGTTTAATATATACGCGGTAATCCGCCACATTTACTGTACCAACCCAAGAATCGAAAATTTGGATTGCTTTTGCACCAGCATGAATTTGCGCTTTTAAATATGTAATCGTCATATCTGCAAGCTTATCCATTAGCGCAAACCATGCTTTCGGCTCTGCATACATAAACGCTTTCGTTTTATGATAATTACGGGACGGCCCGCCTTCAATCATATAACTTGCTAGCGTAAACGGCGCTCCTGCAAATCCGATTAACGGAACATCAAGCATTTCCGTTGTTAATAAACGAATCGTATCCAATACATATGGAACATCGTCTTCTGGGTGAATCTCCCCTAATTTTTCTACATCGTTTAGCGATTGAATAGGATTATCAATCACCGGTCCAATTCCTGATTTAATCTCTACATCCACCCCAATCGCTGGAAGCGGTGACATAATATCTTTATATAAAATAGCAGCGTCAACGTTATATTGATCAACAGGCAGCTTCGTTACGTAAGCACAAAGCTCTGGCTGATGTGTAATTTCAAATAAAGAATACTTTTCTTTAATCTTTCTGTATTCCGGCTGAGAACGACCCGCTTGGCGCATATACCATGCTGGTACATAATCCGTACGCTCACCTCTGCATGCTTGTAAAAATGTTTCGTTAATTTGTCGTACCAAAACCCTGTTCCCCCTTCTTTTCTAATGCAGCTAATGAACCCTATCCTTTTTTATCTTTTCTTACTATACAATCTGTAAAAACAAAATGTACAACATTATGTACGATGTTCATGAAATTGACACAAACATATGTCTAAATCCCTTATTTTTTCGGAACATTTTCATTATAGCACAAGCTGAATTTACGGCTTAACCTCTTTTGTTTTTTCTCCTTCTCGATTCGTTTGCGGATTAAATGGTACAACATAAAAATGCGGTACTTTAAAAACGTTCATAAACTTTACTTCATATTCACCTTTTCCTTTTACTGTATCTATATGAGTTGCTCTCCCATTGTCTATTTTGTAAATCCGATATTGAACTCTCTTATCAGGAAGTTGATTCCATGTTAGTTTCGCTGTAAACAAACCAAGCGGGGTAAACGTTAACTTAGCTTCTAAACCATCCACTTTACTTAAGCGAATCGGCATCCCAATTGTTTCAACACCACGCGGCTGTACAAATTTCTTTTCCTCTTGTACATTTACTTTCGCTAAAATTGTTTTAAACATTCTTGTTGGATAAGCACTAGTACCACGCACATAATGTTTGTCATCAGTGCGATCGTATCCCATCCAAACAGCTCCCACTAATTTAGGTGTATACCCAACAAACCAAACATCTCTTGCTCCGTTCTCCTGATTTGGCAAAGAAGTTGTTCCTGTTTTCCCAGCAAGTGCTCCTTTATATACACCATCTTGTGCATTTCCTTCTTTCACAACACCTTCAAGCATTTTTGTCATATACCAAGCAGTTTGCTTAGAAAAAATTTTTATTTCTTTGTCTGTTGCTTGTCCAATAATTTCTCCGTGTCGGTTCAATACCTTCTCAATTACATGCGGTTCAACGATTTTTCCACTCGCTGCAAATGCACGATACATTTTCACAAGTTCAAATGGTGAAACACCTTCTTTTAAACCGCCAAGCGCAGTACTAAGACCACGTTCAGGAATATAAATATCTCCTTTTTCTAAATATCGCTTTCCTTCTTCGACCCCAATGTCATGCAGAAGAGATACAGCAGGGACATTTGCCGATTCTAATAACGCATCATACATCGTTACTTCCTTCGAATATTGATCGTTGTAATTGCGTGGTTCATAGCCATCAAACGAACTTTGTTCATTTGTTAATAAAGAATACGGTGTATATTTTTTCGTTTCCAATGCTGGTGCATATACGAGAAGCGGCTTTAATACAGATCCTGGTTGCCGCTTTGCATAAATTCGATTTAACCCGCGTGCTATGTAATGCCTTCCTCCAACTGCGGCTCTTATTCCGCCTGTTTTACTATCCATTAAAAGAACAGCTCCTTGCATCTCATCGTCTTGCATCGGAAAATTATGGACATTTTGCAATTGTTCATATGCTACCTTTTGCATCTTGTTATCCATCGCGACAACAAATGTATATCCTCCGCGCAATACTTCTTGATGAGATAACCCATACGTACGAGCTGCTTCATCGACTACCATATCGATATATGGCATATAAGCAAGCTCCTGTTCATTTCGATTTGTATGAAGAGCAATTGTTTTTCCTTGATAACGAACTGTTTCTTCTGCTGATAAATATCCTTGTTTATGCATTAATGATAAAATTAAATCCCGGCGTTCCTTACTTTTTTCTGGATGCAAAAACGGAGAATAGCTATTTGGCGCTTTCGGAAGAGCAGCAAGCATCGCTCCTTCTTCGACCGTTAACTGCTGTGCATCTTTATTAAAATAAAATTTTGCAGCTGCTTGAATGCCATATGCCCCGTGTCCAAAATAAATATGATTTAAATACATTTCTAAAATCTGCTGCTTCGTATATTTCTGCTCCAAGTGAAACGCAATGGCAACTTCCTTTATTTTGCGAAACAACGTTTTTTCATGTGACAAAAAAACATTTTTCACAAGCTGCTGTGTAATCGTACTCCCGCCTTCTACTTTCTCTCCAGCTAAAATATCTTTATAAAGTGCTCGTATAATAGAAGAAAAATCAATACCATGATGTTTATAAAAACCTGAATCTTCAACAGCTAAAAATGATTGTTGAACAAATGTGGGGATGTCTTCAATATGTACCAATTCTCGATTTTCCACGTAAAGTTTCGTGATTTCTTTTCCTTGCTGATCAACAATACGTGATGAAGAGTGAAATACAAGACGCTTTTCATCCATCATATAACCACCAGTAAATATAATCAGTTTATATAGAACAATTGCAAATATAAAAATTGAAACAAAGCCAATGAGAAACATCTTTATATTCTTCACGCCTCACCCTTCTTTCCAAATGATGGTACGTTTATTATTTGAAAAAACATATCCTTTATGTATAATCTTCGAAGTTTTTTACAAGTCCAGGATATAATAAAAAAAGACCTCCAATAAGAGATCTTTGTTGATGTTATTTACTTATTTTCGACTTAATAATAGCGATAAAATCTTCTACGTTAGCACTCATTAACTGTTTGAATCTTACTACATCTTCTTTATGTTTCATTGAAATATACTCGTTCATTATCCCTTTTTTTCGTGTAATCTCATCTATATCTGTATACTCATAAATCTCAGTTAATTCATTTTCTACAATAGAGTCTGCACAAAAAATAAGTTTATTTTTTGTTGCTACTAGGATACCTGGTCGTATCGTTTGTCTGTATATAAACACTTCCAAAGAACACCGTATGTTTGCTAAAACCTCATCACGATTATCCAGATTTTGTTTTATCGTTTCTAAATTTGCTTGCATTAAAAATTCCCCTTTTTTATTTTTTAATATCCTCATAATTAGAATTAAAAGGAACTTCAAACTCCCCCCTTTATAAAAGTTAATAAGAAAATTGAATTCACTACAACATATGTTTTATGTTCCGAGTATCTTTTTGCCAAGAGGTTTCGTACTATTTGAATCCGGTTCAAGTGTAATACCGATGTTATCAAAGGACTGTGTTTGTGAAATTTCATATGTCAGGAGTCCTGAACCAGTTTCATCAGGTTTAAATATTCCAGCGTTTTTTCTTTCTCCATCTTTTAATAACCAAACTTGATACACTTCTGAATTTTTTACTTGTGGCAAATGATCAGCTTGTACAACTAATTTTTTCTTATCTCCTTGTTGTATAACAAACATATACCCCTTTGTATTTTCATGGTTTTGATCGGTTGATACTAATGGACGAGTAGAAATTACTTCAATTGGATTACTGTTTAATTCATGCTTAGCTAAAGGTTGTATTTTTAATTGCGAATTTTCGATTGTTAATGCTACTGTAATCACTAACATTGTTACTAGTAATACTGTTGTTAACGGTGTAAATTGTTTTTTTAGTAAAGCCGTCCATTCTTTCCATTTCGTTGTTACTCTGTTATCTTCATTCGTTTGTTCGTGTGCAAATACAAAATCAAACACTTCAGCTTTTAATGTTGCTGGTACTTCTTTCTCTTCAAAGTCGAAATGCAGCGCTTCCCAAGCTGCCTGCATGGATGGATACTCAGCCTGACATTTCGGGCATGTCTTTACATGTTCTTTAAACTTTTTTTCTTCTCTATCATCAAATGTATTTGTAATGTAAGATAATAAATGCTCACATTCTCTCTCCATACTATCCCCTCTATTCTAGATATTTTTTTAATCGCTTTAAAGATTGATGAAGACGACTCTTAGTAGTTCCCAATGGCTCATCTTCCATTTCAGCAATTTCACTAAGGGAATAACCTTTCCAATATAGTAAATCGATTAATCTTTTTTGGGACGTAGACAAATTCTGCTTTGCCTTTTGAATTTCAACACTGTGCAGCCTTTTCTCGATTTCATTCTTTGAATCTGCTATATGCATAGGTTTTTCAGCGTCATCAAACTTCCTATACATAAGTTCTTTATTTTCTTTTCGGACATAATCAATACATATATTCCTCGTAATCGTAAGTAACCAATTTACGAACTCACCTTTTGAAGGATTATACATACTTTTCGTTGTCCAAAGTTTTAAGAAAACTAATTGAACGACTTCTTTTGTTTCGTCTTCATTTCCTTGGAAAAATTTAAAAGTGAAACTATATACCAGCTTAATATATCGTTCATATAGTTCTTCTAATGCAGGACGATAGTTCTTTTTTACTAATTGCATTAGCTCATAATCATTTTTTTCTTTCATTCTCACCTGCACTCCCTGTTTTTTCATTTATTTCTGACAATTCGTAATTTATTTAATTATATAATTCAGGAAGAAAAATAGGAACCACCAACAACGTTGGTCGCTCCTTTTAACAGAATAGTAATCCCGCTATTCGCAGGCAGTAAGACCCCCACCTCAAGATTGAGAGAGAAGCGAAGAAGATAGGTGGGGGATAACTGCCCGTAAAAGCCCGATTGGTTCAACTAACCATCAGTGTGGGATAAAACCCTCCCCCACTGATGGAAGTTTCACTTTATCACTGTTTAAATGTAGTTTCACTATTCAGCACAAACCATATATCCTTAACCCCTTGTCCATTTATATCTCCTTTTGATTTATCATTAGCAAAATAGTAAAGGGGATATCCTTTATACGTTACTTGTTGTTCTTTCGTATCTTCTCTTGTTATCGTAGCAAAATCTTTTTTATCAAATCCTTTTGGCACTTCAAAATCTTTTGCAGCAAATGGCGGCCAAAGTTTTACACATTCACCACTACAATTACTTACCTTAGCTGTGTCTTTTGTAAAATAATAGAGTGTCTTTCCATCTGAATCTGCTAAATATTTTCCAACCTTATCGTTCTCTAATAATTGTAAACTAGGAGATTCGTCTTTCTTACTAATAACTTCACTCACGTTTTCCTCGCTCGTTTTCTTATTTTGAGCATCTTCTTTCTTATCGCTATTACACGCTGTTAATAGAAAAATGCTCGCTAATATGGCTACAACACATTGCCATGCTTTCATACTGACTCCTCCTTTAATTTTTTATTTATATGTAAGGTAACGATAGAAAAGTTTGATTGGTTTGATAAAAAATAAAAAAAAGATGTAAGCCTCTCCTTCTGCTTACATCTCTTTCTAACTCTATAAAATTTATCCCGCTATTCGCGGGCAGTAAGACCCCAACCTCAAGATTCAGAGAGAAGCAAAGAAGATAGTTGGATGTTAACTGCCCGTAAAAGCCCGATTGATAAAAGCTTTCTATCAGTAGAGGATGAAAAAACAAAGGAGAATACATATTTTTGCTCTGTTGTATCGCAAACAAAAAAGACTGCTTACAAACAGCATCACATATGTTGGTGCCATGCTTTTTACTTTCTGTTTTCAACAAACGAAGCACCACATGTATTCTCTCTAATCATTAGTTCCTAACACATCTGTGTTTGGAGGTTCATAGCCCATCTGGCGTATCATAGCTACAATCTGTCCCTTATGATGGAATTCGTGAGTGATTGCATGTGTTAGTAATTTACCAGGTGTGATTGATAACATTTCTCCTTTTTCTCTCCAAGGAATCTCCCTCTGAATCGGCTCATCCATGTGATGTGCAAGTACTTCAAATACTTCATTTACAAGAGAATCTACATGTTCAAAGCGTACTTTTATTTCGTTCAAACCAAGTTGTTGCAGGTCTTCCTTTGAAGTGAGCGGCTTCTTCGTCTTTAATAAAACAAATGAGCCGAGCCAAGCGTTATAACAGTCTGCTACGTGCACCATTGTGTCTCGCACACTTTGCCAACCGAATCCCATCTGGCGAGTAAAGTCATTTGGTTCTAGTTCTCTACAAAAGTCAAGAAGTACTGCTCGAGTCTGTTTGACCCATTCATATTCGTTTTTATGCATGATATACACCCTTTATTTATTGTTTAAGAAACTTATTCCACACCTTATATCTTAACCCTTCTAACAAGTAATCTATATCTATTTCGTCTTCACTCTTGCTCTTATGATCTATGGAAACAATAAAGAAGATAACCATCTACATATAATAGATGATTATCTTCTTTTCACTTTATTTTTCAGCCTACAAATATTTTTTATCTTTTTGTTTATACCAATCTTGCATCCTGTCTGCATCTTCCAATCTCATATGTTTTAATTCATAATGTTTACCTGCGCCTGATGACGCAACTGCAAACATATATGTACATAATTGATCTTTACGTTGAAAGTAAGACTGACTTTTCTTCATCGATTGAATATGTCTTTTTCTTACTAATCCCGTATATTTAGCAATGCCGCGATATACAATTGTGAGCTGGTTCGGCTCTAGCGCGTATCCGCCTGTTGTAAATTTCCCGTATCCAAGAGCTGTAAAAAGCATAAACAATGGAATTAACGCAAATAACCCGATGTATTGTTTAAAATATATACTAACTCCTGCAATCGGTATCGCAAATATCATACAAATGAGCCAACTATAAATGAGGTAGCGGCGCATTGCTGCTTTTGGTAAATGTGTTACCTGCTCCTCTATTTTATATGGTAATTGCAAGTGCTCCAATAGCTGCTCGACATCCTTTTTTCTCATCAGGGGATGCAGGGTGACATTCATTTCATGTTTTCCAATGCTTTGAATCACTTCTACGTGCACTGAGCAATAACCAAATGGTTGTCGAAGCAGCGCCTCTTTAATCGTAATAGCTTGGATTCGGTGTAGTTTTAGGACAAGCTCCTTTTTCTCAAATAACCCTTGCGAAATGCGAATTTCATCTCCTCTTCGGTAAACAGTAAAATTCGCATGTTTAAACGCATATGAAAGTGTTGAAATAATCCATGAAAATATAATTAAAACAGCCGCCATATACATCCAGCCGTACATATCACTATCTTCCACATATTTTTCAATCGCATCAATCATACTTTTTGGAATGTAGTCCTTTAGCTCTTGCGCAAAGATGAAAAGAAACGAAAATAATAATCCAAACTGCCCTGATGTAACAGAGGCAAGGAGAATTTCTTTTACTGTTAATTTATAAACAGCTGTATTTGTTTCATTCGTTAACACATCATTGTCTTCTGAGAACTGTCCTTCTAATTTTGCTTCTTCATTTAGAAGCGAAATTAAATACTTTGCCTCCTGAGTTGTAATCCCTGCTAGGCTTACCTCTGGTTCATGACCGCCACCAGCTGTTTCAATCTTTAATTTCGTTAAACCTAACAATTGATAGACAACATTGGAGCTTGTATTAATTGTTTGCACTCGTTCTTTATTCAAATAACTTTCTTTTTTCACAAACAATCCATGTTTAATATGCAGAGTATTATTTTCAATCCAATATACTTTGTAATACCATGCAATCATAGTAGAAATAATGGTAAACGCAAAAACTCCAACCGGAAGCAAATACCAAAATGAAAACTTACCTTTCATACTAAAGAGAAGTATAAACGTTGGAAACAAATCTCTTAATTTTAATTCAAATAAAATCGTAATCGGATGCTGTCTCTTATACATCTTCATCACTTACCTTCGCCAGTTCAGAAATTTGGCGTTTTAATTGTTCAGCTTCCCTCATTGTTAAACCAGGAATACCATGGGTCATTGCTGCTGTAGACACTTTTAATTCTGTCAATCCAAATTTCCGCATAATCGGACCTTGTTCAATCGTTACGTGTTGAATACGAATCATCGGTACTAATACGCGCTTCACAACGAACATTCCATGTTGAATTTCCATCTCTTCCTCATTTAATTGATAGCTATGATAACGCTGACGTAAGCTCGGAAATACAAGATAACCGAGCGGTGCATATGCAAGAAGCCCTATTACAAGCGCACCGAATATCCAGCCTGTCCAATCGAATTTCATCATAAATATAAAATAAGCTATTGTAATAATAAGACCGACTCCAGATGTAATGAGCGAGTGAATTTGCCATACTCGTACCATGCTGGAATGAATTTGATTTTCTAATGGTTGCATCGTTTCACCTCTATTTTATAATATAGTACATCTTTTTCTACGAATCTATCATCTTAGTTACCAAGCTGTATTAATCATATTAAAAACATAATTGGAAAACAAGCTATTTAAAGGAAATGTTTTCCTTTAAATGACTACAAAAAAACTTTCGCATCTATCATACCTTTCGAGAGGACTCCCACCTCTAAACATATGTGAAGGTGGTGAGGTGAATCGAAAAAAATATTTTATGTTCAAAAAACAACAGAAACGTACGTTCTTGTTTTGGTATAATATCCTTAACAAGGAGGTGAAAAAATGACAATGGAAAATCAAACAAATTATAAAACTCTTCAGATTTGGATTAAAAAAGGGCATCGTATGTATTCTTATTTTCAAAAATCTTGTCAAAATGCTAAGAATATGTACAACACGACAAACTTTTATATACGACAAGTGTATACAGGTTTGACACAAGATAAGGAGTTGCAACCTTTACAAAGAGAAGTTTTGGATACAATTGATAAAAACATTGGGAAGATGAATGATACGCAACTTCTTGCCTATCAAAAGAAATTAGAAAAAGAAAAATTGAAGCCAAAAGAAAAACAAAAAGAAGTAAAATGCAACTTATTTTCAGAACCAACTACAGAAAATCCTTATGTAGATTACAATTTTCTGGACGCTTTGTTTAAGGGTATCGTTCAAAATGATTATCGTGCTTTGCCTACGCAATCTAGTCAATCAATCATGAAAAATGTATTCCAAAATTGGAAGTCTTTTTTTGCTAGTTTAAAAGATTATAAAGAGAATCCCAACAAATATACGGGAAAACCTAGAATTCCAAAGTATATTCGTTCTTCTGAAAAGGAAATCTTGTATACAAATCAAGATTGTGTCATTAAAAATGATAAGTTTTTAAAGTTTCCAAAGACAAAATTGCAATTAAACATTGGGAAATTAGGGTTTACTGAAGGTAAACTGAAGCAAGTTCGTGTCATTCCAAAATACAATGAGTATGTAGTGGAATTGGTGGTAGATGTTCCTTCAGAACAACAATCCGTTGAAGAGAATGGGCGTTATATGAGTATTGATTTAGGTATTGATAACCTTGCAACCATCGTAACAAACACAGGTATGAAGCCTGTACTTGTTAAGGGCAAACATGTCAAAAGCATAAATCAATATTACAACAAAATGAAGAGTCACTTTACAAGTGTTCTAAGGCAAGGTAAACAAACAAATGAAGGACCTTTTACTTCTAAAAGAATAGAAAAACTTCATCAAAATCGTTACCTGAAAATAAAAGACATCTTCCATAAAGCTAGTCATCATATTGTAAAACTAGCTCAAGAAGAGGAAATTTGCAAAATCGTTATTGGTCAAAACAAAAGTTGGAAGCAAGAAACGAATATGGGAAGGAAAAATAACCAAACGTTTTGCCATATCTCGCACAGTGTATTGATTCAAATGATTACATACAAAGCAAATGCAGTAGGCATTCAAGTTATTGTAACCGAGGAATCTTACACATCAAAAGCAAGTTTTCTAGATCATGACTTTATTCCAACGTATGGAACAAATGACCAAAATGCAACGTTTTCAGGAAAACGAATGAAGCGTGGTATGTATCGTTCTGCAAAAGGAATCGAAATCAACGCAGACGTAAATGCTGCGGCTAATATTTTACGAAAAGTAGTCCCGAATGCATGGACAAACGGGATAGAGGGGTTAGGCGTGAAACAGCTCGCTAGTGTGTTAACTCCACTGACGTTAATCGTCCGTTAGGTCGAAACGTTAGAAACCCCCACTTCAAGCTTTGCTAAGTGGGGGAGTATTCATATAGATACGAAAGTTTTTCACGTTACATGATTCCTTGTTGCTGTAAGAATCGAAATCGATAGCAATTCATTGTCACCTCACCGAGCCGCTGCAAAAGTTGGTAGTTCGCATATGCCCCCACCGGTGCACCGATAACTGGTACAAGCTGCAACATCTTGGCTAAATCAATATAATCTCGGTATTCTTGCTGAAATTTTTCCCAATCAATATGATTTTCTATATTCGTATCCCACGTCTCAATGGCTTTCCATATTTCTTTTCGATGATCATCACTTGAGAAAGCAAGTTGGAATACATGAAGAATGAATAACCGTTCTTCTTTTTTACTCGTATCATAGCCATACAGCGTTGCCGCATCAAATAAAAATTTTATTTTAATGCTAAGTAAAAGCGGGAAGTCGGCGAGCCCCAGTAAGAAACCACCTGCTCCTGTTCCAGCTCCTTCTGCTGCAGCAATCTTTTTATACTCATCGATTTTCTTTCGCACTTCTTCATCTCTTCTTTGCAATGACCAATCCGTTTCTTTTAGCTTTGGTTTGATGAAATTTGAACCAATACTAATTCCTTGCACCATCGTTTTAATCGTTTCTGTTAGTATGTTTTGCACTTTTGTTGGAATGAATTGCTGTACTTTCGTTTGCATTGCTTTGGAGAAACGTGTCATTGCAGAAGAGTTTTTTATAATTTTTCTTTTCCACTGTTGTAATTCTAAGATGACCTTCTGTTCATATTCAGTCATACTTTTCTTCCTTTCCTTATACAGTGAAAGCTACGCATTACATGCGTGATAATTTTTTTAAGCGCATTGCTCCATATCGATATGCAAATCCAACACTAAATAACATATTTTCAAGAAATACAATTCCTGTCATCATCATATCCTTCGTCGCAAACGCAAATAGCACAGTGAAAATGACACCACCTACGCAAAGCAAAGCACATAATAACGCAAGAAAATCTTTCATCTTTTCTTCCTCTAAAACAGGATATAGATCAAGCCATATCTTCAAACGATGGTGCTTCCATAAACTTAACAACTGATAACCGATTAAATATAAAAACACGACGCTGACAATAAAACGTGCATATAAAAATGGAACAAAGTATAAAATCAGTCCACCAATTGCAAGTAAGCGAACATACAGCCCAAAATAATTTCCTGAGCGTAAAAACGTGCGTACGAATAAAAATAAATATGTTCGTTTTTCTGATACGGTATTAAGAATAAAATCAAGCCATTTCCGGCGTGATACACGTTCCTTTAACGCCGGCACATCGACAAACATGTTGGCAATGCGGTATAGCAATAACATTTTCTTTCCTTCTTCTTCAATTAAGTATTCCCAGTTCAGCGGTTTTCCTTTTACTTTCTGATGCAAAAATACAAGATAAACCGCCATTGCGAAGACAATTGCTCCCATATAAATAACAGAGGCGCGCTCTACAAGGAAATAAACAAAGAAAAAGTTAAGCAAAAAACGGACGAACCAATCAATGAGGTGCATACGGCTATCCGTCATATACGATTTTTCCCAAGTAACAAACAAATTCCAGCCTTTACTTAATACAATAGCAAGCACAATTAAAATATATGTAGCCCCAGATTGTTTCATCTGCTGGAAATAGAGCGGAGCAAGCGCTGCACTTGCCATCGCTATCATATACAACTGGATAATAAACGTGAATTGAAAGGATTTTGTGAAATATGCTTTTAATTTTTCCTCTACTGGAAGTAAGTACACAAGATCCGCTTCTTTTAATAAGGTTTGAACTGACCCTGCTGTTAATACAAGTCCTAGTAGAACTGCTATAACAAATGCTGTCGGAAATGAAGGTGTTAATGTTTGCAACCATTGCTGGTAATAATACGCCCCCGCACCGATGATAAATACAAAAATAAATTTCAAATGATCATTAAACACATATTTACCGTATGTACGCATTTCTTTTAAAAAATGACGAAACCGTTCTCTCCATAACTCTTTACTATTCATCAGCATCTTCTTCCTTCGTTAATGCAATGTAAATATCATCAAGCGTCGCCAACGGCATGTTAAACTGCTGTTGCAGCTCTTCAAGCGTTCCCTGTGCACGAATTTCACCTTGATGCAAAATAATGAACGAATCACAATAACGTTCTGCTGTTGCTAAAATGTGTGTACTCATTAAAATGCCAGCACCGCTTTTTTTCATTTGATCCATCATTTGCAAAAGCGTTTGAATCGCTAACGGGTCTAATCCGACAAACGGTTCATCAACAATATATAAAGAAGGTTGTACTAAAAAAGCGCTCATAATCATTACTTTTTGTTTCATCCCTTTTGAAAAATGGGATGGAAACCACTTTAAACGATTTTTCATACGAAATTCTTTTAACAGTCTTTCTACACGTTCTTCATATTCTTTTTTCTCAACGCCATAGGCCATTGCCGTTAACTTTAAATGCTCTTCTAATGTTAACTCCTCATATAACACAGGTGTTTCTGGAATAAACGAGAAACTGGAGCGATATGCTGTCATATCATCTTTTAATGTCTTACCGTTAATTGTAATGTGACCTTGTTTCGGCTCCATCAATCCGATAATATGCTTAATTGTTGTACTCTTTCCCGCACCGTTTAAACCAATTAAACCGACAAGTTCTCCTTTTTTGACGGAGAATGAAATATTTTGCAATACAGGCCGTTTTGTATATCCGCCTGTAACATTTTCTACTTGCAATAATTGTTCCATATGACACCACTTTCTTCTTTATGTATGTATAATCATCTTACCAAAAAATCAAAGCACCTACATAGTACCGAACTTTTTTAAAAAGAAAAAATTTCCTTTACATAACTTTTACAAAAGCGGACATCATAATTAGTGAGGAAGGAACACATTGAAAAAGCAACCATAAACGTGATGAACACAGCATAGCGAAATCATCATGAAATGGGGTGTCTATAGTGGACAAAGTGAGTGAGTTTACACGGAGCAGATAATTGTTTAATTTTAGAAACGGGGTGTCTCGAGGAGAGTAGATACTGTTTTATAAAATAAACAAGTCATTTCAGAAGGATTGCAACATCATTTCATTGTAAATGGGGTGTCGACGGCAGAGTAGATGTCGAATTACCACGCATTTCCTAATAAATGAGGTGTCTGTTAAAGGTAGATTAAACGAAAACGCTTTTTCAAACCTTCTTCAGAGGGCAGGAAGCTTTTTAAGCTTCCTGCTTTTCGTGTTTTTTCTACTATGTAATTATGGTAAAATACGGCTAAGACTACTGAAAGGATGAGGAATATGAATCATACAGCGGATAATTGTATTTTTTGTAAAATTATTGAGGGACAAATTCCTTGTGCAAAAGTATATGAGGATGAGCATGTACTCGCTTTTCTTGATATTAGCCAAGTTACAAAAGGACATACACTCGTAATTCCAAAAGTACATAAACAAGATGTATTTGCGTTAACACCAGAAATTGCTGCACACATTTTCTCTGTCGTTCCAAAAATTTCGAACGCTATTAAAGCTGAATACAATCCAGTTGGCTTTAACTTATTAAATAATAATGGAGAAAGAGCGGGACAAACTGTCTTTCACTTCCATCTTCATTTAATTCCACGCTACGGCGAAAAGGACGGATTTGGCGCGGTGTGGAAATCTCATCAAGGTGATTACACAATGGACGAGTTACAAAATATTGCAAATACGATTGCAACTAGCGTAAAGTAATATTACACTTTTACCTGGAACTAATGAGTTGAAAAGATCAGATCTTGTAAATAATGTTTTTATATAACATATAAAAACAGACTAACCAATTTACCTGAATAGACACCCTATCGTAGTATGTACAATAAAATTGTACATAACATACATACTCCGCCAATAAAAACGAACCTAACAGCTTGTTGTTTCACCCAAGTTATTGGCGGGTACGATCTTTTCTGTTTTATGATAAGAAATAATTGCATTGCTCGTACAAGAAAGAAAAGACTGACAATAAAACAAATTGTTGTAATCCATTTCACTTTTCTCCCCCCTTGTCTTATGCATATGCAAGATTTGATACATCATGAGTATAACAATACAGTGAAACTCCCATCTATGATGGTTAGTTGAACGAATCGGGCTCAAACGATCGGTTTTTCTTCTTAAAATAGCCTATATTACTGACTGTTTGAGCAGGATACAGTGAAACTTCTATTTGTAATGGTTAGTTGAACGAATTAAGGAGGCACTTTTTATGTCAAAATCAAAATCCTTTCTAACTGGCGTCATCTGCGGCGGAGCTGTCGCTGGACTTGCTGTGCTCTTTTCCACTCCTTCATCTGGAAAAGACATGCGAAATAAGTTAAAAGAAAAAGGAAATGATATAAAGAAAACAATATCTGATATTACAGCAGATACGAAATTATTAAAACGCCAAATTGTTGAAACAGCTTCTGAAGGAAAAGATGTAATTCAAGAATTGACACATGATATGCACGAAACATTCTCTACATGGAGACAAGATATTGCGCAAAACAAACGTCATATTGAGCAAGAAATTGAAGACATTCAAAAATCAATTGAAAAATTACAACAAGCTGTTCCTGATAAAGCGTAATTTTTCGTATATAACAAATATTTGCGATTCCTTTCTTCTCTTACACGGCACATGATATACATGTGCCGTATTTTTTATACAATCACACCGTTTCCTTTTTTTCATGCAAATGAGAATAAAATTACGCCAATCTTTATCCTTCCTTATGATAAACCGCTTCCAAACCCACTCGAAAAAATGACAGATCAATACAAATTAACTCGGATTTTGTATTGTTTTGTCATTTTTACAAAAAATTTTCACAATTCTAACAAAAAAACTTTATTAATTTTTATTTTACTGGCATAATAGATACTAATGAATAAGATTTGTATAAAGTGGGTGAATGAATGAAAAGCGGGGAAAAAAGTTATTCGATAAAAGAAGCGATGATTTTCAGCCAACGCATTGCTCAATTATCAAAAGCATTATGGAAGTCTGTAGAAAAAGATTGGCAGCAATGGATTAAACCATACGATTTAAACATTAATGAGCATCATATTTTATGGATTGCGTATCATTTAAAAGGGGCTTCTATTTCAGAAATCGCAAAATTCGGCGTGATGCACGTATCCACAGCTTTTAACTTCTCTAAAAAACTAGAAGAGCGCGGTTTACTTATATTTTCAAAAAAAGAAGATGACAAGCGAAACACGTACATTGAGATAACGGATAAGGGGGAGCAATTGCTGCTGCAATTAATGGAGGAATATGATCCTGAAAGTAACTCTGTCTTTAATGGCGCTTTGGCTCTTCGTAATTTTTACGGTAAATTCCCAGAAAATATCGAATTAATTGCCATTTTAAGAAATATTTACGGGCAAGATTTTATCGACATTTTCGAGAAATCCCTGGATAATATCGAGGACAATTTTACAGAGCTCGACGCAAAGCTTGTTAAAAAGTTTTAAATTATTATTTTATTGCCATCATACGTATAAATTCTTGCATTAATGGTTGAAATAAACCTTGACGTTCGAGCGCTTCTGCGGTCTCTTTTCCTTCGAGACCTCGTGGAAGCGCTTTTTCAAATTTATTCAACAGTGCATCAAATAAAAGTAAACCTTCTTGTTTTTCAATTATGTATTGCTCGTTCATTTTTTCACAAAGAGCTAAAAAACGTTCTACATCACGTCTCATTACCTTCTTCTTTATAATTAAAGAGTAAAATGGACACTTTTGTTCATCTATCATATTAAAAAGAAGCGATACATAATACTCTGCTTGTTCTAAGCGCTTAACAACGTCCATTCTCTTCCCTCTCTTCCTCATCCAAGTTTCTCTATTTCAGAATTTTATAACACGAACAAAATATCGTATGATACAATAGATTCAATTATATGTATTTTCGCCAAAGGAGGACTCTCCTCGTGACAATTATATTTATCGTTTTTGCACTTATTGTTCTAATGTACACAAATTTCATGACGCATACATTGTGTCAGCAAAAACAAATGTCCGATCGAAGTAAAACAGGTGTCTTTCGGTTCATTAATGTATGTATTACCATTTTATTAATTTCTAGTTATATAGAAATTATATTTCATGCAAAGTGAGGAAGGGAACCCCTTCCTCACTTTTTTCCTCTATAAACAAATTATACCTACTATCACTAATAAAATAAATAACACAAGCCATAAAATTAATTGTCGATTTATCATAAATGCAACCCCCTCACCTTCTTTTGTATGCGAATAAACCTAAAATGGTGATATCACCTAATCTGACAATTCTCCCCCAACAAATGGGTAATTTTTCTTTATCAATAGGAAAACAACTCAAAATATGCTATATTAATTTTAGTACATATTGCTTATACTATAAAAAAATACATAATAGTAGGAGTGTTTATTTCATGAAGAAAGCAATACTTGCCTTAGCTGTAACAAGTGTCTTCACATTATCAGCATGCGGCACTTCGGACAAAGTTGTAACGTCAAAAGCTGGCGATATAACAAAAGATGATTTCTATAATGCTATGAAGCAGCAAGGCGGCAAAAACGTCTTACGTAACATGGTAATGGAGAAAGTATTCGTTAAAAATTACCCAGTAAAAGACGATGACGTTAATAAACGATATGACGAATACAAAAAGCAATACGGCGATCAATTTGATGCTGTATTAAAACAAAGCGGTATGACTGAGAAACAATTAAAAGAATCCGTTCGCGGCGAACTTGCAATGAAAGAAGCTGTGAAGAGCTCTATCACAGACAAAGAAGCAAAAGAAAATTACAAACCTGAAATCAAAGCAAGCCACATCCTTGTAAAAGATGAAGAAACTGCGAAAAAAGTAGAAGCTGAACTAGCACAAGGAAAATCTTTTGAAGACTTAGCAAAACAATACTCTGAAGATACAGGTTCAAAAGATAAAGGCGGCGACTTAGGATACTTTGGACCAGGTAAAATGGTAAAAGAATTTGAAGATGCTGCATATAAATTGAAAAAAGGTGAAGTTAGTCAACCCGTAAAATCACAATTTGGCTACCATATCATCAAAGTAACTGACATTAAAGAATTGAAACCATTCGATCAAGAAAAAGATCGTATTAAGAGCGATATGGCTGACAAGAAAATGCAAGACGCTCAATTTATGAACGATCTTGTTACAAAAGAAATCAAAAAATCAGATGTGAAGATTAACGATAAAGATTTAAAAGATATCTTCGAGGCTCCAAAAGCAGACGGCTCAACTGGATCATCTAGCAAATAATAAAAAAGCTCGGCATATGCCGAGCTTTTTTTACGTACTAAGAACCTTTATTTATGATGCAATTTCTCTTATTAAATAGATAGGTCATTTTAATTAACTGAATTTTCTAGTAGTATTATTATGGAATAGACATAACAAGGAGGAGATTATAGATGGAAAAAGTAGTAGAGAAACGTCTTACTCGCTCAGAAGTTCCGTTAGAATTAACATGGGACCTCACTGATTTATTTTCATCTAGTCAAGCCTGGGAGGATGCACGAAAAGTACTGGAAGAAGATATTATAAAAATTGATGCCTTTAAAACGACCTTCCATACCGGATCAAAAGCTTTATTAGACTGCCTGCTCCTTCAAGAACAGCTTTTGATGAAATTGATTAAGCTTTGGGCTTTTGCAAACTTAAATGAATCTACAGATCGGACAGATCCTGTTAATCAGATAAGTGCAGCAAAGGTCTCTGCTTTAGGTACGAAACTGTATACAGCTTTATCATTTATTCCAACTGAGATTCTTGCACTTGAAGAAGGAACGATTGAAAACTATCTTCAGGAAGAAGCAGAGCTTGAACCTTTCCGAAAATCGCTACTAGAAATTCTTGAATCGAGAAAGCATAAGCTTTCACCAGAAACAGAAGAAGTTCTTGCAGCACTTGGCGAAGTCCATGGGGCTCCTTATAAAATTTATGGAATGACTAAGTTAGCCGATATGGAGTTCGCTCCTATTCAAGATGAACAAGGTGCCGAATTACCTGTATCCTTTGCATTATTTGAAAGTCGCTACGAGTTTTCTCCTAACACAAATATTCGCAGAAAAGCGTATACATCTTTTGTTTCTACGCTGAAACAATATAAAAACACGATTGCTACCACCTATTCCACAGAGATAACAAAGCAAGTAACACTTGCTCGTTTACGTAAGTATGAATCTGCTACTCATATGCTTTTGGATCCGCAAAAAGTAACACTCGAAATGTATAACAATCAACTAGATATTATTTATAAAGAATTAGCACCTCATATGCGTCGCTTTGCTAAGCTTAAAAAGAAAGTATTAGGACTGGAACATATGCTTTTTTGTGACTTGAAAGCACCACTAGATCCAGAGTTCAATCCAACAATAACTTATGAAGAGGCTAGTAAACTAATCCAAGAATCTTTAAAAGTATTAGGTCCTGAGTACAGCGAAATCATAGAAAAAGGTTTTAAGGAACGATGGGTAGATCTTGCAGATAACGTTGGAAAATCAACTGGTGCCTTCTGCTCTAGCCCATATGGATCACATCCTTACATCCTTATTACTTGGCAAGATAATATGCGCGGCTGCTTTACATTGGCACATGAATTTGGACATGCTGGTCATTTTTATTTAGCAAATAAAAATCAGCGTATAATGAATGTTCGTCCATCCATGTATTTCATTGAAGCGCCATCTACGATGAATGAAATGCTACTAGCTCGGCATTTGCTCGCTACAAATGAAGATAAAAGAATGCGCCGATGGATTATCTTACAGCTATTAGAAACTTATTACCATAACTTTGTTACCCATTTACTTGAGGCTGAATATCAACGTAGAGTATACGCTTTAGCTGAAGATGGGAAGGCTCTTACTGCAACAACCTTAACAGAAATAAAAACAGCTGTTCTTTCTGAATTTTGGGGAGATACGGTTGAAATTGATGAAGGAGCAGGCCTAACATGGATGCGTCAACCCCATTATTATATGGGTTTATATTCATACACATATTCTGCTGGCTTAACTGCCTCCACTGCCGTATCCCAATTCATTCAGGAAGAAGGACAGCCAGCTATTAATCGTTGGCTCGATGTACTGCGTGCAGGTGGAACAATGGAACCGCTTGAACTTTTAAAGCATGCTGGAGTTGATATGTCGAAACCAGATCCAATCCGCAAAGCTGTTTCTTATGTAGGTTCATTAATTGATGAGTTAGAGAATTCTTATCAGTGATGCTGAAAAAAATTAGACCTCTTGTAATCCTCAAGAGGTCTTCTTTAAATTAGAGAATTTATCTTCAAAATAGCTTAAAATAGTAAAAGATTATTTTGCTATTACTTGCGATACGTACCTATACGGTTTCTACTACCTTTTCAAGCATTGTTCCATTTTTAGCATAATTCGTATGCCAAGAAAACGCTTTTTCTAAAACATGAGGAGTTTGTCCTCCCCTTGTTTGAGCTTCTTGGTAATAAGCACGTAGTTGGTCACGATACATTGGATGTGCGCAATTCTCAATAATCAGCTCCACTCTTTCCCTTGGCGCCAGTCCCCTTAAGTCAGCATATCCCTGTTCGGTGACGATAACATCTACATCGTGTTCAGTATGGTCTATATGAGAGACGAAAGGAACGATGCTTGAAATATTACCACCTTTCGCAATGGATTTCGTAACAAAGATAGCTAGGCGTGCATTTCTTGCAAAATCACCAGAACCACCAATACCGTTCATCATTTTTGTACCTAAAACGTGAGTAGAGTTGACATTTCCGTATATATCTAATTCTAAAGCAGTATTAATTGAGATTAATCCAAGGCGGCGAATGATTTCAGGATGATTAGAAATCTCTTGCGGGCGCATCATTAATTTGTCGCGATATTTTTCAAAGTTGGAAAATACCTGTTGCATTTTCTCTTCAGAAAGCGTGATCGAGCAACAGGAAGCAAAACGGACTTTCCCAACATCCATAAGATCAAAGACCGCATCCTGCAATACCTCGGAATAAACTTCTAAATCTTCAAACTCCGAATCTAACATTCCATGCAGCACTGCATTAGCCACTGAACCAATTCCCGATTGTAATGGCGCTAAACTATTTGTTAATCGGCCTACTTTTACTTCTTTTCGAAGAAACTCTATTAGATGCTGTGCCATGATAACAGTTTCTTCATCTGGAGGAACAATCGTTGATGGCGAATCAAGCTGGTTCGTAAACACAATCCCCTTCACTTTTTCAACATCAATCGGAATGCCGCTCGTTCCAATTCGATCATCCGATTTCACGAGCGGAATTGGAGGCCTTTCCCCCTGTTTCCCAGGTTCATATAAATCATGCAGCCCCTCTAGTTGTGTAGATTGAGCCATATTCATTTCAATAATAATAGACTTAGCATTTAGGGAAAACGCTAAGGAATTTCCAATTGAAGTGGTTGGAATAATCATTCCGTCCTCAGTAATTGCAACCGCTTCCAAAATAGCGACATCTATATCCATAACGTCCGCACGAAGTAGCTCTGCTGTATGAGACAAGTGCTGATCCACGAATAAAAAGTCTCCATTATTAATTCCTTTTCGCATGGTCGCATCAGCTTGGAAAGGCAATCTTTTTCCTAAAATTCCTGCTTCAGCAAATAATTTATCCACATCCGAGCCTAAGGAAGCTCCAGTATAGACATTTACTTTAAAAGATTTATCATGCTTAACGCGGTTCACCAGCGCAAATGGGACTGCTTTCACATCACCTGCACGTGTAAACCCACTTAAGCCTAAAGTCATTCCACTTTGAATCCAGGAAGCCGCTTCTTCAGGTGTAACTACCCGGTCCTTTAGACGTTGGTCCCTGATTCTCTCCAAATTCTTCTCCATAAGTAATCCCTCTCTTAATGAATATTCATAATTATTTTACACATTAACACTATCAAAATAGGGATTTTGGTATACGATACCGAAAATTCAGATAAAATAGCGAATTCGGGCCCTAAAGCAGAAAAATCTAGAATCCTAGAAGCTTCCGAAAATAACTGGCGTATGATTGACTAACTGGTACCCGCTCACCATTATCCATCGAAAGTACAAAGGTAGAATGGGTATCAGGATAAATCGCTTTAATATGATTAACATTTACAATAAATGAACGGTGGCATCTAATAAATGAATCCTTCGGAAGCAAGTATTCGAATTCTTGCAGAGAGTATTTATGTGTTCCTGATAACTCTTCTGAATTCACATACGTCTTTTTATCTTTTGCCTCTAAATAAATGACCTTTGAAAAAGGAATCGGAATCCAGCCATCCGTTGTTTTTAAGGTAACGACCGATTTTCCATCCGTTAAAGCTGGATAAATTGCCGTCACACAACCCTCAAGCTCTCCATTATTCAAAAATGGTACGGCCATTCCATGATAAGGAATACCAAAAACATCCCGATCAATAAACTCAGAGACCTTTTGCTTCGTCACTATTGCTTTATGGGCAATCGTCCCTTCTTTTATAGGATCCCCGACGCCAATTTTTAAATCAATTCGTTTACTTGGCCGATAGTAGATATACTCTTTTGTATTCGAAACAGCAATTGAAATTTCATCTGAAAATAATTCACCAATGACATCTAGTAGTAAGCCTAAAGTTATATCTTCCATACTATTAACACCTCATTCACTATTATACTACTATTATTAACATGCACCCCTTCTTTTTATATTTACATCTCACCCCATTACATGACACTGCTTCACTGTAATAGGGATCAGGTATTTATTTTTAAACCTCACTTCCTTATGGTACGGTTCACCGTGATTAATCTAAGTGAGGTTCATTAAATTAAGGTTTTTATCGAAGTAAACGTCTGTTCTTCTATTTTGGTATACCACTATTTATGAATCGCAGTTAGTTATTTATTCCTCAACATTTCAGCAAGTTCATATAGCGGGTTGTGCTGCTGAATGCGATAGTGACGTCCTTCCTTTTGCAAATACCCTTTGTCGCAAAATTGTGCAAGCACATGCAATAAATGTCGATAGGAGACGCCTAAAAAATCACAAACAGTTACGTGTTTCTCCTTATAGACCTCTTCATCCGAGGTTTGCAAAATAAAATCCGCAAGCCGGTTTTCAAGCGGGAAGGCGAGACTATACGAATACTTTGCAGCCATTTGTGTTGCTTTTACACTTAAAAATTTGGTTAGTTCACGTAGAAATTTTGCATCTTCTAACATTTGTGTGCGACAGCGATGAAAAGGAAGCGCAAAGCAAATGGTCTTAGTGGAGGTTTGGATCCCTTTTGTATAGTACACCTCATTTAATAATTCCATTTCTCCAATATAATCATTCGCATTGATAAAATTAATTAAGGAAACTTTCCCATTTTGATGCGTTACATAAATTTTTGCTTTTCCTTCAATGACATAAAATAAAAAATCCGGTCGCATGCCTTCTTGAATAATCCATTCATCGCGTTTATATTCATGCACTTCTATAAACTCTTCAATCGGAAAAGAAAATAAATGCGCAATGGAGTACTCATTCAAATATCTTTTCCTTTTCTCATTTTTATAAATTTCCATAATCCACCTCAAAAATGTGAGATATCTCATATTATTGTACGTATCTCCATGTTATCATGCAAACAATGAGGGGGATACAGAATGGACACACAACGCTGGATGAGTAGACAGTTTTTTAGTTTTTATATGACATGGGGCATTTTTCTACCCTATTGGACAGGATGGATGATTCATACAAAAGGGCTTACGCTTTCACAAACTAGTTTGATTATGAGCTTAGGTTTGGTTGCAAGAGGTCTTTCTACATTAATTGCGTTTCCTTATTTATCGAGGAAATTTAGTAGTAAAATCTTATTAAATGGGATGGCAATCGGCACACTAATTGCTATTCTGTGTTGTATTCCAGCGAGTTCCTTTATTAGCTTACTTGTGGTAACGTTACTTTTGAATTTTGTTTACCCAGCGCTGATGCCTGCTTTAGATAGCGCAGCTGGCGTACTTGCGCAAAGTAATCAATTAAGACATTATGGGAAGAGCCGCTCGTGGGGATCCATTGGGTTTGTCGTGGCAGGTATGATCTTAACCATCTTTACAGGAGCGTTTGGGGATGAAGTGATTTTATGGGCACTGTTACTCGGCACATTGGTATTCGTGTGTCTTGGTTTTATGCGTGCACCCGTTGTTTTATCTAAAAAACCGCAAGCGGATCAAACAAAAAAAGGCGGTATGCTGGAATTATTTCGCATCAAACACTTTGGTTTGGTGCTCGTCATTGTGATTTTACTGCAGGCGGCACACGCTTCTTATTACAGCTATGGCTATATTTTTTTACAAGATATTCACGCACCCAAATATTTAATTGGGTTAATTATTAACATTGCCGTGATCGCAGAAATCATTTTCTTCTCAATCGCAGATCAGAGCTTTCATAAATTTTCAGTAGGCTCCTTACTGACACTAGCGGCACTTGGTTCATCCGTACGTTGGATATTAGTATTTTCCTTTCCAAATGTTATTGTTTTCTGTATCGCGCAAACATTGCATGCATGCTCATTTGCAATGGGGCATTATGCCTTTATGAAATATTTAATCAAAAATATTCCACATGCGCAGATTCCAAAAGCACAAGGCATGTATTCAGCACTGGCACTTAGCTGGAGTACTGCGGTATTCACGATGTTTGGCGGTTATTTATACGAAATCGAGCCAAGATACGCCTTTATCGGGATGATTGTTTGTACCATACCGTCGATGCTGCTTGCATTTATTTATCAGAAGTTGGAACATAAAAAGAAAGCAGCAGTTTTTATTTAGTTTGTTTATTTAATACTATACGAAGCTAAATCGATCTGATATGCCGCACAAATCTTCGGATATTCAAGCAGCGGCATATTTTCGTTTTTCCTAATGCTTAAGATCATCGTAGAGCATTATTAGGTAATACTGGGTTATTATGAAGCAGGCTTGTCCATTTTGGACAAGCCTATTAATTTACCATCAATTTTATTTAATGCATCCTTGCCTACATAAATCCTATCTCTCTTTTTCATCACTAAAAAAAACGCATACCAGGACGCAACCTTATTTACTTATATTGCTCTAGGAACGCCCCTTCTACTAGATTTGATACGTAAAAATCATTATTTTGAATACAAAAAAAACTGCAGCAAAGGTATAAGATTCTTTTGCTACAGTCTCTCTTTCAACTATTAATTATATAATTTTATTTCTGAAGCTGAAGCAAATCCACCGTGTCCTGATACGACTTCGAGCTTTACATACTTAGCATCTACTTTACTGAAACTTGCATTCTTTGTAAGTTTACTATCTGCCCAAGTTCCAGTAGCAACCTTTGTAAAGTTAACTCCATCCAGACTTGTGTATATATTATAACTAGTTATGTTACCATTAAAGTTACTATCTTGTCTTGGAACATAAGTTAATTGTGATATACTAGTAACTTCATTAAGCTTTATCGTAATGTATGGAGCCTTATCGCTTCCATCCCATAACGTATGCCACATTGTTGCACTGTTCCCATCAATTGCATTTGCAGCAGAATTATTAGGTGAAGTTTGCTGACTTGAGGCACCTGCAACTGATAAACTTGTGTGCGGGATTAATCCTGTTGCAGCAGTATCAGTAAACTTTAAGTTAATAGCATCACTTGCTGGAGTTGAACCAACTGCAAATTTTCTAACCGTTAAAGTAACATTTCCTGTTAAATCCGGCAAGTTAGGAGAAGTTGGATTATATTTTGTCCAATGCGAACCTTGATCGATGCTGAATTCCATCGTACCGTCTAGACCAAAAACTAAGTTCTCATCATCATTTGAAGAAACATTTAATTTAGCAGCTTGTCCAATTGGGATTAATAAAGGCTGCTCTGTTCCAATCACTCTTGTTAAAATACCATTTGTTGAATTGATTGCTGAGATTTCTTCATTGCTAAGAAGCATATCATTGCTTGTAGCAGCTTTATACGTTTTTCCACCATCAATACTGTATTCCGTATCGGTTTTAATTCCCATCAATTTCCCTGCATTTACTCCATCAAAACTAAAAGTAGCAAGGCTCAACCCTAAACTTGGCATTTGATCTTTTATTTTATTAGCTACTTGCTTTTCATTTACATTCGTTATTGCGTTAAATGCATTTAATATATTTAAAGTATATTGCTGAAGCCTCGCTCTATCATCTGTATTCAGAACACGGCTTCTAATTTGAGTAAGAAGATCCATCATCGGTCTTGGTTCATTAGCGAAAGAAGAAATGATACTGCTGTTTAATTCTTGCCACTGCTCATCTGTTACATTTGGATTTTGTAACATGAGAGAAACGTAATCTTTCCATACTAAGAAATTAATTGGTAAAATATTAGTAGCTATTTTATAAATTGCAACTTTGTTATCTGATGAAGTCATCACTTTCGCTAACCAGCGTAATCGCTCTGATTGATCTAATTTTGCTTGGTCAAGCTCCGCATCTTCAAATAATAATATGTACGGTACTTGATTTTTCAAGCTATCATCTGACTAAGGAATAACAGTTCCACCATGATGCTCCGATGCACTCCATCCGAATATATCATTTCCTAAATACAAAGAAGATGGTTTGTCATTCCAGATGAGTGCACAATGTCCAGGCTGTCCAACAGGCATAGCTGCCACACCAAAGGCTTGGCTTACTTGCGTACCAAACTTTGAAATACCACCGCATACCGCACCATCTCTGTAAATTGAGGAAAGATTCCAACCTAAACCATAAAATGCATCATTTCCAGCTTGAACGCTAACCCCATCTTTGTTATATGTTACATATTTAATCAAATATGCACTTTTTCCTATCTTATCTTGACTTTTAAGTTCTGGATGTTCCGTATTAATCATGTTTCTTGCCCAAGTTAAATCTTCTTCTGGTGACCAAGTATTCACTACTAATCTTAAATGCCAAACATCATATGTTCTAAAGACAGGAAGTAACTCATTATTTTGATCTGCTGATTTATAATATTGGTACCTCGTTAATGGATCAATAGGTTTATTGTTTGTCCAATATTTTACGGGTTCAGCATGGGCTAACGATGTAGCTATCGCTAATTTTAAGTACAATCCTTCATGAGAATCTGCATCCGTATTCCATATTGTACTCCATATCTCAAGTGCATTTACTGGATTCTTTCCAGTTGGACTGCCGCCTTCAAGAAACGTATTCATTACATCTGTATTTTTCATAACCCAGTTAAGAAAGTTCTGATGAGCAGCATCTTTTTTAGCGAATGCATCCATTGCTGCAGCACCTGTTTGTGATATGAATTGCCACTGAGCCAAAGCTGCTGCAAATACTGAGTCTGTAAGCTTATTTTGTAAATTCGCTTCAGTGATATCCCCAATATTTTCATTCAGATATGTTGTGAGATAACTCAAATGATCTTCAAAATTACCATTTGCAATTGCCTGATCTGTCTTTTGCTTCAATGTTTCTTGAGTCAACGACACCGTTTCAGCTGAAACTTTCGTATAAGGAATCGTAACAAAGCTCCCTGAAACAAGTGACATAGTTAATACTAAAGATAAAGTTCTTTTCAAAATAAGCCCCCCTTTTTTGTATGTTTAACCGATTACCCTTGCAGCCTCCTTCCTTACATAAAGTGAAGCTTCCATTAGTGTTTTTTCATCCTCCACTAATGGAAAGCCCGCCCAATTGGGCATTTACGGGCAGTTATCCCCCACCTTTCTTCTTAAGAAAAGCGGAAACGGCTCGCTCAGAATCGCAGGACGTTGGAGCACCCGACAGAGAGGCGCTTTTTGCCTCGTCCGAGGGGGCGAAACGACCGGAAATTCTAGCCGCTAGAGCTGGACAATGAGTCTCTTGGAATCTTGAGGTGAGGGTCTTACTACCCGCAAATAATGAAATAAAGTGAAACTTCCATCAGTGGGGGGCTTTATCCCCCACTGATGGTTAGTTGAACCAATCAGGCTTTTACGGGCAGTTATCCCCACCTTTCTTCTTCGCTTTTCTCTCAAGCTTAAGGTGGGTGTTACTGCCCGTTAATGTGGGATAAAAAAATTCCCCATACCTAAAGGCATGGGGAATTAAACTACCAACATGAATAAAACTTGGAAGTTTCCTAACCTTTCGGCAACTGGCTGACATAGTGGAATACACCTTAGTCCCTATAGCTTTGCGTCATTAGCTTTCACTAATTTTGCCTTTATCGAATTTAATTCTTGAATCGGATTATAACAAAATTCGACATATATTGATAGATTTTTTAATTAATTTAACCGAATTTTTACTTATCTTAAAAATTTGGTTAAAGTTTATATATTTAAAATTTCCATTTCATACTGCAGCATTTCATAATTGCAGAAACGATTCCTCTCTATTCCTGGATTCCAAAAGAATTAAATCCATTTATGAGTTGAGAAATATATTAAATTGTTTCCATAAAATCTTATTCTTGCTATCATTATTTATGAGAATATTCAAAAAGAGAGGGGATTTCATGAACGTTTTGGTGAAGGGGAATGAACAAATTACGAAACTATTTAACGAATGGTATCAAGCTATCCTGCAACAGCAAGTGTTGAAAGCAACAACTTTAAAGCAAGAGATCGACGAAAAAATTTCTACTATCCAAGAAGATGACAACTTATTACTTTATTATTCTTTACTAGAGTTTAGATATAAAGTATTAACTGAAGGCATTAATATTTCACATGATGAATTTAAAAAGATTGAACAATTTGATCAACCTTTCGACGATTGCCTAACTTATTATTATCATTTTTATAAAGCCATACATAATACAATATTGTCCAATTATGTAGAGGCTGCCACTCACTTTGAAAAAGCTGAGGTTCTTTTAGAATGCATACCTAATGAATTAGAAAAAGCTGAATTTAATTATCGTTTAGCAACCTTCTACTATCAAACGTATAAGCCACTTCCTTCTATTTCATATAGCAATAAAGCAAAGGAAGTTTTTCGTAACAATGAAGGATATGAGCTTAACGTAGCTTTATGTGAGAACGTGCTAGGGTTAACGTGTATTCAGATAAGACAGTACGAACAATCTGAAGAACACCTAAATACCGCTATAGACATTGTTAAAAAGACTGATAACACCGAACTACTTCTACGTATTAGAAACAATTTAGGCTGGTTATACTCAAGTCAAAACCTTTCAGACTTAGCTATCCGTCATTTATCAGAAATTACTGAACACCTTCCAAATCATTATAAAGCTATGTTCTTACAGGCTAGAGAACATTATAAGTTGGGTGAACATAACAAGGCTAATATACTAATTGAAAAAGGGCTTACAGCTTGTATTAAGACAGAAAATCAAGAATACGTGCACCGTTTTAATATCCTGAAAGAAATGAATAATAATTCTGATTCTCTAATGTTAGAAAATGTTATTTTAGAAGGAATTTCCTACTTTGAAGTAGAAAATTTAATACATTGCGTACAAGAATACACAGAAATATTAGCAGTCATGTTTTATAAAGAAGAGAATGAGAAGAAAGCAAGTAAATATTTTTACATGAGTAATGAGGCAAGAAAGAAATATGAAGAAAAAGGAGCATTAGTATAATGAAAAAGATTAAAGCTTTACTTTTACTGCCTGTTATGGCGATGGGGTTTGTTACTATGGCTGAGGGAGATACTCCTGCACCACAATATGCAATCAATATTACAGCGAGTGAACACGGGGATACACCTGCCCCAGCTTATGCACATGGCGACACCGGTATTGTAAGTAAAGACGCGGAAGGAGATACTCCTGCTCCAGCTTATGCACATGGCGACACTGGTATTGTAAGTAAAGACGCGGAAGGAGATACTCCTGCACCACAAGCATAATATTTTCACATTTAAAATGAACTACCCCCACCTAGCGCTTCGCGCTTAAGGTGGGGGGGTTCTCGCTAGATATGATAAAATCACTGTCAATACAGGTAATTCTTCTACCGAAAGAAACACCAAAGATATTGAATTATTCTTTGATGCTTCCTCTAAAAATAACTATATGCTTACTTATAATACGGCTCACCATGTTTCCATATCTATTTCCCAAATCTTTTACGATATCCACATTTTCTACACAGTTCCTCTACTGCTTCTCTTCGTGAAAACCCATCTACGAGATTTTTTGCTCTCTCTCCTTCGATAACATCAGAAAATGAAGCATCATTAATATTACCAAGGTTGATAATGCCCTCACCATCTAAACAACAAGGGATAACAGTTCCGTTCGCTAAAATACCCGCTTGATTTCGAAGACCATAACAGAAGCCCTTTCCATCGTCTTCTTCTTCATGCAGTGCAGGCCACTGAAACTCATAATCTTGATTGATGAAGATACGTTCCGCAATTTTCACGCCACTTCCTGGTGTAACCTTCTCTTCAATTTTGTATGGTAAATCAAATTCTTTCTCAATGATTTCTAGTAATTGTCTGTTTCGTTGTATTTCAATATTCGTCATATTGTCTTGTGTTAAGTTCCATAATCTGAGCGAAACAATCAAATCTGATTGGCTCGTTGCTTCTTTAATAAAAGAAAGTACACTTCGCACATA
The DNA here is from genome assembly GCF_042676365.1 of Bacillus sp. CGMCC 1.60114. Taxonomy (NCBI): domain Bacteria; kingdom Bacillati; phylum Bacillota; class Bacilli; order Caryophanales; family Bacillaceae; genus Bacillus; species Bacillus sp. CGMCC 1.60114. Next base: position 162,377 of record NZ_JBHTHG010000084.1, read on the forward strand.
TCCTTCTTTATCTTTAGAACCTTCATGGCCATCAAAACTATGAAGTGAAAAATTCATCTGTCTGAGCGCAGGTTTATTTAATAATTTATCTCTCTTTTTATTAATTAACGTTCCATTCGTTGTAATGTTAACTTTAAACCCTTTTTCATGACATAAGTCTAACAATTGATCTATTTTAGGGTGAAGCAAAGGCTCACCTTTTACATGTAAATAAATATAGTCTGTGTGAGGCTTAATTTGATCTAATCGCTTTGAAAACTCCTCCACAGAAAGAAATTGCTTCTGCCGTTCTGTTGGCGGACAAAAGCTGCATGCGAGGTTACATACACTCGTAATCTCTAAATAAAACTTCTTAAACTTTTTCAATCTCAATTCCTCACTTCTTTGACTACTTAGAACAAGAAAAACTATTGTTCTATCACTATTACAGCATAATTTTTCATAAATGAAAACATACTTATTCAAGGAAACTCTTGTTACTATTTTCTCTGTTTGGAAGAATGCAATTGTAATTGGATCATTACTGTAATTTTAAAATAACGTACTATCCGCTATCAGAGAGAGTTCATTCAAGAAGGAATTTAAACTCTGAGTAGAAAATTATTACATAAAGATTATAAATTATTTTGAGGTGAGCGTATTGAGTAATGATGTAAAAATTGAACGATTATATACAGTTGAAGACAATCTTTGTGAGCTTTCTGAGCTTTTAATACATACAGTAAAAGATGGAGCTTCCATTGGTTTTTTATTACCGTTTAAAAATGTAGATGCACGAAAATATTGGACATCTGTTTTAAGTCCTGAAGTGATTTTACTTGTGGCTACATTCAACAACCAAATTGTTGGAAGTGTCCAGTTACACTTATCTACAAAACAAAATGGAAATCATAGAGCTGAAATAGCTAAATTAATGACACACCCTAACTATCGACGTATTGGTATTGGTCGCCTACTCATGCAAAAAGCTGAAGAAATAGCAAAGAATGAAAACAGATCATTATTAGTTCTTGATACTAGAGAAGGAGACCCTTCTAATATCTTATATACATCATTGGGATATATGAAAGCTGGTCGGATTCCAAACTATGCTAAGTCACCGAATGGCGAATTTGCTGCTACCATTTATTATTATAAAGATAACAAATAGGTGCGTAAAAAAAGAAGACTTTCTTGTGAAGTCCTCTTTTTTTATCCCGCATTAACGTGCTGTTCCCCCTTTCATTTCTTACCTTCCGCGGCATTTTGAAGCGAGAATTTTAAACTAACTATATCTTTTACTAAATACGCTTACTGCCTATTTCTAATTCTTCTATTAATCTCCCTAAGTGAATTTGTAATAATTTACGCGGGGCTGCTTTTCGGACAATGCCTTCTTGTGTTAAATCATTTAATAAACCCGTTACCGTTTCACGAATACTCCCTGTCATATTTGCTAATTCTTGATGAGTAATGGAAATTTCAAGCTGTCTCCAATCCTCTGCAGCTTCCACTGCTATTCCAAATTTTTTCGATAATTTATAAAGCAAAAAGAGCAATCGTTTCCGCGCACTACTATGTGCCATGTGCTCTAACAGCTCTTCCATTTCCTTGACACGAATAGATAGTATCTCTATGAACTTTAAAGCGATGTCCGGTTTATCGTATATAAGTTCTTGAAATTGATTTCTATCTATTTTACAAATTAGAGATTCTTCCCATGTTTCAGCATATACACCTTCAGATCCCGTTGTAAATGTACCTACCGCTCCAAACACATGCCCTGCATCTAATATGTCGAGTGTAAGCTCCTTTCCATCTTCAGATATTTTATATAAACGTACTTTACCTGCTTTAACTAAATATAAAAACTGTTGTTCCATATGCGGAGAGGTAATCACTGTCCCTCTTTTCATTACATCAATAGGAGTATCCCGCTCAATCTTCTTTAATTCTTCTAACTCTAACTCATCAAATAAACGTATTCGCGATAAATATTTTATTTTATCCATGAACTTCCCTCCCATTGTAGTCCCCACTACATATTTTCAGAATGATATATACTACACTCTTATGTGAAAGTATGTATTTTATTATCTTATCAAGGAGGAAGTTATATGGATATCATTACTATTATCATTCAACTTATTTTGATTGGCATATTTTCAATATCGTTTTCCCTAAAAATTTCACGTGCAAAATCAATGGTTCATCACTGGAATGAATATCGCTACCCTATGTGGTTTATGAATGTGATTGCCTTATTGGAGCTCATCGGGATTATAGGAATCATTATTGGTTTTTGGAGTGATAGATTTTTACACTATGCAGCTTTTCTTATTATTGTTCTTATGTTAGGAGCTTTGCATGCTCATTTCTTCCGTGCGAAGCATAAACCCATTATGGCACTTAATGCGTTTATTATGCTTGTTCTTTCTATTACAATTCTACTCGCTTAAGGAAACAGGAAGTTTAAATAATAGTCAATGGAGAGATAACCTCCTCCACTGACTCGACAAGAAGGTTTTAATACAACAGCTGTATGTATTAAAGTGTTTTCAAACCATTCAAAGCTATTTTTAGTTATATACAGTATCTCCCTTCTTCCGTTTGAATGACAAATATACCTAGCGCAAATTATAATGGATTTTTGCAAGCGTATTAATTTCCATGGAAAAATAAGTTACAATAAACCAAAGAAAAGAAACGGAATTTATAAACTATAGGGGTATCAGAAAATGAACAATAAACTTCATGAACTCAATAAACAAAAAAAACCGCTATTTGTCACTGTGTATGATCAATTGTATAAGTTAATCATGGATGGAACATTTCCTCCTGACAGCAAGCTTCCAACAGAACCCGAATTGGCTAAAATATTTGGTGTAAGCAGAATGACATTGCGACATGCTTTGGCACTTTTGAAGGAAGATGGATTGGTTAAAAATATACATGGAAAAGGGAATTTCATTACAAAATTTCATCATAATGAAAGTATGGATGGCTTGGAGAAGTTAGGAAATCCCTTATATAAATGCTATACGGAAAAAATAGATGATATCGAACTGAATTTCCGAATTGATCTAGTAACAGACTATGCAAAGCAAGTGTTAAATCAAGAAATGACTGCAGTGGTTGCGTTGGAACGTTGGTATAAAAATAACGATAAGATAGTTGCTTTTGCTTTTACGATGATGCCAATAGAAGCCGTTTCCCAATTAAATCTTGACTTACAAAACGAGAAGCAAGTGTTGGAAATGTTAGAAAAGAACGTATATGATTTGGCTAATTCCTCTACCATTGAAATTAAACGTTCTAATTCCGTCAATACGCCGTCATTAAAATACAAGCTTTTCCACGGAGAAGAATGTGATTTAATTTTAGAAAGTGTGTATATCAGCGATAAATATCCTGTGGTTTATAATAAATACTATATACCAATAGAGTTTAGTCAAATTAAGATTAAAACATCTAAGTAAAGTTCTATACTTAATTTGGAAGCGATGGATTTCATATGAAATCCATCGCTTTTTTGTAACAAAAAAGACAAATTCCCAAAGAAAGATGGGTTGTGAGCAAAATAAAGGTATGGTATCCTTTTCATTGTTAAGATATATACAAGTTTTTAGACAACTATACAATGTTGTATACTCCGAAGATTTCTCATACATTACCATGAAAGCGTAATCAAACAGGAAGATGTTTTAGGTTATTTATGCAAGTGCTTCCTTATAAACATCATAAGCAGGAAAGATATCCTTTTCATTGTCTAGATTCATACAAACTTTTAGACAACCATACGATGTTGTATATTTTGAAGGGTTATCATCAACGGTTATGAAAGCGTAATCAAAAGGTAAGACTTTTAATCATTTATGAAAACGTTTCCTCTTACAACATCATGTGAAGGAAACAACGGGTACAACTGTGCACAAAGAAACCCCGCGTATGAAACAAATGGTATAGAAATTACTGAACCTATCCACGAAAGGATCAATTAGTAGTTAAAGGCGTGATAATTATGACTCAGGAAGACAATTTCCTGCATAACAAAAGGAGAGGAATATAGCTATGTCTACAATAAGTGCAGATGTAAGCATGAAGAAAACTCAGGAATATAGTGCTAAGAAAGCAGTACCTATTACCTTACTGTTATTTCTATTATGTTTAGTAATTGACAATTCGTTTAAGATTATCTCTGTTGATATGGCAAAAGATTTTCATATTTCAGCGACAACAGTTAGCTGGCAAGCAACATTAGCTGGCCTTGTGATTGGAATTGGGGCAGTGGTTTACGCAGCTTTAGCGGATTCTATTAGTATCAGAAAACTTTTTAGTGTTGGTATTATTTTAATCTGCGCTGGTTCAATCATGGGATATATTTTTCAACATTCGTTTTTACTAGTTGTTATCTCACGAATTATCCAAACAGCAGGTCTAGCATCAGCTGAAACATTATATGTTATCTTTGTAACAAAACATTTACCTGCAGATGAACAAAAGAAATTTTTAGGATTAAGTACAAGTAGTTTTGCTCTTTCTCAGCTTATCGGTGCATTAACTGGAGGTTATGTTTCTACATACTTCCATTGGACAACTCTATTTTTACTTTCTTTAGTAACACTTTTCACTCTTCCTTTTATTTTAAAATATCTTCCTAAGGAAGAAACGAAAAACAGTAATGTAGATGTATTAGGATTATTTTTAGTAGCAACGATTTCAGCATCCCTACTACTATATATTACCGATTTCAATTGGATGTACCTTCTCTTGTTTATTGTTGCAATTACACTGTTCCTTACTTATATTAGTAAGAACTCAAAAGCGTTTATCGGAATTTCATTCTTTAAAAATAAACAGTTTATCTCACTGCTTGGAGTTGCTTTTGTAATTTACTCTGTACAGTTAGCATATATCTTCGTATTCCCATTCTTGCTTGAAAAGATTTATGGTTTGAAGCTAGATACTATTTCACTATTATTAATTCCAGGCTATATAGCAGCTGCTACAGTCGGAGCTCTTTCTGGAAAAATTGCGAAGGTTTTAGGAAGCAAGCAATGTATTACAATTGCTATGTTTAGTATTATGATCAGCTTACTATTAGGCGGATTCTTTATAAAAACTTCTGTTGTTGTATTCGTGATATCCATGGTTTTATTCTCTAGTTCATTTGCATTCATGTATGCACCATTACTTGATTCTTGCATTTGTACAATTGAGAAAGAAAAAACAGGAACAGCAATCGGTTTTTATAACTTAACTCTTAATGTCGCTATGTCAATCGGAATTGCCTATACAGCAGCAATGATGGACCATTCCGCAATGCGACAAAGCATCCTAGGTATTACAAGCAATGCGGATGCTTCCATGTATAGTAATATCCTATTCATTCTCGTACTCATTACCCTTTTCAGTTTATCTCTGTACTGGGTATTAGTAGGACGAAAAACGACAAAGTAGACAAGTTGTCTATTAGTTAACTAGTCATATAGAATTTCTTTGTAAGAAAATCTTAAAACATAGTAGAACCCTAAGCCCAAAAGTGAACTGTACCCTATAAAATGGACAGTTTAATAAAAAGACCATGAAAAATCAAGCACTTAAAAGATGGTTTCGGTATTCTACCGGAGCCATCTTTTTTAGTGTCCACTGATAACGATTATAATCCTCCATATGATCCTTTATGGCAAGCTGAAGAGAGTGATTTTGTCGAAGGGCGTTCTGTATAAAAGCCTTCTTCACCAAATTGTTCATATGTTCTTCGCCAACGTTTTAAACATTGTTTTGGTTTTTTCTCACCAATCACAACTAAATCAAACCCACTCTCTAAAAAGATTTGGCTTGGACCTTTTCCTTTTTGATTTTCTTTTACAGCTCTTACCTTAAAATCTGGACAATAGCTAATCGAACGTTCAGACGCTTTTAATACATTTTCATTTTTCTCTAGTTGTTTCATTTGAATTTCGTTAAAAATAATTTTACTCATTTCTATCGTTGGCTCCATTATAACGAGGTTTCCTTATAAAAACACACAAAAACCTCGAATCATGGGGCTTTTTTTAAGTGTCCATGATTCGGGGTACAGTTCACCTTTTATTTAATTGCCTCATGAACTTTTAACTGCTTCCCTTTTATCGTTGTGTTTTTCATTACTTTTAAAACAAGTGGTCCTTTTCCGTTTAATATATCAACATAAGAAACATTATCCTGTATCGTAATAATCCCTATATCATCCGCTGTAACACCTGGAATTTTGGCAATTGTACCAACAAAATCCACTGCTCTGATTTTCTTTTTCTTCCCACCATTAAAGTAAAGCTTCATGATTCCCTTATTTAGACTAGCACTTTTATCTTTTTTAATAATTGGCTTAGCATTTATTTTTTCTTCAAATGCCGCCTTTCTTTTTGTAACTTCTTCTTTTAAAGGTGCATCTATTTTTAAAATTTCAAAACCGATATACTCTTCGATTTCTGCTAGAAATCTCTCTTCATACGGGGTTACAAATGTAATTGCTTTCCCGCTATTACCAGCACGTCCTGTTCTTCCTGTACGGTGTACGTAACTTTCTTTTTCTAATGGAATATCATAATTGATGACGTGGGTAATATTCTCAATATCAATTCCTCGTGCTGCTACATCTGTCGCTACTAAATAGCGGAATTTCCCTTTTTTAAAGTCATTCATTACTGCAAACCGATCTTCTTGCACCATACCACCATGAATTTTATCACAAGGATAGCCAGAACGTTTTAACTGTCTAAATACATCATCTACATTTTCTTGCGTACGGCAGAAAATAATGCAACTATCTGGATTTTCAATAGTTGTTATATCTTTCAGAAGAGAGAACTTCTCTTCTTCCCTCACTTCTAAAAGACTATGTTCAATTTTATCTGTCGTAATACCAGATGCTTTAATCTCGATGTTGATTGGTGATTCCATATATGTACGAGACAAATTTTCAACATCTTCTGGTAATGTCGCAGAAAATAGCATCGTCATTCGGTTCGTAGGTAGTTCGTCAATAATTGCTTCTACTTGATCGATAAAGCCCATATTTAACATTTCATCTGCCTCATCAATCACCAAATACTTCAAACACTCTAACGAGAAAGTCCCCTTTTCAATATGATCTAATACACGTCCAGGAGTGCCGACAACAATATGTGTCTTTTGCTTTAGTTCTAATTTTTGACGTGCAAATGGAGATTTTCCGTAAACCGCAGTTGCTTTAATACGCTTAAATCTTCCTATATTCGTAATATCTTCTTTTACCTGCACAGCAAGTTCCCTTGTTGGTGTAAGGATTAACGCCTGCGGCTTATTTTCTTCCCACTCAACCATTTCACAAAGCGGAATCCCAAAAGAAGCTGTCTTACCGCTTCCTGTTTGTGATTTTACAACAAGATCTTTCTTTTCTAATGCAATTGGGATGACTTTCTCTTGCACTTCTGTTGGCTTTTCATATTGTAAGCTAGCAAGTGCTCTTACAATTTCTTTACTCAATGCGTAATTGTTAAAACGTTGTGGACTCATGTACTAACCTCATTTTGTTATATATTCTTTTATGTATTTTTCACCATTGTATGAATACCATATGCATAATTCCATTTTTCTCTTTCGTTTTACTAAAGGCAACTCTTATATGATAGTTTATGAATTTTTGCAACATCATTCCTGCTAGACCTGTTTTCAGATTAAAGAAGTCTTCAAAAAATGCATCAACATAGAGCATTAATAAGTATACGTCATTTTCAGCACATATGCCTACAAAATCTAACACATCTTTTTCTGAAGGGAGTTGTCTCTCAACAGAAACACATTCAATATATTTTTGTTGTTTTTTCCGCTATTCTGTAATTCGTTATGCTTGCCCCCTTGAAAATCAAATGTGAATCCAATATTCTTATACTATTAACTCTCTACTTAAGGTTGTGTTTAACATGCGTATTAATAAGTACATTAGTGAATCTGGAAAAGCATCTAGACGCGGTGCAGATAAATTAATCAATGAAGGAAGAGTCACGATAAATGGAAAGGTTGCGAAAATAGGCAGCCAAGTCGAGCCCGGGGATGATGTTCGTGTAAACGGTAACCAAATACGGATGGCAAGCAATTATGTTTATATTGCCTTAAATAAACCCGTTGGTATTACGAGTACAACAGAAAAAAATGTTAAGGGTAATATTGTTGATTTAGTCAATCATCCATTAAGAATTTTTAATATCGGGCGACTAGATAAAGATTCAGATGGCTTAATACTCCTTACGAACGACGGTGATATAGTCAATGAAATTTTACGTGCTGAAAATAAGCATGAGAAAGAATACATTGTTACAGTAGACAAGCCGATTACTCCTGAATTTTTAAAACGAATGGCTGAAGGTGTAAAAATTTTAGGTACGAAAACGCTGCCTTGTAAGATGGAACAACTTTCTAAATATGTTTTTCAAATCACTTTAACACAAGGACTAAATCGTCAAATTCGTCGCATGTGTGAAGCGCTTGGATACGATGTTTATAGACTACAGCGAACTCGAATTATGAATATTCATTTAGGTAATCTACCCGTTGGACAATGGAGAGACTTATCTAAAAAAGAGCGCAATCGATTATTCCAAGACTTGAACTATGAGCCAAAGGAATGGTAAAAAAGATGGACCAAAACAGTAAGAAACTGTTTTGATCCATCTTTTTTTACTGTACACGTTTTGCGTGGCACTCGTTTTCCTATCTATTTCCCAAACCTTTTGCGATATCCACATTTTCTACATAGTTCCTCTACTGCTTCTCTTCGTGAAAACCCATCTACAAGGTTGTTTGCTCGCTCCCCTTCGATAATATCAGAAAATGAAGCATCATTAATATTTCCAAGGTTGATAATGCCCTCACCATCTAAACAACAAGGGATAACAGTTCCGTTTGCTAAAATACCCGCTTGATTTCGAAGGCCATAACAGAAGCCCTTCCCATCGTCCTCTTCTTCATGTAATGCAGGCCACTGGAATTCGTAATCTTGATTGATGAAGATGCGATCAGCAATTTTCACGCCACTTCCTGGTGTAACCTTCTCTTCAATTTTGTATGGTAAATCAAATTCTTTCTCAATGATTTCTAGTAATTGTCTGTTTCGTTGTATTTCAATATTCGTCTTATTATCTTGCGTTAAGTTCCATAATCTGAGCGAAACAATCAAATCTGATTGGCTCGTTGCTTCTTTAATAAAAGAAAGTATACTTCGCACATATCCTTCCTTATCTTTAGAACCTTCATGGCCATCAAAGCTATGAAGTGAAAAATTCATCTGTCTGAGCGCAGGCTTATTTAATAATTTGTCTCTCTTTTTATTAATCAATGTTCCGTTCGTTGTAATATTAACTTTAAACCCTTTTTCATGACATAAATCTAGCAATTGGTCTATTTTAGGATGAAGCAGCGGCTCACCTTTTACATGTAAATAAATGTAGTCTGTGTGAGGTTTAATTTGGTCTAATCTCTTAGCAAAATCCTCCACAGAAAGGAATTGCTTCTGCCGTTCTGTTGGCGGACAAAAGCTGCATGCGAGGTTACATACACTTGTAATCTCTAAATAAAACTTCTTAAACTTTTTCAATCTCAATTCCTCACTTCTTTGACTACTTAAAACAGGGTAAAATATTGTTCTATCATTATTACAGCATAATTTTTCATAAATGGAAACATACTTATTCAAGGAAACTACTGTTACTATTTTCCCTGTTTAGAAGAATGGAATTGTATTTGGATCATTATTGTAATTTTAAAATAAAGTTCGATTAAATTAACTCTCTAAACCTTAATACTTAATAAAAAAACAAAAAGCTGTTTTTACAATAAACAAAGATGATCGTCATCTTGTTATTTATCGAATACAAATTCAGAATTAATAGCTACAGGATTTTTCATAACAAATAGCTTCTTCTGGATCATCGAAAAAAGGGGAGTCTTGAAAGCAGCAGATACGATATATGGTCGGATCCCTTTCACTAATTTTGACGAAGTAAAAAACAAATTTCCCATTCGCTCTTGAATTCGGTGAATTTCCTCAATCTCCTCACTTCGAATTTCTTGGACTCTACAGAGAACTTTAGCTGAGACATCACGTTTTTGCAGCGCATCCCAAATAACATCAGCCGCCACAACTGCTGTCGTTACTGCTAATGAAACTCCTATTGCTCCTATAGGAGATGAACAATGAGCAGCATCACCGACCAGCAAGCAGCCATCCTTTGCCCACGTTTTAACCATATGATTTTTAGCTTGAAGCGGTACGAATGGTTTAAAGTCAACCAAAGATTCAGCAAATTCATGAAATCCTTTGTTAGTATGCATAATTTCTTGACGAAAAATCCCTATCCCTTGACGCTGCACTTCTTTCCATTCCCCTCGTGGTAAAGCAATGCCTACTTGAAGTAAATCCGGATATTTGGGAAGTGTTATATAACTATGTCCCTCTGTGATTTTAAATTGTAATTCCTCTCCCCACTGAGGTGGCCGCTTTACACTAAACCAGATCAGATCACCTGGATAATATTCATATTCTAACTCAAAACCTCCTAAACGACGAACGGTAGAAAACCGCCCATCAGCCCCGACTGTTATCTTCGCCTGAATTTCCAGCAATTCTTTATTTTCCTGCTCAACAACTACCCCTGTCACGGTTCCATCGTTCTCAAGCAGTTTTTTCACCTGAGCATGGAACATCATATCAAAAGTTGGATATTCCTTTGCTTTTTCGTATAGTGCTTGAAGTAATATGGGTTGAGGAATCCAGAGAGCATACGGTGCTTCTGCAATAATAGAAGAAAAATCAAAGTCTCCTTTCTTTTTGTCATAATGATAAAAGGCACCTTTCTTTAGCTTAGAATGGGGTAATTGTTCAATATACGCACGTAATTGTAATTGATCAAGTAATTGAACAAAACGAGGCTGAAGTACTTCTCCACGATATTCACGGTCAAAATTATTATGACTTTCAAGGACGATTACTTGAACTCCAACCTTTGCAAGTAATAAGCCCAATATCATACCCGCAGGTCCTCCACCAACAACAATGACATCCTTTTGTAATCGTTTACTAAGCATTCTATATATTTCCTCCCCATATTCAAATACCTACACGGAATTATATGTAAAAAAGATAATGAAATGCTTGCTTTTGTTATTAAAGAATATGGCCCGTTTGTTGAACAAATAAGGATGGAGAGTACTGTTCTCGCCATAAACTAAACTTTTTTATATACCTCTGCATAAGCAACTTTCAATTACTCTCTAAGTTGTTTGTTATCATTTTCTAATTTTTTAATCTTCCGTTTTAGTGATTCAAGGAATGCACTATTTTAATAGACTACATTAAGACGTTAATCAATGCTGGATGATGAATAAAGAGAATAATCGCTTTGTTTCTGTACAAAAAAATCACCATTCTCCCATTTCTTCTAAATTGATGAGAGAATAGTGATTTTAAAACTTATTCACCTGAACAATTGAAATCTCCTACTTGATTTCAATTGCTGAAGTTATATCGTTCCAATCCGCAGCCAGATTAGCAGTTTTACCATACCAATCAGAGTGTCTAAATAAGACTCCTTTTCCGTATCCTTGAGATGAAGTATGCTCCCATAGCGTAGTCGAATAGCTTGCAGAAGGTGACGCCGTACTAATGGAAGAAATTCTGTCATTCCAGCTAGAAGGCAAGTCTTTAAAGCCATAGCTCCAATAAATATACTGTCCACCTTTATTTATATGCTCATAGAAATCGGTACTACCAGGACCGCTACCCAGCGGATTTATTTGGTTTTTAAGTCTTTGTTTATCTTTTTCGATGAAAGCCTCCAATGTTTCTCTGCTCGTAAATCCATATGCCAGCCAATCTCCCTTTTTATTCTGTTTAGGCAGAACCATGGTTATTTGTATGTCTTCGTTGGACTTATTATTCACTTTAGCCAGGGAATCCACATTCTTTCCGTCTACAGTTAAATAGTCGAACGATTTGATCGTATTATCTTTTTCTGCACTTGCTGATATCGTTCCCAATCCTCCAGTTAATGCAAAACCAGCTGCTAATGCTCCTACTACTAATTTCTTGAACATACAACCATCTCCTTTTTGCTTGGATTTTTTGGTACAACTAAAATGTATAGTTTTTTTATATTTTTGTGAATATTAGGAAACTTTAGAAATAAGAGACAGGATATTTATTGTTTTCTGTTTAATCTTTAGAAAAAAATGATCCAAATTCTCATAAATAACTGTAAAAAGGTAAAATTTTCGTTATGGGAGTATCTCAAAATATTAGCTTGATGGGTATATATGATAACACTCTACTAAGAAAAAATATTATTTCCACATATTACAGATTGTAATTGTGATTTTTCAACTTATACTTTTTATATAGATTAAAAAATTTGTATTATCAATTATAAATTATATAGAAATAACAACCACTCAGCTATCCCTTTAATTTAGGAGTTTCATAGGCGGAAATTCGGTCTATTTTTTTGCCTACAATACAAACATGTGCGATACGCTATACCTTGTGATAAAACAAGTAAACATATTTTTTTAGTAAATGTTTCTAACCATCTTATATCTTCATGAGGTTACTGAATAGTTACCAGAAATATGTATATAAGTTACGAGTTAGGGTTGAGTTTTTAGGAGGTTTAAATGAGAAAAATATTGCCAGGGGCCATTTTATCTCACACCCAGTATGGGAATTTAAAGGTGCCGAAAAATGTCAAAAGTCAGTGTCCTAAATGCGGTAAATCAAGTGAATTTACGTTAAAAACGAATTTTTACCAAGTTACAAAAAGAGGATTATTCGCAGAAGGGCTTTGTTTTGAATGTCAAAAGCCATCAGAATTTGTGATTATGTTTAATGATTATCCGGATCAAATAAATAAAGAAGTAGAAGTGTATATTTATAGTCCTTCGGATTTAAGAGATCCTTTGGATCAGCTCGAACACAATAAACATATCCCTATAGACCTTGTTAGGGCATATCGCTCTACTTTAAATGTCAGTCAATCAAAAGATAATTCTGCTACTGCAGTACTGTCAAAACGAGTTCTTGAAAGTGTCCTCAAACATTTTCTTGGAGAGAAAAGTAATGGGCAGTCTCTTTCCCAGCAATTTGAGCAATTGCCAAAATATATCGATTTAACTAAACCGATTCAAGATGTTGGCCACCTCGTTCATCCGGAAAATCCTTTTTATGGGATGCTTGAATTGAAACAGGAAATTGATGATGAAGACGTAGCTTTATTAACAGAATTATTAGAAGTCCTTATCGAATATTTATTTGTGTTGCCTGAAAAAATCGAATCAGTACAGGATAAGATTGAACAGAAATTAAAAAAGGTGTAGCATGTACACCTTAATGTTTTTATACGCTAAAAGATTTTCGAAAAACAATAGCATGATTTCAATTGGGATTTTAATTTAAAGATAAGTTTTGAGACACCATACCTCAGTCAGGATCATACAAAAAAACGCGTCAGATCAATGTCTGATGCGTTTTTTTACAAATTCGTATTCAAATCACATTCTCTATAAAATCACATCTATTATGAACTAAAACTAGACCAAGCCCTTCCACTTACAGCATGATAGTCAGCGTGATCATGTGCTCAATATTTCTAAAACAACTTTTGCACCACACAGCTTTTCTGAATTACTTAAATAAATGTTTCCACCGTGCTGCTTTGCAAAGTTTTTGGCAATGTATAGTCCGATTCCATGATGATTTTTTGAATTTCTACTCTTATCTCCCCTATAAAATTGGTCTGTAGCTGAATTCAATTCTTCTTTTGTAAATCCTCTTCCCGAGTCCTCAACAATGAACCGGACCTTACTATTAGTAGTTTCAACTGAAAACATTAAGTCACCATTTGCTGGAGAATATTCAATTGCATTCATCATCGCATTCATAATCGCTCTTTTCAAAGCAGCCTCATCAGCATAAATAGAATTCGGTATGTCCTTAGCCTCTTTAATCAGGTTTAACTGTTTGTCCAAAGCACAAATTACACTTTCTTCCATAATATTATCAATAAAGTTTTGGAGTTCTATTTGCTCAAATTGAAGTGAGGTACCTTCCTCTGATTTCGTAATGTCGAGCAAAGATTTCATATACATTTCCATTTCAGCAACACTTTTCAAAATATGCTCATTACATTTCTCCTGATTCGAATCTAGCATAAATTCATTTAACAGCTCTGCATTCCCTCTCAGTATCGTTAATGGCGTTTTTATGTCATGCGCTAAAGCAGCAATCTGTTCTCTTCTATTCGTTTCCATCCCCCACTGTTTACGTAAGGAATCGTTCAGTTCATCTTTCATTTTTACTAAGGAATCTAATATTTCATTCACTTCTATTATTCTAGATTGCTCTACTTGAAAATCTAAATCTTCCTTTTGAATTTTATCGGTTACCTTTTTCAAAATCAGCATTTCCTTTGACAACGATTTACCAAAATAACGAGATAGAAATAGCACTTCTGCAACAAATAATAGGATAAAAGAAACAATCAAAAAAATGTCCGGGCTTGGTAAATACTTCTGCAAAAAGGGACTTTTATAATTAGCATGTAAAGTATATAAAACGACACAAATATCTTTATTCCGCTTCATAATTGCATAGTAGTATTTTCCATCACCTTTTTCATTGTTCTGTATGCTATCCCATATTTGCCTTGCATCACTTTTATTAATATTCCCTTGAATGATGTTCCCTGAAAAGTCATACACAACATAATTATATTGTTTTAAAATCCGATCATCGCCTTGTTCTGCCCTTACTATGTCGTCTCTTTGTGATTCAATCTGTTTCTCATAATAATTTGCTGGAAGAATCACCCCTGTGTTAACTCCAATACTAAACAAGCTAAGATGAAAAGTGACTAAAGCAATCGTCCCTATTGAAAACGCAATGATATACCTTATAAAAATTTTGCGGAGATTAATTTGTTTTTTCACTTTTTCCATTTATATCCGATTCCCCACACTGTTTCTATTGGATTCATACCATACTTAGATAATTTATAGCGAATATTTTTAATGTGTTCCACAATGACTTGATTGTCACTGTCGCCATCATATCCAAAAACATTTTCATAAATCTTTTCTCTTGAAAAGACTTGGCCGTGATTCAAAGCTAAATACTCACAAATTCCGTACTCGCTTTTCGTAAATACAATAACTGTATCGTCATACCTTATTTCTTTACATGATAGATTAAATGTAAGACCTGACCGAAAAAATGCATTTTGCTTTTCTCTATGTTCACGTCTTACATGCGCTGCCACTCTTGCACGCAGTTCGCCAATTCCAAAAGGCTTTGTAATATAATCATCTCCACCAAGACTAAAGCCTGTGATCAGATCCTTTTCCATTGTTTTCGCAGTCAGAAAGACAATGGGACTATCCACCAAGTCCCGAATCTCCTTACAGAGTGTAAATCCATCTATTTCCGGCATCATCACATCTAATAGGATTAAATCATAATGACAGAATTTGTTCTTTAAAATCATAAGAGGATTACGAACGGCAGTTACCTCATGTCCTTCCTTCTCTAAAGCGCTTTTTATGATATAAAGGATGCCTTCTTCATCATCAATTGCTAATATTTTCGCCATACAGGACCCCCTCCTTCAACTTCCATTATAATGCTGTTTTTACAAAATGTGTTTATGTTTCTTTACGCCCTTCATAAAAGGAAAACCATATAAGGGACATAATAAACACAATAATTGTTAAGGAAATACACATAACTACTCCCATTTCAGTATCTACTTGTAAAACATGAAAAGAATCAGGATTCAATTTGTATACAAAAAAGCTACTACTCAATCTCATGCCCCATGCACATGGAATGTATTTCCAAACAACATCTCCCAGCCCTGTAAGCATTAAAGCTGCCAGCAAACTTTCTATAATTCCAATCCCAATGGAAGCACCTTTACTAAAGCGAAAATTCAGGAACAGATGAAATATATAAATAAAGATCTGACATCCAAAAAGGATTAAGGAAATCTCAAAATATAAAGAAAGTGGAAGTTCATTCTGCCCTAGCAGAAAATGAAACCCTGCCGCAAACCCAACGACTGCCAATATAGTAGAACAAAACCCACATATTAAAAGTAAACATACTTTACTAATAAATGCTTTCCGCCTTCCATATTCCGTTGATAACAGTTCTTTAAAATTCCCTGCCAACGCTTCCTGTTCCACAACAGACGAACATACAACACTAATTAGCAACGGAAAAGCCATGGATAATACTTGTATATAACCTGGAACCTTACTAATAGAATCAAGTTTTGAAAAGGAACAATAACTTAAAAAAAGAACAATCCCGATGATTGGCATCGCTATATGTAACCAGTAAAAAACCGTGTATTTCATTTTTAGAAAATCAGCTCTTAACACCCTCGACAAAACTCCCATTTTATTTTGCCTCCTGCTTTTCAAACCATTTTGTCGTCACATAAGTGAACAAAAGGAACAGCACTACAGAAAGCACCACGCCTGGCAGTATGACATGATTGGAAAGAAGTTCTGGCGTGAACGTTACACTTCCTGGTTCTGCGTACATACCATTCGGTAGTATTTTTAAAATAGGAATCATGAGTCTGCTTGGATATGCATATGGATTGATCAGCCATATACTTTTTGTTGCGAATAGAATCCCTAAGACTCCATTTGCCCCTATATTTAATAGAATCGTCGGAAACATACCTATTTTGTTACCTAAAAACAAGCATATAGGAATTTGCCACATAAAAGTAACAATCAAAACAACGCTTCCTAATAATGCATTCATCACAGGAATGATTCGGAAATTCTCTTTATTTACTAGTAAACTAGATAACTGTGTTCCACAGAAAAAAATCATGCAGGAACAAATCAAAATTCCTAAAACTAGTAATACTTTAGAAACCCATACCCGTTTTAAGGAAACAGGTAAAGATAAAATGGCCCGATTATTCATTTTTTTATCCTTCTCCGCAAGAAGTACACAACTTAAAGAAAGCATTCCTGGAAGGATGAAAATGTACCACCAGTTGTAGCTAGATAATTGAAAATAATCCCTCGATAATAAAAAAGCAAGCAGCATTGAAGCTAATGGAGATAGCCATATAAGTTTATTTAAAAAAGTATGTCTTATTTTCATTTTTTCAGATACAAGATATTGCACCATTGACTATGCCTCCCTTCTATATTTTCCAGCCACTTGTACAAATAAGCTTTCCAAGTCATCATTCTTATTCAGTTTCCCCTGATAACCCAATACACCGTTAGATATAATACCAACATGATTTGCGACCTGGCTTACTTCGCTTAAAATATGACTGGATAAAATGACAGTAATTCCTTTACTAGGGAAAGAAAGGATCAATTCTCTTAATTCCTGTATTCCAAAAGGATCAAGTCCATTCATTGGTTCGTCTAATATTAAAAGCTTCGGATGATTAAGCAATGCAATCGCAATTCCCAATCGCTGTTTCATTCCCATAGAAAATTTCCCTGCTTTTTTCCTGCCTGTATTCTCTAACTCCACAACATGCAATACCTCATCAATCCTTGATTTAGGCAAACCTAAAGCAGTCGTACGAACCTGCAAATTTTCTTTTGCTGTTAAATTTTCATAAAGCGGAGGGGACTCAATCAAAGCACCGATAGAATGTAAATCGTGCCGCGTCCATGTATGACCATCAAAATAAATCTCACCAGAAGTAGGCGTAAGCATTCCCGTTATCATTTTCAAAGTAGTCGATTTCCCTGCTCCATTAGAACCTAACAATCCATAGATTGAATTCTTCGGTACAGAAAGTGAAATATCTTGTACCACCTTTTGCTTTCGAAATGTTTTACAAAGATTTTTTGTTTCTAAAATAATCTCATTCATTCCTAAACACCCTCCTCATTTATTGTGAGTCTAGAATAAATGACAATTATAAGGATTCTATAAGGAAAATAAAAAAAACATAGCTATCGAAAACGAGATGATAAGTGTAAAAAAACAAAAACCCCGAATCATGGACTTTTTTAGTGCCCACGATTCAAGGTACAGTTCAATTTGATGTGTGCTAACAATTTTAATAATCGTAGCGTATACTGTTTTGGGTTTGTCCGTTATTTAACAATCGGAACATACAGAAAGTAATTCATAATTTATATAACTAGGGTCGTAATAAATGAATTGGTTTCCCCCTAAATTTAACCATCCATTTTGTTCGTAAAATACTTTATACGACTCATTATGACGTAATTTACGAATCACATTGCCATTCATAGAAGGCTGATCTCTTAAATTCACATTATCACCTGTGATTGTAGCAACCCCTATATAGTTACAATAACAAATATAACTAGGATCATAATAAATAAATTGATCTCTCCCTACGCCTAACCATCCATTTTGTTCATAATATACTTTATAGGACTCATTATGATGTAATTTACGAATCACATTGCCATTCATAGAAGGTTGATCTCTTAAATTCACATTATCACCTGTGATTGTAGCAACCCCTATATAGTTGCTGCTGCTTCCATTAGGATTACTGACATCCAAGTCTATATAGGATGTATTACAATCGACATTACCATGAATCCCTTGTACTGTTCCGCTATCTGTGTATTGCCAAATATCACAGTCAATTCCTGGACCCCTGTCATTATAACGTGCAATCCACAATAAAGTATTTTCTAGTAACCGCGAAGGATTTAGACTATTTTCAAAGAAATATAGATTGCTATAAACCCCGTTATTTATATACCCTGCATTTTTTAATTCTGTTAAAAATGCATTCACAGCATCTGTTAATGTATCCGGATCTAAATTCCCATCATTGACTTCTACATCGACAAATACAGGTGCAGTTAATGTTACGTTCTGTAAATTTTTAATGAAGAAAGCAGCCTCTTGTTTCGCATCATTAACAGAGATTGCTCGAAAAAAGTGGTAAGCCCCTGTAAGAATGCCGACATTATTCGCACCATTTATATTGTATTGAAAGGTAGGGTCGACATAATTAGTACCTTGCTCAGAACCCTCTGTTGCTTTTGCAAACATAAAATTTACTTGTCTAGGATCATTCTTTACTTGATTCCAATCAATTGTCCCCTCATAGTGACTAACATCAATTCCAAATGACATGATAGAACACTCCTGAATCGTTTAATTTTTTATGGCATTAACTTATATTGTTTTATATTCATATTTATATTCTCAATCTATTAAATTGTTAATGAATGCTTAGGAACATCTATGAAATTTCCACTCTTGACTTAAGTCAATGACCAATTATCACCTTCCCACTAAAATGAAAATTAACAATGTAATATAGGAGGCTATCTTATGGCTATCATAGTAAAAAAGCAATCGGATCAGCGAAAATACGCTCTGACTGCTGGTATATTACTTATCATCATGGCACTTGTTTCATTTTTTTCCTATGGCTTTGCCCATACAAGCCTTGTTGTGAAGGGCGATGCTGGCGCCACATTTCACAACATCATGTCCTCAAATATCCTTTTTAAGGCTGAAATCTTTGGTTGGATCATCATCCTGATAAGTGACATTGTAGTCGCCTGGGCTTTCTATATCTTCCTGAAGCCCATTCATAAAAACCTTTCATTGCTTGGTGCATGGCTCCGTCTTACTTATGCGACTATATTGGGAATTGCCATACTGAATTTAATATTTGCGTTGCTTCTGACGAAACATACAGACTATTTATCCTTATTTAAAACCGATCAACGTCAAGCACAGATGATGCTATTTTTGGAAGCATTTCAATCTATTTGGTCTATTGGTTTAATCATTTTTGGTGGGCATCTCATGATTGTGGGTTATGTAGCTTTCAAATCAAACAGCATACCAAAAGTCATTAGCATCTTATTGTTACTTGCTTCAATAGGCTACATTGTCATTCACCTATGCAACACGTTTCTTCCAGAATATGATGAAGTTATTTCCATACTTAACTTTGTATTTATTGTGCCAATGATTGCAGGAGAATTGGGCTTTGGTATATGGTTGCTGTTCAAGGGAGGAAAAGTCACAACTTCCTAAATATTATTTTCATAGATTCGTTTCTTAATTCTGCTTAATGATTCCGGGGTAATACCAAGATAGCTTGCCAACTGATGTTGAGGCACACGGTCGACTAACTGAGGTCGTTTCTGTAATAGTGTTTTATAGCGCTCTTCAGGTGTAGATGCAATGAATGCAGCCATTTCATCTTGCATGTCACCTAGTTTTTCCTCAATCATCTTGCGTGTCATTGTTTCCAATTGTGTATATTTATTATACATGTCCTTTTCCGTATCAAGGTCACCAACGACCAATATACAATCTTCTACACAAGTTAACGAATATGTCGATGCCTTGTCTTGTTTATGATGATTGAAATTCGCAATTGCTTGTTCTTCTGTGTAGAAATTAGATGTAACCTCTTTTCCCGTTTCATCTATAGAATACTGCCTAACACAACCCTTCAATACGAAATAACATGTAGTAGGAACATCCCCTTGTCTAAGGAGCATTGTTCCTTTTTTATATTCTTCAATCAGTATATCTTTAACGATTGCTTGTTGTTCTTCTTCGTTCAGCGTTGTAAATTTAGTCAAATACTTCAATAATATGCTTTCCATTTTGTTTTTCATTCAACTCCTTTGATTGAAAATCATCTTGAATAGAAACGTTCATAAAAAACGCTATTCTTTTTATACATTTCTATAAAAAGAATAGCGCTTTTTTCGTAATTTAAAAAGTTACTTTAATGTCTTTTTTTACAAACAAAATAAAAAGCAGTACCACCGCTATAAAAGTGTTGGTACTGCCATATTGAGTGACAAATGTTTTGTTAATTAGAACGTACTTGCTACTTTAACAGCCTTTTCAAGCCCTGCAGCAATAATTTCTTCTGCTCTATCTGGGAATTTGTTGTGACCTTCAATTACTACTTTCTCCATATCTTTTACACCGAAGAAGCCCATCATACTTGCTACATATTTAACAGCCATTTCCATTTCAGCTGCTGGTCCTTCAGAATATACACCGCCACTTGCGTTTAATAATGCAATTTTCTTATCTCCAATAAGACCTACTGGACCTTCTGGTGTATATTTAAATGTTTTGCCCGCACGGTTTAAGTAATCAATATATGTGTGCAGCACAGCTGGAATTGTTAAGTTCCATAATGGGAAACCAAACACAACTTTATCAGCTGCAAGGAATTGATCTAAATATTTATCAGCAACAGCTACTGCTTTTGCTTCCTTTTCTGTTAATTCAAGTCCTCTACTAGCCTTGAAAGTGCCGTTGATCATGTCTACTCCTACATATGGCAATTCTTCATTGTATAAATCAAGCTCTACCACTGTATCATTGGAATGTGATTCTTTGTAGCTTGCTAAAAAAGCCTCATATAATTTCACACTAACTGCCTGATCTGCTGGACGATTGTTTGCTTTTACAAATAAAACTGTTGTCATTCTGTTTTCCTCCTGTTATTCACTCTTACTTTGTTCTATATTTACTCACTAAAAAGAGCATCATATTGTTACAATATCTTTTTAAAACTATACTCCATTTCTCCACCTAGAGCTTCAGCCGTATCACCGGTTTCTCTGAAATCATGTGTATATATTAATTCAAATGGACCAAAATCTGCTTGTTTATAAAATTCATAGCAAGGGAACCCATCATGGGAACCTTCAATATCCACAGTACCATCTTTTTTGACATGTACAGTTAATAGATAGTCAACCGGAGGTGCATATACATTTAATGGGTTGCTTGCACTTGCACTCATTTGAAATTTGACGTCATCAGAACTCCATACAATATCAGTGCACAAAATACCTTCCGTACTAGCTTTTCCTGTTCTTTTATTAACGGAACCATCTGGATTTGTGACTCTTTCTGTTGTTATACCAGTATTCGCATATGTGAAGATTTCTTTTTTGTAAAAATCTACAACTACTTCTTGTTCAACTCTAGAACGCATAGCGTTTACAGCATAAGGTGTAAATTCACGTGAGTCACCTTCGAATTGAATCACGTTTCCTGTTTGAATATCCTTCTTAGGTTCAGTCCAAGACATTGGAATAAATACACTCGCTCTAACTTTAACGATATTAGTCATGAGAACCACCTCTGTAATTCTAATTTTATTTTGGGTAATACATAAAACCATTGAGCAAAACAGGTCGCAATTTCTTTCGCATAATCAATTGCTGTTCCTTGTTTAAATAGCGATACTCTTCTGATTCATATTTATGCCTAGACCGTCGTTTTAAAACTGTATTCCATTTCTCCGGCTAGCGCTGCTGGAGTGTCGCCAGTTTCTCTGAAATCATGTGTATATATTAATTCAAATGGACCAAAATCTGTTTGTTTATAAAATTCATAGCAAGGGAACCCATCATGGGAACCTTTAATTTGTGCAACACCACTCTTGTTAACACGTATAGTTAATAAATAGTCAGCCGCAGGTGCTGCTGTATTTAAAGGATTGCTTGCACTTGCCTTCATTTCAAAAGAAACTTCATCAGCGCCCCACATAACATTCGTACATTCAATATTTTCTGTACTTGTTTTGCCTTTTTTATAATCAATAGAACCATCTGGTTTTGTAACTTTTACAGTTACGATACAAGCATTTGTATATGTGAAAATTTCTTTTTTATAAAAATCAATAATCACTTCTTGCTCTAATCTTGACCGCATTGTGTTTACAGCATATGGTGTAAATTCACGTGCATCACCAGTATATTCAAAAATCTTTCCTGTTGCAGGATCTTTAATAGGTTCCAACCAAGCATACGGAGCAAACACACTTCCTCTAATTTTCACGATGTTAGCCATGAGAAACCTCCATAATTTATTAATTTTTGTTTCGGTGAATCCTATTTCTTTCATAATCAAAATATAGTCAACTTGATTGACTATATTGCGTATAGTACAATGGAATTTAAATAAAGTCAACTTAATTGACTTTATTTAAGGGGGTTTTATGTATGAATCATCAAATATTGAGTGAATTGGATCTTACATCACTTTTGTCACTATCCTTTAGTGCATCGATTAATGAACTACATGACAGATTGAGTGAATTGGGGTTTGGAGATATTAGACCTGTACATGGTTTTATGTTTAAATGTATCACCCCTGATGGAGCAACAGGTATAGAACTAGCTGAATACTTAGGAATTACAAAGCAAGCCGTGAGTAAAATGGTGGATTATCTTGAGAAAAGTGGTTATGTAATGCGCCAAACTCATCCCACTGATAAGAGAGGGAAAATTATTGTTTTGACCGAACGAGGTTGGTTAGTAGTGAAAGCAAAAGAGGAGATACTAACTGAGATAGAACAGCGCTGGATTGAAAACATAGGTGCTGAACGAATGCAAATGCTCAAAGAAGATTTAACAAAACTAGTTTATGAAGCAAATGAAGGTAAATTATCATCAAGGTTAAGGCCTGTTTGGTAAATATAAAGTTTATAAAGGGACAACTTAAGAAACTCCCCCAAATGATAAAAGTAAACACTTTTCTATCAAATGTGCGCAGAATTTTCATTATGGGGGTATTTTATTTTATTAGCTTGATAGTGATGCGGCGCTATCCCTTATAATGATCAGACTTTGTCAAACCATAAACAACAGTATCTTCATAAACTCCCCAGTACAAACAGCTCTGTTTAAATGTTCCTTCATGTTTCAATCCTAGTTTTTGCATGACTTTACTAGAGGCAGGATTTTTAGTGAAGGCATCAGCATAAATACGATTTAGACTTAATTCTTCAAATGCGTACTTAACGATGACTTTCCCTGCTTCTGTACAGTACCCTTTCCCCCAATATGATTTACCCAGCCAATAGCCCAGTTCTCCTTTGTTGTGTTTTTTATTAATAAAAAGATATATACAACCTATAAGCATATTTTGCTCATTAACCATCGCAAAGTGGAAACTGTCCCCTTTATCCATAGCTTTATAAGTAGATGTAATCCACTCTTCTGCCCAGCCATCGGGATATGGATGAGGAATAATTGTAGTAGTTTTTGCCACCTCTTTATCTCCTGCTAATTCTTGAACTTTCGAAGCATCATCTAATTGAAATGGGCGTATTGTTAATCTCTTAGATAAGAACATTGGATATTGCATTTCTTTTTCCCCTCTCTAACCCCATGAATAAGTCTCTAAGTTTATAATAAATAATTTTTTTATTGAAGCGCCGCTAAATCTTGTGCACGATATTTACTTCTTCGTTGAATAAATCCTACTTCTCTAGCTAAATGATCTAAAGCATGTGGTGACATATATCGATGTAATTCTTGAGAAAACAATTCTAATTCAACAAAAACCAATCGGGTGCATTCCAGCAGTTATCCCCTACCTATCTTCTTCGCTTTTCTCGGAATCTTGAGGTAGGGGTCTTACTGCCCACGAATAGCGGGATAAAACGATATGTCTATAGTATTGAAGATTTTGGTCATTAAATGAATAATATAAAAAGATCCACAGTGTTAAAAAGAAAACTGTGGATCCTTTCATTTAAAACAAGTTACTGGCGAACTTTCCCAAAATACATAAGATCCCATATCGCCTCTTCGTTCAGTGTTTCCACCACTTCATCACCTTCAAATCGCTCTAGCTGAACATCACCAGTGAATCTCAGATAAGACCCATCAAAACCGGACTGTATAGCTGATTCTTTTATTTTACCTGTTAGTTCATCTATAAATTTGTGGACCACAAGATTTTTCTCTCGTTGAAATGTAATGGTGTAATGGTGTGTATCATCTTTGTAGTCGTACACAGTTGTGTTTGCTACTGGTTTTCCAGTAAAAGAGTCTACATACTTATTACATGCCGTGAAACGAACGTTTCTTTCGTTATCAACGATAATCTCATTCTCTTTAGCTAGCATGAAAATAGGGAATGTTTCGTATCCGTACTTTTGTTCAGCCGTAATAAATGAAGCGATTACTGTATAATCCCCAATTTGTGCACGCGCCCAATACCAGTTATTCATAAGCTCCATCATGGGAGTATTCCCCCAGTTATGATCGTGGTATCCAGTACCAATATAATGCTGAATAGTATTATCTATTTTTATGTCTGCTTCTACGATTCCATAAGGAACAGATGGTAACCAGGCAAAATACTTCTCTTCACCGTTTCCATAGAACCAATGACCAGTTTCCGGCCTCCAAGAGGGAACCGCACCTTTAATCGTGATATCAGCTAAGACATCATCAATTTCGATATGGATTTGATAAGTATTTAAATCGCCTTTGAAGATGTTTGGTCCAATACGGACTTCACATTGATCGTTAGAGGCGAAAAAGTCTTTTTCTGAAGTCTGATAGATTTTTTTGATCGTACGTCCATCAGAAAGATCGAGATTGAAAGTAACAAAAGGAGTAAGTGGTTTGTTATTTTCAATATATGGTTTTGTAAAGAATACAATCACCAGTTTTGAACCATCATTCAAATGAGCGTCGAAGTACCACCATTCGTAAGTCCCTTCACTTCCATCCGTACGCATACCGTCTTCCCATTTTTCTATTTGTCCTTTTTTAAGACCTAATTTCTTGTAATGTTCTGATGTTGATCCTAATACAGCGTTCATTGTTTTCATGCTCATCGCTATCTTCTCCTAACAAATCATATTCATGTTTTTCCGATCTTCCTAAGTAAAGAGGAGCGATTTACCGGTAATTATTATGGATTGGTTGAAACAAATCTTCTTGAGTAGTACGAACGACAGAAAAATTGTCAACATTGTAATGACCATGAAGTATTTCATTATGATGATTTATTATCTGTTCGGCAGATAAAGTTGAAGAATCTGTCGTCGAATGACCATCCCCAACTAAAGTAACATCAAAATGACTCACCGTTGCCGTTCTAACCGCTGTGTCAATACAGTGTTCAGTTTTACATCCCATAATAACAAGATGTTCAATCTCATTGTCCTTTAAAAAACTCATTAATGGCGTACCGTAAAACGAATTTGTAGCCGCTTTATCAAATATTTTTGCAGTGGTTGGCACTTTTATTTTTGGGTGTATTTGAAACCCTGGACCTTTGCCGTCAGCAACATCTTTATCCCTGATAAAGACGATTAAAATTTGTGATTCTAATGCTTTATTAATAACGAAATTAATATTTTCTAATAATACGTCTTTATTCAGTACACTTTTGTTTTTATCATTTCCATCAACTAATTCTTGTTGAACATCAATAATAAGCAACGCTTGCTTCAATAGAAAAACTCCTTTTCATTATAGTTTTCTACACCTATTCTCCAAACCGTTCTTCATTTTCATGTTCATCATATCGCCCCCCTTCATCTATTAAACTTATTTCGCTATAGAAGCATAATATCCTCTTTACTATCACTTATAGTACGGTTCACCCTAGTGTACTTAAATGAAGTTTTAATTACTCATTTTATTAGCCTTCTTCACACATTATTAATATCTCAAACGAATGATCTAGAAAAGCATTATCCAAATAGATTCTATTTGCTTTGTTCAGATACAAGTCTAGGAAGTCCGCCATATTTTTGAAATCTCCTCAATATGATGAGGTGTGGTTCTGCAGCATCCTCCTATTAACCGAGCCCCTGCATTGTACCATTCTTTAGATTTTATATCGAAACTGTTACATAATTGTTGACCAGACCATGTTTTGGTTTCTGGACTATAGATTTCACCTGAGTTCGGATAAACAAGAATCGGTTTTTTTGTGTTTCTACTCAATTCTTGGATAGCCCCTGTAACAACAGCTACTGGTGCACAATTGATACCAATTGCTGCAATTTGTTCACTTCCCTCAAACAACTTTGCACAATCCGCAAGCTTAGTACCATCACTTATCGCTTTCTCATTTTTTAAAGAAAATGATAGCCAAGCATATGTTTCTGGAAAATCCCGCAATAATGAATCTAATACTTTTGCTTCTTGCAAGGAAGGAATCGTCTCAAAGGCTAATAGATCGGCCCCCGCTTCAATCAACGCTGACATTCTTGTACGATGAAATTCTGCTAACGTTTCATCTGTGACACCGTAATTGCCAATATATTCTGAACCATCTGCCAAGTAAGCTCCATAAGGACCGATAGATGCAACAACCAATGGTTTAGGCCTATTCGTTTGCGTATTCTTCTTCCAGTAATCATCCCTTGCTCTTCTTGCAAGTAACACTGTTTGCTTAATTAACTCTAAAGCTTCCTTTTCTTGTATTCCGCGCCCAGAAAAACCATCAACAGTAGCTTGATAGCTTGCCGTAATGGCACAGTCCGCTCCAGCATGAAAATAGTCAGAGTGGACCTTATAAATTAATTCCGGATTCTCAAGTAATACACGTGCTGACCAAAGGGAATCGTTCAAATTACATCCGTGTGACTCCAGTTCTGTAGCCAGCGCTCCGTCAAGCAGCATAATTGAATGTTGAGATAAAATTGCATCAATTGGATTGATTTTGTTGGACATAATCTATTCCCCTTTTCTTTACATTTTGTGTTAGATAATAACTTCCGTAGCAAAACAATATAAATGGAACACCACAATATAAAGCAATTCGTTGTGTAGGATCAAACGCAATCCCGACACATGACGCAAAACAAATGATAAAAGAAGCGATTGGTACCAGCGGATAGAATGGTGTACGATAGACCAAGTCATCTGCAGAATTTCCTTCTTTTACATATTGTCTGCGAAATAGGAACTGTGAAGCACTAATACTCATCCAAACTACAACCACTGCTAAACCTGAAATGGAAACTAGCACAATATACACAGTATCCGGTGCCACGATACTTGAGAACAGAGCCAAAGCTCCTCCCAACATGCTGAAAATGACCGCATTGATTGGAACACCCTGTTTTGTCATTTTTGCAAAAATAGGAGATATTGTGTTCTTATTGGCAAGCGACCACAGCATTCTAGAAGAGGCATAAAGACCTGAGTTTGCAGCAGATAGAATAGCCGTTAGTATAACGAAATTCATAATATCTGCCGAATATGGCACCCCAACTCGTTCAAGAACGGCAACAAAGGGGCTCTCTAATACTCCTGCATCGGAACTAGGTAATAACGCAGATAAAACAATGATCGTTCCTACAAAAAAGATAATCAATCTCCACAAAGTAATACGAATGGCCTTAGGTATCGCTGTTTCTGGATTCACTGTTTCACCGGCCGCAATTCCTATTAATTCCGTTCCTGAAAAAGCAAAATTAACGGCAAGCATCGTCATTATAATGGCAAAAGCACCATGAGGAAATAGACCTGTACTTATAAAGTTAGAAAAGAATGGCGCTGGCTTTGAATGAGCCATCGGAACAAAACCTACTATTGCTGCTGCTCCTAAAACAATAAATATTACAATAGCTATTACCTTTATAGAGGCAAACAAAAATTCAGATTCAGCAAAAAATTTAACCGTCAGTACATTTAATACAAAGATTAAAATGGCAAAAAGTGCACTCCATATCCAGACATTGATGGATGGAAACCATCTCTGCATAAGCAACCCTGCAGCAGTAAATTCAGAACCTAAAGCAACAGTCCAAGTTAACCAGTACAACCAAGCTACGGTATACCCTGTCCCTGGTCCAATGTATTTAGATGCATAACTATGAAATGCACCTGTTTCAGGCATATGTACGGAAAGCTCACCTAAACACAGCATAACTAGATAAACCACTAGTGCACCAATCAGGTAGGAAAGAATTGTACCAAATGGGCCAGCTTGTTGAATCGTGTAACCTGAACTTAGAAATAATCCAGTTCCAATTACTCCACCAAGTGATAACATAACTAAATGACGTGCTTGCATTTTCCTTTGAAATTCTTTCCTATTTTGGTTTTCCATTCCTACTCTCCTCCTACTATC
Source organism: Bacillus sp. CGMCC 1.60114 (assembly GCF_042676365.1). NCBI lineage: Bacteria > Bacillati > Bacillota > Bacilli > Caryophanales > Bacillaceae > Bacillus > Bacillus sp. CGMCC 1.60114. The sequence goes on from NZ_JBHTHG010000084.1 coordinate 191,301, forward strand.
CAGAGAAAACAAAAACGCACTCTATAAAAGAGTGCGTGGCTGACAAATAAAAACGTACCCTCCTATCTATCAGGTTCATCACCCGCTGGAATTAGCACAGTATCTTAAGCAGACCTGTTGCTGAGGTTTCGTAGGGCCAGTCCCTCCACCTCTCTGGATAAGAATATTTTTTTATAACCTTATCAATCTATGTAAAAATTGTCAATGTGTTTCTGCACTTATAAATACCTCCTAATTTATTTACTTGTTTTTCCCGCTATTCGCTGGCAGTAAGATCCTTTATTCAGAAAGGAATAAAGAAAATATGCAGAGAATAACTGCTGGCATGTGCCCGATTGGTTCAATTAACCATTAATAGGAGCTGCCACCACTGATGGAAGTTTCACTTTATAAAACGTATTTATCTTCCGTATATAAACTGGAAAATAAAGTTTGTTTATCATTCCTTATTATTCTAAACTCTCATCAAACTTGAACAAATACTGAAGGGGATCTAGACGAAACAAAATAAAAGCGCTTGCATAATTAAAAATCCGAGTTATAATACTTGTATACAAGTATACTTGATTAACATGAGGTGACGTTATGACGGAATCAATGGAATTTCTTTATCCTGAAAAATGGCTTTCAAAAGCTTCTACTGGTGATCGTGTTGCAAGCGAACTTAGAATGCGTATTATTGCAGGTAAAATTGAAAGCGGTATCATTCTATCGGAAAATAAATTAGCTGCCGATTTTTCTGTAAGTCGGTCACCCGTTCGTGAAGCATTAAAAGTACTAGCTTCTGAAAATATAATTCGCTTAGAAAGAATGGGCGCCGTTGTCATTGGTTTAACCGAAAAAGAAATCGAAGAAATATATGATGTCCGTTTACTCATAGAAACGTTTATCTTTGAACGACTTGTAAAGATGGACACGAATGAGTTAGTAAAGGAACTAAATAAAATTATGGAAATGATGAAAATCGCCATCAAATATCATGATGCTGATGAGTTTTCTTATCAAGATGTCTTATTCCATGAAACGATTATTCGCACCATTCAGCATTCCCACATCCTGATGATTTGGAATAATTTAAAGCCTGTTATGGAAAGTTTAATCCTTTTATCAATGCGTACCCGCTTCAAGGAAAAGTATGAAGACTTTGAACGGGTTATTAAAAATCATGAGCTTTATATAAAAGCAATCGAATCAAAAGATCGAGCTCTCATGATTAAAGCCTTACATCAAAACTTTGATGATGTTCAAGGGAAAGTTGAAGATCTCTGGATGTCACAACAAATGTTATCTAAAGGAGTAGAGCAAGAACATGAGTAGCTATATGTTAGGTATAGATATCGGTACAACAAGTACCAAAGCTGTATTATTTACTGAAAAAGGCGAAGTCATCCAAACAGAGAATATTGGTTACCCACTTCGCACACCGGATATATCCACAGCGGAACAAGATCCAGAAGAGATTTTCCAAGCTGTTTTACAAGCAATTTCAAATATAATGAAACATCATTCAGATAAAAAACCATCGTTTATTTCATTTAGCAGTGCTATGCATAGTGTCATTGCCATGGACGAAAATGCCCAGCCGCTGACACCTTGCATCACCTGGGCAGATAATCGCAGTGAAGCATGGGCACGTAAAATCAAAGATGAACGGAATGGCCATGAAGTTTATAGACGAACAGGAACACCCATTCACCCTATGTCACCATTAAGTAAAATTACTTGGATTGTGAATGACCATCCTGAAATCGCTGTTAAAACGAAAAAATATATTGGAATAAAAGAATATATCTTTAAAAAATTCTTTGATCAATATGTTGTCGATCATTCCATCGCCTCATGCATGGGGATGATGAATCTACAAACGCTAGATTGGGATGAAGAAGCTTTAAAAATTGCTGGTATAGCACCTGCTCAATTATCTGAGCTCGTACCAACCACTACGATATTTAGCAACTGCAATCCGGATTTAGCCAAAAAGATTGGTATCGATCCACAAACACCATTTGTCATTGGTGCTAGTGATGGAGTGCTTTCTAATCTAGGTGTGAATGCAATTAGAAAAGGCGAGATTGCGGTCACAATTGGGACAAGTGGTGCTATTCGAACCATTATTGACAAGCCGCAAACAGATAAAAAAGGAAGAATATTCTGTTATGCCCTAACAGAAAAGCATTGGGTAATTGGTGGACCGGTAAACAATGGCGGCATGGTCCTTCGCTGGATTCGCGATGAACTTGCTTCATCAGAAGTAGAAACTGCAAAAAGACTAGGAATTGATCCATACGATGTATTAACCAAAATCGCTGAACGTGTAAGGCCTGGTGCAGACGGATTATTATTCCATCCATACCTCGCAGGTGAACGTGCGCCATTATGGAATCCAGATGTACGTGGCTCCTTCTTCGGTTTAACGATGTCACATAAAAAGGAACATATGATTCGCGCAGCCTTAGAAGGCGTTATTTATAATTTATATACTGTATTTTTAGCATTAACTGAATGCATGGACAGTCCTGTGACCCGTATTCAAGCAACAGGAGGCTTCGCAAGGTCTGACGTTTGGCGACAAATGATGTCCGATATTTTCGCATCTGAAGTCGTTGTTCCAAAAAGCTACGAAAGCTCCTGTCTAGGTGCATGTATATTAGGTCTCTATGCTACAGGAAAAATTGATTCTTTTGAAATCGTTTCCGAAATGGTTGGCAGCACCTACAAACACACACCGAAAGAAGAAGCAACAAAAGAATACAGACAATTACTGCCGATATTTATTAACCTATCAAGAGCATTAGAAGAAGATTATACACGAATTGCTAATTATCAAAGAAATTTAATACAGTAAAACTTTCATCAGTGATCCCCCACTTCCTCGTTTCTCTTTGAATCTTGAAGTGGGGGCTTACTGCCCGCGAATAGCGGGATAAACACAAATACAGCTAATATTAGGGGGAAATTACAATGCCATTAGTCATTGTAGCAATTGGGATTTTAGCATTACTTTTACTGATAATGCGCTTTAAATTAAACACCTTTATTTCATTAATCATTGTATCATTTGGCGTTGCTTTAGCACTTGGAATGCCACCAGAAAAAATTGTCAAAACGATTGAAGCAGGATTAGGCGGCACACTTGGCCATTTAGCACTCGTTTTTGGACTTGGTGCGATGTTAGGTAAGTTGCTCTCAGATTCTGGGGGCGCACAACGCATTGCCATGACCCTTGTGAATAAATTTGGTAAAAAGAACATTCAATGGGCTGTCGTGACTGCCTCATTTATTATCGGTATTGCATTATTTTTTGAAGTAGGATTAGTATTATTAATTCCGATTGTATTTGCTATTTCAAGAGAATTAAAAGTTTCTATCTTGTATCTCGGTATTCCGATGGCAGCAGCTTTATCTGTGACACACGGATTTTTACCGCCACACCCAGGACCAACCGCTATTGCTGGTGAATTGCATGCAAACATCGGTGAAGTATTACTTTATGGTTTTATGATAGCGGTTCCAACAGTTATTTTAGCTGGACCTGTATTTACTAAAATTGCGAAAAAGCTAGTACCTGAAGCATTCAACAAAACTGGTAATATCAAATCTCTAGGTGAACAGAAAGTATTTAAACTTGAAGACACACCTAGTTTTGGAATCAGTGTTTTTACCGCTTTACTGCCTGTTATTTTAATGGCAATCGCTACGATTATTACTTTGCTGCAAAAAACAATGGGATTTAAAGATAATAGTTTACTAGCAGCCATCCAGTTTATTGGGAATGCTGATACTGCCATGTTGATATCCTTATTAGTTGCTATCTATACAATGGGACTCTCAAGAAATATTCCAATCAAAAGCGTGATGGAATCTTGTACAACAGCGATTTCAAATATCGGGATGATGCTCTTAATCATTGGTGGAGGCGGAGCCTTCAAACAAGTATTAATTGATGGCGGCGTTGGTAACTATGTAGCCGAATTATTCAAAGGAACTTCATTATCACCAATCTTGCTTGCCTGGATCATCGCTGCCATCTTACGTATTTCCTTAGGATCTGCTACGGTTGCTTCATTAACAACTGTCGGTTTAGTGATTCCGATGTTAGGTCACTCTGACGTTAACCTTTCTTTAGTTGTCCTTGCAACAGGAGCTGGTAGTTTAATTGCTTCACACGTGAACGATGCTGGTTTCTGGATGTTCAAAGAATACTTTGGTTTAAGTATGAAAGAAACATTTGCAACATGGACCTTACTTGAGACTATCATTTCCGTATCTGGATTAGGATTTACATTATTACTAAGCTTATTTGTATAAATCTTTCTAGACAGCAAAACCCTCACTTAAGTGAGGGTTTTGCTGTCTATTTATCTAAGAAAAAGGATTTCAAAAATATGAGTATTTTTTCTAATTATAGTTTTAACACATGAATGATTCTCCTAATTCGAATGCTCTTCTTTTATGACTTAAATGTAATGAATTATAGTATTTCTATATACCCTTCTGCTCCATTCACCCTGATCCTTTGTCCATCCTTGATCAGCTTCGTAGCATTTTCCACCCCAACAACTGCTGGTAAGCCATATTCACGTGCGATAACTGCTCCATGGGTCATCAATCCACCAACTTCGGTGACTAAGCCTTTTATGGATACAAACAATGGTGTCCAGCTAGGGTCAGTAAAGGAGGTGACTAATATATCTCCATCTTCTAGATCAGCATCTTCCATGTTTAAGATGACACGTGCTCTTCCCTCTATAACTCCGGAAGAAACAGGTAGACCTACAATAGCTTCGGCCGGGAGATTTTCTCGTTTATACTCACCCGTAATGATTTCACCATCAGACGTGATAACACGTGGGGGAGTTAGTTTTTCATATAGTTTGTACTCTTCTTTTTGTTTGCTAATGATTTGGTAATCCAGTTTATTTGTGCGTACGACTTCGCGAAGTTCTTCAAAGGTGAGATAGTATATATCTTCTTTTTCATGAATAACGTTGTCTTGTACGAGTTGTTCGGCTTCTTTCAGTAAAGCCTGCTTATAAACGAAGTAGCGATTAACCATGCCGTATTTTGGATATTCCCGATAACCGATGAAATTCCGGATTAGGTCGATCTTTCTTTTTGTTTCTTTGGCTTTTTGTTCACCATCCGGTAATTGCTTCAATCGATCTAATAACTCTTGTTCTTTTTTCAAAGCTTCCTGTCGCCCTTGCTCAAATTTTCGATTGCTAGCATTTGGCTCAAAGTTTTTGATGTTACCCAGAATCATGGGGACAAGTGTAGTTGGTTGTTCGCTCCAACGACTTCTAGTAATATCGATTTCTCCGGCACACCTCATTCCGTATTTGCTGAGATAAGCATAGATAGCGTCTTGGGCTTCCCGTCCACCATCAAACTTAACCAGTTCATCCAAAAAGTTATCATCTTTTACATGTTGTAAATAATCAATTACTTCGGGATAAGGGCGAATCACATCTGCGACATCCAATAGCGCCAGACCCATTTCCGAAGTAATATTGTTTGGTACAGATTGAGAAAGCGTGTCTGCTGCGTTTTTTTCACCTAACCACTCGTTCATTTTTTCATTGACCCATGTTGAAGCATTTATGGCAGCCATAAATACAGCTGAACTTTGTGGGTCAAATAAAATCTTCTTTAATTCCTGAATATCTTCTAGAATAAAATCAAATAAATCTGATCCTGATTTCATTTGGATGTTTTGTTTTAACTCTTCTATGGATGTTTGACTACGCTTAATCAAATCAGAAACGATTGATGGATTGTTTTCGATTTGTGCCAGCATATCTGTATTGTCTCTTCTGGGATTTGGTGCTTTATTATCATTTGGTAACGATTTTATAAAATCTCCTCGATCAATGATGTTCATAAGTGCGTCTTTCATGAGCGGATCGTGTTGTCCCATGGCATTTAATAAAATGTTTCTATTGATAGATGAAGCAAGTTGATGTGTGACATCAACAAACAACCTTCCACCAGCTTTACGCATAGGAGCGGGAGTCGTTAACAGGAAGAATGACAATCCCAATGGTTTTATGGGATCGGTCATCATTTGTTGGTGACCGACAGATACATAAACGTGATTTTCTTGATCATTCGCTTCAGGGATGGGGAAAAGAGTCGTGATTGGACGACTCTGGACAATGTAAAATGTATCATCAGCCAAACACCATTCGATATCCTGTGGGCAACCAAAATAAGCTTCGATCTGTCTTCCGATACGTGCTAGATGTAAAATTTGTTGTTCAGTAAGCGTTTGAGTCTTTTGCTGATCAGGATCTATCTGCTGTGTCTCTGTTCCGCCTTCTTTTCGTCCATAGATAGCCAATTTTTTAGTTGCAATCATTTTATCGATAATCTTTTCTTCTTGCACCTTATAGCAATCGGCAGATACTAAGCCGGAGACCAGTGCTTCTCCTAGTCCAAAGCTAGCTTCGATTGATAGCACCTTTCGATTGGAAGTAATCGGATCAGCGGTAAATAAAATTCCTGAAGCCTGTGGGAACACCATCCGTTGAATAATAACGGATAAATACACTTGGCTGTGGTCAAATCCGTTTTGCATACGGTAAATCACGGCACGATCCGTAAATAGGGAAGCCCAACATTTACTGATGTGCCGCAAAATGGATTCTTTTCCGATGATATTTAAATAGGTGTCTTGCTGACCGGCAAAAGAGGCATATGGTAAATCTTCAGCAGTTGCACTGGAACGCACTGCATAAGCATGTTCATCGCCAAACTGGGAGAGATAGTAAGCAACAGCTTTCACAACATCGGAAGGAATCTCTACTTCCATAATGATTTTCCGAATCTTCCTGCTGATTTCACCAATTTGATCTCGATCCCCTACTTTTAACAGTGTTAGTTGATCCAGTAATTGATGAAGCTCCACATTTTTCCCAACGACTCTTTTATAAGCCTCAGTGGTAACACAAAATCCTTCTGGCACTTGTATTCCATGAATCTTCGATAGTTCCCCCAAATTCATGCCTTTGCCACCGACCAACATTTGTCTCGTTTTATCGATTTCCCGAAACTCTAGTACATATGGTTTCATTTCTTTCCCTCCCATTTATCGTTCAATACCAAGACGAATCATATGACAAAAATTGTTCATCTAATCAACCAATTACGCTGTCCACTCGTTCTTGCTCCTGGCGAAGTTCCATGTTCATATCAAACACTCCTTTAAAAAAATAAAAATAGGAGTTGACTAAAAAGGATTTTATGATGTATAATTAAAATAGGGATAATTTACACAAAAAATCCATTGTCAGTGTATCTATATAAATTTACCACAGTTTCTCATTTTTATCAATGTATTTACATGACCATAATTGTTGCAAATTCAAAGGAAGAAAAACCCCATTTTCCAAGACAAATGACTCACAAAAAATGATATCCAAATATCCAATTATTTAGTGTAGCGTCAGGAAAATACGAATTTACAACGTTAAGAAATTCCAATATGAAAAGCCCAACTTCTTAGTATTAATATTAAGAAATTGGGCTTTTTCGTTATCCTATTAAAGCGCCCGATTGTGGAAGATCTTATTGAAGATAAGCATCCGTTACTTTCAGTGATTCATTCACAATATTATTAAGTACATTCCCTTTTACTTTCAGTAATGTACTGAAATCCATACAGTAAAAACACCATCTACAATTGCGTTGAGTAATATAAACAGTTTGAAATTTCTATTTGTCCATCTTAATATTCACATAGAATCTACCAAAAACGGACCAATATGAAAAGGAAATTCCCCTAATTCCCCGTCCCTAATTTGATAATAATAGAACAATTCTAATCATATTCTTATAAAAGAAAACTATGAGAAGGAGTGTAAAATTAGTTGATAAAAGTTAAGGTTCGTTTACGACCCATTGTAAGTAAGATAAATTTACCCACTGTTTTAAAAACAACGATACTTCCGGGTGACTCAATTGAAAGATTATTTATTGCAACCCAGGTAGGAGAGATCTTTTACATAGGAAACGGAGTTATCAAGACTTTTTTAGATATTCGCCCGCGAATCATAAAATTAGGTACATCTGAACAAGGTGTTTCTGGTAGTGGATATGATGAACGGGGATTGCTAGGGCTAGCGTTTCATCCAGAATTTTATTATAACGGTTTGTTTTATCTTCATTATTCAGTAGCTGGAACACAAGGTCCAGGGGCTCTTTCTGAACATTTTAAGCCTAACCCGTGTGATCCCAGTACTTTAAACCTAAGGTGGACAAATAGAGAAACTCAATATGATCATATTGATACAGTTGAAGAATGGATTTTACAATCGAATGGCCAACCTCAAAAACGACGGACATTACTTAACATAAGAAGACCATTTTTTAATCATAATGGTGTCAATAGCTTAAACTTTTCACCTGAAACCGGAAAACTTGTTTTAACAACTGGCGATGGTGGAGCAGGCTATGATCCATTTAATTTAAGTCAGGACGATATGGAAATAGCCGGTAAAATCATTGAAATTGATGTAGTTAAGAATACATTTATCAATAATCCACCCGTAGTCACACGTTTTAATGAACTTCCCTCACCTATTCAGGAAACGCTTACGGTAATTGCCAAAGGGGTTCGTAATATAACAGGCATTTCATTTCAAAGGTTTTATAATCAGTATATCAAATATGTAGGGATTGTCGGACAGGATTTGGTAGAGTCGATTTTTTCATTCGTACATTATAAACCAATACCGGTTACTCAGCTTATTCAAGCTTCTTTAATGGAATCGAACCCTGACCCAGACGGACTTATTAATTTTGGTTGGCGGGGGTGGGAAGGTGCTTTTCCTACTGCGTTTATAAGTGGATGTTCTGCGAATCCGACTTTGGTTGAGAAAACAATTGCTTATTACAATGAAACAGTAAAGACTTTAGTAGGGCGTCTACAACCTTTAACTAGTTATTTTCATAAAGATCCCAGACCCGACAAGTTTGGAGGAACTGCACTTACAGGAGTCCAGCCATATATGGGGAATGGAATCCCAAATTTAACGGGAAGCGTTGTGTTTACAGATTTTTCCCAGCAAGAAGAATCTCGGCCTCCGGTTAGAGGGGTTTTAGCTTATACTAGCTTAAGTACAGATTGTAAACTAAATGATTTTAGTGTTATTGAAACCGATTATAATTTTGGGTCTCAATCATCTTATTATGTTAGTTTGGGAACGAATCTGGACCAAACTAGACTATATTTAGGGGTTTACGGCTCTATGAAAGTGACTGATTTTAACCAAGGTACTGTTTTTGAAATTGTTCCGTGATTTATAACTATAAAATTCGACGGCTGGGGTATTTGTCATACATTTATGGCGATAAAGAAGGAGAAAATTTCAAAATAGAGCGAATTGTAGCTTTGGAATAAAGTTTGTTCAAAAATGTTTTGCAAACCCTTATTTAGTGAGAATCAAAATGGATTCTTATCCAGCAGGTCTATATTTCGGTTTTATAAAAAGTTTGATCATTTTCTGCCTGTGTTACTCCACAATCGCGCCCGTTTGCTTAAAAACACCTCGTAGGTTCTTCTATGGGGTGTTTTTTTGCCAGATCATTCGGGCACATTCTTCTGGCGATGTCTTTGTTGTGTCGACTTTGATGTCATAATGTATGCCAACGTGAACCGAAGTCGCTTGTGAAACTGCCATTCCTGCAACGCGGTCCGCTCGTTCCCTCTCACGAGTGGACGCCACAATAGGGTCACAGAAAACACCAACCCACAGCACCTGCAATCCTTCCAAGGCAGCTTTCCAACGATTACAAGAATCTACTCCGCTAATGAAGACATCGTCGATAATCACTCGGGCCCCTCTACGGACCATCTCGCCAATACCATGCATCCATGCAAATTCTAATGTACGAAATTCCGTACCTGGACTGACAGACCCATCGTCACCGAATTGAATTCCGCTGTCTGCCTCCATCATTGCACCCGGCATGGCGTCGATTAAATCGTCGATACTGAACCTTAACCATGACGTTGGCAATGAATTTTGAAGACATTTTGCGATAGTGGTTTTCCCGGAACTCGATCCACCATTCAGAATAATTACGTCTACCATACCTTTAACCTCTCTTTATCAACTTCCCTGTTATCTTTTACCACAACAAGTTTATCGTTATGCTCCCTTAACATATGTAAAATCTCCGCTTTACTCCCCCTTTCAAAATCGTTTGTCCATTTAAACATCATCAAAAACATTTTGAAAGTAGGTTTATAGTTCGCCTTTTCAAGTCTTAGTAATTGTAAAGCGAATCGTTTTGTTATTCTATATATCCTTTTCGAAAGAGCTACATCTAAAAATATGATCATATCCGCATGTTGAAAGCTTGGAGCTACCCATTTATGATGAGCCCCTTCAACAATCCAAGGATTTGAACTGACAATATCATTCAATTGCGCATCTCTTTCTTCAGGCGTATTTCTTATATCTCCATTTTCAGACCTTCTCCAAACAACGTTATCTAGCTCGTAATATGGAATATTTAACTCCGAAGACAATGTTCTTGCTAAGGTTGTTTTTCCGCTCCCAACAGAGCCGATGATATGAATTTTATTAGGAAATTTACTTGTCAATACGATCACCACTCTATAAATTTCTATATATACATTTTCTTTGCCTACCTACATCTTCTTCCCCATTCTCCAACAACATTGATTGTAAGAATTTCGCTCTTCTCCTAGTATTTCGAGTCCTTGTTTCTCATAAAATTTAATCGCTCTCAAATTAGACTGTGCAACGCGCAGATGATATTCAAATACATTACGTTTTTTAAATTGCTCCTCCGCATATTGAAACAGTTCATGACTATATCCCTTCCCGCGCCCCTCTGGAATTACATACACAAAACTTACATACCCAACCTCTCTTCCTTCATAGCTATCATACCTTAGAACTAATTCCCCAACTGCCTGTTGATCACGTTCCAATAAAATGAATCCTTCAGGAAAATTCAATTGCTTTTGCTTTGCATATTTGATGTATTCGTCTTCGTTAAACTCCAATTCTTCTCCTTCACCTGTATCTGTAAAAAATCTAATGATCGTCTGTTTATCTTTTTCTATATCGACAAGCCGAAACGTAAGCATTGGCATCATTTCCTTTCACTTCATACTTACTTTCATCGTACACTATCTTTTACTCCGGTAAAATGAGCCAAAACTTTAGGATACATATAAGAGATACTTATCAATCTAACAACCTCTTATTCAATTACCCTGCCTCGTTAATTAAATGTCTCTGTTAAACTTAATTGTTGATTATCCTATAGAAAAACGAGAAGTAATGCGTGGTATCAACCTATTACTTGTGCTGAACTAGTTGATATTTCTAATTATTGTTTCCAAATAATGAGTAAAATGCGGTTAATTATGAATGCCATTCCAAGAATAATAGCTAAGATTGGTTTATCAACAAAATACAGGGCGGATGAGGTAACTCCGAAGATTATTAATTCCAGAAGAAATCTGTACGGTTCTGGCAGTCTCAACGATGCTTTAGGTGCAATGAAAGTCCCCCATAATATCGCCAATAGTAATGGTGAGCCAATACAAAAAACAAATTTTGTATACACGCTTTTCCCGACTTGAAAGCCCCAATAACCTAGTGATACAAGGGCACATAACTCTAGAAGAAAACGAATAGCTAAATTTACAGATTTTATAAACATGAAAGAACACTCCTTTGAAAAGTATGTCTTTTTGATATATCCCAGTTCTTCACCAACAACGTTTTCTTGGATTTTGAAGTAGGGGTCCCATATTAATAGAAAACCTTCACCAATCAAGCGCATGCCAGCAGTTATCCACCTATCTTCTTTGTTTACCTCTAAATCTTGGGGGTCTTACTGTCCGCGAATAGCGGGATAAATTACTATCATCCTCAATCATAGCTTTCAGATTTTATTCGTTTCATCCATTTTGACAAAAATCAAAGGGAAATTGGATATATTTTTACATTTTAGGAAAGATTGTTAACTTTTCTATATAAAGGGGCAGTGTCGAGAAATATTTTGCTGATAATATGTTAGAATAGTTATTAGGAATGGGTCTAACTCATTAAAATCGTGTAGGAACGAAAAAAGAACATAATTTGAAATGGAGGAATTATATGAGTATAAGTAAAAAACGCAAGTCCAATAAACTAAAAATCATTTTTCGAGTATTAATGATTATTATTGGGGCATTTATAACAGCATATGGACTAGAATCAGTATTAATCCCAAACAACGTTTCAGATGGTGGTGTGACAGGTTTAAGTATCGTTAGCTCAGAACTACTTGGATTACCATTAGGACTTCTAATTGCAATCATTAACATCCCGTTTGTTTGGTTAGGGTATAAGCAAATTGGTAAAAATTTTGCTATTTATTCGGTTATCGGTATTGCTTCACTAGCAATCGGTACCGTTCTTATGCACAACGTACGAACTATTATTCACGGTGATACATTGTTAATTACCGTTGTTGGCGGGATTATCATCGGTTTTGGTATGGGGTTAGCATTGCGTAATGGCGGCGCATTAGATGGAATTGATATGTTAGCCGTATTACTCTCTCGAAAATTACCTTTTGGGACAAGTGACCTCATCTTATTTTTAAACATGTTTGTCTTTATTTTTGTCTCAACAATATTTGGCCTTGAAGGAGCTATTCTTTCAGCCATTGCTTACTTTATTGCTTCTAAAGTCATTCACATCGTTGAAGTAGGTTTAAGTGGTTCTAAAACATTTAAAATTATCACAAAAGAACCTGCATTAATGGTAGAGACGATTCGAGAACGCTTAGGTCGAAGTGCAACTTATAATGAAGTTTACGGCGGTTATTCACATGAAAAATTTAAAGAAATCACTTGTGTCATTAACCGTTTAGAAGAAAGTAAAATGAAAGAAATCATTCATGAAATTGATGAAAGTGCCTTTGTTACAGTATATGACGTAGCAGAAGTAAAGGGCGGTAATTTCAGAAAACATGATATTCATTAATGATAACCTAGAACAGTTTCATATAGTTTCACAAAAAATCACCTTTTAGTTTGACTAAAAGGTGATTTTTTGTGAATTGACATGACATTATATTAAATTCATGCTGTCAGTAACATATTACTGTTGTTGACAGTATAATATTATTAACAGTATACTGTTAATAACAGTAATGATTTTAATGTTATGTTAACGAAAAAAATTTTTTACATTTAAAGTTAGGAGGTTATATATTTCATGAAACATACAGGGAGACATACAGGTGCATTTCTTTTGCTGTTTTTAACAGAGGGAGATAGCTATGGAGGGAAACTTCTGCAGAAATGTGAAGAAGAGCTTCCCATTAATCCAATTGATAGTGCCATCATATATCGCACACTAAAAAAATTAGAGAAAGAAGGTGCTGTTGAGTCTTATTTAGATACATCTGATCAAGATAAGCCGATAAAGATGTACAAAATTACTACAGCTGGAAAAAAACAATTAGAAGATTTTCAAATAGATATTGAAGAAAAAATTAAGAATTTATCATTTTTCTTAAACAAATATAACGAATGGAAGGAGTCTGATCATGATTAATGGTGCTATCCTTTACACTATAGCTATTATTCTTATCAGTATTTCTTTTATAAAAGATCGAGATAAAACAAAAGATGCTCTATTAAAGTCATGGAAAATGTTTCGTAATCTTATACCTTCCATGCTATCCATTATGCTGTTCGTCGGACTATCACTGTCTATATTAACGCCTTCCTTCATTTCTTCCATCATTGGGGAAAAATCTGGATTCATCGGTATTGTTTATTCAGCATTAATTGGCTCTGTTGCACTCATTCCAAGCTTTGTTGTGTTTCCTCTTGGAAATACATTAGTCCAAAATGGTGCGGGCCTCCCTCAAGTTGCGGCATTAATGTCTACATTAATGTCAGTAGGAATCACAACTTTACCGATGGAACAAAAGATATTTGGGCGAAGTTTTGCTTATTCTCGTAATGCATCTGCATTGTTAATGTCTCTCATATTTTCGTATATTATTTGGGTGGTGATGGGATGAATGAATTAAGAAGATATCGTTTCTTTTTTATTTTACTATTGGGACTCATTATATTGACTTTTATAAACCAATCGTTGGGATGGAACGCATTTCAATTAACAGGAAAAAGTATTTTAGATATGCTGTTTCTACTCCCTCCTGTCTTACTATTCGTAGGATTGCTTGACCAGTGGGTGAAGAAAGAAACATTAATTAAATATATGGGGGAAAAATCTGGAATCTATGGCATCTTGTTCTCCCTATTATTAGGAGGAATTGCAGCTGGTCCCCTCTATGTTGCTTTTCCAATCGCGGCACTTTTATTAAAAAAAGGAGCGAGCATACGATACATTGTATTTTTTCTAGGAGTTTGGACAACTGCAAAATTACCGGTTATGGTGTATGAATTTGCTTCATTTGGAGCTAAATTTACACTCATCCACATTTGTTTTGGTCTATTATTTTTCTATGTAATGGGTATTATTTATGAGAAGTTTTATGACCAACGACAACTGTTAAAGTATGATATAACTAAAGAAGTTTAGATTTTATAAAGTAAAACTTCCATCAGTGGGAATTTTCTTCATCCCCCACCTATTTTCTTTGCTTCTCTCTGAATCTTGAGGTGGGGCTCCTACTGCCCGCGAATAGCGGGATAAACGAGAGCCTTTCTTGAAAAGGACCTATTCATTACTCAAATCACTAAGTCCATTAAAATTTTAAAAATAACTTCATTTCCATTCACCTCGCATTCAACATAATCTCTAACTAATTCACTATTACATGAAACATAACCTTAACAATAAATAAATTGTAATTATCTTCAAAAAACATACAATTATCTTATAATTAACCCTATTTTTATCGAGAGGTGATTGAGTGATGGGAAGTAAAATACATGTATGGCATACAGGGCAAGTATACATCGATCAAGCAATGGCATTTCAGGAAAAAACTTTGCACCCTATGCCCTATACTGGCTGGCTAAGAAGTGCCGCTAAAAAAAGATGGGTACCCGTCTCCACGTACTTGATTGAACATCCAAAAGGATTGATCTTAGTTGACACAGGATGGCATGAGGATATAAGAACAAATCAAAGAAAGCATTTAGGATGGCTTACTTCTACTATGTTTAAAGGTAATTTACCAAAGAGACAGTCTATTGCGGAAAGACTTCAAGCAAAAGGAATTCAGAACAAGGACATTGATTATGTATTACTAACTCATCTTCACTCAGATCATGTAAGCGGAGTAAAGCACGTGGCAGATGCCAAGCATATTTTAACAAGTGACCTAGAGTGGACTGCCGCCCAAAAAGATGTTGGATACATTCGTCCCATGTGGGAAGGTGTCAACATCTCTACTTTTGAATTACAAAAAATTCCGCACGGCCCCTATCAGCTAGGATATGATTTATTCCAAGATGGTTCTCTCTATATGGTACATACCCCTGGGCATAGTAAAGGACTATTTTCTGTATTAGTACAAACGAATAGAGGTTGGGTATTATTAGCTAGTGATGTCGGCTATTCAAACCGATCCTGGGAACAAAATATATTACCTGGAGTAACGGCTGATAAGGTTGCTGCCCAGAAATCTTTAGATTGGGTGAGAGAATTTAGAAAAAGAGATGATTGCGTGCAAGTGATGGCAAATCATGATCCCAATATCGAGGAGCAAATTATTGAATAAGAAAAATATTTGACAGAGACTATTTCAGTCTCTGTCATTTTTGTGGCCTGAAACTAGCTAAGTCTGAAGTCTGATATAAAAATCAAGCTCTAGCACAATTATGAAAGCTTTAGAAAAAGGTAATATGGAACCAAGATATAACATATACCTTACAGGGGTATCACAAAATTTTGCGTCATACTCCGCAAAGTGTGCGGTTTTTACCAATTCAAATTCAGTACAATATGAGGGTAGATAACAAGCAGCACATTTTGGAGGTAGAATAAATGATTTTTGTTCAGAATGTATCAAAAGTCTATTCATTGGAATCAGGAGATTAAGCTGCGTTAAAGAATAACAACATTCACACACGGAAAGGTGATTGATGGCGAATGGTATTGTATATAAAATTACGGGGAGGAAAAAAATGAAGAAGTTATTCTTACGTTTAGCTGTTTATGTATTCATTTTTATTGTGTTTATGGGGGGGATCTGGTTCTATGGCTTTAATCGTCATCAAAAAGATTTTTACTCAAATGTCCGCCATGAGCCAGTTCCTTCGCTACAAGGAGTGAAAGTCCCTGAGTATGACCCCCTTAAACCTACTGTGGCAGTCATGATGGCGGATTCATCAATACCAACTGAAGATTTCGATTTTCTCATTCCATACACACTGTTTTCTATGACGGATGCCTACAATGTATACGCCGTTGCACCGGACAAAAACGTGAAGTCCTTATCAGGTGGACTGGATGTAATACCACATTACTCTTATAAAGAACTGGATAACCTATTAAATAAAAGCCCAGATATTATTGTGGTCCCTTATATGCCCGGAGTAGATGAACAGAAATATCAACCAACTCGCGAATGGATTCAACAACATTCCAGCAGTAAAACCACCACTTTTCTCAGCATTTGTGGTGGGGCGAAGAATCTTGCCGATACAGGTTTATTAAAAGGGAAATCAGCCACCTCATTCTGGCAATTCCTCCCCATATTAATGAAGCAATATCCTGATACACATTGGAAAGAGGATGTAAGGTATGTTCACGAAGGAAATACCTTAACTTCAGCCGGTCAAAGCGCAGGTATTGATGCAGTACTTCACCTAATATCTCAGAAACTAG
Source organism: Bacillus sp. CGMCC 1.60114 (assembly GCF_042676365.1). Taxonomy (NCBI): domain Bacteria; kingdom Bacillati; phylum Bacillota; class Bacilli; order Caryophanales; family Bacillaceae; genus Bacillus; species Bacillus sp. CGMCC 1.60114. The sequence continues at coordinate 208,148 of NZ_JBHTHG010000084.1, forward strand.
GAGAACCCGTGGCTGCAAAAATATCTAAGGAAATTAGTTATCCTTCCTACCAATTCGTTCAAAATCCAAAGGTGGACCACCCTTTTTACGTGGATATAAAACTTGCAACATATTTGCTAAATCTTGGATTTCATTGGAATAAGAAACAAATGGGGGTACTTCTGTATAAAGATATGGATGAAATAGCTTTATCTTCTATATTTGATTCTTATGGAGACACCGGAACGACACGAGTCTTGACCGTTTCTAGTTCGGATGCACCAATTACTACGAAACATCATCTGAATATACTGGCTAGGCATCAAATATCTAATGCTCCAAAATTAGACAAAATGATCATACCAGGTGGCAACGCAAAATCACTAGCAGCAGCAGATGTAAGACTTTGGGGTGAAAAGGGTAATGCTAAAGAGACCCTCTTTATTCATAGTGATTCACCAAACAGATATGTATTCGAAGCGCCATTGGAAGACTTAGCTAAACAAGAAGACCTTTTAACTGCCAAGCACGCTGTAAAACGATTTGAATATCGTGCAAATGGTATCCATCTTGAAGGCAAACCGCTTCCACTTGGAACATACAGCAATATGGTGTTAACCGGTTTACTGGCTTTGTTGGTAGCTTTCTATATAGACAGACGCTTCATTATGAAGAAGAAAGCTTCCAAAGTAATGAATACCTCAATGGAAAACTCCTAAGCCCTAGGTATTTATTCAGCTGGTGTCGATCATTCTCATTTGCACCGAACTATGGTGGAAACTACTCGGCACATGCGAATCATGATCCGGGTATTGAGGAGCTAGTTACTAAATAATGAAAACCACACCATCTCTAAAACTTTAGAGAGGTGTGGTTTCACTTTATAAATTAGGAGTTTTATTTTTATTTCAATATATATCCATCATACAAAAAAACGCCCCGTATTGCGGGGGCGTTAAGGTCTATCTCTCTTTCAGATGTTGTTGTAATTCGTCTATGACTTTTTGTAAAGCAACGTGCTGTTCTCGTGCTAGTACTAATTCTTCCTTTACTAAAGTCAATTCTTCCACAACTGTATTATGAGTCTCACTAATAGTCTTTTCAACTTTTTGTAATGCATCGTACTGTTCTCGTGCCAGCGCTAATTCTTCCTTTACTAAAGCCAATTCCTCCATTACCGCATCATGAGTCTCACCTATGATCTTTTCATCTTTTTCCCCGGCGATCCTTGCCACATATCCGATGACAGGTAAGGCAATGCCTTGAAAGATCGTCTGTACCACATACTGTACCCATTCTACAAGAGTATTTGGATGCTGAAAGAAAAGCGGCACAATTACAAGCCCAAAAATGATATAAAAGCAAGCCATTGTAGAAAACCATAGGGCCAGTTTGTCACCAAGCCATGCATTAAAACGTCTTATCATTTATCACCCCTTATCTAAAATAAAGTTGCTCTTTTGTACATTTGAAGAAAAGGATTTCCGTTCCGTTTATTTCGCTATTCAAATGAATTGATTCTGTAAGAGCACGATTGGGCGGGCTTCCATCAGTGGGAGATAAAGAACCCTCCCACTGATGGAAGTTTCACTTTATATCAATCTTTTTTACTTTGTTCTAGTAACTTAATAAGTAGAATGACAGCATTGATGAGAAGATATATAGTTGCAAATCTCCAAATGGTTTGCTCAACAGGTGGAAAATTCGTCTTATAAATAAACGGCCGAACGCACACGTAGATAAATGCATGATATAAGATTAACAAGTTCATCCACTTAAGGAATGATCTCCAATTTTTCACTGTGATTCCAGCTACAACAACAAGGATTGTAAAATAAAAGAAACTAAGTAAAAGTCCTGTTAAAAATCCTGTCAATTCATTAATCATTCCCATTATCAAAAATGTCACATCCTTTCCTGCATAATGTACTATCATCCTATGCAGGAAAGGGACAAGCTGTTTGTACACGTGTACTTTGTAAAAAAATATCATATGTGATTCGTGTATATGTCAATTTCGGCGCCATTTTATCAAAAAATAAAAAGCCAAGAATTTAATCTCAGCTTTTTTGTAGGAGAAGCTTATCATGACGTAAAGGTACTATTTATCTATGATTTACTCGATTAATCTAATCATGTTGTAAGAATAACGATTAGCAATAAGGAAATCATCAGATAACATATTCCAAATACCCTCCCAAGACTCTCCCTTTGGCTTACCCTCTGTACCCCTATCTACAACCCAATCATTAATTTCTTTATCAAATACTCTCATCGAGCTTGATCCTGATCCATCTAAAATAATACAATTTTTTTCATCAAAGCCTAATTCCTTGAGACGGGATTTCAAACCCTCAATCGACACCCCTTCAAGCGTAATCATTAAATACGCATAAATGGTTCCATCTTCTTCCTGAAAACCTAACACTGTTCTTCTAACTGGAAGAGGGAATGAAAATTGCATCTGATTATTAAAGTATTCTAGTGTAAATTTTTGTTTAAAACTTTCCCAGCTGCTAAAATCCTCCCAAGTAATTGGGTAAAGTCCGATATGCTCAGGATCAAAACCTTTCCCACCAATAGCATTTATTATAACTTGATTAGAATGATGCTGATGATCATTCTTATCCAGATTTTCAAAGTGATTTTTTATTTCATCTATGCTTTTAGCATCAATAATCTCTGCTTTTGTTTTTTTCAAATCCTTATCGTAATAAGTAACGAAAGTTGGTCGAGAAAGGTGTTTGCCAGAGCAACCATTAAAATCATATCCATCAGTTGATCCATCAGTTAATCCTCTAGGATTATAATAAGTCATTGAGCAAGGCTTATAAACATAATCATCATTTGATGGATCATACTTTACTGGATCATATGATGGATTATAATATCCTCCGTTTATTCCAATATAGTTCGTTTCACTTACAGGTTTCCTAATAACTTCAGTTCGAATATTATCAATTGGAGTTTTAATAACACGTAAGCTTACGGTATCAAGTAAAACTTTTGTGGGCTGCAGGTAGTAATCGTAATTTTTTGGAATTTCATCATCCACTTTAGCTTCAACTTTCTCCGCTGTAGATCCCTCCAATACATTGAAATTGAGGATCTTTTTTTGTTTGCTCATAGCTTTAATCACACCTCTACCTTCTTTCGGTACAGATGCAAAATACTCATCATAGTTGTTATAATAACCCATTGCAAGGTTTTCAGTTATTAGATAGGTTTTACCATTCTTAACATCAAGAACACCAATATCCCCCATCGTTTCCTGTTCTTCCTCGGAGTATTCCCTATTCTCTACATAGATGTTAAACAAATAGATATCATCATATACTTTCCCATCGAACTTAAATTTAAAGGTTACACCACCACTATCATTTTCTTCAACAATATAATGATTTTTCCAAAACTTTGGAAGCGTTAGCTCAAATCCTAATTCTCCATTAATATATTTAATCCCATTGGCCGTTTCTTGATTTGTTTCTTCTTCTGCTGTTCCTCCATTTTTTCCTTGCTCTTTTGGTTTCACTTCTCCTGCTGTATCTCCTCTTGCTCCAGTTTCATTTGTCTCCAACATTTTGAAACTATCAAAAACTTCGGGTATTTGACCAAGCATATTTAAGACAGTATCTTGTTCTTCTCCAGGTGGAATACTATCTCGATAAAGATGCAGAGCATCATAGTAACAGTAATAACCCATGTTATTTTTAGTACCAAGCTCACTCATCCATCTTATCCCCTCGTTCCACCCTTCTTCTTTCTTGGTGTCGTATTTAATAATAAACAAAGGAGGGATATCATCATTTTTTTTACCTTCATACGTAAATACAAATCTTACTAAATTATTCTCTTCTTCGATTTCATAATTTCCTTCCCAAGATTTTGGGATTATTAGTGAAAATCCCAATTTTTTATTCACATATTCAATACCATTAGCCTGTTTTTGACTTGTTGCTGCATGAACCATAGACGATTCTAAAATGGCGGGGACAATACAAGTAGTAAGCATCACTAGGATTAATGACAAATAACAGATATTTCTTTTAAACATTTTATTTACAATCCCCTCTATAAATAAAGTCATGAATCTTTCCTTCCGTTAAGAAGGTAATATCTGCTGTGGAACCGCTAGTAAGAGTCACACTCTTTTATGAAGGTTCATCAATTAATCTAATCATGTTGTATACTTTCCTATCTGCGGGATTCTTTGTGTCCGTCTCAAAGAAATATCCCACTAAGTAAACGAAAAAGTATGAAATTGGACCCATACCTTCGCTCCCTTTATCTGTATCCCATTCCCATTTACCATTATTTTTAACCTTAGCTTGCATTGACGTCGATCCAGAACCATCTAACAAAATATGTTCATCTTTCTTAAAACCTAACTTTTCAATATATAACTGTAGTCTTTCAACCGTTACAAAAGATTGTGTGATAATTAAATAAGCGTAGACAGTACCGTTCTCTTCTTTATATGCTAGTACTGTTCTTCTGAGTTCATGCCAAGAATAATCTTTTTGATCGCCTCCAAAATGATTTATGTCATAACCTTTCCCACCAATGGCATTTATGACCTCTTGATGCGGTGCAAATTGTTTGAACACATCGTCCAAGCTTGCAGCTGGGATAATTGTTGCTTTAGTCCGCTTTTCATTTTTATCGTAATAAGTAACGAAAGTTGGTCGAGAAGCGATACTGTTCGGATATGTTTCAGGGTCGCTCGTACTGTTAAAATTACTTACCTCAGTTGATCCATTTGTTACCATAGCAGGATTGTAATAAGAAATTGAACGAGGTTCCACTTTCCCCTTACTCTGATCATTGAATCCGCCATTTATACCGATATAGTTCGTTGCACTTACAGGTTTCTTAATAACTTCAGTGCGAATATTGTCAATAGGAGTCTTAATATAAGAAAATGAAACTGCTTTACCTCCAATTCTTATGGTTCTACTCGATTCAAAATCATATAGGTTTATAGTAGACCTTTTTGGAGCTTCCCATCTACCGTTAGCTTTTTTGTCGAGCATTTTAAAACTCTTTAAGATATCTGTTATTTGCTTGGTCATCGTTGCAATCATCCTGCGTTCCTCCTCGGTTGCTTCCGGAAACATCTCTTCATAACGGTCGTAATGTTGAAGTGCATAATCCACACTCACTGAATAAGCTTTCCCATTATTAGTTCCAATAAGAAAATCTTCCCCACCCTCTGTTTCTAGATTGTCATCTCCCACATGAATCGTAAAAAGAAAGATATTGTTATATATTTCATTGTCATAGGTTCTATTAAGCTTAGTCCTAAAGGCTACATTTGTTTTATCCCTTACTTCAACACTGTATTTACCTCTCCAAGACTCTGGAAGTGTTAGTGAAAATCCCAAATCATTATTCACATACTTTATTCCAGGCTCTTGCATCGATGCTTCAGAGGTTTGTATAACTGCATGAACTGTAGAAAGAGGAGCGACACTAGAAGTAATCATTATAAGGATTAATAATAAATAGTTAAATTTTCTTTTTAACATTTTACATTCCCTCCATAGACAAAGTCTTGAGGCTCCGACTTTCACTGTTATAACATTCATTTTATTATGCATTGATTCCTCATATCTCTTTATTTTTTATTCATTATCTATGAATAACCTAATTTAATGATATTAGATATTATGATGCCAAATATAGATGGGATAGAAGTATGTAAACGAATAAGAGAATTTAGTAATATTCCCATTCCTATGCTAAGTGCAAAAACCGAAGATATGGAACAATTGAAATCCGTAGTGATACAGAAAAAACAACGTTTACTTCTATTTTATATTTCTCATAACTTTGAAATTCCAATTTTTCTCTACTCGTATATTTTAGAGTTACTTTACATTTACTTTTCATAGACCTCATTAACTAAATGCAGAAAGTATTCTTTAAATATATTTAGCAAATCACGATCTTTTTGATTAAGAGCTTTCTTTAAGTTCTTAAAATAGAAATCAATACCTTTAAGACCTAGTATCTCAACATCACTTTTATAGATTTTAAAATTCTAAATATCCATTATAAATCTGAAGATTCCCACATATCATGAGAATGATGAGAATTAAAGGAGGGGATTTTATGAAAAAGAAATTATTAATCTTTGGAATACCAACTGTTGCTGTATTAATTATTATTTTTTTAGTAATAGGCAAATCACCTTCCCCATCGGATCTTTCAGCTGACTTTGAAGAAAAGGTTAAAAATGGGGATGCCGAAGAGTTGATGGATTTGGTCACGGTCGATAAAGGGGTACAATGGGATAAAAATAGCGCTAAAAGTATTATTAATTACTTAAATGCAGAAAAACGCGATTTCAAAGATCAAATCATGTTATTAAATGCACAGGCAAGTTACTATGAAACTGACGGAATATCGAATAATAAAATTTCTCAATTATATCCTGGTAATAGTATTTCAAGTATCGGTCCATTTTACATAACTAAAGAAGACAGCCTATTTGGCGATAAATACGTTCTTAAAGCACGAGGATATAAGCTAAAAGTGAATGGTGAAAAAGGAGCAAAGGTTACCCTAAATAACAAAAATATTGACATGGATAAGGAATCAATCATGTTAGGTACATTTGGACCGGGGGTATATGTTATTAAAGGGCAAAAAAATTTTGATTATGTAACTGTTAAGGATCAAAAAAAGGTCACACTTTTTGATATAGACGATTTTGAGGAAACAGCAAGTTTAAACTTTTCTGGTGAAACAGTACCGGTTAGTGTCGATATTCCCACCACTTTATTGGTAAATGGTAAGAAAACAAAAGAAATTAAAGATGATGACCAATTTGGCCCTGTAAAAGATGGCATTACGTTACAAGGAGTAACGGAATTTCCGTGGGGTAAAGGAAAAAGTGAACTACAGAAAGTTGAAATCAAATCGAAAAAGCAATATAATTTAGCACCCAATCCAATAGTAGATGAGACCATAAAAAAACAGATTACAACAGTGATAAATGACTTTTACAAGAATTCAATCGCAGCCAAAGTAAACAAAGACCCTAATCAGTTAACAAACGTATCAGATCATTTGAAATTGGAGTACACAAAAACCATTGAACGTTATGATGGTGATATACGCTATTTTAAAGGTGAAGCCTTAGGCACTAGAATCGATTTTTCACACGTAACATGTCGAATCGATGAAGGGAGCTATCTTCTAGAAATTCCAGTTGAATATCATGAAAAATCAAATGAAAGTGTTCTCTCTCTTTATACAGAAAAATATTCAAAGAAATTAATTACATTAAAGTACGATGAGAAACAAAAAAATTGGCTTATTGAAAATGAAACAGATCAACTAATTTTGGGTGATGACTATATGACAAGCGAAGAAGTAGTAAAGACAACATTTTAATGTTGAAGTTAAACAGTCTGAGTGTTTATTAAATTTGACATTTAAAACAAAACCATACCATCTCTAAAATTTTAGAAATGGTATGGTTTTTATTTTACGCTAACGCAGATGCATGCTCTTGCTGATCAACCGGAACAACAGCGTCTGTTAATGCTGCGTCTAATTCAGCAGCATACTTTAGCTTCTCTTCTCCGCTCCAGTTTAATGTCGCTGCCATGTAATTGATTACAGCATCTTTCCATTTATATACCCAGTGAATGTTGAAGAAGACAGCTCCCATACGACGTACGAAGAAGTCGACTGGCTTTGTTGTCATTTCGAATTCCATCGCGTATACGAGTGGAAGAAGTACATCTAGCGGCATGCGATAGCGCTCTGCATCTACTTTATACTCTTTCGCTAATTCAAAAAGTACATCGACATTTGAACCGTAGAACTTCGCGAATTGTTCTGCTTGCTCTGCTGTTAAACCGTATTTTTTACCTTCTTGTGCTTTTTTCGCAATGAATGTTGGAAATTGTTTCGAACCGCCAACATGACCGCCGGAAATTGGCATGTGTTTCGTTGAACTTGCTGGGTATGAACCGTGACCTTCTTTTTGCATTAGAGATGTTACGTAGTCTACAACCATCTCTGCCATTTTGCGGTATCCTGTTAATTTTCCTCCGGCAATTGTGATTAAACCAGATTCAGAAGTCCAAATTTCATCTTTACGAGAAATTTCAGATGCGCTTTTTCCTTCTTCATAAATTAATGGACGAACACCTGCCCAGCTTGATTCAATATCCTTCTCTGTAATGTTTACGCTCGGGAACATGTAGTTAATCGCGTTAATAATATACGTGCGATCTTCTGTTGTCATTTTGGGCACTGCCGCATCTTTATCATAAAATGTATCTGTTGTACCTACGTATGTTTTACCTCCGCGCGGAATCGCAAATACCATACGTCCATCTGGTGTATCAAAATAAATTGCTTGCCCTAATGGGAAACGTTTTTGATCAATCACAAGGTGAACACCTTTTGATAACTGCAAGACTTTCCCTTTCTTCGAATTATCTTTTTCGCGAAGCGTGTCTACCCAAGGTCCTGCTGCGTTGACAATCTTTTTACCATACACTTCATATACTTTTCCATCTAATACATCAACTACGCGTACGCCGCATACTTTTCCATCTTTGTATAAGAATCCGTCTACCTTTGTATAGTTCACTGCCTTTGCACCATGTTTAATTGCTTCTTTCATCACTTCAATTGTTAAACGTGCATCATCTGTACGATATTCTACGTAGTAACCGCCGCCTCTTAATCCATCTTGTTTCACAAGTGGCTCTCTTTTCATTGTTTCTTCGCGGCTAAACATCTTTCTGCGCTCACTTTTCTTAACGCCTGCTAAAAAGTCGTATACACGAAGACCAATTGATGTACTAAATGCACCGAACGTACCGCCTTTATGGAACGGAAGCAGCATCCACTCTGGTGTTGTTACGTGGGGACCGTTCTCATATACAATTGCGCGTTCTTTCCCAACTTCAGCTACCATTTTCACTTCAAACTGTTTTAAATAACGTAAACCGCCGTGAACAAGCTTTGTGGAACGACTTGATGTACCTGCTGCAAAGTCTTGCATTTCAAACACAACTGTTGATAACCCGCGTTTTGCCGCGTCTAATGCAATCCCAGACCCTGTGATTCCGCCGCCGATAACAATAATGTCTAACTCTTGTTTATTTACTTCATTTAAAACATTTTGACGTTGTTTACTTGAAAATTTCATGGTAATTCCTCCTTTTAATTACGAAAAAAAGAGACCACAAACATCACCATAGAATTGCTTCTATAGCGCGTTGTGGTCTCTCCAAATCTCCTACCGAATTATTAACTTATCATCATTATAACACTGTTTATCATTATTTAAAAGCTTTCGTTGCTTCAATTGCTTTTTTCCAGCCAGCATATAGCTCTTCACTTGTACCCGCTTCCATTGCTGGTGCAAAGCTCTTATCCATATTCCACTGTGCTGCGATTTCCTCTTGATCTTTCCAGTATCCAACTGCAAGACCTGCTAAGTATGCTGCTCCTAAAGCTGTTGTTTCATTTACTTCTGGACGCTCTACTGGCACGCCTAAAATGTCGCCTTGGAACTGCATTAAGAAGTTATTTTTCACTGCGCCGCCATCTACGCGTAATGTTTTTAACTCAATGCCAGAATCTGCTTCCATTGCACATAATACATCTTTCGTTTGATATGCTAACGATTCAAGCGTTGCACGTACAAAGTGCTCTTTTGTCGTGCCGCGTGTTAAACCGAATACAGCGCCGCGTACTTCACTATCCCAGTAAGGTGTTCCAAGTCCAACAAATGCTGGAACAACATATACACCGTCAGTTGATGCAACGCGAGTCGCATACACTTCACTTTCACTTGCATCTTTGAACATACGCAGTCCGTCACGAAGCCACTGAATTGCAGAACCCGCTACGAAAATACTACCTTCTAATGCGTATTCTACTTTTCCGTTTAAGCCCCATGCAATTGTTGTTAATAGGCCGTGCTCAGATGCTACTGCTTTTTCACCTGTATTCATTAACATAAAGCAGCCTGTTCCGTATGTATTTTTCGCCATACCTTCACCGAAGCAAGCTTGGCCGAATAATGCCGCTTGTTGGTCACCTGCAATACCCGCAATCGGTACATTTTGACCGAAGAAATGATAATCAACTGTATGACCGTATACTTCAGAAGATGGACGTACTTCTGGAAGCATGCTTGCTGGCACTGTTAACATTTCAAGAAGCTCTTCATCCCATTTTAATTCATGAATGTTATACATTAATGTACGAGATGCATTGGAATAATCTGTTACGTGAACGTTACCACCAGATAACTTCCATACAAGCCACGTATCAATTGTTCCGAATAATAACTCACCGCGCTCTGCTTTCTCTCTTGCACCTTCTACGTTATCTAAAATCCATTTTACTTTTGTACCAGAGAAGTATGCGTCAATTAAAAGGCCTGTTTTTTCACGAACCATATCGTTATAGCCTTTTTCTTTTAGCTCATCACAAATTTCAGCTGTTTGACGAGATTGCCATACGATTGCGTTGTATACAGGTTTTCCTGTTTCTTTTTCCCATACAACTGTTGTTTCACGTTGGTTTGTAATCCCGATACTCGCAATTTGCTCTGGTTTTACATTTGCTTCGCTTAAACAGCTTGCAATAACCGCTAAGATCGATCCCCAAATTTCTTGTGGATTATGCTCAACCCAGCCTGGCTTTGGAAAATGCTGTGTAAACTCTTTTTGCGCAACATGTACAATTTTACCTTCTTTATTAAAAAGAATCGCACGTGAACTTGTTGTTCCTTGGTCTAATGAAAGAATAAATTTCTCCATATCTATTTCCCCCTTATGCTACTTTTCTACTATTTGTATTTTTTCCGCTCTGTTTGCTTGTCATATAAGAGATTGCTAGAACAATCACCGTTGCAATTGTTACATAAATAAGTGCTGAATTTTGTTTTCCTTCAAATACAACTTGATGGAATAACCCTGCTAATGATCCGCCTAGAATTGGTCCTACAACCGGAATCCATGCATATTTCCAATTCGATCCGCCTTTACCCGGAATCGGTAGAAGGAAGTGTGCAATACGAGGTCCTAAATCACGTGCTGGATTGATTGCGTAACCAGTTGTTCCTCCTAATGATAAACCAATGCTTACAATTAAGAAACCAACAACAAACGGATTTAAACCGTCTGCAAATTTATTTGCTCCAATTGCTAAAATACCAAATACTAAAATAAAAGTTCCAATGATTTCACTTAAAAGGTTTGCAAATGTATTTGGAATTGCCGGTCCTGTTGCAAATACGCCTAATTTTGTGCCTGCATCTTCTGTTTCTTTCCAATGTGGTAAGTAATGTAAATATACGATAACTGCTCCAATCATTGCTCCAATCATTTGTGCTGCGATAAACATAGGTACATCGCTCCAAGGAAATGCACCTTTAAACGCAAGTCCAATTGTTACCGCTGGATTTAAATGAGCTCCGCTAATCGATCCAACTGCATAAGCAGCTACTGAAACCGCTAAGCCCCATCCCATCGTAATAACGATCCATCCTGAATTTTGCGCAAACGATTTCTTTAAACTTACGCCAGCGCAAACGCCGCCGCCAAGAATGATTAGTAATGCTGTCCCTATTAACTCCCCTAAAAATGGTGACATATGATCCCTCCATAATCAAATTAAAACGCTTACAGTGAAAGAGGAAAATTGAATGGCCATTCTTTTTCAAAAGAAAAAATCCACAAATACACGTTTCTATAGAAACATAGAAACAATGAAATGTGGATCTCTTCTTTTCTCCGTCACGTTTATTAACTTGTTTATAATGTTAAACGCAAATGAAAGCGGTGTCAATTAAATTTTTCCACATTTCCGTCACTTTTTATGAAAATGTTTCCACAACTCTTTTTTCGAAGTTGTAATCGCTGTTGCACCGGCCTCTAGAGCTCTTTCCACATCATCAACCGTACGAATAAATCCACCTGCTAAAATTGATAATCCCGTCCGCTCTTTCACTTCCGCAATTACATCCGTTAAAGCTCCTGGCAGTACTTCAATATAATCTGGCTTTGTCTTTTCTAATAGAGCACAACTTTTTTCCATTGCACTAGAGTCAATTAAGAAAATGCGTTGAATCGCAACGACGCCTTTCTGCTTTGCTTTCATAATTACGCTAGATTTTGTAGATAACAAACCATATGGACGAAACTCTTGGCATACATATTCCGTTGCATACGCATCACTTTGCAAGCCATGAATTAAATCAACATGTAAAAAGACTTTCTTACCATGCTGCTTCGCTAACGCCACCACACTTTTCAACTGCCCGATATGAATATCTAAAATTACAATATACTCATAAGAACTATGTAATAATTTCTCTAAATCTTTTACTTGCCGAACAGCTGGTAATATTTTTTGTTCATGAAATTCCATTCGAAAATCCCCTTCTTTGTGTCTTTCTATTTCTTATAGTACACAAATTAAGGAAAAAGAAAAGATGGTACGCTAAAGTGCAACTACCATATGCGAGTAGTTGGGCCACAGAAACTGGATCATATCAAAAAATAGAAAGAGCTGACCATTTATAGTCAGCTCCCTTCTTATATGAATTATTGTTGGCAAGCAGCCGTTGAAACTTGCCATTGTACACCGAATTTATCTTGTACTTGGCCGTATAACGGACTCCAGAAAGTTTCTTGAAGCGGCATGATGACTTGACCGCCGTCCTGTAATTTTGCAAATACCTCTTCTGCTTTTTCTGCACCTTGTATATGAATTGCTATAGTCAAGTGTGATCCAATTTCGTGTGCCTGACCTGGGAACGTATCAGAAATCATAAGATCCGTATTACCAATTTTTAAATGTGCATGTAAAACAAGGTCCTTCGCCTCAGCAGGAACTGGATGTTCCGGATTTTCTGGCATGTCTCCAAACGTTTGAAGCATTTCAACCTTTGCATCCAATGCATTTTCATAAAACTTAACAGCTTCCTGTCCATTACCATTCGTCACTAAATACGGGTTAATACTTAAGATCATCACAAGCACCTCTTTCTAAAATGTTTAACATATGTAACCACAAAACAGAACACATGTTTCTATTTTATTTTATCACATATTACTTGTTTACGGAACTCTTTTACTTCATTTGTGCAATAAAAAAAATCGACACTTCCTATGAGGGATTTAGCCTTAACGTACAAAATTCGCAAAATGATTCTTGAAATATGACAGCCTTTAGCCTACACACTAAAGTGTTCTAAAGAAGGAAACGCCTGAATGAAATAGAAATATAACGAAAAGGGGATGAGTAGATGAAACTGAATCATTTAAATTTATGTGTTGATGATTTATCGGCAGCGAGAGCTTTTTTTGAAACATTTTTTGATTTTCAATGTTTAGAAGAGAAAGGAAAAGCCCTTGTAGTGATGAGTGATAATGATGGATTTATTCTTGTATTAAGTGATCCAAAAGCGTTTAAAGGGGGAAAAGATGCGACATACCCAGAAGCTTTTCATATTGGTTTCTTAGTAGAAGAACCAAATAAAGTTGATCAAGTATATAATCGCTTAATAGAGGGCGGTATTGAAATAGATAAAGAACCTTACAAGATGAGAGGTAGTAGTTATGGCTTCTACTTTACAGTATTCAATGGATTATTGATTGAGGTTTCTTGTCTTGACTATAAAGACGGTAAAAGAATCTCAAAACCTAATGTTACTAAAGATTCTAAACGTTAATGAACTATTGGATGCTTTATATAAATACAAATTAAAAAATTGACATCTTTTTATGCAAAAAAAGGCTCTCTAAATTTAAAGAGCCTTTACTAGTTAATTCGTATTTTATTTCTTTATCGTAATAGTAGTTCAGTATTGTACCCAAAAATTGCAAATACAACCCTCAAAATTATTTCTCATTTAAAGATGAATTGCATAATAGGCAATTCATCACCTCTTCAAGTACTAAGTCAGGGGTTAATACCCCTTTTTCTGTACGCCATCCAATAAATCCATCTGGTCTTACGAGCACAGCCCCTTCAGGATTTATTCCATACAACCTCCCAAAAATGTTGTCCTGATCAACAAAATCTCCTTTTGGACAAATACGGTACACATTAATGCTCGTTCCTAAATGAGAGGCAATAGTCTGTGCCGCAGTTGACCAAGAGTTATGTTCTGCACCGGTAAATAGTACAAAGTTTCTACCCAGCAAATCCAGTATGGAAATACGCTTTCCTTCATAAGTACCCCACATATGCGGAGCGCGCGTTCCTGGTCTTCCGCCAAGCTCTAAAACATCCATTCTATATGAAGTTGCATCTTGATCGATAATTGCTGCCGAACAGTATTTGTAACCTACAGTAACAGCTAGACTATCCATGTTATTCAGATTATCCTCTTCTTTATTCGCAGCACGGAGTAATATACTGCTTGCGTAATCCGTAGTTAATTGTACAACGGGCTGCCTCTCCTCTTGGTAGGTTTCCAGTAATTTTGGATTCGCTTGATCATGTATAACCGCAGCTAATTTCCAAGCTAAATTGTGTGCATCTTGAACACCTGTATTTGAACCAAATCCTCCCGTAGGCGGCATAAGATGAGCAGCATCACCAGCTAAAAAAACTCGATTATCCTGAAAACGTACCGCTGTACTTTCTGTCGCCTCCCAAGGTGAAGTGCTTAGTATTTTCACATTCAGATTTGGCATCCCAATGGCTTTTCGAACAATTTTTTGACAACGCTCTGCAGAAAAATCTTCAGGTGTTTCTCCTTTTAAAGGATTATAGGCAACATGATAAATCCACCGATCGTTATTATTGACTGGAATAAGTGCACCTAAAACTTCAGGATGTAAAATCATAGAGAAACCAAAGGCATCTCCTTGTATGAGATCGCTCAAATCCGCTTGAAAGTAAATGTTTATATAATGGCCTCCGATATTACCACGACCAGTAGTTGGAATGTCTGCATGTTTACGTATAGAACTTTTGGCACCATCTGCTGCAATTAAATAATCACTATGAATCATCTGTTCTTCTTTAGTTTCACGATCTCGTACAATAGCGGTTACTCCTATATCATCCTGCTTGTAAGAAACAAGTTCATGATTAAACCACAGCTTCCCGCCTAATTTTTGTGCCTCTTGCAGCAACATCGGTTCTAAATCAATTTGATAACAAGCTGTTACCTTTGACGGACTAATCTTTCTAATAATTTCGGACATACTTTCATCATTTTCGGCCTGAGCTATTCTAGCCCTTTTTACCTCTTCAGGGTCTGCTTCAGCCATTGTATGTACAGCAATCCTTCCACGGCAGTTCTCTAGTGACTTTCCTGCGGCGCGAATGTTTTTTTCTAACCCTAATTCTCGGAATAGTTCCATCGTGCGAAAAGTAATTCCCCCTGCCTTCGGATGAATAGCAGTCGTAGCATGCCTTTCAATAAGTAAATAATCGACTTTATGACGCGCAAGAAATAATGCAGAAGTTAGACCTGTCAAACCTCCTCCAATAATTAAAACTGGAACATGATTAGATCTCATGTATATGCCCCTTTCATATAGTACTTACATACATTTCACTGAGCTCAGTAGCCTAAATATAATAAGAAAATCAAGAAAAATGTAGACTTATTTTTTAAAATTATTTATCATATAGATAGAGTACGCCCCAAAATACATAAGATATATGTAATAAGAGCATTCGTAAAAGTCCTTCAAACTGGACATTCAAAAAGAAAAAGTATGTTTTGAAAAAAATGTTTTATTAAAAATCAAGAAAATGATTAGAAATCTTTAAAATTAAAGAGTTAGATTTAATGTTATTTAATAGTGTAAAAAGAAAGGATAGATGCACAAGGAGGAATACCTGCTTACATCTATCCTTTTTTGTACAACAAATGACCTCATTTACCACAACAACATTTTTCCTTATTGAACTAACGCCCCATTAGTTCAATAAGACTTTTAAAGCTTTATAAAATCGTTAAATAAAAAAATGCAGTTAAACCTGTCTGAAAATAAACTTATACTCGCTTAATTTTAATACATGCAATATGGCAATCTCATAATTAACATTACGTTTTTCCTACATCCTTGGGTTTTCCATATCATTATTTGTCATTAAGATGATAGCATAGTTGAACAACGCCAGAGGAAAACCTTTTTGTATTAACCAGTTTTAGATTCAACCTCTGCTTTATGTCAATAAACAAGGGTTTTCCTTCTCCTAAAATAACAGGGTGAACAGATAATCTAAATTCATCAACAAGCCCTAAATTAATAAAAGTTGTAATAAGGCTCGCTCCGCCATAAAGCCAGATGTCTTTACCAGGCTTATTCTTTAATTTATTTACTTCTTCAAAAATATTATCATTTATTAATGTTACTTTATTATCAGTCCTTTTTTGCGTTCTGGAAAACACATATTTTTCTTTACTATGAACTAATCTCCAAATTTCTTTTTCGGTATCAGAATCTTCATTTTCTGGAGTATATTGTCCCCATAAATCATAGCTTCTTTTTCCGTATAAAATAGTATCAATCTGATTTAAGAAATTAATGAACTCCATATCAGAATCCATGATGCACCAGTCTACTTCCCCTTTTTGCCCTTCAATAAATCCATCTAAAGTAACTGCTAAATCTAAAATTATTCTTCTTGGTCTTTTGTTATTGGACATAGTTTTTCCTCCTTTTACTCCTGAAAAATTATTTCTTCCACCAGGCTTTTGTATATTTCTTCATATTTGTCGGTCGTATGCTTCAGCGTAAAGTTATTGAACTAATCTGCCGGTTAGTTCAATAAAAGCAGTTGATACTTTTCTCTTGTCTCATTAAAAAATAGTTTAGACTATAGAAAAAAGTATTAGATTATTAAAAAATAGTTGTGGACTGAAAA
This sequence comes from Bacillus sp. CGMCC 1.60114, assembly GCF_042676365.1. Taxonomy (NCBI): domain Bacteria; kingdom Bacillati; phylum Bacillota; class Bacilli; order Caryophanales; family Bacillaceae; genus Bacillus; species Bacillus sp. CGMCC 1.60114. The sequence continues at coordinate 225,008 of NZ_JBHTHG010000084.1, forward strand.
GATGTTTTCTGTGCAGCGTGAAATTTTTAAAATCCCTTCAGAAGATCTGAAGGGATTTTCCATTTACATAATTCTTGTTATCGGTAGTTAAGTATCTGATCTTTAAGGAATTCAACTGATTAATTAGACTTTTGTTTCAAACATCGCTGGAATATTAATTTCTTTTACACAAGAAGCCTTAGAAAGATTAATTACACATCTAACCAATAAAACAATATCTTGGAGTGGAATTTGTGTGCCATTATAAGTCGATATAACTTTTTCTATACCGTCTTCATAAGGAATTTGTGTAGCTATTTCACCTGGATTGATACATGTTACACCTATACCACACTTCTTTAGATGCTCCCGTAAAGAATTGCCGATACCGCGCAATCCAAATTTTGAAGCCACAAATGAAACTTGCGTAAAATCAGTATTTTCTAGACCAGCTGTTGAACCTATCAGCAAAACTTTCCCATTTTCTGATTTTTTTAGATTAGGCAACAACCTTTGTATACAAGTAATTGTGGAGATTACATTAACATTGATAATTTCTGCAATTTCCTGGGGATCATCTTTCTCAAAATTATAATCATCTCTAAATCCATTTTTCTCCCATATTCCGACATTATATATTAATACATCTATGATATCGTCATTTAAAAAACGAGCAATCTTATCGCATGAAGTAGGTAATGATAAGTCAGCATCTATCCAAATTCTATGGATTCCATCATTAATTTTCAAACTCTCTGGGCGACTTCTAGAGACGATCCACACCTTATCGCCTCTATCAGGTAATCCTTTCACAAAAGCATCTCCTAATCCTTTGCTTGCTCCAAATATAATAAAATTTCTCATAATTTCCTCCTTTATTAGAATTATATTTAATTCTGTTTCACATAAGTTAAACTGTCTGTAAAATACAATGTTGTATATCATATTTATGTGAGATTTACATAACATATCATTATACGTAGTAAACAAAGAGGCTAATCCCATTTTTTACAAGGATTAAGCCTTTTTCTCTTTTGAGAGCTTTATACAAAAATGTATACATACCTTTTTTATTAAGAATGCTTTCCGTATAAAAATCGCATATCCTCTATTTGGTCTAATACTTTATTTTAGCACCACCCATTCATGACATATAAGGGTGAATCTAAATCTTTCTTTTATGAGTTAAGGTGAAGAAAGGAAGAAGATGATGATGGTATTAATAAAGTTCAGTCTAATACACTTTTTTAATGGAACAGTAAGACCCCCACCTCAAGATTCAGAAAAAATTGAGGTGGGGGATGAAAAAAATTGACACCCTTTTATGTAAATCTTCAGTTTTTGACGGGTGCCTTTTTTGACAATACTTCAAATGCTAGGAATTGTGTTACCTGGCTAGAGTTGAAATTATTATCTGAAACTAGTACAAGGCTGTCGTTCCCATTTGCAAGTTTAGGGCCCCAAGAGATGCCTTCGATATTATCAAGTTTAGATAAACCTAATGTGTTCAAATCAAGAATTAGACGCTTTTTCACAGGCTTAAATTTGCTTTTTTGTAACGAATCTATATTACGAATATCACTCGCTCCGTTAAGATCAACTTCATAAATACGAATATAGTTTTTAAAGCTTCCATCTGCAGCTTGTACACCAGAACGTTCAACTGTTAATAACTCGTGGTTGTTTACCGCAAGAATCTCTGACACGCCATTATCTGCATATTTACCAGGTGCTGGCGTTGCTGGAATTGGATCAACAGGGTATGCGTACTGTCCTAGTACATTCCCTTTACGATCGTATTGAGTGATCCGTGAAAGTGCCCCGGAGTTTGTAGTAGGTATAGGCCCGTCCTGATATAATGGACCTTCCATTGCAACCCATAGTGACTTACCATCAGGTGCAAACGTAGAACCTTCAAAACTAAGGTTATTACGTGATCCAATCTCTTGTGTTGGTGATACTTTAAATATTTCCGGCAGAGGCAATGTAGATAAGTATTGTCCATCACGAGTGGCATGCTTCACGAACGGATTTAAGCCAAGAGAACGATCGCCCTCACTCGTATACCAAATGCTCCCATCTAGAGGATCAATGTTTATGGATTCAAAATCTGGAACTTCTCCACCTTGAGTAATGTATTGTGTTTGATTGGGATAAACACTTCCGTCAGCTTGCTTTAAAAAATTCACTCCGGTCAATTGAATAGAATGAAAATCGTGGAGATTATAGTTGAGCTTAGCATTATAAAAACGCGCAGGATTATAACTTGATCTGTCATCGCTTATCATAACCCATGTGTCACTTTTAGAATCGTACCTAAGTCCTGAAAGACCGCCCACAGTAGTTCCTTCAAAATTCTCATTGAGCGGGATTTTTTCCTCTCCAATAAACCTTAAACTCTTAACGGAATGTTTTTCGTTTACTTTGTTTACACCATCCTTTTTCCCGCTAGAATGGTTATCATTTTCCTGTGATACATGTTGCTCAGCAGCATGAATAGTAATAGGTGATAAAGCTAGACAAGCACTTAATGCAGCAACACTTAAAACGTTAAAATACTTAGGTAACTTAAATTTTTTCATAATACTCTCCCTTTCCTATTTTTATTTTTATACAGCCCCATTTCCTTCATACAAAATTACCCCTCTAAAATAACACCCAGATATGAATTTCCATTTAAGAGACTATTAAAAAAATGTAAAGCATTGTCAAAATTTTAAATAGCTTAAATGTAACGACTTTCTTTCAAAGCACCACAACGAAAAAAAGGATGGTAACCATTCGGCTACTCATCCTCTAACATACGATTATTGCAGCAAAACAGAATCCTTATCTTTATCTGCAATAAAGATCTTTAAAAACCCCAGTCATGTTATTCCGTTAAAGGGCCAGATTGTGAAATAACTATTTAGTAAAGGTAGCATCTGCGAATTGTGCCACCATATGGCCAATAATGAATATAGCCCACAGGTAAAATGGTTCGTATATTCGGCTAAAAAAAGATTTTCATAAATTAAGTTTTTTTGTCACAATTGAACCCCTCTATCCGTCTTGATTAATGAAAAGAATAGGAGGGATTTAAATGAATAAATTTGATGTCGCCATTATTGGTGGTGGGTTTGCTGGATTAACAGCTGCTCTTTTTCTAGCAAAGGAAGGTAAGAAGGTAGTGGTGCTTGAGAAATCAGACCGATACGGAGGACGGTCGATGACCATTAATAAAAATGGCGTTCTCATGAACCTAGGTGCACATGCCCTTTATAAAGGCGGTGAAGCAATGAAGATATTTGATGAACTCGGGATTACAATCGAGGGAAATGAACCGTCTACGGGTGCACATGTTATTTGGAAAAATGAGGTTTATCAAGTACCGATGGGTTTACGTTCCTTATTTTCGAAGCAATTCCTTAATGGTTTAGGGAAGGTCCGTCTTGCAAAGCTTATGTTCCATCTCAGTAAAATGGATGTGAATTCGGTTTCAAATGAAAGCGTGCAAGTTTGGGCAGAAAGAGAAATCATTGATCCAATGGTACGCCACTTCTTTTATGCATTATGTAGATTAACCACTCTAACATATGCTCCAAGTATACAGCTAGCTCGTCCAGTTTTGAGACAGATCCAGAGGGGTATGAAAGAAGGTGTTCTCTATGTCGACCATGGTTGGGAATCTATTGTAACCGAATTAAGGTCTAAAGCTGTTAGTTTCGGTGTTAAACTTCTTGGATCTATGAATGTGAATAGTATTGACCACAATGGCCAAGTTGAGTGCGTGAGTTGTACGAATGGAGAATCGTTTGATGTAGAAAGTGTGATTATTGCAACACCTCCTAACGAAGCATGTCGTCTTGTACCCCATGTTGAAAAAACCTCCCTGTATCGTTGGAAAGAGGAAGCAATTCCTGTAACCGCATCCTGCTACGATTTAGGATTAAAAACGTTGCCTAATATAAATCATCAATTTGTGCTAGGGCTTGACCAACCAGTCGTCTTTACAAATCAATCTAGGGCCGCGAAGCTAAGTAATGACGGAACATCCGTAGTTTCCTTGGTTAAATATCATGATTTGAATAGAATTTCGATAGATTCTCAAACAGATAAACAACAATTAGAACATACAATGGATTTGCTTCATCCAGGCTGGCAAAAAGAAGTGGTCGAACAGCAATATTTACCTAAAATAACCGTTGTGCATAATTTTCCTCATACCGGTAGAACGGAAAAACCAGGTCCAGCAGTTCCAGAAATAAAGGGCCTTTATATAGCAGGAGATTGGGCAGGAGACGAGGAATTATTGGTCGATGCAGCTGTTGCAAGCGCGAAACGTGCAGCATTACACATATTGAAAAAAGATTGGGTGTTAGTATGAATCAAGAGAAAAAGAAGATGGAATTAGAACAAATTTATCAAGATTACAAGCCACTGCTTTTTTCTCTAGCATACCGAATGCTAGGAAGTGTGATGGATGCAGAAGATATTGTTCATGAATCATTCGTTACTTTTGCAAAACTTAAAGATTCCAAGTCCATTACAAGCGTAAAAGCCTATTTGTGTAAAATTACGACCAATTGTTGTATTGATCACTTAAGGTCTGCTGCCCACAAGAGAGAAACTTATGTGGGCACATGGCTTCCTGAACCGATTGTGGAAGATTACCTTGATGATCCGGCTAATTCATATTTTATGAAGGAATCTTTATCCACCGCCTATATAATGTTGTTGCAACAGTTATCTGAAGTTGAAAGAGCGGTGTTTCTTTTACGCGAAGTCTTTCAATACGACTATGATGAGATTGCCTCTATGGTGGATAAAAGCAGCACAAACTGTCGGCAAATATTTCATAGAGCAAAGAAAGGCCTTGTATATGAACCGAATGTTTACCAACAAGATTATCAGCAATTTAGTAACTATGTAGAAAGGTTCACTGCGGCATTGCAAAACGGTGAAATTTCAGAAATGATTCAAATGCTGCAGAAAGACGCAATCTTTTATGCAGATGGTGGCGGGAAAGTTACAACTGCACTTAAACCTATTTATACTGCGGATCGAATTACACGCCTATTTTTGAATATAATTAAAATGTTACCAGAAGATGCAGTGTTCAAATTTAAAAAGGTTAACGGTGGACCAGGAGTTGTTGTTATGATTAACGGTTACCTAGCCTACGTAATTTCATTTGAGTTTAAAGAAGGGAAAATCAATTCCATTTATATGGTGGCGAATCCTGATAAGCTTAGCCTTTTAAACAAAAATATCTAAGAGGTTGACCCAACATCAATAAAAAATGATGTTGGGTCAACCTTACTTACTTCATGATTTCGGAAGACCGAATAGCTACTATCAGATGCAAAGTGTGTTCAAAACCTTATAGTGTACCAAATCCAGCAAAATTGGCATTAGCAGTAAGATCCTTATTAAATTAAAGGGCGCGATTGTACAATAACAATTAGATTTAAACGACTTTATTGTTGTATTTGTAAGTGCAGTGAAGTATTTCACATCAAAAATTAAACAACTTTATTTTAACCCCGTCTTAAAATAAAAACGGGGTTATACCTGTTTTAGATTTTAAAATTAAACAACTTTATTGTTACTCAATAGAAGTTTTAAACAGCTCAAATGTAATGACTTTTTTATAAACCGCTCAACTTTCTTTCAAAGCATCACAACAAAAAAGGATGATAACCATTCGACTACTCATCCTCTAACATACAACTATTATAGCAACACAGAATCCTCATCCTTATCCTGATGACGTCGTTCCCGTTCTTCTGTTAAACGTCTCATATATATTTCGTCTTCTTTTTCAATAAACTCATTATCAATCTCTTGCTCTTTCGTTTTCTTTCCAATTATTCTTAAGAGAATTTTCATTGGTATAGTTATTTTGAAAATTATTTTTTCATATGACAAGACTTACAATAAAGTTCAGTTGCACATTTTGCAAGTGCTACGTCAAAAGCTCCATATGGCATAACATGAGCCTTGGGAAGTTTAACGAATGCAATCAGTTCTTCCTCATTTGTAATTTGCTTTCCACATTCTGAGCACTTTAATTCACTTTTTCTAAACATTATGTACCTCTCCGATAAAATTATTTATTAACTCATCTGTTGTAAGTATTGTTGCAAATTCATCATGCAATGTAGTTAAGGATACATTGTGTATAGTTTCTGCATCATAATATTTATCATTTTGATCCTTCATACCAAATGCCGCTGTTGCATCCGAAATTAAATATGTATGAAAACCTAAATTTCCGCTCATTCTTGTCGTTGTAGATACACAATGAGGTGTAGTTAAACCAGTTATTACAACTGTTTTTATTTTATTGCTATGTAAAAACTCTTCTAAATTGGTACCAATAAAACTACTATTTACTTTCTTTGTTATAATTACTTCTCCATACATCGGTTTAACTATTTCCTTTATAGCAAATCCTTCGTTCTTCGGATAAAATACCGAATTAGGATTATCAGACTCGTGCTTTATATATATTACCTTCCAGCCTTTTTCTCTCCACAACTGTAATATTTTATTGATGTTTTTCTCTGCATTTAAATTATTTCGTTCTCCCCACTTTTTATCATCAAACGCTTTTTGTACATCCACAATAATTAAAGCTTTATCATTATTCATAAAACTTCCCCCTTTGAAAATTTCCAGTTATTACTTTATTCTAAATCCCAATTTTAATCTTATAAATACCATTATTCAAATAATCTATTTATGTTTTGATAATCCATACATCTAAAGTTACTGCAATACGTTTTCTCTTTTAGGTGAACCTTTTTCTCTTTTTTAGAAATACGCGGCCCGAAAAGAAGAAAAGTACAAATCATTTCATATGAAAACAATATATTGCATATAAAAAGGATGGCAACCGTTCATTCGGTCACTCATCCTCTAACACATAACTATTAAAGCAAAACAGAATCCTCACCCTTATCCTGATGACGTCGCTCGCGTTCTTCTGCTAAGCGTCTCATATATATTTCGCCTTCTTTTTCAATAAACTCATTATCAATTTCTTGCTCTTTTTTCGACGTATATAAGACCATATAACCGCTCACAACGATACCGATAATAATAAGATAGATCCACCATGGTAAAGTTTCCATTCAAATTCCTTCCTTTCATAAGACAAGCTTTGTTAGTTTCACTGTATGAATGAAAGGAAGGTTTTATGACTACTTTATTTGATTTAGATTGTCTTATATATTGCTCGTAACATAATGTGAATCATACATTCCACCAGTGGATTAGGGTGGGATAAAACTAGTTGTAAGTACTAAAACAAAAGAAATAAGAGTAGTTGAAATAACTACTCTTATTTCTATGTTGCATATGAATTATAGTAAACTAATAACTTTCTAAGGAGAGTTTCAACTTATCGATGAACCCAAACTGCTCCTGCTGACTTATCATCAGCTTGACCTACTACTTCAATTTTAATTCCAAGATTCGGAAGTTTTCGTCCTGCATCTGGAATTACGCTGTTCATATATGATTTAGAATCATCAAATTTAGACACACCTGGTAATCCTTTATAATCAAAGATTCCACGTGTTGGTGAATTTACTTTCCATGCTGGTGTTTGATCAGGCGAGAACGCAGCATCTGCAATTTGATAACGAGTACTATTTTTCACAGTTGGTTGGCCATTTAATGTTCCAATAATCGCTTCCGGATGAGAATCTACTACTCCAAGGAACCCTTCACCTGGATGCACGCCAACCCAGTTATCTGTAAAGCTTTGATCTGCATACCATACAACAAGTCCTGTATTGTAAACTGGACCGCGTCCATATTGCAGTGCTTCGTCAGAACCCGCATAGTTTCTCCACTCTAAATAATAATTATTTTTCTTCTGCTCAAATCCATCAGAAACAGTAAATCCTTTTAAAGTAAAGCTTGGTTGTCCTTCTGCATCATCAGAGAAAACAACTTTATTGTCTACCGTTAAAGTAGCATTATCAAGCGCAAAGCCTCTGTAAGCTACAGCAACATCCGTTAAATATTCAAATTGTAGTTTTACTTTTTTCCCTTTGAATTGACTTAAATCATAAGACTTGTCAATCCACTTATCATTCGTTGTGTCCATGCCATTCTTTATGTCTTTGTCGCCCATTCTATCAATCTTTGTTTTCGTTCCATCTTCCGTAATAGCGTATACGTCAAGGAAATCATATTTTGCTTCTAGTTCGTAGAATGCTTTGTAATCAAATTTTGCATTCGTTACATTTGTTAAATCGAATAATGGCGTCTCTAATGTTGTATGTATATCATTTCCTTTTGTACTATAATAAAATTTCTTTCCAAAACCAGGTTCAATATTTTTCAACTTTTTATCTGGTAAATTTACACGAATAATTCCTGGACGTTTTGATTTTGTAACACTTTGATCTAAATACGTCGAAAATCCGATACCTGTGCCAAGTTTATCGTAGTCTACCTGTACAATATTCGCCCAGTTCCCTTGCATATTTTTTTGGAAGAACTCTTTGTTTTGCGGAGAGAAACTTGTTGGCTCTGTTCCTGCAATTCTTCCAGCCCAGCTGCCGCCGCTCATAATAGACCAAGCTTCAATCGGCTCACCTTGTCCTGAATACTTTGTATCATACTCATCTGGTAAACCTAAATCATGACCAAATTCATGAGCAAATACACCAACTGCACCATCTTCAGGCTCAATTGTGTAGTCATATGCAGCCATCTTTCCGCCCCAGTTTGGAACAGATGCTGTCGTTCCATCAATTGCATAAGGTTTTGATCCAAGTTTTGAGCGATGAGACCAAATTGCATTATCTTTCAGTTTTCCGCCACCAGCTTCTTGTCCAACTCCAGCGTGAACAACCATTAAATGATCAATAATTCCATCTGGTTCATTTTTATTACCGTTACCGTTGTAATCATATTGATCGTATTGATCAAAATCAGCTAAATTAATTCCTTTTGCTACCGCTGCTTTTAACGCATCTTTTACTAAATCACGTGGCCCTAAAGGTCCTTTATTATCATGACCAGTTCCTGCATCAGCGCCGTAATCTGCAGCTTTTCCTGGAACAGTCAACCATTCTGTTACAGTACCATCAACTGTATAGCTGCCACCTGATTGCTCTTCATAGTACTGCTTGAATGTTTTAATTTTCGAACCATTGAATAGCGTAAACTGCTCATCCCCAAACAGCATATTTTGATAATGCTCACGATTAAAATCATTCGCATACATATATCCTGATTCTTGATCAATATTGTTATGTTTAAAATCGCTAAACTCTACAAGTAACACAAGAACTTTATCTTTACGAACAGACCCGTTATATTGCGCTTGCTGCGCTGAAGCCGTCGGCACTTTACCATTTCCATGTATCTTTCCATTTAATCCAGGTACTTGCCCAGCTAATGGACCATTCTTTGTCTGATGCTGGTTCTCTTTCTCTTCCATTTTCGCATCTTTTACTTTTTTCATAAAATCAGTAGCTTCCTGAGTAAGGCTGTCTTCTGGCGTTGTTTCCTTTCCAGGATTTTCGCCTCTCTTTTTCTCTACATATTTTTCTAAAGCCTTTGACGTTTCTGCTTCTGATGCAGAAGGATCAATAATCCCGCGTTCTTTTAACGCATTCGCCAAACGTTCCTCCGGTATTAAATGCTCATCTATGAAACTAGATGGCTCTGATGATGATTCAGCATAAGCTGCATGACCACCGAAAGCAAACATAGAACTTAGCATAGCCCCTGTTGCTAACACTGAAAAAGCTTTTAATTTTCTGTTCTTTTTCAACGCAATTCCTCCCCTATCCTATTGTGTATAAGTTGTCGACTCTTTTTGTCGATATTCCTATATTATTATCGATTGGTGTAATTTTCAATATTTTTATAATATATAGAAAATTAAAAACGGATTTCATATTCGAATAATAAAAAGAAAAAAGACAGTCTTAACTGTCTTTTTTCTTTCACCTAATCTTCAAATATGAATCATTTATCAATTCGCAGTCTATTTTTATGAAGAAGTCAACTTTGTTTATCATCGTGTTGTTTATCAAATTGATAATGATTTATTCGTTCACCCGTGATCGGATCTAAGAATAGCTTCTCCTTGTTAGGCTTATGTTTAAAATCAAACATATTGTTTAAAGTACCTGCTACAGCATCAAAAGAGTGATCACCAATTCTTCCTAAGTTCCAGTTGTCCTCAATAAAACGTAAGATAGAGGTTTGATCCGTCAATGTATGGTCTACGAAATTCTTCTTCGCGTAAGGAGAAATAACTAAAAGTGGTAATCTCGGACCATACCCTGCCCGATTTAGATACTCGCCAAGTCTCGGTTTCCCAGCGTCACCAGGTCCATATAAGGCATCTGTTTTAGCATCATTTGATCCATTTACGATTTGAGGCATCACATGATCATACCAACCGTCCGAATCATCATAAGCAATAATAACCGCTGTATCCTTCCATTCTGGTAAACTTTGAATACGATTGATCGTATCCACTATGAAATGTTGTTCATCTAACGGATCAGAATAGCCAGCATGTCCATCTTGATAGTTTGCTGCTTTCAGATAGCTTACTGCTGGTAGATTTCCAGTGTTCGCCGCTTTCCAAAAATCATCCAAATCATATTGATGGTTCGCCTGATCAGTGCGGCCAATCATAGCGACTGAAGAAGGCGGCAAATGATCTGGGTTTGAAGTAGATTTATAATATTGGAATGGTTCGTGATGCGGATTATAGTCTGTTACTGATTTACCTGCGATATTCTTATGTTGCGCAGTTGTATCACGAAATCCTCCTTGGAACCAACCCCAAGTTAATTCTTTTTTATTTAATAAATCCCCAATATTTTTTCCATTTAGTTCAGCTTGAGCCCGTTTCGGATTTGAAGCTTTATCAAAGTAAGGATCCGGATCACCTATGATAGTTCCATTGACCACGTTATCCTCAATATCTCCTAATTTTTGACCGTTTTCGTATCCTGCTGCTCCATGAGTCTGTCCAGAAATTAGGTTGAGTGCACCTGGAGTTGATGGGCCGAAGGTTGTACCAAATGAGTTATCACTCATAGCAAAATTTTGGGCGTAGTTCCATAACCCAGTTACCGTATTTCCATCATAATAATCCATAACTAAAGACTTATCTGATCCACCAGAAGTATACTTTACGAACTTATCCATTTTCCCGCCATTAAACGCCTTTTGTTCATCCGTGTATTCATGGTCCATATCATCCGTCATTGCTTGAGAACGATCGAGACGTTTCGGATTAAACTGGTTAGGGTTATGATTTAAGAGTTCATTCGTCAATCCGTTGACGGAAGGTGTATTAGCCTTTGCTTGGAACTTTGGTTCCCCCGCTGGGTTTTTCGCGTTTGGATAGGTGCCAAAATAATGATCAAAGGAAACATTCTCACTAAAAATAACTACTACATGTTTAATTGGTGTTGTTGTTTCGACAGATTTCTTTTCTTTCGAAACCATAGTATCGTTGTTCTTTTTTTGATCAGCAAATGCGAGTGAATATGTAGATCCTGCAAAAATGGAACTCAACGCCACAACGCTTCCTGCAACAAGACCTGCTACTGTTTTCTTCTTCATTACTCTCAGCTCCACTAAAATATTTTTAACCATATTAATAATAGGTCCGCATCGTTAAGCAGAGATTTCAATAATATTAATTTTCTGTAAACTATAGTGCCATGGGTCTAATAACTATTTGGGGTCACAATACATGCTCATCAAACTAAGGTTATATCAGTTTCACTTCAGGTGTGATTTTTTCTTTTTTCTAAAGACCAAGGATTGTGAAGTAACGAAAGCCCAATTTCTCATCATACTAAGAAATCAGGCTTTTCATATTCTGGTATAGGTTAACTGCACCACTTTAAAACGAATAGGATTCCCCATCAGATGGCACTAAAATAGTGTTAGATAATCCTTTCTCATCAATAAAGTGATTCAATTCCTTTCTTGTTAATAGGCAATGGTTAAGTGATTCCATATGAGAAACGATAATTTTGGCCTGCGGTGCTACCCCATGCCCATCAAGTTAAGATTTTGAAGTATCCCCAAAACAAAAATTTTATCTCTTCATAGTTGTCCATGGGAATTCGGTTCGTTTTTTCATTTTGAGGAACAATGTATTTCTTAACTTGATGGCGATGTGGCGTGACCTCTATTGTAAGTTCACTTTCTTCCTCCGCTCCGATTATACCTATTGAATTCTTTTCTCAATTATCTCATGTTAGTCTCATACCATCCACACTCTCTCCAAATACCTTTTAAAAAAAAGCATGGATAAACTAATAAATATAAATTAGGAATCCACCAAGAAATATCGAAATCTAAACGGATTGTCCAAAATGCTAGAGCTTGTAATCCTGAACAAAAAGTTAAAATTAATGATAAGAACGCAAAATGGCTCCAAATATGCTTTTGTTTAGAATACAAATACAAACTTAAAAATCCCGTCAACGAGATTAACAAATCTAAAGGTAGAAAAGACCAGTTCCATGCCACTAAAATAGGATTTTGATAATCTTTAAACAAATATTCTTGTGGAATCATATGAAAAATTGTTATGAACCAATATATAATAAACCCAATATCAGTAATAAGGAAAAAATATTTTAAAAGGTTCAATGTACACGTTCCTCCACCATTTCTTTGTTTTTCTCTTCATGTACCGCACTATTAAAATTTAAGATCACGACTCCAATTAAAATAAAAAGAATCGCTAGTATCTTAATTACATTGATACTTTCTCCAAAATAAAAGAAACCAATTATTGTAATCGTAACAATTCCCATACCTGACCAAACCGCATATGCAACGGACATCTCCATCCCCTTTAATGCAAATGACAGAAATGAAAAACTTACTATATAAAATACAAAAATAAGAATACTTGGTACAAGTTTCGTTAATCCATCAGATAGTTTCATCGCAGTTGTACCCGCTACTTCAAATAAAATTGCTAAGCATAAATAAATCCACTGCATTATTCTCCCACCTTCTATTTTGAATTAGAAATTCCATACAGCAACATGTCCATAATAGATTCGAGCATACTCCCCAATGTATAATCACTCTTTTCAATAAACATAGGATCATATACGCGATTCAGTGCGCCTAAATATACTTCAATAAAAAACGGAACTTGAATTTGTCTAATACTCCCTTCTCTCATTCCCACTTCTATTAACCGGATTACAGTAGACCAACCTTCACGTAAAAACTGATCTAATTTCAACCATTGATTATAATGGTATTTTTTTAATTCTACTAATAAACGTGCATCCATGAATTTAAATTGTTGTGGAATACAAATTAAGATGCGTCTTATTTTTTCAACTGTTTGTAACGTATCATCTTCAGCAATATTTTTTTCCTTTTCTTGAATACTTTCTATTACATTACGAATAACTTCATCTACTATCTCATCCTTTGAAGAGAAGTGCTCATAGATTGTCCTCTTACTCACAGCTAATTGTTTTGCTAAGTCACTAATTGTAAATGTAAACCCCTTCGTTTGAATTTGATGAATTGTTTCTGTTAAGATTCTTTGTTTCATAATCCGCCCCCTAAACCTTGGGTACCCATATATTTTTTTTGGTACCATTTTCATTTTATAATATTTAACACCATCTGAACAACTAGCATTTCACAACCCCTTTTTTTATCTAACGAATTAAAACGCTCTGAGCATAGTCCCTGAGCGTTTTTAACTTTCACATAAGAACTATTATATGTATCTTCACCACACTCTATCTCGGCTAATTTCCATCTTCTCCTGAAATACTTCCTCTAAATCAATTTCTAATTTATTCGCTAAATCACATACATGGGGTCACCATACATGCCTATCAAGCTAAGACTTTAAAGTACCCTCTAAATAGAAATTTTGTGTTTTTTATAGCACCGAAGTTCATTTTTATCGTTTTTGGGAAGAATGTGTTTCTTAACTTGATAGCGATGTGGCGAGACCCCAACTAAAACAAAAAATAGCATACACATAAAAAGGGAATGCTTGTATACTGATCTATACTGCATTCCCTTATTGTAATTGTATGTCCACTATATTTTTATTCTTCCTTTTTCAAAATTTAAAAACTAACATCCAAATTTCTTAGTTTTCACCTCTTTCTGGATCCACTCCATTGTAATGCAAACTCCTCATTAAATGGCCAATCTATTAGCTACTGCCCACCTCCTGTAAACCATAATAACTTTTAAAATAGTAATCCAAACTGTTATAAAAATAACAAATTAAGTTTTTATAAAAGAAAACAAATTGGATAAAAACAGGTTGTTTTCTTTTATAGGGTAGAACAAAGAAAGAGTGAAAAAGCAATACACAACCATATAAATCACATGGAGTAAACCAGCTAATAAAACTAAAAATTCTGAAAATTAAGCAACTATTTTTGTTCACTCTCTCTTTGTTGTTATGAGTTTAACATTAAAAATAACATAAATCAACAAAAAATCAAATAATTTTTATAATTTCGACATTTATTTTACAAACTACCATTTCCTCACTTAACAGTAATAAAATAAAAAAGGAACCAACTCATAAAATAATGAATCAGTTCCTTTTTTATAATATATGTAGAATCTCATAATAGTAAAAATAATATTTTTTCTATTCTGCCCATAGTATTGGCCCCACCTACGCCAAATACCCTGATAGCCACTCGTGCCATCCAACCCATTTATAATCTTAACAGAAAGTATTTTAAAAGTAAAGAATTTTCTGATTATTTTGAATTAATTATTGTATTGTGAACATCTGATTATAACCTAAATAAAAACAAGAAAGAGATCCTTTAAAAATATAAGACCTCTATAGGGTAGCACCACATTTTTGAAAAAAAGCCAGGCTAAGCAAAAAGTACAATAAGCCGTCCATATGGACAGCTCATTTACATAATTCTCGTTCTCGGAAGTTAAATCGTTGGGTCCGTTAGTCATCAGAATTTGTATTAAGTTTCAAGTGCTTGTCACCTAAAATAGTAATGTTTATATTCCATCTTGGGTGTATTATCAAGTGATTGTTCTCATCAAACTCTAAAACAATGTGAATGTCATCATCTTGCTTTGTTAAAACAGCCAACCTCTTATTTTCTTTGTCTATGTATGGCTTTAAACTCTCAACCATGTCTATTTGCCAATCAAAAAATTCCATCATCTCACCTCTAATATCCACTCTTATTGCAAACCCCTCCTCATTTTGGAGATGGTATTGTATTTTATTGTTTTGCTAATCTACAATTTCGTATAATGCTATGAGTCCCCATGGTCAAGAACATGATACTCAGTCCGATAAACGTAGTACTCGTCCCCATGTTGCCCTGTGAGAAGTTCTGGATTGCATATAGCACCATTGCCAACATACTGATAAACAGAGTACCAATAGTAAAAGGATGTATCTTTACCATCTTTTCCATCTTTTCCATCTCCATTTCATAATCTTATGTATACATATTATACCAATGAAGTTGTAGGTTAGATACAGATTTTCCCTGTATACCCTATACATGTTCGGTTAACATAACGTATCATTATCGGGATTCAATGTATTTAGAAGACTATTAAAAGTCCTCCAGATCGTTTAACTGGGGGACTTTCGTGTTCACATAACTTTCGTTAGCGGAAATCAATGTATCTAGGACTCTATAAAAAATCTCTTTAAACTTTATCTATTTAAAAATTGGATTAACCTATTTTTTCGTTAAAATGTTGGAGGTAATGCCCTAAACACCCGATTTAATCATTAAGAAGAATAATATAACGCCTGCTAATATAATTATTAAAATAAAACATATGTTTATTATTGATGCAACTACTGCTTTTTTTTGTGTCTGTATATTGTATAAACTATATGCTATGCCTAAAAATAATAGTGCAATCCCAATATATGGGGTGTATTTTCCTATATCCATCCAAAATAGCTAACAAAGGAAAAATAAAAGGAAGAACATGTGAAGTGGTTTTACTCATATTATTCACTCCTTATTTTTTAATTTAAAATCATGTAACCTCATTCCACTTACTTTAGGTAAGAAAAGACTTCGTGTTTATATAATCTTCGAAAGCGGAAGTTATAACGAATACTTCTTGATCTTGAGTACTCTACATAAAAAGAAAAGGATAAAATGTAAATTTATCCAATTGTTAAAAGAAAGGGTAAAACTTTAAAAAAATTTATAAAGAAGTTAGGTGTTAATCTTATTGAAAATGGTATTTGGTATATTTCTTATTCTATTGGGAAGTTTGTTAATTGGTTTAACAATTAATAGTCTTGGAGATATAGGCAATATTCTAATGAAAATAATAGGGATTATATGTGTTGCATTAGGTATCAGAACAATAATAAAAAAGAATAAAACATGAATATCCCATACATGTTTGGTTAACATAACGTAACATTATCAAAAGTCAATTCATTAACATTACTTTTTAAATGCTTTTGGATTTTCAACTTTAAAAAATTGAACTACCCCACAGTCTAAACAAAAAGTAGTTAATAATTTAGAACGAGATCCGCCTTTAAAAATAGTAGAAGGCAGATCTTCACAAACATAAGCATGAGCTGCATAACCAACTTTTCCTTCTTTAAGATTAGTTGAACCACAATTAGTACAGCTTGTTTTTTGTTTCATAATACAATCTCCCGCTTTCCTTTTTGTTCCATTTTATCATATTCTCTTAGAGGAAATTAAAATGTATATCTTATACATGTAGGGTTAACATAACGTAACATTATCAGCAGTAATCAAATCCCAGAAATCCATTCATACCAAGAGTTTATCAGCCTTCCGTTCCCTCCGTGGTATGCAGGACTTCATACAGCCCTAGCACAACAGCATTTGGCAGTTTAAACCGTTTTCGTAGCCTGCATGAAACCCTGCATATCCTTATGCGTATAAAATCCGCGTTTTGCCGTCAGTACCCCAGTAAGTAAATCTATATTATATTCGCATTCAACGAGCTAGGTTTTAGTTTTAATGTCTATTTTTCTTCAAAGCAATAACCGTCATAACTCCGATTACAATCGTTACTAGTTGTTCTGTCATTCCTAAAACATCTTTCGCAAGGTCTACCAAATAGCCACACTCTCCTTCCTCTCATTACATCGCGTGATTTAACAATTCAAGCGTATCATACTGGAAACAAAAAAAATAATAGGCAAATATGCCTATTAACTATGTATCTTTTTTCTCAAAATCCTTATATATCAATGGTTTTATTTATTTTACTTTTTTTACCAAAAATTCCGCGCGAAACAATAAAATTCGACAATGTACCCTTTCTACTTACTGCTCGCCCCGCTTGCGCTTCTTCCAATTCAAAAATATCTCCGTCACTTGTGCTGCCGCTACAGCCATGCCGAATATTACAGCAGCCGCTCTTATGAACAAATTCCCAATAATATTCGAAACTATTAGCGCTATAAAAGCCACCACTAGCAATATAGTTACGTAGTCCTTACCTTTCTTCATTTCGCTAATCCTCCTAATACTTCGTTATGTATCGACACTATACCGCCCTCTTTCGCTTAACAAACGAACGTACAGCACCCCTAGCACTATCAAAAATGCGCCCTGTTTTCTTCGCCAATCTTCTAGCAATATCGCATGTACTTTCGATGTGATCCGTATCAAAAACAATGTCCACTATTAGCTTGTCTATTTCTCTATCGCAATGCTTCTCGTAAACTTCTTCTTGGGGTATCGTCAGGATTATGCAGATTTACAACGTTAAGGTAAAAAGCCTTGTATCAATAGGGTTTATCCTATTGATACTTAACTGATTTTGCTTCAAATAAGGCTTGCAAGTTTCTCGCATGAATAGTTGTAATTCGTCAGACACAGAAACAAACGTAAAAAAAGCCATCCTTTCCTATGATTCTACAGAAAGCATAGCGTTTTTTCATTTTAGGGGGCATTTCTTTTTATTAGCTTGACAGTGATGGGGTCCCGTCAACAAAACGCGCAAACATACTCCAAGGAATAATAATATATCTAGCCTTATTAGGCTAAAATTTCCTCCTGCAATGAAAGAGCCCGTCACTTGACGGACTAATAGAATTAAACAGATTTATTTTCGTTTTTCTTTATATCAATACCTAGTTGATCTTGCAAGGCTTTTTTACCGTTGTTTGTAAGATGAACTGCTCGACTGTTTTCTTCTTTTGTAATCCATCCCTGTTCAAAGAAAAGATTGGCTATTTCAGATCCTAACCAACCCGCAATATGGTAACGTCTTTCACTCCAATCAAGACAAGGCTTTGCAAATATCCTCCTTTTTGTATTAGCCTTTTCGATATGAATCCCAAACTTTAAAAACCATTTTTTCCCTTGCTCAGTCACAGCGTATTCTCCATCTTCTAGACTTAGAAGTTGTCTATCAATTAGTCCCTCAGCTATCTTTACACCAAGCTCCCCTGCAAGATGGTCATAACATGTTCGAGCAGTGCGAACTTTTTTTAGTTGATTGGACTGCCTCAAAGAGCGAACTGGAGCAATTGGTGCAATCGCACCTAATTTTTCAAGAACTTCTGCTACCTCTTGATTAGCAAGTCTATAGTACCGATGTCTACCATGTTGTTCAACAGTAAGGAGATTACCCTCGACCAATTTAGAAAGATGAGAACTAATTGTTGGATGTGACACTTTTGCCATATATGCTAATTCACTAGCTGGTAAAGCCTGACCATTCATTAAACACTCTAAAATTATTGCTCTTGTAGGTTCAGCAATTAGTTTTGCTATATATGAGATATTTGGATATACATTCATATTTCGATGATACCCTAATTATTCCTTTGATACAATTATCTTACATCCACAAGCAAGGAGGAGTTTATCATGAATGCAATTGAGCTTTGTATATTAAATTTAAAGGAAACAAGAAGGCGCTCTATCAAACTGTGGAGGTCTCTTCCTGATAGCTTACTTTCTTGGAAACCTGACAACGAAGCAATGTCTTTTGGGGAGATGATTCGTCATGTGTGGAGTGCAAGTTTCCATTATCATATGCTCTTAAGGAACAACGGATCGATACAGACAGAAATACATACCCCATACGATGAAGAACCAATCACTTCTGTTGAAAAAGAGATCGAGCTATCACAAGCGTATTTTTCCGATTTTATCGAATATGTTGAATCCATATCAGCGGAGGAACTAGACTCAAGACTTATTGATAGAAGTGATGTAGGCTACCAACGATATTTAGGTGACATGCTTTTAAGAATTGCCTATCATGATGCCGTTCATACGGGTCAGTTTTTACAATACTTACGAATGGTAGAGTTGGAAAGACCCCTTATATGGGATTAATCTTAAATAAAGATTTTGTGAGGAACTCCCCATTGCCATCAAGCTTAGATGAAGTAAAAAGGTTGTGGTAACTTAATGACTAACACAAATATTGTTGTAAATCGTGCCCTTTCTCTTTTTAGTGAAAAAATGGTGATTTTGACGGCTGGTATTGGGATGTTTTTATCAACTTTAGATACTGGCATTATCAATGTTGCTTTACCATTTTTAGAAAAGGAATTTCATTCAACAGTAGCTATAACAGCATGGAGTGTAACCATATATGTGATGGCACTTAGTGCTACTATCCTTTTATTTGGAAAAACTAGTGATTGCGTAGGCCGAATCCGAATATATTTGTCGGGGCTTTTCATATTCCTTATTAGTTCTATATTATGTGGTTTATCTCAAGAAATGTGGCAATTGCTTGTATTTCGCGCCATCCAGGGAATTGGTGCCGCTGCTTTACAAGCTACATCTGCAGCTCTCATTACAACTTTTGTCAGCCCCGAGAATCGTAGTCATGCATTAGGTACCTTAGGAGTAATGATAGGCTTAGGACCAATTTTAGGTCCCACTGCAGGAGGATTTTTCATTTCGTTCACAAGGTCACATAGAACCATACAAACTTATTCAAGCTTTCCGATATTCGTGGTACATCGCGGGAGGATTACTATTATTTAATCTTCTATGTTTTTTAGGCTATCGGAAATCTTAAAATGTAAAAATGCGGTTTCTAACAATTAAAAGCCGAACTTTCTATGTCTAAGAAAAGTTCGGCTCTTTTTCTATCTCTCTTAATTATGAAACGTTGGTTTATAAAACGAACGATTATCAAGCGCAAAGACACGCTCTGTATATTCACCTGGTTTTGTACGGCCTAACGCACGGTCCATCATGTTCATCTTCGCATCTAAGTTATCAATGTAATGAAGAATTTCTGCTTCTTTTACAAGCGGCGGTTTCGGACTGCCCCACTCCGCTTTACCGTGATGCGATAAGACGATGTGCTGAAGAATCAATATTTCTTCTGCTTCAATTTGCAGTTCGTCTGCTGCTTTGCCAATCTCATTTACCATAATTGAAATGTGACCAAGCAAGTTTCCTTCTAACGTATACGTTGTTGAAATCGGACCTGATAATTCAATGACTTTACCAAGGTCATGTAAAATAACGCCCGCATATAATAAGTCTTTATCAAGAGACGGATATAGCGTCGCAATTGCTTTTGCTAAATCAAGCATGGATACAACGTGATACGCAAGCCCAGATACAAACTCATGATGATTTTTTGTTGCGGCTGGGTAATCTAAAAATTGACTTTGATACTTATTCAGCAAATGTCTCGTAATGCGCTGAATATTGGAGTTACGCATTTCAAATATGTACTGTGTAATTTTCTCAACCATATCTTCTTTTTTGAGTGGCGCCTTTTCCACAAAGTCCGAGATATCCGTTACTTCATTTGAATTTGCCAATCGAATTTGTTTTACGCGAAGTTGAATACGGCCTTTATAATTTTGAATATCTCCGGCTACTTTTACGATTGCTTCCGCTACATATTGCTGTTCTACTTCAGGTGATACATCCCACAGCTTTGCTTCAATGTCACCGCTTTGATCTTGCAAAATGACTGTTAAAAATGGTTTTCCGTTACTTGCGATTCCTTTTGTTGCCGACTTGATCATTAAAAATAAATCGACTTGCTCACCAACTTCATACTGCGCAATTTTCTTTTTCATATGTTTTCCTCCACCGTCATCGTTATTGTTAGTATAGCATAACCTCACTGGTTTAACCTTTGTATTTCTCCTTCTTCAAAGAAAGATAGAAGATGTTTATGACAAGTAAAGAAAATGACTTGCCGTTCTTTCGCTAATTCCTTCATAAGATGCACAGTTCGCTCTGTTCGCAGTACATCAAAATGTACAAAGCTGTCATCAATAATAAACGGATACTGCCCTTCAAACGTATGCGCTAACGCAAACCGAAGCGATAAATAGAGCTGCTCTGCTGTCGCTTGGCTTAATTCATGACTGTAAAAACGAAGTCCATCTTCTCTTTCTACAATAAACGGCTCTTCTGCATCTGGCGAAAAGACTTTCACATATTTTCCGCCTGTTAAATACACAAAGTATTCTTCTGCCTTTTGCAAAATGCGCGGCAGCTGCACTTCATGATAATACTTCTTCGTTTTATTTAATACAGCCTTTGCCGCCGCGTATGCAGCCCACTTTTTCACTTGCTCGCGCACTTGTGATTTTTTCAATTCCCATTCATGAAGCACGTCACCGTACGTACGGCCATCTTCTAACTGAGAGATTTCAAGACGCAGAGCTGCCAGTGTATGCGTCAATTCTTTTTCCTCACGCATCAGCCCGTCTAGCTGCTCTTGTTCTTTTTGGCGCTCCTCTTCGTAGCCTTCTAAACGGTAACCAGTCTCCAGCGCCGCAGTCATTAACCTTCCTTCCAGCAAATCCATTTGCGGAATTAATCGATCAAGCTGCTGCTTTTTCTCTTCAATCTGCTCCGCTTGCTTTGCCGCAGCCAAAAAGGCCTCTTCATCAGCTGTTCCGGCAATATCCCAAAGCTGCTGACGTTCATCTAGGAAATGATGAAGTTGCTGCTGCGCTGCCGCATGCTCTTCTTCCCACGCAGCAACCTTTTCTTCCAGCTGCTTTTTCTGTAATTGCTTTTCCTTTTCTTTCTGCACATCTTTACTTATACCATGTAAAAATAATGACGGTGTATCCACGTTTCTGTCTGCAGAAACAGTTAGCTTCATTAGTTTATGTTCAAACTGCGAAATCATGTCTTCCTGCAATTCTTTTCGTTCTTGCTGCTTCGCGAGCTCTCGGTACAATTGCTGCATCTTTTCGATTCGTTCAAAAGCCGGCAATATATGAGCATATGTAAAACTACTTGGCAATGCGTACATCTCTTTATACGATTTCACCTGCTCATTTACCTGAAACAAATCACGTTCCCACTCATCATATTCGGAAAGAGCGCGTTCATATCCTCTCTCAATTTGCTTTAACTTAAATTCCTCGCGCTCTAATAGCTTCCGCACTTCATCATCTTTCTCAAGGCGATATCTGAGTTCAAGTGCTTCATTACTTTCATGTCCATCTGGTTCAAGCTTTTTAGAAGCAGAGCCCATATACATCACATATAAAACGACAAGACCAATTAAAAGAAAAACACCAACAAACAATAACTTACGATTATCCATTAAAACGCCCGCAAGCAGCAGTAACGCATTCATAATGAACAAGATCATCGCTGTTTTATTCATTTGCGGTGCAGTACCATTTCGGTTCTGTCTTTGTCCTCTCTGCTCGGACGCTGCACTTTGCGCTTTTGACAAATGTCTCTCCCGCTCTTCTTTAGACATCGTTTGCGCCTTGAGCCTATTAACAGCTTCCTCTTGTTCCTCTAACTGTTCCTGCGCTGTTTTAAATCTTCCATCTAACTGCTCTTTACGCTTCTCTAGCTCTTTTGCTAGCTGCATCATCTGCGTAATTGTTTCCTTCACAGCCAAGCTCGTATTGAAAGAAAGAACATCCTCACGCGCAAACGCTGCCCCAATTTGCTGCTGCAAATCTTGTATTTCTTCCTCTATATGTGAAATGCGCCCCGTCAAATCTCGCACTTCTTGCAGCGCTGCTTCATAAGACATATGCTGCAAACGTAGCTCTTCTACATACATATCTTGCTGAAGCAATTCTTCGTTTACTTGCAGTGCTTCTATTTCAGTTTGAGCTGCATTCAATTTCTTTTGCAGCGCATCTTCCTGTAGCTGAAGTGGTTCGAGCCGTGCTTTTACTGCTTCATAACGCTTCAAACCATCAACTGGAAACGTATGTCCCGCGTGTTGCTCTAAAAAGCGTTCACACGCTCGTTTTTCTAGAAACAATGGCTGCAACGCTGCTAACACTTCATAATCTTGCTTTCGTTTTCCTGCTTCTTGCTGCTCCGTGCGAATAACGATAAGGCGCTCTTCGATACTCTTTTTCTTTTTCACAAGCTCTTCATACGCCGCAATCTTCCCTTGCCAATCTGCCAACTGATCTTGCAGTTTTTTTAACTCCTGCAATGCTACATTAATTTCCGGCTTACGGCCATTTGGCTTAAAACGCTGCTCCATTTCTTTCTCGATCATTTTTTCAAGCCGTAATAACCCATCGCTGCCAACTGCACTTGCCGAAAATAAATAGTTACCAATATCATTTTCTCCGATATGGTGAATATTTTGCAAACCGTGCATATCAAATGAAAAAACAGAATCAAACAACTGCTCATTCATTCCGTTTAACAGCTGCTTTAAAACATCTTCACCGCCTGTTTTTCCATCCGCAAAATAAACCGTCACTTCCCCGGCCGCTGTTTTCGGAAGACGTTCAATCTTTAACCTTCCATACTCCTCAGTAAAAACCGTAATCGCACCGCCGTATTTTCCGCCTTCCTTCGGTTCATAACGGCGCTGTCCTCTTGTCGGAAAACCAAACAATATGCTCTTCATAAACGAACGAATTGTTGACTTACCTGCTTCATTTTCTCCGTACAATACTGTAAGCATGGAAAGGTTCAGCTCGACATTTTCTAATTTTCCATATCCGTAAATATGAAGCTTTTCAATTCTCATGCTTTACTCCTCTCTTGCTCTAGTAATTGCTCTAAAATAATATTCTCGGCACCCTTTTGAATCTCTTTCTTTTCTTCCTCAGAAAACGAATGAAGCACCTTTCTCGCAACCGGCGAAGTCCAAATCATCCGCAGCACCTCATCCATACTAGAAAATGCTTCAAGCTCCTGCAGCACATTTCCAATAAAATGATTCTCTTTCTTCAACTTCTCAATTTCAGCAAACGAAATCGTTTCATTCTTCCATTTCACAACATGTACAAAATTGCTGCGCTCTTCGCCTGACGACACAATATGAAGGATTTCCTCTACGCGCTTCTCATCACGTAAATAAGAAGCAAGCGGACCTTGTCCTGCAAACGTCATCGTCACAAGTAAACCTTCCTCTTCTCTTCGAACACCGTTCATACTCTCTGTACATGCATGAATAAGATCATCAACTGTCTCTAACCCATCAATACTGATAGAAATCTCATCCCACACAACATCTGCCGTACTGAAAAATCCTAGTTCCGTCCCTTGCTTTGACAAGGAAACAACATACGCACCTTTCTCTCCTGTTTCCTTTCGGTGCCGCCCTTGAATATTGCCAGAATACACAATGCACGGTTCTTCCGATAATACTTCACGTTTATGTATATGACCAAGCGCCCAGTAATCAAACTGCTTTTCCTTCAATTCACGAATTTGAAACGGCGCATATCGGTTATGCTCCGCGTCTCCTTCCACGCTTCCATGAAGCATCCCAATATGAAACGGCGCATCACTCATCTTTTTATATTGCTCTGTCATATTATCTGTCACAGCTTGCTGCTGATAACTAAATCCGTAAATGGAGGCAAGCAGCTCCCCGTTTTTATAAAATGATTTTTCTTCTATATAAGGCTCTGTAAAAATATGTACATTACTCGGAAATTCAATTGCCGCCCAGCTTCCGCCTAAATGATCATGATTACCGTGAATCACGTATACCGGAATATCATACTGCGCCAGACGCTTCATTTGCTCGCGAACAAATACTTGCGCCCGCAAACTTCTCGTCTCTGCGTCATACAAATCACCGGCAAGCAAAACAAACTCGACCTGCTCTTGAATCGCTTTATCCACAATGCACGCAAACGAACGAAACGTACTTTCCTTCATTCTCTCCCATATAAAAGCTGGTACATGTAGCTCCATCCCTTTAAACGGACTATCCAAATGCAAATCTGCCGCATGAATAAACTTTACTTCTTTCACACTGTAACGTCCTTTCTCCGTCATACTTGGCTCTATTTTAACACGGAATGTCACATATTTCTTTTGCATAATCGCTCGTTTTATGACACAATAGTTATAACATTCTGATTATTTATTTTGGAGGGAATTTTCATGGGCGTATACACACTAACAGTTTTCGAAAAAGACGGTTCCAAAGTACTAGACGAATCATTTGAGGCTGCGACTGAAACAGAAGCAAAATCAAAAGGTGAAACGATCTTACGAGAAAAACAATTGTATGACCACACACACCGCTGCACATCTTCAAGCGGAAAGCTTGTACTATTCCAGCGCTAAAAAAAGAAGCGTCTGACCGCTTCTTTTTCACACAACATCTTCTTCACACCACAGAAATACAACTTCTACAATTCGATTACCTAATCGAACGCGCTTATTCCACATTCCTGCTTGAATAAGCCGCTTTAACTCATCCTTCATTTTATCCGTCCAATCAAGAATACTCTCTTTTTTGTCATACGGATAAACACCTGGAAACTCTTCATGCAAGAGACGCAAACTTTCCGCATCTAGATGAAAATGAAAAAAATAATTCGCAGTAAGAGAAGGCTCCTGCAATTGTAAAAACTGGTGGTCAATTTGTTTCTTATTACGATAAAACGTAAAGATATTGACCTTCCCACTCGTAATCTGATCAATTTGAATTTCGTGCTTTTCAATAATCACGCTGTTCAGTCACCTCAATATATACTACTTCTAGTATATATGTCTTTGACAGAGAAGTTAACCACTTTCATCTGGAAATTCATCATTCCGCCAAAAATACAATCAGAACAACTCCAAACAAGAAAGGAAGCGATTATATGCATTTCGGTAGCAAAGGTTGGTACGTAAACGAACTTAAAAAACTAGGTATCCGTACGTATGAAGGTAGAAAACTAGAGTCATATCGTACGCATATTTTGGCTGGGTTGTTAGAGAAGGTTAAGAGGCAGTCGGCTTAATGTAAGGAAGCTCCTTCTTATACAGGAGGAGCTTTTTTCTTTGAAATTAAGTATAGAGAAAAGAGGAAAAGAATGAATCTTACATTATCAGAGATAACAGAAGCAAATTTTTGGGATGTCATTCATTTAAAATCAGATAAAAACCAAGAAGAACGCATTCAAATATTTGAAAGATGGATCGGCTCTAACGCTTTTTTCCTTGGAGTCTGTCAAGTTTATGACTTTATCCCAAAAGCTACTTATGACAATCACACCTTAATTGGATTTACTTCCTATAGTTACCCATCACTTTTTAGAAAATAAGTGAACGTATTCTTTTAAATACTTGTCTATAGCTAATAAGGCTTTCTTTTCTCCTCCGGCTTCTTTAAAACTTTTGCTAACTTTCTTAGCATTTTCTTGGTAAGAAGGATTGGACAACACTACTTGTACAGCTTCTTTTAGCTTTTCCATACTTAATTCATGCGGATCAAGTCTATATCCAGCTTGAAGTTCTTCTAATCGATTCGCGATTATAGGTTGATCTGATGTGTGAGGTATCACGACAAGAGGTACTTCATAATAGAGAGCCTCACTCGTGCTATTCATTCCTCCATGAGTAATAAAGACGTCTGTATGCTGTAAAATCTCGAGCTGTGGTACATATCTACGTACAATGAAGTTTTCTGGAAAAGGTTGTAGTTTGGTTAAATCAGTAGACATCCCTACTGAAACAACGACTTTTCCCTTGAAATCTCTAAAAGCCTCTATGCAGGTTTTGAAGAAAGACTCAAATCCTTGTAAGACGGTACCCATTGAAATATACAGTACTTTCTGGTCTTTTAACTCTTCTAATGGAAAATCATGTGTTTGCATCCGTTTCGCGATAGAGGGACCAATAAATACGTATGAATTATCCATGGATTCTCCACCAGGCTGAAACTCCTGGCTTGTATAGACAATATTTAAGTCAGCAGTGTTCATCATAAATTGAAAAGGATCCTTTACTTTCACGCCAAAGCATTCCTCAATCTGTTCCATTAAAGCCTCATTCTCCCTTTCAATTTCTGATGGTGCATTTAAAGGTGGACCTATACGCTCTCTTAATATTTTCAAAAATTGCTCTTGAGGTATAGCAAAAGAGGATGATGAAGAGACAGAGGGCAGGTTTAAATAGTCTTTGACTAGTAATCCTGCACCGAACGTATCATGATACACATAATCAAAGGACATGGAATTAGTCAGTTTTTGAACGACAGACAAAATATCATAGGAAAGTTTTAAATGAATCTGTAGAAATTCGTGAATATTAACCAATTTTTGAGGTGTAAACCCTTTCAGATGGTTAGGATGAAGATACACATTCGCACCCAAGCCTTCAATTCTCTCTTTAAACTCTTCAGTAGTTACGTAATGAACGGAATCTCCGCGATCAATTAATGCTTTTACGATACCAAGAGTTGGATTTATATGACCCTCGGCTGGAAAATTAATCATTAATACATTCATAACTTTTTATCCTCCCATCTTATATAAATCAACTAATCTTTTTTTCATACATTATCTAATCTAAAGAACCAAATGTATTCGCCCTAGAACCCGAATCAGCTAAGAGAGAATGCAAACAAAGATTCATATAAAACAAAAAATAATACTGAAATTAAAGCAGTAATAACTACACTATTTTTCTTTGCTTGATTGCTCCTTATCCTTCCCCCCCTTTTTCTTAATTGTATTTAAAAAACTAATTTGTATTTATTTTACAATAAAAGTGGTTAATAAATTTTGAGAAATACAAAAGGAGCCTTTTAATTGCTAAATGATCCCTTAGTAGTTATAAAAGGCACTCTTAAAAGTTGATGAGCATGTGGCAGTACCCCCTATTTTATGCTCCGGAGTTACCACTTCTATATATTCCGCTAACTCTTTTTGTGCTTTTTACGTATTTCTTCTATGAACTAAAAGGGTTTTTATTAGGTGAATTGAATAGAAAATACTCCATTTTTTTCACTTTATAGTTTATGACAACTTCGCATTCAACACGTATGCTGCTGGTACATACTGCATGAGCGGTCCTCAAGAAAGTGTTGACTAACGATACAGTTATTTCATTTATGTGAATAACAGAGCAGAATCGTTATATGAAACATGAAGGAATATTGAAATCAGTGACGAAATGTTCGAATGAATAGTTATGGTGTTGACTCTTTCGATTAAGTTTTTTAGGAGATGATTGATTTGAAGTTGTTGCAAATAAGACTTTTGGTCAAAGATTTTAAGAAAAGTGCCATGTTTTACAGAGATTTATTAGGGCTTCCAGTTAGTTGGTACGAGGAAGACATGGAATATGCGCTTTTCAATAATGGAGAGACGAAAATTGAGCTTGTATCTCGAAAAATGATGGCCGAATTAGTCGGAGAAGGAAATAAGCCTTTAGAAGCTGAGTCTCAATCAAGGTTCTTACTTCAATTTGAAGTTGAAGATGTCGATAAGACTTATAACCGTTTCAGAGAAAAAGGAATTGAATTTGTTAATGAACCGCACGATCGTAAGGAATGGCGATCACGTATTGCACATTTTCGCGACCCTGATGACAACTTAATTGAAATATATAAAATGCTGTAATTTGATTGGTCAAAATGAAATCTTATAATATTAAACACCTTTAATAACACAGTTCGATTTATTTGAACTGTGTTAATTTTATTTGTGCGAGTGGAACCTTTACGGTAAACGAACAAAAAGGACGGTGTTTTTTTACGTATTTCTTCTATGTATTCTTTTTCATTTAAAGTTCTTGTTGTAAACTGGCATCGTAATTCCTCTAATACTTTGATTCTATTATTTTACCACGCAAAATTTACTACCTCTCCTGAAATACACATGTGATATCCGCAGAAAAATCCACACTTTCCGCAAGTAAGACAAGATTTCCTTTTCATACTCAAGCATATACTGTTAAAAATTCTAAAGGAGCATGTTCACATGTATTACGGAACTAAAGGCTGGTACGTGTATGAGTTGAAAAAGCTTGGAATTAATTATTATGAAGGGCGAAAGTTGGAGAGTTACCGAGCGCATGTTTTGCGGAATTTGTTGCTGAAAGAACAGGAGAAAGAGGAGAAGACAAAGGAAGAGGAATAATAGCTTTATGCTAATAAATTTCGATCTTCCTTTTAAAAAATCCACACCTAACCTTCCCTATTTACTTAATATCATCACATTTTTTACACATCAAAAAGTGCTTTACCATTTCGGCAAAGCACTTTTAATTATGTAAGCTTTTATTTGGAACCAGCTACCCAATTCATTCCCCAGCCATATGCACGATCCATTTCTTTATGACCGTCGAAATATTCAACTAACCGTTGCACTTTAAACGTCTCATTGTTTACGTTTTCAATCATTGCAATTGCACACATGATTTTCCCGTTTCGATGTTCATTTAGTTTCACTTCAATATCCGGACCAGCAGAATACTTCAGCGTTACAACTCCATCAGCTTGCGCCCAATTTGCGACCCCTTCATAAATGAAAGAATAAACAAGGACACGCTTAACATCAGAAATTTTGTTTCCGTTAATCCGTAAATTTTCACCCCTAGCAACTGCGCCTGTACGGTCATCTCCGTCAAGTTCCATGTAAGGTGCGTATTGGAAAGAACCAAAAGCATTCCCTGACGCTTGTACACAGCCCCTTTCTCCGCTTTTCAGTTCATATAAACATCCCTTATTAACTTTTGAGCCAGTCTTGTACAAAAATAGAAAATTGCACGTTTAGACACAATTTAACCGGTTCCCTGTACGTTAAGGAACCGGTTATTTATATTGGTCTTACTTGAGAGGGAAGACGAAGCAATCTTAACGGAGAGTGTAAAGTATTTTCTTATTAGTACGAACTCTAACTATTTTTTTCTTCTTTTACATATTCCCATGTTTCTCCTTTATCTTTTGATTGATACAGTGCACTGCTATCGCCATTATAGTCCCCATCTGATCCTTGTCCAACTAACATATTAAAAACTCCATCTTTCTCATAAGGCATGCCTGGAGAATCAAAAGGACTTATTATAGACTGTGTATTATCTAATTTCACTTCATGAGGTGGATAATTTACCTTTTTAAAAGATATGCCCCCATCATCTGTACGATATAACTCTCCCTCAGTACCAGAAGGACGGATTGCTCCTAAAAATCCAAGTTTATCATTCATAAAAGTTATTCCTGATACACTACCAATTCCTCCAATGAATGGATCTGTATTTATAACCTCCCATGTTTTACCCCCATCAATTGTCTTGCTTAGTGAATAAAAAGCACTACCTAATGCTTTTTCTGTCATATTTAGTTTATAACCAACTTCTTTTGATAGGTAAAACTGTTCCTTGTTATTCGTTACATCTTGCTGCTTCTCTTTAGAACTCTTTTGATTTGGATTCGTATTTGGTTTACTCCAATTCGGGTCACCTATTAAGTTATATCTAGCAGGTACTAACTCTTTCTCTTTTCCAGGGACAAATATGGATACTGTATACCCAATTATTTCAGAAGTTGCTTCTTCAAGCTTATGCTCCTTACCATCCTCATTAATATTAATAATTCCCTCTGTATTGTATCCCCAATTTCTTTTTCCATAATAAATTAATCCATACTTACTTTCATTCCACTTACTAACTGTTTGCTTAACTGGAATAGCCTTAACCGTTTTAATTAGAGGTTCTACTAGTTTATCATCATCATAATCAGGATCTGCATATCCATTTCGTATTACAGTAATATCTTGTGACTTCTTCTTATCATAAGCTATTAAATAAGTTTCCTCTTTCCCGTGAGCATTTTTCCCATAAACAAATGTATCAAATGCTGTAATTGTTCCATCTGAATGAAATGTAAGGTCGAAATCACTTGCCATATATAATTTCTTTGGCAAAGGATATTTTTTATTTATATCTTCAAAAATACCTTCTACTCCATATTGATATATATTGTTATGTTCAAATTCAACTGATCTTTCATGTTTTAATCTTTCTATAAACCATGCAAGTCTGCCACCATAATTTGTTGCACTTTTATAAATCTGCACCCCATAAAATGATGTAATTACAACAATAATGATAATAGAAATGTATTTCCATGCAGTTAAATTAGTTAATTTTTTAGATTGATATTCTCTATTTTTTATAATTCTCATTGTAGTAAATGTAATTACAGATATAAAAAATACTATACATAATAATAAAATATAAATATTATAATTCATTCTTCCATACTTACAGAATGAAGCTAACTCATAACAAAAGATCCAGTATCCAATTATTAATATTGGATTTGTTAATAATGATATAAGTATCCTTTTTACATTTCCCCTAAATATGTAAATCACTCCTAATCAAATTTATTAATTATATTTATCTATATAAATTATACTTTCTTTTACCAAATATTTGTATAATCCTTTAATCATCCTACTACTTCATTGCATACGAATGAAAATTAAAGTAACCAGAATTGATATAGTAATGAAAAGAAAATAAAAAAGCACTCCATCATGCACAGATGAGCGCTAATTTCTTCATTCTAATTTTTATAAACATGATTCCGAAAATGACCCATTTTACTTTTTGGAGGAATCATCTCTGGTCACTATATCCTGGTAAGTCGCCCGTTCGCTTCCAATCTTGACATCGGCGATAAAAATCTTCCGTTCTTTTACCGGATCAGGTTCAGTTCGCCGTACTTGAAATCTCTGGAACGGCTATATATGTAGAAGAATTCCAAGTTTCGATTTAAAAATAGGAAAAAGTTCGGCATATAACCGAACCTTTTTCATCTGTTTATCACTTCAATAAAAGCTGTATTCCCATTGTTCCTAATTATAGAATGGAATTTTTGATTTTCTAATGTCTCAGCAACTTGTTCTAATTTTTGTACATCATCATGATGAATGAGTAAACTGTCTGATCCACTTTCTTCAATGTGGATATGTTCAATATTACCAATGGCTTTGTGTACGGTTTGTAAAAAATCGGGTTTCATAAATAAGGCCTCCTATATTTACAGTTATTTGTTTCTATTATTTCCTTATTTATAAAAAATTAGGCCGGTTGATAAACCAATCTTGGTAATTTTTGTTTTTTTAACTTGTATATGTCCTAACCATCAACTGACTCATTATTTTTGATAAAGTGAAACTTTAATCAGTGGGGTTTTCTTCATCCCCCACTGATTATTAATTGAACCAATCGGGCTTTTACGGGCTATTGATCTCCCACCTAACTTCTTTGCTTTCGCTGAATTTTGAGGTGGGAGTATTACTGCCCGTTAATGCGGGATAAGCATTTGAATTTGACAACTATAAGATTCTGTTATGAAAAGTATGGATGTGAAATCTTTATATCTATATACAGATACTAGATGTAACTATGGATTTTATGACAGCCAAAACTTTAAACGTATAAATGAAAAAGAAATTTATTTTGATTTCATGAAAGAAAAGCTTAATGTATTTTTATACTGTTATGATTTTTAACTAATAGTAAAAACCGTATCACTTATTTGTGATACGGTTTTTGCGTAACTGGGCAGACGATCAATTTTCCGATTTCGTCCTACTTCGGCTTCTCTCCAACCAACCCATAGAAAAACAACTCCATTAATTGATCCATACTCCTCGTTATGTGTGCTCGATTCGACGCTTCCCAATACCGACCTAGCTCATTTTTGTACATCGTGAAGTACAGCATAATCATCTCTTCTGTTTGATCTCTATGAATGTAACCTTCTTGCTTTCCAATCACGACAAACCTCATAAAAAATTGCATGACTTTCTGCTCATAATAACTCTTCAGCCTTTGCATCAACCCACTCACCTCAGAGAATGGGGGTTTCTGAAAATTATCCGATAAAATTTGTAAATTTTTAGCTTCCACCAGCATGATTTCCTTCGTCTTTTCAGGAAAGGAATACGCTGAATCCAGAATCTTCTCATACTGCTCCAACTGTTTGTCCATCCAATTTATAAGCATATCGGCATAGAGCTGTTCTTTTGTTCCAAAGTAATTATAAATGGTAGAGGGAGAAACCTTCGCATTTTGAGCGATTTCATTCACGCTTACCTTTTGAAAACCATATTTGGAGAACAATTCAAATGAGGAACTGTATATTTGCTCAATTTTGTTCTGTTTCCGTCGTTCGAATCCGTTCATATTCTCCACCTCACTTGTAGTGTAGCTCAAGTTTTAGAGTAAATGCAGAAAATGTAAGTTTGTACCGGGGATTCGGATTTGCTCTAAGCAAAGAAATACAAATCGACAAGGTACCCGTATATTATATGTTCTATCAGACAAATAGTTCGGGCAACGGAGATTCCGAGATTCCGGCTCATTTATGACATAGTTTCATACTGATAAAGAAAAAAAGTGGCCAATTTAATGGCCACTTTTACTAACTTGTATGTCCTAAATAAAGGTTTCCCTTTATTTGTTAAAGCATGAATCCGTAACACTATACTATTTTTAAAGTGGTGGATTTTCTACCCCTAAATGAATCCAGTCTTCTTTTGGGGGACCATACACTCCAAATGGTTTTATTCCTGCTTGACGCATAAGAATTGTAACTTGTCCACGATGATGAACAATGTGCTTAATTAACCCCATTAAGATTGTAGCGTTTGATTCCTGTCTTCCAAATGCTTCTTGTATTTGCTTTAAGGATTCATCTGTCCATTGTTCCTCAATAACTTTGGCTGCATCAAGACTTATATTTTTAAAGGTTTCAGCAATTTCCTTCGCTGAGGTTGGTACACTTTCTGCATTTTTCACTTCATCTATCTTCAACCCAAAATGAGCTAAATAACCTGGAATACTTGTTGTCAAATGCCACGCAATCCTTCCTAAAGTACGGCCTTCTGAATACACTTGTTGTTGCAATGATTCATCTGTCAAACCATCTAAAACCTGTTGAGTTAGTAATGCTTCCCTATTCCATTCTTTAATAAAGTCTGAAATTGTTACATACATAAATAATTCCTCCACAATCAAATTTTTTTGAAATACAGTGCAAAACATTCGTCCTATATTTCAATTTCCCTTCTTAAATTAGAACAACTCATTGATAGATTTGCTCTTTTTTGTATGTAGTAATTTGTTGCTATAGTTATGAAACGTTTTGCTCATCTTGATAACCAAATAGAACATTTGTTCTTGATTTTATTGTATCAAGAATCCAGGAAAACATCAAATTTCAATACTATTCTATAACAGATCCAATTTAAATAATCGTTTAGTTTGATTTAAAAACATAATGTAAGTATTTTCTTATTGAACCAAAAAATGCATGGATTTTGTTATAATCTAAAAGCAAATAAAATCCATTATAGGAGGGAAGAAGTATGAATCATATCTTTATTGTTTTAGTAGAATTTTATCCGTCCTGGCTTGCTATGACTCGTGAAGAAAGAAGGAAACGGGCTAATGAGCTTACAGAAATTACTTTAAAATATCCCGAAGTGCAGGTGCGTTTCTTTGATGCGGAAGCCTTACCTGGAAAGGACTTTACAGATATTATCATTTGTGAAACAAATAATATCAAAAAGTACCATTATATGTGGGAAGAAATAAGAGACCACTCTGTATATACTGAAGGGCATATGAAGATTAAAAATGTTATTATGGGAATGGAAGAAGCCTATAAAAAATTTGAGGCAGATTCATTACATAATAATTAAATCCATATTAACGAGTATTACTATTCAACAAAAAGTAACATCCATAAGGATACCAAAGCATCTAGTATACGTGTTATCAGGAACAAAGAAGCCGTGTCTGAGAAGCTAGGGCTAATCCGCTCTTCTGATAAAGTAAAACTTCCACCAGTGGGGGATTTTCTTCATCCCTCACTGGTGGAAAGCTCTCATCAATTGGTCATATGCAAGTCCCCCACTCTTTGCTTTTCTCTACATCTTGATGTGGGGATCTTACTGCCCGTTAATGCGGGATAAAGAACAGTACTGCTAAAAATACTATTATCCTTTAAATGTATTTCCACCATTCAGAAACCCTTATCTTTTCTGGGTGTGCGAAAATAAGGGGGAACTGGCAACTGGTCACGCTCAAAATTATTTGGATTTTAACTGGCACTGCTTATGGGCAGTATAGGAATAATCTCTCTTGCAAACCTTCTAGGACTTCTTCTGGCACTTCCCTGACCTTGATATCCCCACCTAAGAAAAGTAGCCAATTTGTTATTTCGGTCAATTCTTCTGAATTATTAACATTGATAAAAGTCTTTAGAATGGCTGTGGCTTGGTAAGGATTCGTATAGGAAATTGAAACTTTTAAAGGATGATATTTTTTGAACTGAGCAATCGCCTTTGGACCAAGTTCAACGACAAGGTTGATTACTTCTTCCTGCCTACTTAGTTTTTCTAAAATCTTTTTCTTACTTAATCTTTTTTTCGCAGGGTATGGTTTGACATTGGTGAGATTGTCGACAGGAAAAATCTGTATCTTTTCTTCCTTTAAGTCAAAGCCTTCAATCAGCCAAAGGTTTTTTTCACGATAAAGGTGCAAGAGATAAATTGGATAAGACTTTATCACCTTCTCTTCTTTGATGGTAATCAATAAATAACTATCCAAAAGAAGGATTTGAATAAGTTTTTCTAACATAGGATGAGGTAGGTCTGACAAATCAAGTAAGTCAGGATTATTAGGGTTGGTCCCTTCAAAAAGCAAGATTTGATTTAAAAGAACAAGGTCCTCTTGCTGGTTTTCTGAGATAAGGCCTAGTAATTTTTCAGCTAAAGACTGACGACTCTTTAGATAAGGGAGTTGTTGATTTCTTGTGGCCATAAAGGCAATAAAAAGAGCTTTAAGCTCATTATCGGTAAAGCGGACAGTGGGTAGGACAGAGTTGTTCATGACAAAATACCCACCTTCCCTTCCAACTTCAGCGACAAGTGGCATCCCCATGGCTTCAATTTCTCTGATATCTCTAATAGCTGTCGAACGAGAGATGTTAAATTCTCGCATGATTTCAGAAATTGTAAAGTGGGCGCGGTTGTTAATATAACGCATGATGATATTAATCCGTTCAACTTTTTTCATAGGAGCCTCCTAAACAGTATCATTTTTTGACATGATTTAAGGCTATTATAAACTCATCAAGTGAAAAGACAAATCATTTGATTAATAAAAAAAGGTAGGTTTTGAATATGACAGATTATACCCTAGAAGAAAAAGACAGCTTTACCGTTTTAGGTATTGGAACTGAGCTTAAGAGCGATTACACAGACTATGCTGGCATAAACAAGGAAAAGGCAGACTTTTGGCGGGCCGTCAAACAAGATGGACGACTTGACACTTTAAAAGCCATAGCCACAAATGACTATATTTTTGTCGTGAACGAAGCGGTGAATAACAAGATGATGCATTATGCTGGCGTCATGACAGAGGCGTCGATACCAGAAGAATCCAGAGTTATCCAATTTCCTAAGGGGGAATACCTAGTTGTTAAAGGGGAAGGGACGACGACTGATGAGTTGAGTAATAAGCTTACCGGCATTGCCTTTGGTCAAGTCTTGCCAGAAGCAAAGAATATTGCCTATGTTGGCGGGCCAAATGCAACGGTTGAGATGGGGCAGCGAAACGGCTTAGTATTTGGTGAAATGTGGATTCCTGTTGTTAGGAAATAAAGAGATAAAAGGAGGAATGGAATTGTCCTATATCGTTGATTTTAAAAATGTGTCTACGATTGGTTTAGAGTCTTCACCCGTAGCGGAAGCGCTTGCTGGTTTACGTGCTAATGAAGCCCGTTACTTTATGAACAAATATAAGCATGAGTTTACAGTTGTACCAGCTAGCGAAAGCCAGGAGACCCTTGATTATGTGAACCGAATTTTGAAAGAAGAACGTGATATTGAGTTTGCGGCCAAACCTTTAGAAACGTCGCGTTTTCAAGTGGAAAATATTAAAATTGCCTACGTCTTTTATGAGGATGGTCTTGGGATTAACGTCATGTATACGGTTGATGACCCTAAGAAGCGTGCCGTTGGTTTTAAGCTTTCTGAGGGGATGGAGATACCAAAGGAGTTAGAAGGGAAGTTTAAGTTTGCT
Organism: Bacillus sp. CGMCC 1.60114; assembly: GCF_042676365.1. NCBI lineage: Bacteria > Bacillati > Bacillota > Bacilli > Caryophanales > Bacillaceae > Bacillus > Bacillus sp. CGMCC 1.60114. Next base: position 262,270 of record NZ_JBHTHG010000084.1, read on the forward strand.
AGGCAGAAGTCTAAACTAGCTGGAACAATTCGGGGCTCGTTTTTTGTAATTAAAGGAGAGTATTAAAGTAAGCAAAAGAGCAAAAACAACCATTGATGCAACAAATGTTCATCTAGGCATTCAAATAACAAAACAGCACCTCTCCATTAAATTAGAGGGTGCTGTTACTTTTTTCACAAAAATCTCATTTACTTATAATACGGTTCACCGTGACGTATCTAAATGAGGTTCTCTTGGATCACCCTACCCCTCTCACTTCCTTTAAATATGAAGTCTTGTCCTTAATTGAGTAACCAGCGATAGTAAAATAAGCGCAGATTTTTCGGTTAAATGCAGAATAGAGCTCGTTCCGGGGTTTATAAGGGAAGGTTTTCCGATTATGCAAAGCAAAATTACCCATTTTCATATTTTTCGAGTCAATAGGCGGAATCTCTCCGTCTATTTATCAGATCTGGTACTTAACCTGTTCCCCCAACCGATAAGAGATATAAACTTTTCTTCTGTATAAAGCATATCCTTATTGGTCGACTTAATCTCCATGAAAAGTCCCTCCAATAAATTTCTTAATGGAGGGATTCATCTAAGATAGTTAATTTCACCGGTGGTTCGCTCAACTTAATGACTACGGGATCTGTCCCCACTTAGTGATGAAACCCATTATCACATTTCGTATCATGTGGCATAGGCCCGTCCAGGGAATCCAGAAAGGCAACGGCCTGTTTGAGGTGCATCAAAAATAAATGCGCGAGATCCATGGAAAATCCATTTCGAACCACAACGCGCATAATCGTCACCGCTTCCATATCTGGAGGCAATGGATAGGCGGGTACTTGCCAGCCGAACACACGCAATTGTCGAGATAAATCATAAAGATTCCAGTTTAATGTGTAACCATCTTTCAGTCGCCAAGCGAAAACCGGAATATCCGAACCATCGGACAAAAGTTCGAACGGTTCCATCTTCTGAATCGCCTTGCTAAGAAAAAGCGCGACTTTCTGAGAAGCCCTTTGGACATCATAGTACCCACTTTTCCCCAAACGCAGGTAATTGTAATATTGCAGGAGCACTTGTGCGCCAGGACGAGAGAAATTCAGTGCAAAAGTCGGCATGTTCCCGCCCAAATAGGAGACGCGGAAGATTAGATCCTCAGGGAGATCTTCAGCTTCCCGCCAAATTATCCAACCCAACCCAGGGTAGACTAATCCATATTTATGTCCGGATACATTGATGGACTTCACCCTCGGTAATTGAAAATCCCAGACTAAATCTGGTTGAAGAAACGGTGCTATAAATCCCCCCGAAGCCGCATCCACATGCATGGGAATGTCGAGGCCCGTCCTCTCCTGTAAATCGTCCAACGCTTTCGCAATGGCGGCAACCGGTTCGTAAAGCCCGGTATAAGTCTCACCGAGAATCGGTACCACACCAATCGTATTTTCATCCACGGCAGCGAGGACCCCCTGAGGATCCAATCGGGGATGCTCTGGACTAACCTTCACAAAGCGTGGTTCAACCTCCCAATAGTTCGCGAATTTTTCCCAAACGACTTGAACAGCAGAACTAAACACAATATTGGGCCGATCCACCGGCTTCCCTTCGCTTTTGCGTGCGTTTTGCCAGCGTCTCTTTAACGCAAGCCCCCCGAGCATACATGCTTCCGACGATCCAGTTGTTGAAACGCCCATAGTCGTAAGGGGGGTGGGCGAATGCCAGAGGTTGGCTAAAATGCGGACACACCGCTCCTCAATTTCGGCTGTCTGTGGATATTCATCCTTGTCAATCATGTTCTTGTCGAATGATTTGGCATATAAGTGCTCTGCGGCAGGCTCCATCCATGTGCTAACGAATGTTGCAAGATTCAAGCGGGCATTGCCATCAAGAGCAATTTCATCATGGACGATTTGATACGCTGTTTCTGGTAACATGCCTTTATCATGCATGTGAAAGCGCGGAACGACTGATTCTCCTTCGCGGGCAAACAGAGGATTTATAGAAAATTCGTGAGGCAGCTCCATTTGCACGTGACGCGGTAGATATTGTGGATTATCTGGCATGATCTCTTTTCCTTCGTATGCATCGTTTTGAACTTCTGTTTTTCGATCCTGTGGCATACAAGTCCCCCTTAATTAATTGTTTAACAAACATATTATTTACAAAAAAGCATTTGTTAAACTAGGGGGACAATTCTAATAAAAAGTGCTTCCACCATTCGAATTAAAGGAGTATATTAACGTAAGCCATTCAAATAACAAAACAGCACCTCTCCAGCAAATTAGAGGGTGCTGTTGTTTTTTCGCTAAAACCTCATTTACTTATAATACGGTTCACCCCAATTAATTTGATAACAAAGCTGCTTTCAACACATCTCTCAATTCCTCCACTGTCAGCACATCATCCTTCTTCCGGTGGATCATCCGATGACAATTGGAACAAACAGGAACAAGGTCCTCTTCTGGATTAATTTCCGTTGCTTCCTCAAGTGTACTTAATGGTTTTACATGATGCACTTCTATAAAACTTTTTCCTCTTTCTCCGTACACTCTTTCAAAATCAAATCCGCACACAGCACATGAACATCCGTGGATTTCAATAGCCGCCGATCTATTGCGTACATCACGTTCATAGCGTGTTCCGTAGTATGTTTTTGCAGTCCCGTCTGTATAGAAAATATCCTCTTGTGCCAGTTCCGATGTAATATCTTCTTCTACAATTTTTTCTCTGCATTGTATTTGTATTTCAGAGAACATCTTCTGAAATGTCTCCTCATTTTCCCGCACCCACGGATTTACTTTTTGGCGATTTTCTTTGTAATGAGCCATGGAAACGTCCTTTATAGAAACAGACGAATCGTGCTCAAACAAAAGTTCCAATCCTCTCCGCTTCGCTCGTGTAAGCAGTTGTTTTTTAGAGGAACTTCGTAAGCGTTTTTTGTGAACTACATTCCCATCTTCTAGTAGCGTCACTCGATATTCAGGTGCTTCTTCATCTTCAGAACACTTTACAATAAGGATATAGTATTTCGTTTTAAAACTTCCTTCATATTCTTTTTGACGCAAACTTTGAGCAAACTGTTTTTCATTGGACGGTAGTTGTTCTCTTTCAATCTTTTTCTCCCAGAGCTTATCAAGGGCTTTCGCATGTTCCGGTGATAAGAGATAATTCGTTTGGTTGGCCATACGTAAAATAAGCAGATCATGTAAAACGTCATGCTCAGCTAAATCTTTTCTAGTTATCGGAGACTTTGTTAAAACTTGTTCGCGATTGATTGGGATTCCTTCTTTCTCATCCGTTCTGCCCTCATTAATCCAATACGTACTTGCATCAGCGGTTTGAGTTTCTAGCCCCGTAATCTTCCCTTTCGCAATGACTCCGCCTGTTCCCTGTTGCTTTCCATCAGATCTCCAAATATAAACCGTGTCCCCTTCTCTTATCACATCTCTATAATGTTCCTGATTTAAGGACCACAGCCAAGCTTCATTTTCTTCTATATAATCATCAATACGGAAACGTACAGGATTGCCTTGAAAAATCCACGTATGATTCAAAGGCTTCGGACGTACCGTTTCATGGAAAGAAGAAAGAAAATCATTCCAATGTCTGTACTGGAAAATCGCTTCCCGTTGCTCATAGTAAAAATGATCCCACTCGTCTCCTTTTAGATTTCCATATCCCATCAGCGGCGCTATATATGTAAAAAAGCCTTCTCCAGGCATCTGACTGTTCCGACTAATGACAATCGCAGATAAAGGAGGCGCGTTTCGTTCAATACACATCTCAGATATAGCTCCCAGCGGCTTGTTCAGCTGAATTGGAGAAATATATCCTCCAAGTTCTTTACTTAATTGCCCATACTCCATTACTTTCCCGCTTTTCGCACACTCTACTAAAAGTTCACTTATTCTATAAAGAAGCTTCTTATTCATCTATATCCCCCTACAAAAATAGAATACGATTTTCATAACTTTATAAAGCCGAAAAGATTTTTTACAACAAAATTAATAATGATATTCTTAAATCCTATTATAACAAAAGTAAAAATTACAGCTTTACCCTTGTTTCATCCTTTTTGTATTCTTCCTACAGATTTGTTTGAGATATAGTCAAATTAATTTAAGGTATAATAAATTGTAAGATTATTCACATTAGCTTTCCATTTAAATATACATGCAAATGTCTTTCATGGGAGAGAGAAAACGATGAAACTTAGCAAATTACAAAAAGGGGATTTAATCGGGATTTATTCCCCTTCTTCACCAGCAGCTTATACCGCACCTAAAAGATTTGATCGAGCAAAAAGATTTTTGGAGAACAAAGGATTTCATATAGTAGAAGGAAACTTAACTGGAAAACATGATTATTACCGGTCTGGAGGTATGAAAGAACGGGCAGAAGAACTCAATGAATTAATACGAAATCCGAACATCAAATGTATCATGTCAACCATTGGTGGAATGAATTCTAATTCCATATTGCCTTATATTGATTATGAGGCATTTATAAAAAGCCCCAAAATAATGATAGGTTATTCTGATGTTACTGCAATATTACTTGAAATATACGAAAAAACCGGAATACATACATTTTACGGACCTGCATTAGTCCCTTCATTTGGTGAATTTGAGCCATTTGTTAACTTTACATACGAATATTTTAGCGACATGTTAGAAGAGCAACAAACATTACCCTATAAGATTAAAAAACCGGCTTATTGGACGGATGAATGTATCAATTGGGAAGAAAAAACGAAGGAAAAACAACGCAGAAAAAATGGTTGGGTCTGTGTAAATAGTGGAAAAGCAACAGGAAGGTTAATTGGAGGAAATTTAAACACATTAAGTGGTATTTGGGGTAGCGAATACATGCCAGAAATAAAAGAAGGAGATATCCTTTTTATCGAAGATGCAGCAAAAGATGCTGCTACGATTGAACGAAGTTTTTCATTACTAAAAGTCAATGGAATATTTAATAAAATCGCTGGTCTAATCCTTGGGAAACATGAGCAATTTAATGATTGTGGTACAAATAAAAAACCATATGAGATTCTATTAGAAGTTTTAGATGATATGAACATACCCTTTATTGCGGAATTTGATTGTTGCCACACTCATCCGATGCTAACCGTTCCAATTGGTATAAAAGTAGAAATGGATGCAACAAATAAAACACTACATATTCTTGAAGAGTGGATACATTAAGTCCATTAAATATAAAAAAGGCTGATTAACCGAAACATGGATGAATCAGCCTTTTTCATATCAAATTTGTTTATTATAGAAGATAGCTGAAATGCTGGCTGTACCCCATGCCTATCAAACCAAGACAAATCATAACCCCCATAACGAAAAAACTCTATCCTTTATGGAATTCAGTGGAAATGATGGTATTTTTTAAGTGCATTGAGGTTTCAAATGCAAGAAACAGGAGTATGTAGTAGAATAGATCGTACTGGAGGGGGATTGATGAAAGAATATATTTATGCAAAAAATGAAAAAAAAGTGAACTTGAAATTTGGAATTTTAAAAAAAGACATTGTATTGACTATATCACTCTTGTTAGCAATCGTAAGCTGTTTATTCCATGCACCAAAACTAGAATATATTAATTTTAAAGTATTAGTCAGTTTATTTAATCTTATGCTCGTAGTTAAGGCCCTGGAAGAGCTTAAACTATTGGATAAGTTCGCCATTGCTATACTGAGTAAATGTCATACTAGTAAAAGTGTTTCAGCAATCCTAATTTTATTATGCTTTTTTAGTTCCATGCTTGTAACGAATGATGTGGCATTAATAACATTTGTACCATTAACACTTATAATTAGTAAGTTTATACAAACTTCTATGTTAGATACTATTATACTAGAGACAATTGCAGCTAACATCGGAAGCAGCCTAACTCCTATGGGAAATCCTCAAAATCTTTTCATATTTACTAACTATGGAATAAAGCCTATACAATTTTTTACAACAATCCTTCTATTAGTGGTTCTTGGAATTATTCTGTTATTCTTCCTTAATCAAAGATTGAATAGTAAAACATTGGAAATGGAACTTCCGTATATTCCTATAAAAAATAAAAAAAAGGCAACAGTATGGGGAATACTATTTGGCATCATATCTGCATCCATACTAGGGGTTTTAAACTACAAACTTGCGTTCATCATCGCATTGGGAACCGCATGTATACTTGATATAAAATTATTGAAGAAAATTGATTATTTATTGCTTATTACTTTTATATGTTTCTTTATATTTATAGGAAACATATCGGAATTAAAGGTAGTTCACACATTTGCAAGCGAAAATCTCAAAAGTCCCACATCTATCTTTTTCAGTTCCATAATTTTAAGCCAACTGATAAGCAATGTACCAGCTGCGATCTTTTTATCAAAATTCTCCATGGATTGGCAGCCTTTATTAGTAGGTGTGAATTTAGGTGGACTTGGTACGATTGTTGCTTCCCTCGCAAGTGTAATTTCATTTAAACTTTTTATTAAGAGAGATCCACAAAAAAGTAAAATGTACCTTATAAGGTTTAGCTTTTATAACTTTTCGATTTTAGCTCTTTTAACTCTTGTTTATTATTTTACGATGAAAAATCAACATTTCTTTTAATACAAAGTAATAGGTTTAAACAACTTTGGGTCCTACCAATATAAAAACCCAATTTCTCGAATTTTAATACTGAGAAATTGGGTTTTTTATATTGGATTTGCCTTAACATATGCCTATAGGGGTACTACCCCATCGCCATCAAGTTAAGATTTTGAAGTATCCCCAAAACGAAAAATACGCTATTCTTTTTTTCATACTTACCGATGCCAAATTTACTGGAGGGGATAAAAATGAAAAAGGCACTTTACATCAATATAGGTGGAGAAGGACACTTAAATCCAACGTTAGGATTAGTGCATGATGTAGTACAACGTGGAGACAACATTGTCTATTATTCATCAAATGATTTTGAAGAAAAAATCTAACATAATACTCTTTTAGTTACAAATAGTTTGTGCTGTTGTGACTTTACATAAATTCTCGGCACCCGCTCCCCAATCAAACAAACCACTTCGTAATTAATAGTCCCCATCAACCTTGCAATCTCGTCCACAGATTGAAACGAAGAACCATTATGTCCAAAAATAGTTACTTCATTACCGACACTGCAGCCCTCAATATCCGTCACATCAATCATTGTCTGATCCATGCACACACGCCCGACGATAGGGGATAACTGCTCGTGCATCAAAACCATCCCTTGGTTTGAAAGCAGGCGTGAAAGGCCATCCGCATAGCCGAGCGGAAGTGTTGCAATAAGGCTTTCTTTTTCGAGTTTATATGTACAGCCGTAGCTGATTGGCTGGGAGGCAGGAATAGTTTTCAGAGCCGCGATTTTCGTTTTGAAATTCATGGCTTGCTTGAGTTTGATAGAATGCCCTTTAAATGTCTCATTAGGGTATAAGCCATATAAAGCAATGCCGATGCGTACCATATCCAGATGCATGTCAGGGAAATTCATCGTGCCGGCACTGTTGCAACAATGCCTGATCGGTACATGAATATCGTGTGTTTCCAAAGATTCAATCACATCCAAAAAGTGCTGAAACTGCATGAGTGTATAGGCAGAGTCTTTACTGTCCGCATTGGCGAAATGCGTGAATATGCCTTCGAGATATACAGAGGGAGAGGTAGCCGCCTTTTGTGCAAGTTCCAAAGCTTCTTCCGCAGAAGTGACGCCGATTCTGGACATGCCTGTATCAACTTTTAAATGAACGGAAGCTGTTTTTTGTAATAGAGAAGATTGGATGATGATTTCATCCAATACTTCGTGAGAGAATACGGTCAGCGTAATATCTTCCGAAACGGCCTTTTGAACCGAGCGTACTGGCGTATACCCTAAAACAAGAATCGGATGAGAGATACCTGCATTCCGCAGCTGCAGAGCCTCATCTAAAAGAGCGACAGCCAAATAATCCGCCTCTGCTTGCATGAGGGTCTTCGCAATTTCAACTGCGCCATGCCCGTAGCCGTTCGCTTTGACAACAGCCATAATTTTTGTTTGTTCCTTTACATATCCCCTGAATTGCAAAAAATTGTGGTGAATGTTGTCCAATAAAATTTCTGCCCATGTGTCACGATAACTGTTACGTTTCATGTGCCCATCCCCTTTGTATAAAAAACCCCCTCAAGAGCTGCTCTTAGGGGGAGATTGAAATCTTAATTAGATAGCGGTAACTTCTTTTGCGAGAGCGTTTTCTACAGATACGTAAGTGTAGTCGAGGTCTTTTGCGACCACTTCGTATGTGATTTCGCCGTTCGCCGTGTTTACGCCAAGTTTCAATGCGCCGTTTTCAGAGATTGCCTTTTGCACGCCCTTGTTGGCGATTTGCAATGCGTAGGGAACTGTTACGTTCGTCAAAGCGATAGTGGATGTTCTTGGAACTGCGCCCGGCATGTTCGCAACAGAGTAGTGAAGAACGCCGTGCTTTTCGAATGTCGGGTTGTCATGCGTCGTTACATGGTCGCATGTTTCCACAACGCCGCCTTGGTCGATTGCTACATCTACGATTACGGAGCCAGGCTTCATTGTTTTTACCATTTCTTCCGTGACAAGCTTAGGAGCTTTTGCGCCAGGAATCAATACGGCACTGATTAAAAGGTCTGCTTCTTTCACCGCTTCCGCGATGTTGAACGGATTGGACATCAATGTTTTGATTTGAGTGCCGAAAATGTCATCCAATTGGCGCAGACGATCTGCGTTCAAGTCGATGATTGTTACGTCGGCGCCGATGCCGATTGCCATTTTCGCAGCGTTAGTTCCTACGATGCCACCGCCGATGATGGCAACTTTACCGCGACTCACGCCAGGAACGCCCGCAAGAAGGATGCCTAGGCCGCCGTTCGGCTTTTGTAGAAATTGCGCGCCGATTTGTACAGCCATGCGTCCAGCTACTTCGCTCATCGGTGTAAGAAGGGGAAGCGTACGGTTCACTTCTACTGTTTCGTATGCGATTGCAGTAACGCCATTATCTTTAAGAGCTTGAGCTAAAGCAGGCTCTGCAGCCAAATGCAAGTATGTGAATAGAATTAAGCCTGGACGGAAGTATGTGTATTCGCTGGAGAGAGGTTCTTTTACCTTCATGATCATTTCCGATTGTGCCCATACGTCAGCGGCACTTTCAATAATTTCGGCACCAGCGTTTGCGTAATCTTCATTTCTAAATCCGCTTCCAATACCAGCGTTTGCTTCAACAAATACTTTATGACCAGACTTCACGAATGAGATAACTCCTGCAGGCGTAAGCGCAACACGATTTTCGTTATTTTTTATTTCCTTCGGTACTCCGATAATCATTAGATTTTCCCCCCCTCAATAACCTTTAATTTATATTGTTGTAATCCGAGTATAGAATGTTCAAAATATTTTTTCATCGTTAAAAAAGGAGAAAAACGCATCATCCTTTTGTGGAATTCCACAAAAGGATGATGCTACATCTACATGAATTTTTGCAGCTTGAGATCCAAGTACAGAATCATTTTTTGGTTGGGATCCTTTAAATTGATTTCACTGATTTCACAAATGCGTTTAAGCCTGTAGCTCAGCGTATTGACGTGAATATTCAAAGCCTTGGCCACGGCGCTGACATTGCTGTCTTTATTCAAAAAGACCTCCAGCGTTTCAACAAGATTGCAATTATACTTTTGGTCATACTCATGCAGCTTTTGCAGCGTCTGATTTTCATACTCTTCATGCTTTCTCTGCTCAAGCAAAAGATCAATCAGCTGATAAATCCCCATGTTTTGATAACTGTGAATACTCGCTGTTTCGGAAGGGAATTTTTCCTTTATGGATAAAACAGTCAATGTTTCTTTGTACGCTTTGCCGATTTTTTAATAGTCACAGTATATACTGCTGAATGCCGGTCTGATAAATTTGATTCCGAATCGCTTTTCCATCTTGTGCACAAACGTCTCGACGAAGCGGTTGATTTCATGGAAAGGCTGATCGACATCATCCAATGAAGTGAGAAGGATCAGCTGGTTACAATCAATCGTATAAAGCAAAACTTTCAAATGCTGACTTGTTTTTAACAAATAAGAAATTTGTTTTTCTTCCTCACTCGTAATTTCTTGTTCAAAATGGAATACGGCGACGGCAAATAAGGAAGCGGGAGTAATGTGAAGCAGGTGAAAGTTTCTAATAATTTCCTCGTTTATCTGCATATGACCGGTGAGCAGCTTCCAAAAAAATTCTTGCGATCGTTCTTCCTGTTTGTTTTTGCGGGTTTGCAGCTGCAGCAGCTTGCTTTTCACAGCTTCCGCAGCTCTTTTCAGCAAGGTGCAATCCTGCTCAGTCAAAGATTTCTCGATTTCCAAAGCCCAAATGAACCCCAGGACGTCCTCTTTGTTCCAAATGGAAATCGCGACCCTGTCACCGAGACCGATATCATCTATCCTTTTTATGCGAATAGGCTCACAATCTTTTAAAAGGGCGGGAATAATTCCTTCTTTCCATAAGCTATTGATTACTTTTTCAGGTACGCGGCGTCCCATAATAGTCGCGATTCTCGCGGGGTCTGTTCTTTCATCATGGGTGCTGTACGCAAGAAGGCGATGATTCGCATCCTCAATCGTAATCGAGCATTGCAGAACCTCACTGATCACATCAGCAAATTCTTCCAAACTATCGAAGGCAGTTCTAAAAGGATCGTTTTTCATATATGTCAAGATTCATCCCTCCCATTTGAAATGTATTTGCATATTTACTGCAGGCGACAATTTCCTTTGTGTAAATCAACAAAATAATCTCATAATTTTTTAAATCTTATACAAAAAATAAATTTCACACAAGTGTCAAAATGCTGTAATATAATTTTTGTAATATTCTAAACAAACAGCCTATTTATTGTAAGCGTTAACAGCAGAAGGGCGGATCGACAAATTCTGTAGAAATGTCAATGGGTTTATATACATCTGCATTCCAAAAGACGCGGTATTCTTGCTTTATTCACAAAAATTAATATGTAACAAAAACGTTATATGTTTCTTAGTAAAGCAATAAATAAAAAGGCATGTTAACTATTGATTAGAAGAGGTTTGAATTTTGAGGCAAGAAGCACAGGAGGAATACGTTTCAAAGATTAGGAGATTTCTACAAAGGGGGAGAAATGATGCAGAAGAAGCATGAAAAAGAACTTCATCGCGGATTGGAAGAAAGGCATATCACTCTTATGTCGTTAGGGGCGGCTATCGGGGTCGGACTGTTCCTCGGTTCCGCATCTGCTATTAAGTTGGCGGGCCCCGGAATTTTGCTGGCGTACGGATTTGCTGGTCTCATCATGTTTTTCATCATGAGAGCTCTTGGGGAGATGGCGATTCAAAAGCCTGTGGCAGGTTCGTTCAGCAGATACGCGCGTGACTACCTAGGTCCTCTTGCGGGCTATCTGACAGGGTGGAATTACTGGTTTTTATGGGTTGTGACTTGTATGGCTGAAATTACGGCTGTCGGTGTTTATATGAAATACTGGTTCCCGGATGTTCCAACTTGGATTTGGGCATTGGCTGCGCTTGTCATTATGACAACAGTCAACTTCTTGGCTGTAAAAGCATACGGGGAGTTGGAGTTTTGGTTCGCGCTTATTAAGATTGTGACGATTGTCGCGATGATCGCGATTAGTGCGGGAATGATCGTTTTTGGTATCGGAAACGGCGGCATCGCTACGGGCATTCATAATTTATGGGAGCATGGCGGTTTTTTCCCGAACGGAATCAGCGGCGTTCTCATGTCGTTGCAGATGGTTATGTTCGCTTACCTGGGCATTGAAATGATCGGTGTTACAGCCGGAGAAGTTAAAAATCCGGAGAAAACGCTAGCGAAAGCAATCGATTCTGTATTCTGGCGTATTTTAATCTTTTATGTAGGGGCACTCTTCGTTATTATGGCCATTTATCCTTGGAATGAAATTGGCACACAAGGAAGCCCGTTCGTTTTGACATTTGAGAAGTTTGGAATTAAGTCGGCGGCAGGTATTATTAACTTTGTCGTGCTGACAGCGGCTCTTTCTTCCTGCAACAGCGGTATCTTCAGTACGGGACGTATGTTGTTCAACTTAGCGGAGCACGGTGAAGCACCGAAGCAATACGGCGCTCTTACAAAAGGCGGTGTTCCGGGCAAGGCTGTTTTAGCTTCTGCAGCCGCTTTATTAATAGGTGTTGTGCTGAACTATGTGGTGCCGGCAAAAGTATTTACATGGGTGACAAGCATCGCCACATTCGGAGCGATCTGGACGTGGGCTGTTATTTTGTTATCTCAAATCCGTTACCGCAAGAGCTTACAGCCGGAGATACAAAAGCAACTAAAGTATAAAATGCCTTTCTTCCCATATGCTTCTTATGTTTCATTGGCATTTTTAGCAACGGTAATCGGCATTATGGCTTATAATCCGGACACAAGAATCGCACTGGTCGTCGGACCGGTTTGGTTCGCTATCTTAATCAGCTTTTACTATGGAAAAGGATTCCACAAAAGAAAGCAGACAGAATATGCAAAAGGCAAACAAATCGGCTGAAAAAAGGCTGTGAAGAAGTTGAACTTATCCCCATCAAGTAGACAGTAGTAAAAAAGGAGCCATATGAAATTAAACAACCAGAGTCCGGTACTCCACTGGACTCTGGTTGTTTAATTTGATTTAAAATCTCTCGTGATTGTAGAAGTACATATATGTCTGTACAGCTCGTGGTTCTGGTGCAAAAAGAATTAGATAGCTAATCAACATGAATATTCCCTACCCCATGAGCAATTTGATTTGGCAGTTCTTGCATTACTTTTAATCTTTTCACTTACAAGTTGGACAGGAAATTGGCAAGATGCACTGGGTTTATTTAAATAAGTTTTTATAATGCCTCTCTCTAGAATATTGGGGATTATTCTTGTACTGTTGCTAACGGGAATCATGTAAATGGAAGTCTCTTCAGATCTCCTGAAGAGACTTTTAAAGTTTTTACGATACGTTGGTTTTATCTTAACAAAAGGGCTTTCATGTACAGAAAATAATTTTTCAGTCTACAACTATTTTTTAACAGTCTAATACTTTTTTATATAGTCTAAAACATTTTTTTAATCAAACATAAGTGCCGAAAAAAAGTGAAGCAAACAAAAAAATACCTCCAAAATCAACTTTTATTGTCAATTTTGGAGGTATTTTATATTCAAATTTTCTTCGTAAATAGCTATTCGGTTAAATATGTTTCTTTTTTACTCTTTGATGAATTCCTTAGTGCTTCTCACTGTATCAATTGGGCGAACTAATTTTTCTATTTCTGCACGTTTTGGCTCTAAGAATGGAGGTAAAGATAATTTTTCCCCAAGCGTTTCATAAGGTTCATCTCCCATAAAACCAGGTCCATCTGTCGCAAACTCAAATAAAATTTGTGGTGCAACTCTTGCGTATAATGACTCAAAAAAGTGACGATTTACATAACCGGATGTATGGAATCCAAAACTACTCATCCGCTCAATCCATTCCTCTAATACGGAGCGATCCTCTACGCGGAATGCTGCATGGTGCACTGTACCAAAACCTTGTTGGGCTTCAGGAAGAATCGCATTATGTTCTACAATGACAGAGGCACCATTTCCACCTTCTCCCACTTCAAATAAATGGAATGCTCCTTCTTGATCAGTCTCTTTAAATAATAGAACTTTTTCTAACACTTCTTTGAAGTAACTAAAGTTTGCGATACGAACAAAAACAGGTCCTAAACCAGTAATTGCATATTCCAATGGAATTGGCCCCTTTTGCCAAGGTGTACCTGATTCCACCCCTTTATTGAATTCATCTGATATCAATTGATATTGTTGATCATCAAAATCAGAGAAAGAGAGAGTTTTCTTACCAAATTGCTCTTTAATTCCAGTATGTTTCACTTCGAGACGATCAAAACGTTTTACCCAATATTCCAATGCTGCATCACTTGGTACTCGGAACGATGTCTTTGAAATCTCATTTGTACCGTGTACGCCTTTCGGAATGCCTGGGAAGTCAAAGAAAGTCATGTCCGTTCCTGCACTTCCTTTATCATCCGCAAAAAATAAATGATAGGTTTGAATATCATCTTGATTTACCGTTTTTTTAACTAGACGCATTCCTAAAACATAAGTGAAAAATTCATAGTTCTTTTCTGCACTACTTGTAATAGCTGTAACATGGTGTATTCCTTTTAGTTGGTTCATTTTATATTCCCCCGATAGTTTTAATCCAATAGTTTTAATTTATATTTTACAGTTGTACTTTTTCTTCTATACCTTTTGATTCGTCAATATAACATTTTCCCATTATTACTTCTCTTCAATAGGAGATAATTTTGCTTCAATTTCTACTCGCTGTTCCTCCAAGAACGGCGGTAAATCAAGTTTCTCTCCTAAATGTTCCACTTCTCCATCAATTGTAAATCCTGGTCCATCTGTCGCAATTTCAAAAAGAATCCCATTTGATTCACGGAAATATAAACTCTTAAAGTAGAAACGGTCGACAACTCCTGAGGAATGGAAACCTCTTTGTTTCACTTGTTCTTCCCAATAGGCAAGCTCTGAATCGTTTTTCACACGAATCGCTAGATGGTGAATGCTACCGCGACCTGGTTTTTCAGAAGGACCGTCCAAATATCTCACTACGATTTCTCCAAAGACCTCTCCCTTGATAGACTGAAAAATTGCTTCTTCGTCACTTCGACTGACCTCTGTATAACCAAACATATCTGTAAGTGTGCCCGCCATTTTATCAAGTCTACGCACCGTTATTTCCACAGAACCCATTCCTTGAATCTGATGTTCAACAGGAACCTCGGATTTTTCCCATGTTTCCCAGTGCTTAACTTTTTCTCCATTTGAAACGAGCAGCACCAAACGAAGACCTTCAGGATCCTCAAATTTTAAGGCAGGACGATTTGCATATGTTGTGATTTCACCATGGTACACACCATGTTCCTCAAATCGTACTTTCCAGTAATGCAGACTGTCCTCTGAAGGGACGAGTAATCCAATTCGAGTAATTGCATTTGTACCACGATATGTTTTTCCTACTAGAGGAATTTCAAAAAATGTTAGTTCCGTACCTGGGCTCCCTGTTTTATCTCCGTAAAATAAGTGATACATCGACGGGTCGTCTTGGTTTACCGTCATTTTCACACGGCGTAAACCAAGCACGTGTTTATAAAAGTAATTATTTTCACTTGCGTTTTTTGTAATCATTGAAATGTGATGATGCCCTTTAATTTTATACATCGGTGATTCCTCCGTTTTCAGTTTACCAATCAAGTGATAACTAAAAAAATAACATTTACCACAAGTAATATGGTTCTTAACTTTCCAATTTATTCTCAGTATGTTTTTGTAGCTTAGTCATAATCTTATATAGTGTTTTTTGCTCATCCTCTGTTAAGCACTCATTGAGAATGGACGTTTGGAAGTTAAGTTGGTGTTCAAAAACCTCATTTATTTTTTCTTCTCCTTTTGGAGTAAGAGTAATCCATTTCGTTTTCCAGTCCTGCTTACGCTGTATATATCCCTCTTGTTCAAGTCGAGTAAGCATACGTGAAATCCCACCCTCTGACACGGTTACTTTAGTAGCCAGTTGACTTTGCATGAGAGGCTGATAAATAGAAACCTGATTTAATACATCAAACTGAGCAGCTGTGATATGAAACTGTTTTAAGAATTCATTCGATAATAAATTACTTTGATGTGTAAAACGAGCAGTACGAAACCAGATTAGTGAACTAAGTGTACTCTTTCTCATATGACTCACTTCCTTTCGTTACTATCACTTTACAACTCAAGTGATTAAAAGGCAAGTGAAATATCTCAAATTCGAGATATTTTTTTTTGCACATCTCTGTATTTGTTTGATTAAAAAAATGTTTTAGACTGGATACGAAAGGGATGATAAATGTTTTCATTCATTTACTGAGGTTGTACCGTGTAGGTACCATCTCACGGTTAATAAAATAATACCAGGCTGATAATGCTTCCATTTAAACAAATTTTGGTTTTCCATACCGATTACATCCCTTTTTTAGAGTACTAGTATCAATATGTCCAAGATTCAGAGATTAATTGCAATTATCTTGAGGTTTTTGCACCAAAACCAAGCGCTGCTTTTTCCCATTATTGGTGTTTATCGTATAAACATTGTATGAAAGTTTGTTATCCCTATTAAAGTGGAAACTTGCTATATAGAATCATTTTTTTATATGATAAAGTGAGCTTATGCTTAAATGAAAAAAGGAGAGTGACCCAGATGACAAACCAAAATGAAACGAACGCTTTACCGCCAAAAACATGTACGATTGAACGTCTCATCACGATTCAGGAAGACATTGAAAAAGTGCTTGCAGGACAGAAAACGGCTACTCGCCGCAACGGGAGATATGCGGATGTCGGGGAAGTGATGGAGCTTCAAGGTCACCAGTATGTTGTGGAGAAGGTCTATTCGCAGTCACTTGGCGAATTGACTGATGAGCATGCCCGTCAAGAAGGCTATGCGAATGTGGAGGAATATAAGCAATCTATCCTGTCTCTTCACCCTGGCATGCCGTGGCTGCCAAAGATGAGAGTGTGGGTTCATGAGTTCCGTCCCATCGAAGGTTAATGTGATATAAGGATGGACATGTTGTATCGACTGCTTCTGTATATACATATTTTCAGTGTAATCTTATCCATCGGCCCGTTTTTTGTATTGCTTCCGCTCATCAAGAAACTGCGGGCTTCAGAGGCCCGAACACAGCAGGCTTATCTGGATGTGTTCCGATTTTCGGTCAGGCTGGCCAAGCATGCCGGGCATGTGCTGGTTGCATCCGGGGTCCTGCTTGTACTGGCGGGCCCTTGGACTTGGAAGACCCCTTGGATAGTGATGACTCTTATTCTCATGGCGAGTTCATTATTTTTCCTGGCCCGCGCCTTTTCACCGACCATTCGGAAATTCAGCGAAACGGGTCAAAACAAGAACACCTTGATTCAATTGTTGCAGCGTTCTGTTTGGATTTACATTGTTCTTTTAATGGCGATGTTATGGTTCATGGTGACAAAGCCTGCGTTGTGGCAGGGGTGATAGATTTAGGGCGAATAGCGGCTTTGTGTGATTGCCGTTTGAATTCGCCGGGCAGCATAGAACAAGGACAAGCCAAAACTGGCTTGTCCTTATTGTAGTTACGCTTTGAAGAGGTGATGGAATAGTCTTTTACGATCTATTACCCCAAAGCAAGGTTTTTGCCTGAGTTGCTCAGTTTTATCATTTTGAGGTAGTTTATTTTTGTTAGGTTGACGGGCATGGGGTAGCACTTATATTTTAACGTTTTTATACGCTAAGGGAACCTCAAAACTCATGTTGCTGATTTTGATTGAGAATTTGTTTTCGAGATGAGTTTTAAGACAGATTTTAAGCTATTTATCGCTTAGAATTTCCAGTCTCAAATATCTATGTTTTTGAGATTGGAAAGGTTCCTTAGAGTATGTTTTCGTTAAAATGTGGACGGAACCCCATAAAAAAGTTACCTTCTTTATTAACTAACGAGGGCGGTTTAGTATAAGAAGCTAGTTAACGGGAAGGGTATTTAATGGAAATTGTTCCAAAAATCAGTTATGCTATCAGCAGATCTGTTAGCAAACAGTGTACATACAGATCCGTTGATTTTCCGAAAAATCTGTTCACCAAAAAAACAGAAAGAAAGGTTGATTTCACATGATAAGAGCGGAGAGTAAAAAACAGGAAATTTTACAAGCTTACCAGTTCAGACATGCTTGCAAGGCATTTGATATCAACAAAAAGATTTCGGATGAAGATTTTCACTTTATTTTAGAGACGGGAAGATTGTCTCCAAGTTCAGTTGGCCTCGAACCTTGGAAGTTTGTCGTGATTCAGGATGCAACGCTTCGTGAAAAATTAAAACCTGTATCTGGCGGTGCCCAGGGACAACTGCCTACTGCCAGCCATTTTGTAGTTATATTGGCCAGACAAGACTTGAGGCATGATTCGGCTTACGTGATCAAAATGATGAAAGACATTCATCATATGCCTGAAGAAGTTGTGCAGCATCTTTCCGGTTTCTATAAATCCTTTGTCGAAACAGCACTCGAAGATAATGATCGTCTCATTTTTGAATGGGCAAGCAAACAAACATATATAGCATTAGGAAACATGATGACAGCGGCGGCTCAAATCGGTATTGATTCCTGTCCGATCGAAGGTTTTGATAAAAAGCAGGTGACCGCTATTTTACAAAATGAGGGTATCATTAACGGCAACGATTTCGGTGTATCCTGTATGGTCGCTTTCGGATATCGACAAGAGGATCCCAAACGTCCAAAAACAAGACAAAATCTCGATGAGATTGTTGAGTGGCGATAAACTTAAGATGATATTTCCCAGCATCAGTTGAATTTAGATAAAAGAAAGAGCCTGTTTTGATTAATTTTTTTCAAACAGGCTCTTTCTTTTTGGGTAACTTTTAAAGAATATTAATATCACTTTGATCAAACTTTATTTCAAATCCACAAATTGCTTATGAAGTAGTGAGATAGGATTTCTATTTTGGGGTATTATGAGTTCTTAAGTTGATGGGCATGTAGTCACTTAAGAGAGTTTATTACCTATTTTCATAAGTCCTATAATGTAAGCGATGTATCCTTTAGCTGATTAATAAAAATATGTGCAGCAGCACATAGATATTTATCTTTTCTGTAGATGATTCCTATTTCCCGAGTAAGACTAGAGTTTGAAATTGGAATAATTCTTATATTAGGATTATCAAGGTACTCTAAGTATGGTTTAGGTAATATCGTTACCCCTACTCCTTCAATAACCATATTAATTAAAGATTCCATCGTCGTAATTTCAAAGACTGGTTCGGGAATGAAACCTAATTCCTTACAACCTTTATTAATAAGTTGTCTTATAAAATAGTTTTCTGGAAGTAGAATAGAAGATGTTGTTTGTAATGCTTCTAATCCTAACATATCTTGTTTCTCCAACGGGTGTCCAATAGGTACTGCAAATGCCATTTCCTCTGTATATAAAGAAATTTGTTCTAATTCATCTCCTTTCATAGGCAAAAAAACAATTCCTAAATCTAACTTATTTTCTAACAAGTGTTTTTGAATGTCCCCCGTGCGCAGCCCAAGTACAGTTATCTTAATGCCAGGGTATAGACGATGAAAATGAAGTAAGACAGGTGGAATCAGATAATTTTCAACTGTTAACAATGTCCCGATAGAAATTGTTCCTCTTTCAAGCCCATTCAATTCATTTATTGAAGTTTTTGCTTGTTCTAATTCGTAAAAAATATTGCCAGTATACTTTAAAAGTAGTTTTCCTGACTCTGTAAGAGCCGTCTTTTTACCAATTCGATCAAATAAAGGTGTTCCAAGTTCATGTTCTAACAACCGAATTTGTTGGCTTAAAGAAGGTTGAGAAATACCAACCTTTTCTGCAGCTCTTGTAAAGTGAAGTTCTTGGCATACTGCATAAAAATATTCAAGTTGTCTTAATTCCATTTCAAGACCTCCAATCTAAATGATAATAGTTAAAATCGTGAGAAGATTTATCTATATATAACCTAACAATCTATATGTATAGGGATCAAATCATAGGCTATACCTATCATTATTATATAAATAATTGAATTGTACTATCAATTGAACTATTTTAAACTTTTAATTAAATCAAAGCCCCGCTTGTTAAAGTCCTTTACTTAATAAACGGGCAACCTTTCAAAATTGTCAAATTTTGATCTTTTTAAGTTTTAGTAGGAATGAGTTAAATTAAAAATTTGAGGAGGAAAACAAAATGAGTAATCAGACAACAGATATCATTAACTACAGTGAGTTTTTGAAAAAAAGCAGGAAGCCTGCAATCAGAGCATGTTCTTGGAAATGGAAAGACATTTATCCTTTACTTAAGGAATCGGTATCGGAGGACTTTCTTGAAGCTGGCCGTGGGACACTATCACTCATTCATAAGGATACAGGAGATGCGTATGGAACTTCATCAACAATGAATGTGGTCGTACAAATTTTCAAACCTGGTGAGCACAATAAGCCCCACCGCCATACGAATGTAGCTCTCAATTTCGTATTTCAAGGGAAAGGATTTAGTATTGTAGATGGCGAGAAGATTGAATGGGAAAAAGGTGATTTATTCCTAGCTCCTCCTTGGTCCTCCCATGAACATTGCAACACTTCAGGAACAGAGGATGCCATTTTCTTTACTTTTCAGGATGTACCGGTTCTTACTTCAATGGGCACATGGTTTTTAGAAGAGCCAGTGGGTACCCCGCCGCGACATATAGTAAAGCAAGATACAAATAAGTAAAGATAAATTCAAATATGACCTAACATATGAAATTTTGTTCTCATTATACTTTTTGGATATTGTGTAAACGACTTGAATATTTACCCTTATCTTCAATTTAGTTTTTGGAATGTATATGAATACTGGAGGATATCATTGATGAAAAATTTAAATGTTGCTATTCCTACTCCCTTTCATGATGATGAAAGTTTATATTTAGAAGGCTTTAATTCTATTATTGAATATTTAACAGATAACGGAATAGAGTCATTACTTGTATCTGGTACTACAGGTGAGCAAAACTCAATGAGTATTGAAGAGCGGATAGAAATTATTGATTATTTTAACAAGCAAAATTTTAATCATGTTGAACTTATGTTTGGTGTATCGGCTACAAGAACAAGAGATGCATTAAAGCTCATTGATAAGATTGAAAATTCTGTTTTCGATTCAATTCTAATTCAATTCCCGCCTTATATCCAACCGACACAACAGCAAGCGATTCTTTATATGAATGAGTTACTGGAACATACAACGAAAAACGTTGTACTTTATAATAATCCTTTCCGAACAGGATTTGACTTAGATGCTGAATCATTTAAGACCCTTGTTGGTCAAAAACATTCTAATCTTGTAGGACTGAAAGAAGAGAGCGATGTCAAACGTCATAGTAACACAAATTTACCTGATGACTTCATTATGTTTGCTGGCGGAGACGTAAACTTCACAGCAAAGATGATCGATGGTTGTAACGGACTTTCCAGTATGGTAGGAAATGTTTACCCAAAAGAAATTAAGCAAGCTTTTAACGACTTATTAATGAATAGACCCGTTGATCTTCGAAAAATAAATCATTTGATTGATGAAGTTACACGTCATCAAACAGTTATAAACATAAAAAATCACTATAATTCTTTAGGTATAAAAGTAGGCACTTGCCGCTCTCCTATTAAATAATATTTAAATTTCCAAGAGTTTATCTTAATGAAACTACACTAAGGAGATACCTGTTTTCAAGCCGCATTCTCAATAGAAGAATGCGGCTTGAATTGAATAAAGAGCATCTACTAACATTGCATTTAGTATAGTTAATAGTTTAAATGGAACAAAGTAGTTAACGATTTTAAACAACAGTACTGTAAATATAGCGAATTTATTTGTAATGAAACATCTTTAATGTGAAAATACTTAATACATAATTTTTCTGTTCTTAACTACACCCTCTTCTAATAATTCACTAAAATGTTGTGTAACTTCTCAGCAAACTCTTTATAATGCATTGTGTTATAGCCCACATGATGTCCAGGAAACTCCACAACTTCTGTTCCTAGTTGTTCCGTTAATGCGACTGTGCAGTGGTAAGCAAAAAAATCTCGTGATGCACTCCCTGCGGCTGGAAGTATCTGCATCGATGAAGACTTTAATGCGCTCTTCAATCCATCGATATCTAGCGAATAGTTAAGAATTCCTGGGATTTCATACTTAACGAAATACGTTGAATTCCCTAGAAGACGCTCTGTTAGTATATCCTTCGATTGTCCGGGCTTCATAGCGTCCATTTCCAAATTTGACAATAATTTAATGACCTCACTTCGATGATTTTTCTTGAGATCTTCCATGAATTGCTCGGCTTGTTTTAACTCATTTCCAAATAAAAATTGCAATAAGATTGGTTCGTGTGGTATCAGTAACTTAATCTGTTCTGGATGATGTATGCACAGGTCAATTCCGATGACAGCACCGGAGCTGCTTCCGAACACGTACACCGGTTCATCAGTCAGTTCGGCTATTAGGCGGTGAGCGTCGTCGCTGTGTGTTTCTACGCAATAATCCTCAGTTCGATTGGCGAGATCGCTACGGGAATGGCCACGACGGTCATAGGTAACAACTGTATACCGGTCAGCAAGGTGGTTTGCAACCTTCAGAAACTTATCAGCATCACCACCTCCTCCATGAATGAAAAGAAGTACAGGTCCCTTTCCACGTACTTCATAGTAGATACTCGCTTCATGCACTTGCAATATTCCATTCTTCACTACAGTCATTTACAACCCCTCTCCTCTCTTCTTATCTATCATATTAATTATTACTTTTTAATAAATCCTAAGAATGGTTATACCCATAAATCGCTAATTTCCTTTACTTTATATCATTTGTAAATTATATAAAATGCAGGAATTAACTAAGAAACAAAACTGCCATATTTAAAAGCACTGATCAAAATGTGATTGAATAGCATTTTGATCAGTGCTTTTTTATAATGTAGTGTAGTGCTATCCTAAGGGGAAGTAAAAAATTCCTCTTGGTAAATAGCACTATTTTTATACCGTAAACAGTTGTTTTGTGCCTTTTAAAACACTTACAGGAAATTAGTATTTTTTAAGTCTTAATCTACCCCTGTTTCAATTTAACGCGGATTGTTTGCTTTTCGTGGCTACGCTTCCCTGAACACGATAGCAGCACCAAGCGCCGAGGCCGACGGTACGAAGAGGTTGCCCGAGTTCGTCTCCTCTATCGGTAAACCGTTCTCTTCGAGATAACTTCGAGTGTGGGAGATGTCGCTCACTGCTACCGCGTACCCCGCGAATCCCGGCACTGGGGGTGCCACCTCTCCTGGTAGCAGCTCTGACAACCGCGATCCGGGAACGATTGTGATGCGAGCCCCTTCCAAGTTGAAGATGTGTGTCACTCCATCCGTCCGGACCTCACGATCCAAGTATCGGCCGTATCGCCTAGTGAATTCGTCCAGCTCGGAATCGTCTACGCATAAGATTGATTCGACTAGATCCGTCGCCCCATTCGGATGGTTCGGAGGTATTTGCTCCTCCATTATGGCTGAGGGTGGGTTTTCCGCTGCAGCCAGACGACCTTCGTGCACATTGTCCCCGTCAATTTCCATATAGCGCACGGGAATAAGTTGAATTCCCCCAGACATCTCAAGAGGTCGCTGCACGGTGTTAACGCCGCCATGACTGATTCCATTCCGTTGGAAACGGTCCGCTGTCTGGTCGGCGTCCTCGGTACCGAAACAAAGAATATGCGCTCCTTCATAACGGGACAGACATCTGGAGACAGTATCGACAGTGCGTTTGATTTTTTCGATTATTGCTTGGAGCACATCCGACGATGCCTGCAACGGAACGAGTTTTGCATTGCTCGGAATCCTCGCGCCTTTCTCGGCAACCGTTACGATTTCGATGAAGCTGCCTAAAAACTCGGCATGCGAATTGGCTGCTCCGAATGGCTTCGGAGGTTCTCCTTCATTTTCGGCCATAGCCGGATAGGACGGCGGCGAACAGACAAATCCCAGTTTTCTGTACAGCTCGAGTGCAGCTTCCATATCGGAGACTACATGGCCGACGTGATGAATGAATTTGATTTCAGCATGCATCTGCATCCACTCTCCTTGAATTCAATAATTGTGACAAAAGAAAAGTTTATTTTAATTACATTGAACAATTTGAGGTGACTTGTTTTCTTAAGTTGATGGCAATGTGGTGGTACCCCAATTTATAATCCTTTGTTTAGTTGATTATTCTTATTTTTAAGAACCTCGATGCTTTACATCTGCGGATACGCCTCCCGCTATAGGCTATGTCCTCCTCCAAAACCAATTAATCCCTTATATAATTCCTTTGTTTTATACTCTTTCGCGTATAGTATGTAATCTTTTATTTTTAACTAATTTATTCTGAAAAGACTACGGAAATTATCGAACTTTATTCAAAAGCTACACTATACACGGCTTATTTTATGATGAGAATACATACAACAGTAGAGATGTTTATGAGGTAAAGACTAGAAAAATAATAACTTATTCAAATACAATTGCCTCCTCACCTATTCCCTTCCACAAACCGCCCATACTCCTTCAAAAACCGCAGCTTCACAACTCCAACAGGCCCGTTCCGATGCTTTGCCACATGAATTTCTGTAACATCTTTGTCCTCAGTTTCCTTATCATAATAATCATCCCGGTACATGAGCATAATTACATCCGCATCCTGTTCAATCTGTCCTGTCTCCCGCAGGTCAGACAAAAGCGGACGCTTATCTTGGCGCGACTCCACCGCACGGGAAAGCTGGGACAGTGATACGACGCACACATTTAAATCACGGGCCATCAGCTTCAGCTTGCGGGAGATTTCACTCATTTCTTGAAACCTGTTTCCCCTGTGTTTTGAATCGCCTGTAATGAGCTGTAAATAATCAATAATGATGAGCAGTTTTTTATCTGGATGTTTTCGCTTCAACTTTCGCACTTGCACCCAAATCTCCTGCGTTGTGACGCCCGCTTTATCATAAATCTCGAGCGGCAGATCGCCAATTTCCGCAAATGCCCGGCTTGTTTTCTCCCAATCTTCTATCGTAAAACGATGCTTCGGGTTTTTCAGCCTTTTCCCCGATACCTCTCCGGTGCAGGAAACCATCCGTTTCAACAACTGTTTATCACTCATCTCCAAAGAAAACAATCCAACTGCCGCACTCGATTTTGCTGCATGAAGAGCGATGTTTAAGGCAAACGCTGTTTTTCCCATGGAAGGCCGTGCGCCAACCACAACAAAGTCACCTTCCTGCAAACCACACGTCATCTTGTTTAAAGCGGAAAAGCCAGTCTCAATGCCTACGAGTTCTTCTGCGTCCTGATGGAACTCTTCATACAAGCCAACTAAAGTATCCTTCAAATCAAAATCTAATGTACAATCCACCTCTTCTAGTTCACAGAGTGCCGTAATCGTCTCGCCGATTACTTTTTCGTCCTTCTCCGCAAGAAGACGTTTACCCATGCTTTGCGCTATAATTCCCGCATGATGCATTTTCCATGCGCTCCGAACAAGCCCCTCGTAATAGGAGAAGTTGGCAGTATTCGGAACACTCTCGATGATATTGACAAAGTACTCAATCCCCCCGATTTGTTCCAAAAAAGAAGGATCCATTTTCGAAACAAGCGTGACAAGATCAAGCGGCTGTCCGTCTTCTTCTATTTGCCGCATTAACTTGAATATCGCTTGATGTACAGGCATTGAGAAATGCTGTTCCGTCAGTCGGCACTCCTTAATCAATTCACCATCGAGCAGCAAAGACCCTAATACAGTCTGTTCGGCCTCAACGTTTTGAATGCTCATGGACGCCACCCCTTTTCCTGCAAGAACTTCTGCAGCTCTTCTTCAGATGGTACGTTTTTCTCCCACTCTTCACACTCCTCCAGAAACTGCTCAGTCTCATGCACAGCAGACGATTCCTTCTTCCGAAACTTTACTGCCGCTTCCTCTACTTCACTAAGCTTCGTATATCCTTTTCCGTGCCAATCTCTTAAAATACCCTTCACGTAAGCAAGCGTCCGCTTGTTATTTTCATGGGTAATCTGGAGTGCTTTGAGTACGAGCTCCCCTGATAGATCATCAATCCATCCGCTCAGTTCCTCTGCGGTATACGGTGACAAGCTTCCGAAATTTTGTTCATAAAATGTGAATACATTACAATCTGAATCTATTTTTTCATCTGCTTCAAAGCTTTCGGAATCATCTTTTGGAGCACCCTGAGACTCTTCACCTAAATGCTCCAGCAATAGCGGAATGCTCAGCTCTTCCTCCAAGCATTTTTGAAGAAACATATGGACAAACTTTTTACTTTTCACAGTCTTTAGCTCACGCAACACACATTTCTCGACGTTCGTGTTCGTAACCGGGTTATAACGCACCCAGTTCTGGATGTATAACTCCTTCGTTTCTGCATCATATAATATTTTTCCATAGTCGATGAAACGCTGAAGCAGCTTCTCAACAGTCTCTCTGTTGTAGCCTGTTTCCATCTCTGCCAAACGCTTCGGCAATGGATAAATACCGCATTGCGTCGTTTTAGAACATGTCAGCAAGTATATGTAAAAGTATCGCTCCTCCGGCGTTAAGTCCAATACAAAATCATCCTGCCAAAAATTCACCTGTACATTCCGGTATACTGCCATATGTATTCCTCCCATCTTTGATGACAAATATAAAATTGCCGTTTCTTTAATAGATATAAGGATGAGAGAAGAAATTTGGTAATTGATTTTAAATTTTTTTAATTACTACGATGTTATTTCTTTTGAAGTGATTCTTGTAGTAGTTGTTTTTTGTTTTGTTTTTGTAATGATTTATTACTTGCAAGGGGCCTTGCAGGGGCTTAGTAGGGGCTTGTAAGGGGCTGTTAAGAGAATTTCAATCCATGAAAATAGAAAAATCAATATGCTTGTGATATCCTTTTCCATGCCTCCCTTTGAACCTTGAGGTGGTACTACTGCCCGCAAATAGCGGGATAAATAATCAGCCATATCTTAACTGTTAAGCTTTTTAACTATTTCTCTAAGTTTATCCATCTACTCTATATATTCTCTAAAGGCTAACTTATTCTTAACTATTAGCTGTTTATTTCCAATTGATGTTATAATTCCTAAGTCTTCAAATTTACTGAGTTTACGATTAATTGCTTCACCACTTCAACCATATGATCCGAATGCAGCTGCAATCTTCCCTACCCAATATATATCTTCAGTTAGCTTAATTTCTCTATTCATACTTTTTAATTCCTCCTGATTGTTATCTCTTAACACCAAATGTATTATAAAAATTTTCCTAAGATAAAAAGAGGACTTGAATCACATTTTGCAAAACAAATAAAAAAAATACTTTAGTAAATGAAAATTTTTCTTTACTAAAGTATTTTTTATGACATATTTATTTTGTAGCTACAAGAAGCCGGCCCATTCGGTGAATAAGCTATTACAGTAATGCTCTGGCTAACAATACTACTGAAACAAAAAAGTAAATAGAATTTATACTCTCTAAAACACCCACTTTCAGAATCAAAATATTTCTACCATAAAGTACTATGGATCGTATCAAACTTGGTATAAAGGCAATGGTAAACCACGGTGATACAATGAAAGTCGCAATCACAAGTAAAGCATGATACCCCCATGAAACAAAACGATACATTGGATTCTTTTTTTCACGAATCATCGTCTTCACATAAAACGTACTTCCCATAAAATATAAAAATGATATAGTGGCAACAACCCATATCTTCTCATCAACTGTTTTCATGGTGAAATAATAACTAATGATTCCCCCTATACAAAACAAAATAATAGCACACGTGTCATTTAGTAAAGCTCGTTCGTTTTTTTGGCGAGAAAAGTAAATATTTATGAAAAAACATGGAAGCATAACAATGGAAAAGAACACAATACGCCATTCATATGTAAGAGCAATAATCGCACACACAAGCCACACTAAAATAAAGAAAGAAAGAATGTAAATAATACTTCTTTCGTGGTTGTTTTACGTACATTATTGAACTACCCCCACCTAAAATCCTAATGGATTTTTGAGGAAGTGGATTCCCCAAAGGGACAACTAAGACAAAACGCTTAGTAGACCATACCCATTCAACAAAGTATGGTTTTTCTGCTTTCAAACTTAGACAAACCTTTTACTTCCAAGTCTGTAAGAGCCCCTGGAGAAAAAAGTTCATTCACAGAACGAATCTTGTTATGGTTCGAAAGCTCCATCTGATAGAATGTGTGAACACGCAAATCAGACAGGATACCAGACAGCCACTTCCATTGCGCCCAATGATGCAGACCTACCATCTTCTCCGGTAATAGTGAATACAAAATTGGTGGAAGTTTTTCTTTACATCCCATTGCTCTTCTAGCAATGACATAAGAAGCTGCTTGGTGAATGCTGATACCAAAACGTTTCATATATTTGATTTTACCAATTTGAGAAGTGTACGCTGGATTTACCTCAAATACTGCTACACCCATCTTCTCAGCACGGCTTTTAATAGCTGAAATCATCTTTTTGTAAGCAAACATGCTCATCATCATGTTTGCTTTTTTGTTGCCATAAGGGTTCTTAACCTTTGCTTTTGTTGTGTTTAATTTTTCTACAACAATCGGTTTGTTTGCTTTTACAGCAATATCAACTAATGCAATGGCTTCTGCTTCAATAACTTTAGTAATTTGTTCTGATGTTTCCCCTAAAATATCAAAGGATAATACACCCGTTTTTATGAGTTGTCCTTGTCTATTGATGTTTGACCAAGCAAAGTGATCAAAATTACAGTCTACTCCAATGACACCATCGG
Source organism: Bacillus sp. CGMCC 1.60114 (assembly GCF_042676365.1). Taxonomy (NCBI): domain Bacteria; kingdom Bacillati; phylum Bacillota; class Bacilli; order Caryophanales; family Bacillaceae; genus Bacillus; species Bacillus sp. CGMCC 1.60114. The sequence continues at coordinate 290,741 of NZ_JBHTHG010000084.1, forward strand.
ATTTGCTGAAGTTTTTATTTGGGTTTTCTTCAATATCTATTAAACATTTAAAAATGTAGTAATCCCCGTGATCTTCAATTGCCCAACTGATTGGTTTTCCTGCATTCTTTTTATCTTTGCAATTCCATTGGTTTTGGATAGCTGCACTCACTTGTTCTTGTCCATATGGAAATGCAAGGTTCGGAATTTCAACTACAACACCGTTTGGTGTTGTAAAGTGTAAAGATTGTGATTCTGTATTGTATGTAAACACAAAGTTTCCTGATTTCGCGTCTTTTCGACCTGAAATCAACATTTGATTGTAACGAGCCTTTTCAAAATCCTGAACCCAAAGTGTATGATTTTGAACATAAGTATCTACAGTATGTTGTGCTTTGAATCGTTTTTTACTCCCAAATACAACAGAAGAAACTTTGTTTTTTAAACTATGAAGTAGTTTTTGGAGTCTATCCAACCGAAATTCAAGGCTGCCTAAACGAGAACGAAGTGTTTGAATACGCACATTTAAATATTCATGCTCAAATTGATAGGCATGATAGTAAATATCCGTTCTCTTTTTAAATTGCACAACAAAATATCGTCCCATTTGTTGTTCTTTGGACGTTTTATTGAACTTTGGCTTCCCTTCGATAAAAGATGTTTTCATTTTATTCAGCACTGTCAAATCTGACTTGGTTTTCTTAATCTTCTTTTTTACAGCTTTAATCTGTTCATTTTTATTTTCGATATACAATTTTTTCAATTCTGTCTGAGAAGAAAACAGTGCATTGGCTTCCTGCACAGCACTATTTGCATAATAGTCATTCAGACTAAATCGTGATTTTACAGTAATTTGCATACTCTCAGAACGCCTGGAGGTGCCAGAACGTTTTTCTAACACTTGCGTTTGAAAAGCGAAATGCTTCGCACGATTAAATCCGAAAAGAGCATGTCCAATCGCTTCAACATACTTCGGATTCAGTGCATTCTTATAGATACGAATTGAAAAATATGCTTTTTTCATTGGACACGCTCCTTTCTTATTCTGTATACACAAAGTATACCAAATAAGAACATATGTTTCCGTTTATATACTTAAAAAAACAAAAAAGCGATTCATCCTCCACCTAGCTTCTTTGCTTTCACCACATTTTGAGATGGGGGCTTCTCGCCAGATATGATAAAACCCTCTAGTCCTAATACTTTACTTTATAAATAATTAAAGAAAAGACACGGATTGTATTATTTATAACGATGATGAACTTAACACATGACAAGTGATATATATCACCACGTGGGTTCAAAATTATTGATATTCTTAATCCAGATACTAAATTTGAACTTTATGGAGGCATTCATATGGAACATACATTTACTGAGACTTCTGTTATTGGTGAGATCGTTACAAAATTTCCAAAGGCTAGTAATCTTTTTAAATCATATAGAATCGATTTTTGTTGTGGTGGGAATAGACCACTTATCGATGCGATTAACGAAAGAAATTTATCAGCAGAAGAGGTTTTAACAAAGTTAAATACTCTTTATCATGAAACAAAACGATTAAACACAGTTGAAATTGATTGGAAAACAGCTTCTTATAGCGAATTGATTGACCATGTTGTAAATAAGCATCATCGCTATTTAAACGAAGAGTTACCGCTGTTAAGTCCATACGTAACAAAAGTGTTACGCGTTCACGGAGCAGGGCAACCTCATTTAGCTCAAATTCACAAGTTATTTCATGAATTAAAAACTGAATTAGAGCAACATTTAATTAAAGAAGAAACAGAAGATTTCCCATTAATTTTAGCATTTGAGCAAAATCCAAGCGATGAAAATTACACAAAATTACGCAAAGTAGTGGATGAATTAGAAAATGAACATACCCACGCTGGAAATATTATAAAAGAACTTCGTGAGGTTACGAATGACTTTACTCCTCCAGCAGGTGCTTGTGGTACGTATCGTCTTGTCTATCAACGACTTGAAGCCATTGAATCTGATTTATTCCAACATATTCATTTAGAAAATAATATTCTATTTCCACGTGCAATTGCACAAGCTTAAATAAGAAAAAAGGTGAACCCTTAACTTGGTAGTTGTAGGGGATAACTTAAAAGGGGGGCTATCCCCTCCTTTTTCGTTCCCTTCGCAAAAAAATAAACAACTTTTTTATTTAGGGAGCTACTTATTAAAAAAGCAAGGCCCTATTGGCCCTGCTTGTTATTTGACTATTACTTTTCCATCCATTCCTTTCTGGAAATGGTACCGACATATCAGTTCATATGTACCGGGATCTTGAGGTTTCACGGTAATGGTTCTTTCTTTTCCCGGCTGAACTACTGCATCAATTCTGAGCTTTTCCACTGTGAAGGTGTGCTCTTTCTTACCTTGGTTTTTCAATATCAACGTTGTCGTTCTTCCAATCGGAATAGTGATGACATTCGGATTAAAGTAATCATCGTTCAACTCGACCTCAATCACTTTCACTGACTCAATAGGCTGTGTTACGACCCCGGATTCGGCAAATACACTGAGTGAGCCCGGAGTTGTCACAACTACAATCATCGCAAGCAAAACGGCCAATCCAGTTAACCACTTTTTCACAGACATTCGCAATCCTTCCTTTCCTAAGCACTATTGTTTTCCAATTCATAAAATATTATCACTATAAATAGGGTTCCGATGTGCTTCAAATAGTAGCTCTTTTATCTGAAACAGTGACAAAGAAAAAAATCGACTCTAATAACGATCTTCTGGAATCCATTCCTCTTCAATTAACCTGCACCATTCGTTTAAGTGTAATACTTCATATTCAAACAAAATATTATCATCATCTTCCACAATATGGCCCTTTAGTAGAGTAACTTTATTGCTACTCAACAGTTCCTTAATCCGCCTTTCAGTTCAGATCTTCTTTTTACTTTTCACTATAAAAAACACCCCTTTAGATAAACAGATCCAAAGGGGCAAAACATCGCAACTTTTTTATAAACGTCACGACTTTATTCTAAACATCGCGTCTTTTTTATACGTTTTTTTCTGTTTTCGTAATACTTTTGGAATGTATACACAGAAAGGTTCACTTTCCATGTAATCTCCAGTCATGGCAAAAGCTCTGGAACGAGATCCTCCGCAAACATATCGGAACTCACAAACCCCACACTTCCCTTTATACTTGTCCGGATTACGTAAGTCTTGGAAGATGGGGGAGTTTCGATAAATATCAGCTAGTGGTGTTGTTCGAACATTTCCGGCTTTGATAGGCAATAACCCACTTGGATACACATCTCCAATATGAGAGATAAATACAAAACCGTTTCCATCATTTACCCCTTTTGGAGCACGGCCAAGTCCATTAATCTGCTCCGTCATCCCATTCATCAATACATCCTGGTATTGAATATCCTGATCTGTTTTTTTATTCTCTCGCATTTTTTGTTGAATAACAACACGTCTGTAGTGCTGAGCAGCCGTTGTTTTAATATCAAAAGAAACCTTTTTACTTAATTGATATAGCCATTGGAATACTCTTTCATGCCCGGCTGGTGAAATCATATCTGTTTCCTTGCCGCGCCCCGTTGGAACTAAGAAAAATACACTCCAAAGCACACAATCTAATTCCTCTACTAATTTTGCCATATCTTCAAGTACATTCACATTATAATTAGAAACGACAGTATTAATTTGAATAGGAATTTCCAATTCATGCAAATAACGAATCGCATTCATTGTTAATTCAAATGACCCCTGTGTCCCCCTAAAATGATCATGTATTTCAGCTGTTGGCCCATCTAAACTAAATGCCCATCTAGCAAGCCCTACTTCTTTTGCTTTTTGAATTGTTTCTTTCGTAACGTTTGGAGTAGCACTTGGTGTCATAGATACTCGAACACCTTTTTTTATCGCATAATCCGCAATATCATATACATCCGGACGCATTAACGGATCGCCACCGGTAAAAACAAGCATCGGATTATCCATTTCATATATATCATCAATTAGTTTTTTACCTTCTTCAAATGTTAGCTCAAGAGGATGACGATGATACTGAGCTTCCGCACGACAATGAAGACATTTTAACTGGCATGCTCTTGTTAACTCCCATATCACAATAAATGGATTTTTGTTAAAATCACGATTAATCAAGATTGAACCCTCCTATCGATTTATATCCTCATTGTAAAGTTATATAGGCATTCATGTTGTGAGATACATCACGCATGAATGCCTATATCAAGTGAAACTTTAATCAGTGAGGCTTATCCCCTACTGAGAGTTAACTATTCATTTATAATTTTTTACGTTAGGAAATCCATGTATTACTACCCGCGAGTAACAGAGCAAATTAACGCTATACTACCTTATGATATTTACCACACTTTTTCGTTTTGTAAAAAATGTTCACATTTTCTATCACAAATATGACTTCTATCACAGCTTCATTGAACGGCTTGATATAAATTTATTATAAAAGGAATACGCCTGAAATTATGAAGGAGTTGTACATATGAAAGAAGACATGATCAAACAGCATTTACGGGAAGTCTCCCTCTTTAAAGAACTTTCAGAGGAAGAGCTTCAGCCGATTGTCGATATTTCACAAATGCGAACTTATAAAGCAAAATCATTTGTATTTATGCAGGGTGACATACTTGACCGTGTGTTTTTTATCCACTCAGGTAAGGTGAAAATTCAAAAAACGGATGTAACCGGTAAAGAACAAATTGTCTCTGTGCTTCAAGCTGGAGAAATGTTCCCCCATGCTGGTTTCTTTCGAAAAGGTACCTTCCCAGCACATGCCGAAATACTTGAGTCTGCGCAATTAATTGTTACTCCAATCGCTGATTTTGAGAAAATTTTGATTCAGTATCCTGAATTATGTATAAAATTATTTAAGGTTCTTGGAGAAAAAATTGTGGATCTTCAGGAAAGATTAGAAGAGCAAATTCTTCATAATACGTATGAACAAATTATTAAGTTATTACTTCGCTTATGTAAATCAAATGGTATACAAGTAAATGAGACATATACATTAACGACTCAATTTACAAATCGAGAACTCGCCAATATGATTGGAACATCGAGGGAAACGGTTAGTCGTACAATTACTCAGTTAAAAAGAAAAAAATTAATTGATATTGATGAAAACGGCTGTTTCATTATTATTCCAGATAAATTAGAAGAAGAAATTATTTGATCGAACGCAAATTACCTCATCATTCATTGAACTACCCCCACCTCTCTTCTTTGGCTTCCTTAGAATCTTGAGGTGGGAGTCTTAACTGCCCGGAAATAGCGGGATAAAAATTTCTCTTTATCACAGATTTTCTCATTCAATTCCCTCTTTTAAGTTCTATATCTTAATTGTTAAGTGACAAAAAAGTTGTTTAGTTTACAATAAAGTCGTTTGAAAAATAATAAAGTTGTTAAAAAAATGCGAGTCATTCTTTTCAACAATCGGGCCATTTAATTGAATAAATCTAACCGTTTCTAGAGGAAACGGTCAGATTGACGAGAGAAAGTTTATTCACTCGTATTTCTTTAAAACAATAGCTGCATTATGACCTCCGAAACCAAATGAGTTAGATAGACCTATATTTATTTTCACTTGGCGAGCAACAGATGGTACATAATCTAGATCACATAATGGATCAGGATTTTCTAAGTTAATTGTTGGAGGAACTATCCCTTCCTTTAAGCTCATTGCTAAAGCAATTGCTTCAACTCCACCAGCTGCCCCTAACATATGACCAAGCATAGATTTATTAGCTGTTACTGGAATCTGATAAGCTTGTTTTCCAAACAGCTGCTTAATAGCCATCGTTTCAGAGATGTCCCCCACTTTTGTACTTGTTGCATGGGCACTAATAACATCAATTTCTTCAGGCGATATATTGGCATTTTTTAAAGCTGATCTCATTGCAAGATAGGCACCTTTCCCTTCCGGATGTGTAGCTACGATATGGTGTGCATCTGAACTTGCACCATATCCAATGACTTCTGCATAAATCTTTGCCTCTCTACGTAAAGCATGAGATAAAGATTCTAAGATTAGAATTCCAGCTCCTTCCGACATGACAAATCCATCTCGATTTTCATCAAATGGACGACTAGCTTTAGTGGGATCATCGTTTCTTGTTGATAATGCCGTAGCATTACCAAAGCTTGCTATTGATAAGTCTGTTATAGCTGCCTCCGTTCCACCCGCAAATATAACGTCAGCTTCTCCAGAACGAATTAGTCTAAAGGCTTCTCCGATAGCTGTATTTCCAATTGCACAAGCAGAAACAGGTGACATAGAAGGTCCCATCGCATTCCACTTGATACTAATTTGTGCTGCAGCAGCATTAGACATTATGGCAGGTACTAGAGTTGGGCTGACTCTTCTTGGCCCCTTCTGCCTAAGCGCATCAACATTTTCAATCAAGGTTTCAATCCCTCCGATACCTGAACCTACGTATACGCCTAACCTTTCTACATCTATACGATCGAGGTCTAACTTAGAATCTGACCAAGCTTGTTCAGCTGCAGCCAAAGCAAATTGAGAAAAACGATCTAAACGTCTTGCGTCTTTCTTTCCTAAAACTTCATCTGCATCAAAATCTTGGACGATACCCGCAATTTTTGTCTTATGATTAGTAACATCAAATGTATCAATAGTGGATATACCAGATTCCCCGTTAATCAGATTGTTCCAAAATGTTTTGATGTTGTTTCCTATAGGAGACACTACCCCCATACCGGTAATCACAACTCTTTCCACTTTTCATCCCTCCAAATCAATAATTTACTTGTATTTTACATCTCTTTTATCCTATTACAAGGGATAGTTTATCCTGGTATAATTACTACTAGGTTAAATTGATAAGATTAGGAGTTTAAAAATGAATAATAAAACTAGGCTTGAAGCTTTGTCGACATTCTTAAAAGCTAAGCGTGCCCAAATTAAGCCAGAGTCTATTGGTTTGCCTGCCGGAATCCGGAGAAGGACACCTGGGTTACGAAGAGAAGAAGTTGCACAATTAGCAGGTGTAAGTACCACTTGGTATACATGGCTAGAGCAAGGAAGAGATATAAAAGTTTCTTCAATCGTACTTGATTGTATTTCTGCAGCTCTCCAATTAAATAATGATGAAAGAGACTACTTATATGACCTGGCATTAGAGGCAAAACCAGAAATTACCCATCAAAAAAATGATCAATCAGAGCTTAGCCCTTCTTTAAAGCGAATACTAGCTGAATTAATATATTGTCCGACTATCATTACAGATCGACATTGCCATATTGTGGGCTGGAATCCTGCAGCTGCTCATGTTTTTTTAGATTTTGCACAAATACCGAATGATCAAAGAAATTTGATTCGTTTAGTGTTCACTAGAAAAGAATTAAAAGCATTGGCCGTCAATTGGGAACATTTTGCGAAAGGTTTTCTTGCTATTTTCCGTACCTATTATGGACACTATTTAGGCGATGAATGGTACAACCAATTTATTAAAGAAATGAGTCATTCACATTCAGAATTCCAGGATTTATGGCAAGAAAGTCAAGTGAGTAAGGCTCCAGAAGTAGTAATTGAATTTAGACATGCTAAAGCAGGCAAAATGTTGTTTAATTTAACTTCTCTTCAAGTTCAAGGTGATATGGATTTACGGTGCAGTATCTATACGCCAGTAGAGGAAACAGATACAGAAAATAAATTAAAACGATTAATGAAGAGGGTTTCCGTTGAAAATTAATAAAGTAAGTTCATTACATTAGCGAAATGATACTGATTACTGAACAAAGTCATTATTCCTTATTGGGAAAAGAGTTAACTTTACTGTTGCCCTTTTGTTCCATGGGCGGATGGCGTTAGTTGAAGGAAAATAAGCTAATTTGCATTCGGATTTCTATTTTCGGTATTCCATTATAGGGCGCTATTTTTGAATAAAACTTAGATTCCCAAACGACTTTATTGTTATATTTTTTAGTGTAGTGAAGTATCTTACATCAAGATTAAACAACTATATTTTTAACCCCGTCCTATAATTTAGAACGGGGTTATGCTTGTTTGAGCTTTTAAAATTAAATAACTTTATTGTCATTTTACATTAATACTTCTTTTTGCACAGCGTACTCCACTCATGCTCCCTAGTTTTCTCTTCAAATTTCCAAAAATCACATGTGTGATTTTCCTCACTCCATATTCATTATCTCTATGTTACATTGTTTTTGAGAATTAATATCACTTATTTCCGAGGTGAGAGTGATGACAAAGATGATTGATTTTAGTCAAACCGTTTGCGATTTAGCTAACAAATACCCTGAAATCATCCCTATCTTAAAAGAACTAGGCTTTGAACAAATAACGAAACCCGGCATGCTGCACACGGCCGGGCGTGTGATGACGATTCCAAATGGCTGCCGGATGAGGGGAATCTCCTTCGATGTAGTTAAAAAAACTTTTGAAAATAATGGATTTAACATTAAAGAATAGAGGAGAATTCTTATGAGCGAAATCATTAACAATCGTGAACAAGAAAGTATAAATAAATTTGAAAGACAGGCTATTTTAAAGGAAATTATTAAAAGTCTTCATAATGGAAAAAGTGTGGAAGAAGTGAAGGCCCAATTTGAAGAAGCAGTCGGGAATATTACCGTCGCGGAAATTTCAAAGCTTGAACAGGCACTTATGGAAGAAGAAGGAATTCCAGTGGAAGAAGTACAACGTTTATGCCCGGTGCATACAGCTATTTTTAAGGGTTCCATTGAAGACATCCATCGATCCGACAAACCCGAAGATCAAGCTGGGCATCCAGTCCATACATTTAAGCTTGAAAACAAAAAAATTGATAAGCTTGTTAACTTCAAACTTCAACTTCACTACGAACGTTTCGAGAAAGAAGATAGTGAAGAAAACGTTTATAAACTAATCGAAGATTTAAATCTGTTGCTGGATGTGGATAAACACTACAGCCGTAAAGAAAATCTGCTTTTTCCCTATTTAGAACAATACGGAATTTATGGCCCGACACAAGTAATGTGGGGAATCGATGATGTCATTCGTAACGCCATTAAAGATGTGAAACAAGCATTAACAAACTATAACGGAGATAAAAAGACGGTCTTAGACGGCGTTTACTTTGTCATCCGTGAGGTAACTGAAATGATTTTTAAAGAGGAAAATATTTTGTTTCCGATGGCACTTCAAACTCTTACAGAGGATGAATGGGTTAAAATCGCTCATGAAAGTGATGAAATTGGCTATTGCTTAACAGGTCCTGCGAGTGTATGGAAACCTGAAAGAAAAGCGATACAAGAGCAGGCTATGTCTGAAGGATTCATTCGTTTAGAAACAGGTATACTATCTTTAAAACAGCTAGAGATGATGTTGAACCACTTACCTGTGGATATTACGTACATTGATCAGGATGATGTTGTACGCTACTTCTCTCATGGAAAAGAGCGAATCTTTGCTCGCACAAAAGCGGTAATCGGCAGAACTGTTCAAAACTGCCATCCTCCGAAAAGCGTTCATGTCGTTGAAAAGCTCTTGGAAGACTTTAAATCTGGAAACAAAGATTGTGAAGATTTCTGGATTAAGTTCAAAGATAAATATGTATACATTCGCTATTTCGCTATACGGAATGAAGATGGAGAATATATGGGCACCCTTGAATTCACACAAAATATCAATCCAATTCAAGAAATCCAAGGGGAAAAACGCATTCTCTCATGAAGCGAAACTCTTATCAGCCCTTATCAATCGGATCTTTATGGACTCCCCCACCTCTACTTTTACTGCATGTTGAGGTGGGGGTTTTACTGCTCACGCATAGCTGGACAAACAAATTATTTAAATTGGTGAACCATCCAAAAGGTGTGATAAACATCCCCCCTCCTCTTTTAACATCTTATTTATACTCGCAAACTTCTTTCTCACCCCTTGTCAGCGGACTGGCAAGGCGCGGTTGCGATTGTACTCAAACGAGTCCTAGATTCCCTAGGGAGAGGACTGCCTATTTTTCGTTAATCAACACGCCTGGTACTGACCGCTTCTACACATGGCCAGATCCTCTCGCCCCTCTAGTTTTTAATTTGTATGTATGCTCTCCTAAAAGTTGCATTATATCTTAATATAGTCATAGAATTAATCTGTAGTCGAAGCACATAAATAGCGGGTAAAATGAATTACTATGAAGAATAAAGTAAAAACTAAAAAATTCGAAAAGGAAAATGGAGAGATGAATTAAATGTTAAAGATAATCAAACATTTAAAACCATTTGTTGCCTCAATGATTGCAGTTATATGTCTTTTAACCGTACAAGCAATATGTGACCTATCACTGCCAGACTACATGTCTAACATTGTCAATGTAGGTATTCAACAAAAAGGTGTCGAAAACGCAGTACCTCAAATCATTCGTAAAAGTGAGATGGATAAACTCACACTCTTTATGAATGGAGATGAGAAGAAAAAAGTAGATGACAACTATGTGCTTTTAGATAAGAAGGATCTTTCTAAAAGTGAGTTACAAAATTACTTGAAAGATTATCCACAGCTTGATAAAGAACCACTTTATAAGCTACATACAAATGATAAGAATACAATTAGTGAACTTAACGACATATTTGGGAAACCAATTTTAATGACAGAAGGAATTGAAAAAGGTAATACATCCGCTGCGCCAAATGGTAATAAAGCGCCGATGAATCTTCCGGCAAATACAGATCCCTTTGCCGTCATTTCTAAACTGCCTCAAAGTGAAATCGATGCAATGAAAGAAAAGGCAGATGAAAAATTTAAAAAGATGCCGGGCAATATGATAACGCAATCAGCCGTTGCATTCATTGAGAATGAGTATAAAACGATCGGTATAAATACAGGTAAGCTTCAATCCAATTATATTCTTACTTCTGGCGGAAAAATGCTTCTTTTATCCTTAGTGAGTATGGCAGCTACCGTTATCGTGAGTTTACTTGCTGCAAAAGTAGCTGCAGGACTCGGCAGAGATCTTAGAAAGAAAGTATTTCGCAAGGTTACAAGCTTCTCCAATGCGGAGTTTGATAAGTTTTCCACTGCCTCTTTAATCACAAGAAGTACAAACGATATTCAACAAGTTCAAACACTTATGGTTATGATGCTTCGAATTGTATTCTATGCACCAATTTTAGGCATAGGTGGCGTGATCAAAGTACTTAACACAGACCTTTCAATGGGATGGATTATCGTCGTTGCAGTTATCGCGATTTTAAGCTTAGTCATTGGTTTATTTAGCGTCGCAATTCCTAAGTTTAAGAGTATCCAAAAGTTAGTAGATAAAATTAACTTAATCACTCGTGAATCTTTAACAGGTATGCTCGTTATTCGCGCTTTTAATAATCAAAAGTATGAAGAAAAGAAATTTGAAAAAGGAAATCAAGATTTAACAAGAACGAATTTATTTGTAAGCCGTTTAATGTCATTTATGATGCCAATGATGATGTTTATCATGAATGCCGTTACTGTACTTATTATTTGGGTTGGAGCACACCAAGTGGATATGGGACATATGCAAGTTGGTGATATGATGGCATTTATGCAATATACAATGCAAATTATCATGGCCTTCTTAATGATTTCTATGGTATCTATTATGATTCCACGTGCTTCTGTATCCGCACAACGTATCGCAGAAGTTTTAAATACTGACGTTAGCATTCGTGATGTAGAGGAACCAAAAACATTTGCTTCAGACAAGAACGGTTACGTTGAATTCAAAGATGTTAGCTTTAGATATCCAGGTGCTGAAGAAGATGTGCTTTCTCATATCACCTTTACCGCAAAACCTGGAGAAACAACCGCTTTCATTGGAAGTACAGGTAGTGGTAAATCAACGCTAATAAACTTAATTCCACGTTTTTACGACGTAACAAGTGGTCAAATATTAATAGATGGCACTGATATTAGAGAAGTATCTCAGAAGGAATTAAGAGAAAAAATTGGTTATGTACCGCAAAAAGGAGTTCTATTCTCAGGTACGATTGAAAGTAATTTGAAATACGGTAAGAAAGAAGCAACTGAAGAAGAACTAGCAAAAGCCGCAGAAATTGCCCAAGCTATGGAGTTTATTAACGCGAAACCTGAAAGCTTCCGTACAGATATATCACAAGGCGGTACGAACGTTTCAGGTGGTCAAAAACAAAGACTTTCTATTGCACGTGCTCTTACGAAGGAATCCGAAATATTCATATTTGATGATAGTTTCTCAGCTCTTGACTTCAAGACAGACGCAGCATTGCGCAGAGCTCTGAACAATGAGATCTCAGGAAGTACTATTCTACTTGTTGCCCAAAGAATTAGTACGATTATGAATGCAGATAAGATCATTGTACTCGATGAAGGAAAAATAGTAGGAATCGGTACTCATGAGGAACTTATGGAGAACTGTGAAGTTTATAAGCAGATTGCTTTATCACAACTTTCGAAGGAGGAACTGTCATCATGAGCGATAGAAAAATAGAAAATAGAAGAGGCCCTGGTGGTCCTGGTGGCGGTGGCCATGGCGGCGGTCCTATGGGCGGTGGCATGAGAAAGATTGAAAAGGCAAAAAACTTTAAGGGAACGATGAATAAATTACTTCAATACTTAAAGCCATATAAATTCTCTATCCTGATCGTCATTATTTTCGCAATAGGCAGTGCGGCCTTTGCAATCGCAGGTCCAAAAATTTTAGGTAAAGCAACTACAAAACTGTTCGAAGGACTCGTAAGCAAAGTAACGGGAGCGCCAGGTGCCGCAATTGACTTTACCTATATCGGAAACATTGTCGTTATACTCCTTGGATTATATATAGCGAGCGCTGTGTTTGGCATTATCCAAGGCTATATCATTTCTGGAGTCGCACAAAAAGTATCTTATAACTTCAGAAAAGAAATTGATGAAAAGATCAACCGTATGCCGCTGAAATACTTTGATAAAACAACGCACGGAGAAGTATTATCTAGAATTACAAATGACGTAGATACGGTGAGCCAAACTTTAAACCAAAGTATGTCGCAAATCATCACATCCGTTATTACAATCATCGGTGTACTCATCATGATGTTATCCATCAGCTGGCAAATGACATTAGTGGCGCTTTTAATATTGCCGGTATCGATGATGCTCATCATGGGAGTCGTAAAAAGATCACAAAAATACTTTAAATCCCAGCAAGAATACCTAGGACACGTGAACGGTCAAGTAGAAGAGATTTATAGTGGTCACAATATCGTAAAAGCCTTTAACACTGAAGAAGATGAAGTGAAAAAGTTTGAAGAAGTTAATGATATTCTTTACACTTCTGCATGGAAATCTCAATTTTTATCTGGAATGATGATGCCGATTATGATGTTTATCGGTAATATCGGTTACGTCGCTGTATCCATTTTAGGCGGATGGCTTGCGGTCAAGAGAACCATTGCAGTTGGAGATATTTTAGCCTTTGTTCAATATGTGAGAAGTTTTACGCAACCAATCGCTCAAGTAGCTCAAATCGCGAACGTACTTCAATCTACAGCTGCAGCTGCGGAAAGAGTTTTCGAATTTTTAGATGAAGAAGAGGAAATTCCAGAAGCAGAAAATCCAGTGAAGCTGCAAGAAGTGAACGGAGAAGTTACATTCAAAGATGTTCAATTTGGATATAATCCAGATAAAATCATCATCAATAATTTCTCAGCTCACATTCAACCTGGACAAAAAGTAGCAATCGTCGGACCAACCGGCGCAGGTAAAACAACAATCGTGAAGCTGTTAATGCGTTTCTATGACTTAAACAGCGGTGCGATATGTATAGACGATCGCGATATAAAAGACTTTACGCGAGAAGACCTGCGCAACATGTTCGGTATGGTACTTCAAGATACTTGGCTATTTAACGGTTCCATCATGGAAAATATACGTTACGGCAGACTTGATGCGACTGACGAAGAAGTCATACAAGCAGCGAAAGCAGCTCACGTACACAGCTTCGTAAAAACATTACCAAATAGATACAATATGGAACTAAACGAAGAAGCAAGTAACGTATCCCAAGGACAAAAGCAGCTATTAACAATTGCTCGTGCCCTCCTAGCGGATCCGAAAATATTAATACTCGACGAGGCAACAAGTTCGATTGACACTCGTACAGAAGTACTGATTCAAAAAGCCATGGAAAACCTCATGGAAGGCAGAACAAGCTTTATCATCGCTCACAGATTATCAACAATACGTGATGCAGATTTAATCCTTGTTATGAAAGACGGGGATATTGTAGAACAAGGTAATCATGAAGAGTTATTGAAGGCTAATGGTTTCTATGCTTCGCTTTATAATAGTCAGTTTGAAGGTGCGGATGCTTCGTGAGATTAAAAAGAACACTCCTCTAGTTTATGAGAGGAGTGTTTTTTTCTATTTCTTGTAACCATGTTTCATACCGAAGAAATACTTCTTTTTCTGTTAACTCATCACCCTACGATAAAAAGCCGACATAAGATTTAAACTCTTATGGATATTAGTCCTCTCTTACTAAAATATTTATTCATACTAAAAAAAGAGTGGTTGTCATAAAGACGCGCACTCTCCTCTAAAATAAATACACTATGCTCACTCCCTAACGAACCAAAACCAGAATTTGATTAGGACCTGTACGTTTTAATACAAAATATCCTTTCTCCGATTTTGTTGCAATTCCATCATCATTTGACCAACAATATCCATGGGTTTCACAAGTCCCATCGTCTCGAACCAGTATTTGACCAATTAATCCGACAGGTACCCATTCTGGACGATTTACACGAGAGATATACTCTTCATAAGGATTCCATTCTGGATTGGGTATAGGCTGCATTATTTTTCTTTCTGGAGTGATTATATTTCCTTCTCCATCCCTTTGAGCTGGAAGGGTAACTTCATGGTATTTTCTTCGTCCCCATTCATCAGTCAGATATTTTCCCTGCCAGCGTAAGCATCCACTATTTCCTAGCAGACCTGGTGTTGCACTTGTTATTCCCAAAATAAACAGATCATTTGAAGTGGCCTTTCGAATTTTATCTTCTGTCGATACAGTAACGAAATAGCCAACAGCAATTGAGTTTCCATCGGCTGTTTCAAACATTTCTGCGTAATCACCAGCTGGAGTTAAATATGCTCCATCCACGAACATATTGCCGTTATTCAAAAGTTTTCCAACTAGACCTGTAACATCATAGGCTACTGCTCCGAAAGCCACATTCCACGAATAAGTTGGGTCCCCATCTGTAGCATTAACAGCTCCATTTCTACCCATAATATGGGCTCCTTCAAAACCATTTGCTGTTGTACTCAATCCTTCAGTATGAGATAAATCCCCACTAGCAATTGTACCTGATCCTTCGGCATGGGCCGCAAAGCCACTTGCCCTTGTACCGCTACCTTCTGCGTGGGAAGAATCCCCACTGGCAATTGTACCTGTTCCTTCGGCATGGGCCACAAATCCACTTGCCGTTGTACCGGCTCCTTCTGCGTGAGAAGAAGTTCCACTCGCCGTTGTATTGGTTCCTTCTGCGTGGGAAGAAGTTCCACTTGCCGTTGTACCGTTACCTTCGGCATGGGCTGCAAATCCACTTGCCGTTGTATTATTTCCTTCGGCATGGGAAGAATCGCTACTTGCCGTTGTACCTGATCCTTCGGCATGACTCCCCTGAGCTAAAGCGTTAGTAGAAACCCCTTCTGCATGGGCACCAATTGCATTTATATCTGTACTTGTTGATATGCCCTCCGCATGGGAAGCTTGCCCATTGGCGGTTGTACTAAAACCTTCAGTATGGGAATTGAGCGCATTCGCTCTCGTAAGTTGACCCTCGGCATGTGATGCAAAGCCACCAGCTATTGTACTAACACCTTCTGCATGAGAAAAATCACCTGTTGCTTGCGAGCCTGGATTGACTGTAATATCAGAAGTCCCACCCTCAGCATGAGAAGCAAACCCACTAGCTGTCGTATTCACTCCTTCCGCATGAGAACTAGATCCACTCGCTAATGAAAATGCTGCATTACCATTTTGATCAACACCACCGCCTTCAGCATGAGAAGCTCTTCCACTTGCTGTATTCCCTTCTCCTTCAGCATGAGAGTTAGTTCCACTTGCAATTGTTTGTTGCCCTTCCGCGTGGGAATCTGCTCCTTGGGCTTGTGTATTATTTCCTTCAGTATGAGATCTATCTCCGCTGGCTATTGTACTTTGTCCTTCAGCATGTGAATTAGATCCACTCGCTGTTGTACTTTGTCCTTCAGCATGGGCAGCAGTTCCGCTGGCGGTTGTATTTTGACCTTCAGCATGAGCAGCAGTTGCCAATGGTCCTGTAGACGTATTTTGGCCTTCCGTATGGGATGCAGCTCCATTTGCTGTTGTACTGTCTCCTTCGGCATGTGAAGCATTCCCACCTGCAGTTGTATTTTGACCTTCGGCATGTGAATTAGATCCACTGGCAGTTGTATGAAATCCTTCCGCATGGGATGCAGCTCCATTCGCTATTGTAGTGTCTCCTTCGGCATGCGAAGAATTCCCACCTGCGGTTGTATTTTGACCTTCGGCATGTGAAAAAGATTCACTCGCCGTTGTACCACCACCTTCCGCATGAGAAGATCCTCCACTGGCTATTGTTCTTGATCCCTCGGCATGAGAAGCCCCATTATTCGCCATTGTATTAAAACCTTCAGCATGGGATGCAGGTCCGCTAGCTGTTGCTTCTGATCCCTCAGCATGTGAAGCAGGTCCGCTAGCCGTTGTACTAAAACCTTCCGCATGGGATGCAGTTCCACTGACTGTTGTACTTGTAGCAACTCCTTCGGCATGCGAAAAATCTCCTGACGCTTGTGGAGCTGGATATAAGGTCATATCTGGAGTTCCTCCCTCAGCATGAGAAGCGATTCCATTAGCAACAGTTTGCCTTCCTTCTGCATGGGAACATTCTCCATTTGCGCTGGTATTACATCCTTCAGCATGTGAGGCAAATCCATTTGCAATAGTATTACTTCCTTCTGCTACAGAACATCCATTATTCGGATTAGTGCTAATACAGCTTATTCCTGTTGGGCCTGTTCCTCCTGTTGTTCCTGTTGAACCGGTTGCTCCTGTTGGACCGGTTGCTCCCGTTTCTCCTGTCACTCCCGTTTCACCAGTTGCTCCTGTTTCTCCTGTCACTCCCGTTTCTCCTGTCACTCCCGTTGGACCGGTTGCTCCTGTTTCTCCTGTCACTCCCGTTGCACCTGTTGCTCCTGTTTCTCCTGTCGGGCCCGTTGCACCAGTTGCTCCCGTTTCTCCTGTCGATCCCGTTGGACCGGTTGCTCCCGTTTCTCCTGTCACTCCCGTTTCACCAGTTATTCCTGTTGCCCCAGTAGGGCCGGTTGCTCCCGTTTCTCCTGTCGGGCCCGTTGCACCAGTTGCCCCTGTTTCTCCTGTCACTCCCGTTGCACCTGTTATTCCTGTTGCTCCGGTTGCTCCCGTTTCTCCTGTCGATCCCGTCGGACCGGTTATTCCTGTTGCTCCCGTTGGACCAGTTGCTCCCGTTTCTCCTGTCACTCCCGTTGGACCGGTTATTCCTGTTGCTCCGGTTGGGCCAGTTGCTCCCGTTTCACCAGTTATTCCTGTTGCCCCAGTAGGGCCGGTTGCTCCCGTTTCTCCTGTCGGGCCCGTTGCACCAGTTGCTCCCGTTTCTCCTGTCACTCCCGTTTCACCAGTTATTCCTGTTGCCCCAGTAGGGCCGGTTGCTCCCGTTTCTCCTGTCGGGCCCGTTGCACCAGTTGCTCCCGTTTCTCCTGTTGCTCCCGTTTCTCCTGTCACTCCCGTTTCTCCTGTTGCTCCCGTTTCTCCTGTCACTCCCGTTTCTCCTGTCACTCCCGTTGCACCAGTTGCTCCCGTTTCTCCTGTCACTCCCGTTGCACCGGTTATTCCTGTTGCTCCGGTTGGACCGGTTGCTCCCGTTGGACCTGTTGCTCCTGTCAGTCCTGTTGGACCTGTCGCCCCCATCGGGCCAGTTTCACCTGTTGCTCCCGTTTCTCCTGTCGGGCCCGTTGCACCAGTTATTCCTGTTGGGCCTGTAGGGACCGTGAATGGTGGAACTGGAGGTAAAGTAGGACCAATCGAACTTGGATCTAATGCAGCGGCACGTAGAATTTCATTTTCTTCTGACATACATCACCTCCAAAAAGTACTTATCATATTAAATAAATGCGTTACGGAAACATTTATGCCAGGGTTAGCTCTTTTTCACATTCAATCTTATTAATTGAAGCTTAGAATATTTCCCTTATAAAAAATAAAAAAATTCTTCTATAACTTTCCTAATATAGTCATAGCTTGATAGCGATGTGATGCTACCCTAAAAGGGTGATACATATTATACATGACTAATATGTATCACCCTTTATTTTTTATGACTTTTTACAATTTAAGCCTTGAATAGTCAGTTTGAATGTACGGATGCTTCGTGAGTTAAAATAGAAGAAGCTTTCCCAAAAGGTCGTTGAATTACGACCTTTTGGAGAAAGCTTCTTTTGCATAAATAGGTTACTTTTTATAGTAACGTTTTGAAATGTCTTCGTACATTGTACTGTCATCGTATAGAGATATAAAACAAACAATACTCTCCTTCTAGTTAACTGTTTTCTCTTCCATAACTGTATCTCTATTCACTAAATTCAAGTAGAAATGCGATACCGTTGTAAAGTAATACGGGTAAATCCAAAGAAACGGGATACCAAATGTAAAAAATGCAATAGCAATTCCTAAAATAAACCATCCGATAAGACTTAAAGACAGTATGAATAAATCTAATTTATGCCCTTTCATCATTTCTTGACTCTTTTTAAGCGCTTCGCTCGCCGTATATTCTGGATGATCTAACATAATATAGTAAGCCATGGAATAAGAGAAACCTTTTATAATACCGGGAACAATTAACAATAAGCTCCATAAAAATACGTATACACCCATTAAGACAGCTAACTTCATAGATTTAAATACATTCTTTTTTCGAAACCCTTCAAATAAATCATCAATTGTAGTAGTTTCTTTTTTCGCTAAACGCAATGTAACATTAAAATACCCATAAGTCATAATGCTTTGTACACCTATTAAAACAATACATATAATAGCGAAAGTAAGTACATAAGAAACGGCGCCTACTGCATTTAACGTCTCTTCTCCTGTAACCGAAGCGCTAGTATTCATGATTTCACTGAATAAGAAGCCCAGGAAAAAAAGGGGAAATCCTATAATAAACATACCGATACTAGACATAACATAATACAGAAACGATGCCCCTGCTCCCAGTCCCCATCTACCTTTTAACGAAGATAAGGCGGCTTTTTTAAAGTCACTGATCATTTTAATCCCATCCTTCAACTTATTTGTTACCACTTATATGAATAACAATATTACATAGGGAATAATAACATTTTTTGACAAGATTAACATTATGTATATGTTTTTTTATTAGTATCCAAATAAAAAAAGAAGCTGTTCTTAAAGTTTTGCTACTTCTTGTAACCATATTTCATACTAAGTAAATACCTCTTTCTCTGTTAACTTTTAAAATTAGATTTATACTAAAAAAAGTGCATGTCATAAATACACGCACTCTTTCCTCTTATATCCTCACCTTTAGAGATATAATTGAATTCATGCAGATGTTCTAATTTTTCCTGAAGCTTTCGTTTCATCGCATCAAAAATATTCACCATAACTTGCATACCTGGAAGGGTTCTACTAATTCCTTCAATACCTGCTTTCGTTCGCTCGATTTCTCGGTAGACTTAGGTGGAGGACAGTGGGGGGGAAATATGATCCGTCTTATATTCGATTCGAGAAGAAAAGCACTGTTGATTCATCTATTGTAGGAAAACGTGTTGTTTCTAAAGTTGATAATCTACGTTTCTATGATTCTCCATCTTGGCAAGATAAAGATGGGGCTGGAAGTGTTGATGCAGGACTTGGATTTACAATTGATGAAAAACTTATGGTGAAAAGCTCTCTTCAGTATCGAGTATATAATAGCCATGGAAAAACTTTTTATATTACAGCTAGTGATTGGTGTTTATATGAGGTAGAAATTGTAAAAGAGCATTCGCTAAATGGAATGCTCTTTTTATAAAATGAAATTAATTTACAAAACATTCTTTATTGCTTGTTCGACCATTTCATTAAAGCTATTATATTCCTCCATTATATCTCCAGTTGGCTTATCTAATTCAAAAAAAAGCTCGCTATCAACATCAAAACAAAACCAAGCTATACTTGAATCTCCAAAAAATAAATAGTTATTGTCCCACTCATTTTCTCTCCATATTTCATTTGCTGCGATAAATCCATTATTATCATCATTAGGATTAGCGTTATAGATAACTAAACCATTAAAGTCTAATCCATTAGCAATCTTTAAAAAATGTTCATATTCATTTACCCATGCATTCTTTTTTACATTGCTGGATACCCAACTTTTAATGGTTTGAATTGATTCATCACTAGCAGATTGCATTATTGATTTTCCTCTTTTATTTTTTATTTTTTCTATATCTGAAAGTAACTCTAAAATCATACTAGCACCTCAATCATTATTTTTTTAATGGATAAACAAAGCCATCTGGTATAGGCCATTTAATCGTTGTTGACTCCCCGACCTGTAAACCTTTTGTTAATTTTTTTTGTGAATTAGTAAGCACTTTATGGTAAGGATCATTTTCAATTAAAATTAAGTTATCAAAATCATTTGTTCCACCATCATCTAAAGGTAATTTATGATGAACTTGATACCCCTCAGGAACGGCACCTATTTTCATATCTTCAATGTCCTCTATTTTTATGCCAGCTTCACGTAGCTGTTTAACTTTTTGTTCATCATTAGCCAAATATTTCAAAAAGTTTTTTCTTACTGAAAAACTGTCTTCGTAATTGCTTCGCTTCCTCTCTATTACGTTTTGTATAAATTACTTCCTTCTCAAAAATATCTTTAAGTGTAATATCTTGTCCTTTTAATTGCCCTACATGTTCCACACCTTTTCCAGATGCGCTACTTAATACGGTATTTTTGTCACTACTAGTCTTAATATGGAAATCTTGAAACATAGGGATTTCACTTTTAAATGAGCTTATATCTGCAAAAGCAAGTCTATCTCCCATATTTAATTTACTTGCAGCCCGGGACATGCCTTGTGAGAATTTTGAGATATTCGCACCTTTTGCTAATGTAGTTACTTTACTTATTTTACTTATTCCTTTATCACCAATCAGTCCTAATCCTACTTGTGCTAGGACATAACTTCCCCACTTTGCACGACTTTCAGCATCACCATTTATTACATCATTAATAAATGAATCTGATAAGGTATTCCACATAGCAGGAAGAGTCTCGTCTAAGTGAGTAACTGCATGCCCCATATTCTCCCACGTTTCCCATTTACCAAGTGCTACTATACCATCTATCGTATCTCCAACAGCTTCCCCTGCACCTTCTACAATACCGCCCAAATTTTTTCTCCAGTAGATTTTTCCGGAAGTTTACCGCACATTGCGCCTTCTTCAATTAAATTCTCAGCTTCACGAGCCTTATTTTCTGCAATTTCTTGAATAGATGCCGTCCACCCCATATTCAATCCTTGAGTGGTAAATGTACCGCTAGCGGCATTAAAACCTTTCCCGCTTTGAACTTCCGCAAGACCTTGCGCGATGCTGGCAGCTAGTTGGAGTGCTGTATCATAATTACTACTAGAAGTATAATTGAATTCATGCAGATGTTCTAACTTTTCTTGCAGCTTTCGTTTCATCGCATCAAAAATATTTACCATAACTTGCATGCCTGGAAGAATACTACTAATTCCTTCAATACCTGCCTTCGTTCGCTCAATCTCTCGAATTTGGTCTAGTATTTCGTGTTCGATGACATCTGTCGAAGCTACCTTTGATTGAAAATCATTTGGAAAAGCATCATTTTGGCGAATTAACTCTTCACACAAGTAGATAATTCCTTGGGCTAAAGGACGGAAGGTTTGTGCAAAAATACCTATATAACATAATGCAAAAACACCTCAGAATTCATCCAAGGTGTTCAATGCGTTTTTTACTAAAAGGATATATTATAAACAAAAACTTCATTTACATCTCTAACAATTTTTCACGTAAAACTAATTCACTTTCATTCATATAACCTCTATGTAATTCCTCTACAATTTTATCGTGATTAAAGCACAATACTTTTTCATCACCTAAGTAACCAACAGGATAAGGAACACCTACATAGTCAAAATCACGTTTATCTACTGAAACAACCATTCTTCCGATAATCATTATAATTGGTTCTACAGCTTCTAATTTTACAACTGAGCCGATAGGTAATAGTTTCATTTATTTATTCTCCTTTCTCCTTTTATAAAACCGTTCTACTAGTATTGAAGCACAAAAAGTGAATGCTCCTATGCAAAGTATAATTAGGGTTGTTAATAATTTATTTGAAATAGTACTTGTAGAAAGTAGCATTATAACGATTGGTGGTAATACACCTAGAATAATTAAAATTCTTCCTTGTTTGAGCAAACTAGTTATCTCCATTCTTTTTAAATTTGCTAGTTATACACTCTAGTAAGTTTGTAGTACCAAAAGATAAGGAGGCTAGTATAAGCACAAAAGCAATAAGAGCTAACTTTTTCTCCCATCCATAAGGGGCAAAAAGGCTAAATATAAGTAAAACTGAAAACCCAACAATCTTAATAATTCTTGCATGTTTAAACATGTTTATTCTTCCCCCGGTTTAGTAAATTTAGCAAATATCCCACCACCAACTTTTCCACCGCCAACATACAGACCAGTTTCTCGACCTGCACGTAATTTGTAACCGAATGTCCCTATTCCAAATTCGCCTCGTATTTCAATATCATATTCACCAATAAAAGGAATAAAATCAGGGATGTCAATCTTCTTTAAAGCTAATTCGTATTTATGAATCGTTAACTCTGCATCATCTTTAAATGTGTAATCCTCAATTCCGTAATCTAAAGAACCATCTAAGAATTTCTGTGTCACCTGCAGCTCTGTATTATATATACTATTAGTTGAAATGGAGTTTTCTAAGCCGGTAATCCCTACCTTACCTCCAATGATGTTTCCTGTAAAAAAATCTTCTTTTATTGTATTAAAGCTATAAGGGGCGTTTAAATCAACTTCCCCATGACCAGATTTAAATGAAAACTCATTGCCTTTTGAAATAGCGTATTGTCCTTCGATTAAATTTCCTTCTGCTTTTCCTCCAAGACGCCCATCTGTTTTCCATTCTGCTGAACCTACAAAAGTTTTGTATCCTCCTTCAAAGGGTTTCACAAATTTCGCAGAAGATGACATGAAAGCTAATTTATCAACTTCACGAGCTTTATCTTCTGTGACTTTTTGAATAGATGCCGTCCACCCCATATTCAATTCTTGTATGCTAAATGTTCCACTTGCAGGACTGAAACCTTTCCCGCTTTGAACTTCCACAAGACCTTGCGCGATGCTGGCAGCTAGTTGGAGTATATCTCGTAAAGAAAACTGTCACGACAACGCCGTTATTAAAAATTTCTTTGGCATCATAAAATCAGAATTTATTTATCTAAAAAAAATTTGAAAATGTTGAACACTTAAGCAAGAACTAGCAAAACACATAAATTACTACAACAACAAACGAATTAAAGCTAAACTAAAAAGCATGAGCCCGGTACAATACCGAGCCCATGCCCAGAAAGTTGCCTAATGAAATAACCTGTCTAACTCTTTTTGGGGTCACTTCACATATAAAAATATTAAAATGAGTGCACTATATTATCTGTTTCTCATCAAAGTTATGGTAATCCTATTAAACCTGGAGTTACCCCTTCTACTCTTGCCCACTCAAATAAACACTCAACTATCATTTGATTCTTACACTTAATTTTTAATAAACCTCCTTCTGCTGTCGTATTTATTTCAAAATAATCAATGATATTTTCTGTACCTAAACCTTCTATTGTTAAATTACGAATAGTATAGAAAGATATTTCTACATAAATTACATCCCACTTATTCCATCGCTTTGGCTTATTTTCAACATTTTCTTTTGTCATCAATTGGATAACTAATGTAGGACCATCTCTTTTAAGACGCACATCTAATAACTCTGATTCTTCAAATTTTGGTATTTTCCCAAAAATACTAATTAGCGCCTGTGGATTTAAAATTTTAAATTGATCAATCATTTTTATACTCCCTATTTTCTATTTTTTATTTCTCTTCTCAAAATAATAATGATCCGCCATCCCATCTACCTGTCCTGTTCGTGTATTGTATTCAGGTCTTACATTATGATGAGGCGGCTGATCTCCAATACCACCTTGCCCAAAATCATGACCAGCTGAATGATCCTGAATTACAATTTTTTGACCTTTTACTTCATATGTCAATTCTCGAGTCATAATAGGCTGTTTATTATCATTTAATATCCATTTACCATTACTATCTGTTAATGGCACCATTTTTTGACTAATCGGATGTTGAGATTTAGGTATATTTAATTGCCTTTTAATTTCTTTTAAACTAGCTCCCCTAGATTCATGAGAATTTTCCCCCTCAATCTTCTTAACTTCAAAGCTTTTACTAGCATTAAAGTCACTAACCTTATCTAGAGCAGTACTTAATCCAACAGAACTTTTCATACCTTTAGCAAATACTAATGTGCTAAGAGCAGGAGAATCAAAATTAGACCTTAAAGTAATTTCACTAGTATCAGCAAAAGCAAAAGCCAGTCTATCTTCCATATTTAACTTATTTGCAACCTGGGACATGCCTTGTGAGAATTTTGAGATATTCGCACCTTTTGCTAGTGTAGTTACTTTACTTATTTTACTTATTCCTTTATCACCAATCAGTCCTAATCCTACTTGTGTTAGGGCATAACTTCCCCACTTTGCACGACTTTCAGCATCACCATTTATTACATCATTAATAAATGAATCTGATAAGGTATTCCACATAGCAGGAAGAGTCTCGTCTAAGTGAGTAACAGCGTAACCCATGTTCTCCCAGGTTTCCCACTTACCAAGTGCTACTATACCATCTATTGTATCCCCAACAGCTTGTCCTGCACCATCCCAAATACCATCACCAATTTTCTCTAATAGGGATTTTTCAGAATTACTATCACTCACTTCAGTTTTAAGTTTCTCAGCTTCACGAGCTTTATTTTCTGCAATTTCTTGAATAGATGTCGTCCATCCCATATTCAATTCTTGTGTGCTAAATGTACCGCTGGCAGGACTGAAACCTTTCCCACTTTGAACTTCCGCCAGACCTTGCGCGATGCTGGCAGCTAGTTGGAGTGCTGTATCATAATTACTACTAGAAGTATAATTGAATTCATGCAGATGTTCTAACTTTTCTTGAAGCTTTCGTTTCATCGCATCAAAAATATTCACCATAACTTGCATGCCTGGAAGGATGCTACTAATTCCTTCAATACCTGCTTTCGTTCGCTCAATCTCTCGAATTTGGTCTAGTATTTCATGTTCGATGACATCTGTCGAAGCTACCTTTGATTGAAAATCACTGAGAAAAGCATCATTTTGACGAATTAATTCTTCACACAAGTAAATAATTCCTTGGGCTAAAGGACGAAAGGTTTGTGCAAAGAATGTTTTTGCACTGTCGTAAGTTTGCCCTTGCAGAACAGCATCAAATGCAAAAGTGTCAATCGAATTGATGACTTGCTCCATACCTTGAATGGTTGCAACGCAAAAAGCATTCATACTTTGTGATTGGGTTCGTACTTCCCCTAGATACATATTTAAACTCATGACTTCACCTCCCGTGCTAATTTTTGCCGTTGGTGGTAAAGGTCATTTTCTAAATTACTCAGGTTTCGTTTCTCCTTTAGCAACGTTTCTTTCTGATCTTCCAATTCGTGAGTAAGCCTTCGTTCAATTTGCCCGGCATCTTGACGCAGATTATGAAAGAATTGTCCTAGTTCTCTATCGTTGTGCCAAGTTTCTAAAATGCGATCAAACAAACGGCCACTTCGACCTTTCCATTCATAAAAATCTACTTCTGTTTGTTCTTGTTTTTGAATAGCGTGTTGATTTTGAGATTGTTCTTCAGATAGACTTCTTAATTTTTCGTTCAGTTGATTGATTTGTTTTTCTATATCTTGACTCATCTTTTTCCTCCTACTGTTTTACATTTACGTAGGCTGTCATATCAGCGAAAAGTTTTTTGAAGTTCGTTATCCATACGCTCAAACTCTTGGGCTACAGAATGAATGTTGTTAACCGCTTGTTGAAAAGTGGCATAAAACTGTTTGGTTAAGTCTAAAACTTGTTGATTGGCTTCTTGTGCTTTGGAGTTAACAGACAACGTTGTACGTTCCGACTTAGTTATGGATCTATTTGTGGCACTTTGAACCGTATCAGCAGCTGTCCCCATTTGCGTCGCGATTTGTTCTGCCGTTTGAAAATTACTTTGAAATTGTCCCATCGCTTGAATCCTCTCTATATTTTTCTGTCCAGTCTTTCAGAGTTTCCTTGAAATTTTTTGACTTCTTCATAACGTAATAAACTATGAAAATTATACCATATGAAAAAACGAGGATTTCATGAAAAATCTCCAATTATTGTATATTATTTTTTCTTTTTTGTACCTCCTCAAAGCACTTAACTGTGTTACATATGATAGTTTCTCCGTCCTCTACACATTCTCTCTATTGTAGCCTGTGTCTATCTTCGCATAATGATAAAACATAAAGGATTTGTCTTCATCTATTCGAATATACTTAGAAAACTCTAAATGCCTACTTCAACGTAACTTTCTATTTGCACTTTCATATAATCGTCTAGTTGATAAAATTGCTCTTTAGAAAATTCAATTTCTAATTCAATGAATACATGATTAAATTGTAAACGCTCAGTCCAATCGGATATGAGGTAGTCCATTTTTTGAAAAAATTCATTATTCATATTATTTATAGGTAAAAACCTATACTATAGTAATCAATCATCTTTTATGAAAGGGTGTATATAATGAAACAGCAAATCAAAAAAGTTCTTATTATCGGCGGTGGAATAGGTGGACTATCTGCTGCAATTGCTTTAAGAAAAAATGGTTTATCTGTTACAGTATGTGAGTCTTCGAGTAGTAATTCACTTCAAGGTGCAGGCATTCTGCAACCTCAAAATTCATTTAAAGTTCTCAAAGAATTAGGTATATACGAACAATGCTTAAATAAGGGATTTCAACTCAATTCCCTAAAAATTTTTGATAAAGATGGCATGATAATAAGTGAAATTAGTGAAAGATTTATGGATGAAAACCTACCAGGTAGAAATGCTATTTGGCGTTCCGAATTAAGCGGAATATTAGTTGCAAAAGCTCAGTCTTTAGGGGTAAATATAGAATGGAATAAAACTTTAAAGTCTTATACCGAACATGAATATGGGGTTCATGTAACTTTTGAAGACAAAAGCACTCTCACTTGCGATATTCTTATAGGGTTTGATGGCATTCGTTCTAAAGTCAGAGATATAATGCTGGGACGAAAAATTAACCCTCAATTTTTAGGTATGGGATCATGGAGATTCCCTATAGAATTTCCTAAGAGTAAATCTTTTAATGAGACGCTCATGCTTCATAATGGAAGCACTAAAATTGGTATTGTACCATTGTCTGAAAGTGCAGGTTATGCTTTTATCTTGAAGCCGGTAAAGATAGATTACTGGGATGATAAAATGACACGTTATGAAAGAGTAATGAACATTGTAGATCAATTTAGAGGAGCATCCATTTTAATTAAAGAGGGGCTTTCTAAAGATTCTCCCATTATCTTTAATCTAGTTGAAGAAGTTGTATTGGAAGAGGACTGGTACAGCAACCGTGTAGTCATTGGTGGAGATGCTGCTCATGCCAGTGCACCAAATTTAGCCCAAGGAGCTGCAATGGCAATAGAAGATGCTATAGTATTGGCAGAAGAAATTGATAATCATGATTACTTTTATACAGCATTTCAATCCTATTTTAAGAGAAGGTATTATAGAGCTCAAAAAATTCAAAAGCTATCTTCAGAACTTGTAAGAAAAGAATTACTAAGGGAAGAAGGTAGTGAAAAAATTATAATGGCGTGTCATTCTTTTCTTAGTACAGCCTACTAATCCAAAATATTAAATTAGCAAATCAAACTTTATATTGTAAAAAAACCAATTTTTTGTGAATGTCTTTCCCTCACAGGAATATTCAAGTAACTGAGGCATATCGTGTTATGCCTTTTATTAAAGGTAGGAACTTTATTTCCTGTCGCTGAATAAAATAGTGTGCCTAATAGTAATAGAGAGATATAGAAAAAATCTATTTTCAAAAGGGGTAGAGCAGAAATGGAAGATCAAACAAAGGACATTCAATCGATAAAGGACTTATTTGTGGCGTTGAGCAATGCCTGGAACAAGGGGGACGGAGGCGCTTACGGCGATTGCTTTACAGAAGACGCAGATTATGTGACGTTCATGGGACAGCATTTAAAAGGGAGAAAGCAAATAGCTGAAGTTCATCAAATGTTGTTTAATGGTCCACTCAAAGGCACAACTTTGGAATCCAGTCTCACTATTGAAGTGCAGCCGCGCTTTATAGCATCCGATGTAGCCATTGTTCATGGGATCGGGGAAGTGAAATTGCCTAATTCTGCGGAGGACCCTAATGAACGGGGATCGATCAATACGAATATAGTAATCAAACAAAACGATGAATGGAAAATAACCGCGTTCCATAATTGCCGCATCCAGCAAATGCAGGGTGGTCGAAATTAATTCGGATACGAAGATTTGAACGTAATCGGTAGGTTCTGTTTTTGACACCAAGCAACTTTTGATAATCCACTATTTTTATAGTCTTGAATATAAGCTTCCCATTCTTTCTTTAATAGGTGTTTTTTCCATAATAAAACCTCCACCTTTAACAGATGGAGGTTTTTCGTTTAAAACTATTCAAGATTAAAGTTACAGAAAACAAACCAACGTTTAATGTTGTTAACCGTACCCTTTACTTGTTATCAATACATGTATATATATATATATATAATATGAACATGATATTATTGTGTCCTAAACATTCAATGTAACCTTGCAGTCACAAATCTATACTTTTTGATTTTATTGATTTACCTCTATTTTATCTACTACCATTGATGGGATACTAATTTCGCCACCCATTATAGATTTATAAGTAAGGATACCTGCAGATTTTCCTCGCACAGTAACATTATCATTTTCTAATACTCTTGATTTTATAATATCACCTGAAACGGAAGATTAAAAGGAGAACACTTTATGCGTTCTCCTTTTATCCTTATTCATATTAATGTAGTAAGATGTTGTTTCGCATCGTATTCCTCTAACCTTTCTCCACGTTTCACGCGATGAACAAAATCCGGATTAGAAATCAGAGGTCTACCAAATGCCGCTACATCAATTGTACCTTCTTGCAGCGCCTCTTCTGCCTCTCCTGGGGTTAAATTCCCCACTCCTACAATTACACCATTCCAATATTTACGGACTAGTTGATGCAAGTTTTTCCCATCAGCTATCACTTGTGTATAATTCATTGTTGAAGGGTGGATCATTGTTAGCCCTACCTCTTGAAAAACCTCTACGAAACTCCTAATTGCTTCTTCTGGATTTTCCCACATATAACTTGGGTTATCACCTTTGAATGCAGAAAAGCGAATAAGCGTTTTATCTGCACCAACTGCGCCTATTACAGCTTGTAACACTTCTTTCATAAACGTTAGCCTTTGTTTTAGGTCTCCGCCGTACTGATCCTTTCGATGGTTTGCAAATTCATAAGCAAATTGATCGATTAAGTAGCCATGTGCCCCGTGAATTTCCACCCCATCAAACCCAGCTTCTATCGCATTTCTGGCAGCTTGTGCATATTGCTTAATAACCCCTTGAATCTCTTCTATTGTCATTGCTTCTGGTGTATCAAAAGGCTTACGAAAACGCGGAACATTTCCTTGTGCTGCAATCGCTGACGGTGCTTGTGGCAAAAGTCCTCCTGTTAATTCATGATGACTCATACGCCCTACATGCCATATTTGAGCAATAATTGTTCCGCCTTCTTTATGTACTGCATCTGTTACCGGCTTCCAAGACTCAATTTGCTCCTCGGTATAAATCCCTGGAACACCTGGATTCCCCTTTGCTCTTGGGCTAATTACAATGCCTTCTGTAATGATTAGACCGACACCATCTGCTGCTCGCTTTCGATAATACTCGACCACATCAGGTCCAACTACTCCGGTGTCGTCATTGGCAAAACAACGAGTCATCGGCGCCATCGCCACACGATTCCGAAGAGACCACGCTCCTATTTGAATTGGAGTAAATAGCTTTGTCTCTTCAATATTTTGAAAAGATCCCCAATTGTTTATATTCGTACTCGCATAAATACTTGCTGCTGTTTTACTCTTTGAATTCGTCATCCTGATTCCCCCTATGCCCTTTATAATTAAATTCTAAATACTTCATTGAAATTATGAAAAATTATTTATAAACGAATCATAATTTCTCATAAACTAGCGCGTCAATTTATAAGCTCTTATCATATAACATTTGAATATTGAACAATACAAAGAAATCTCTCCATACTTGGAGAGATTTCTTTGTATTATATGCTAACCTGCTTACTAATCATTTCTCTCGCTAGAAGAAAGTTCATAATAACCCTTTTGAACTACCGCTCCATTTTGTCATCGGAATTGTCACAATTCATGTACTAACCTTTTCTTCATCATATTCCCACATACGCTGCGCTTGCTTATCACTAAAATCAATACGCTTGCGATATTCTTTTTTCTCATGTAATCGTAATCCATGTCTACTACTCAGTCTAATATCACAATTCGTCAATTCTTACACAAGACATATCTCGGCTTGATAGTTCTTTAAAGACATCTTTTAATGCATGAATGGTATTCATAGGAGCATCTTCATCCGCTCCAAAGGTTTTTCCACAATCATGCAAGAGGATGACATCCCCATTTTTTATATCCCGTAATAGTCTTGTTTTAACTTTTTCACTGCCGCCTTTACTGCTCCAATCCTCTGCCATTACCGACCATAGGATGATCTTATACTTTTTCATTAGAAAAAAATCGAATAAGTTTAATAGTCCCCATGGCGGACGATAATAGATGGGACGTTCCCCAGTAATGTTTTCAATGATGGAAGCACTCTTCCTTAAATGCCGCCTTATCGTCCAAGGGGCCATAATCCAGTTGGACTTGTGCACGTAATTATGCATTCCTATTAAATGCCCCTCTGCTTGCATTCTTTCAATTAACTCAGGGTATTGTTCCGCTTTAGAACCAACGACAAAAAATGTCGCTTTCATATTATTTACTTTTAACAAGTCCAATAGCTGCGGAGTATAAATAGGATTGGGACCGTCATCAAAAGTAAAAGCAATTTTTGCAGAAGAATCTTTCCTTTTTAATACCCCGAGACCGAGACCGGTAGTAAGAATATATGGAACAAACCAATATAATGCTAATAAGAGCAACACCAGTAAAATAACTTTAACCATTTCCTACACGATCTCCTTTCTATAATTTCTGTTCTTGCAGTGTTCATTTTAGAAGTGCTTGATAAAAGCCTTAATCCATTTTTCTTCGCAGGACAATACTTAAGATAAAAGACAAGATAAAAAGTCCGCCGCCAAGTATAAAAGGAATGAATCTTCCATAACGCACCCCTGCAAATAGGCTGCTTACCGATATGGTATAAGGCAATATCCCTAAGGCAGTCGTCCATATAAAAGCCCTTCTGTTTACGCCCAATATACCTGCCGTATAGTTGATGAAATGATAAGGAACCAACGGTACAAAACGCAGAATCAAAAGCCCCGTAACTCCTTGTTTTTGCAGCCAACAATCTATTTTTACCAGGTAAGGCTTAGCCAATGATTCAACGATTGGACGAGCGAACCAATTGGATAGATGATACGCAAGGACGGCCCCTAAGATCCCGCCAATCCATGAATAGAATCCACCTGCAACTGCACCGTATATTTCTATAAGAAAAAGAGAAACAAATTCGCCAGGCACAGGGATTACATTGACAACCGTTTGAATCAGAATACCTAACAATATCCCGAAAACACCGAGATGACGAATGGATTCAAGCCATGCTTTTGCCGATCCTGTATGAAGAAAATACAAATATATTCCGGTAAGAAGTAAGAAGATAATCAAACTTCCAATAGATAGAGAGCGAGCTGCTGGTTTCTTGATCTTGTTTGACGCAAACATTAAAATTCCCATATTTCACCTTATTAATTAATTATGAACCAAACGAATACATGAGGTCATGTCCATTGTAATTACTTTCTTTTGTATGAATAATTACTTCTACTGATGCAAACGCAGATTCTTTAGGATGAAATTGTTTCGAATTCTCCCTCATCTGTTGAAGTAGTTCTACATTGCTCAGTAATTTAGATAAATGATCCATTAAATCCCAATCCGTTTCTGCTTGAATCGCCACGCCTGAACGAACTAAAAATTTAGCGTTATCCTGTTCTTGACCGGGAATAGGTTTATAAAGAAGTATAGGCAATTCCATGGCAATTGCTTCAAAAGTACTGACTCCTCCTGGTTTTGTAATCATTAGATTGGAAATAGCCATTAACTCATGAACGTAATTGATATAACCAGTGAGATGGATATGATGTTTGGAATCCTTTAACTTTTCCTTTAATTGCATACGGAGTTTTTCATTATGTCCACAAACAATGATTAATTGAATAGGCTGCGGTAACGTATCAAACTCCTGAAAGGTAGAACTTCCATCACCAATCATGCCATAACCGCCCCCCATTACTAACACTGTAGGAATATGAGGATCTAAACCATACTTCTCAAAAATTCCCTCTCGTTCAAAGGACTGAGAAAATTGCTGTCGAATGGGAATCCCTGTATGAGCAATCCGATTCTCTTTCACGCCTAAATTAATCAGAGAATCGCGGACAATACTTGAGCCGACGATATATTGATCCGTAAAAGGATAAATCCAGCAACTATGATCTGTATGATCAGTAATGGTCGTTACAGTAGGAATATCCGTTAAACCACAGGATT
The DNA here is from genome assembly GCF_042676365.1 of Bacillus sp. CGMCC 1.60114. NCBI lineage: Bacteria > Bacillati > Bacillota > Bacilli > Caryophanales > Bacillaceae > Bacillus > Bacillus sp. CGMCC 1.60114. Next base: position 323,855 of record NZ_JBHTHG010000084.1, read on the forward strand.
TCAACTTTGACATCACAGCTGCTGCCAAAGGAAACGTACTGACTACGACGGTCGGCTGCACTTCCTCAATCAATTTTAATAATCGTCCAAAACCTGTAGAGAAAATCGTCTTTATCAAATTAGATAAAGTGTTCTCTCTCCGTGTTTTTTGATAAATATACCCATACACCTGAGGGAATTTTTTTACTCCTTCAAGGAAAAGGAAACGACTTACATGATTAGAATAGGGATGGGCCCATTCCATAAAATCAAAAATCACCGGTTCTAATGTCGGAAATCGAATTTGTATCGCTTCCTGTAGAGCTTGGGCTACTTGAATATGACCATCCCCGTAATTTCCGGTAAGGATTAAAATTTTTTCTTTATTTACTACCTTCATTGATCTCTGCTCCTTTAAAGTGTTAATGTGATTTTTATCTATGTGGTTCAAGTGCCCCACATAACCTTCATCTCAACACTAATGGCCTAACTGAAAAAGATTTCTTGGCAACATGTTTTACTGTACGGTTTGGTAATAACAATCACCTATACACAAGCCCTACCATTTTAAATAAACATTCAACCAATAAAATGACGGCTATAATATCCATAATGACATGTTGTTTTATAAATAAAAACCATCTAATCTAACAATTAGATGGCTTTTTCTATACATAATATTCTTATGTTACTTTTAATAGTATCGTTCTTTCTTCAAATTCTTTTTTTATATCTTTCCTTTCACATTTTTAGACAAAGAATCTACTGATATTAAGTAAAAAGATTTTAAATTTTAGAAATTCAAAAAAACAAAAGTACATTCTCATTTGTACCCTGTCCTGAATAACGAGAAATCACCTACTATTCAGTGGTCACATCTTAGTTACAACTAGTGATACCTTACGTTACAGGGAAAATAAGTTAAATAAATGAAAAGGATGATTTTTTTAAAAAGAATTGGCAAGTTATGTTAGAATAATACAAAATTTTCAATAGCGAAATAATAGGATTAAATAAAAAGAATATACAAACAACAGAGAACAAAGAGTTCATCTTTATTTTATATTCTATTAAAAGGTGTATTTTTTGTACCGACATTTTTAGGCATGAAATGTCGGTTATTATGATCTGTTATGTATTAAAGTGAATATTTGAAAGGGAGTAAACTTATGGATTGGCTAGAAAGAATGAATAATGCATTGGACTACATTGAGAATCGTTTGGATGAAGACATAGATTACAAGGAGATTGCAAAGGCAGCTAATTGCTCTGAGTTTCATTTCTCAAGAATGTTTTCTTCAATTTCAGGTGTGTCGCTTTCAGAATATATTAGACGAAGACGATTAACACTTGCAGCATTTGAAATTCAAAAAAGTGATATTCGAATCATCGATGTGGCGATTAAATACGGTTATATTTCTTCCGATGCTTTCTCACGTGCTTTTAAAAAAATGCATGGAATACCCCCTTCCACTGCTCGTAATAAAGGAGTACAGTTAAAAGCCTTTCCGAAAATTTCCTTTCAAATTTCTATAAAAGGTGGTACCGAGATGGACTACAGAATTGAAAAGCTCGATTTTGAGCTAAGAATTGTAGGAAAGAGTAAGCCCGTAAAAACAAGCAGCGCATTTAAAAAAATCCCTACACTTTGGAACACTGCGAAAAAAGACGGATTTATGCAAGAATTAATAGATATGTCATGGGAAAATCCCAAATGCACACTTGAAAGTCTTTTGGGGGTTTGTGGAAAAGAAGCTGCCATAACAGAGGAAGAGTTTTCCTACTTTATGGGTGTAAGATACGATGGGGAAGCACCAGCTGATATGGAAACACTCATTATTCCTGCAAGTACATGGGCAGTTTTCCCGAACATAGTGGATGCATGGAAACGTTTATACTCTGAGTGGGTCCCAACCTCTGAGTATGAACTTGCAAATTTACCATGTATAGAATGTTATTACGGTCCAAAACATAAACCAAGACATGAACTCTGGGTCCCTGTTATACCAAAATGAAATATACATTCAATAAAAAAGAAGCTGTTTATGGAATAACGAAAAAACAATTTTCAATTTAAATGCTTAAGAATTTTGGTTTTCTATATTGTGATTTTGTTAAAGTTGTAAATCTGCATTTTGCTAATGCTACTTTCATAAAAAGTCAGATATAATGTACCAACTAATAAAAAGGGGAATTTTGTTTTGAAAAAGAAAAAATATTTTCAGCATTACTTTCTTTAGGTTTAACATTTCGTGTCGGAATTACTACATTAGTACTTCCTAATAGGGGGACCGCTAGCAAATCGAACAAACCACGCTAAGTAAATTTCGCCAAAAAAAGACCCGAGTTTTACCCCGTTGAGAGTAAACCGGATCTTTTTTATTTAATGGAGGTAAATTACGTAAAATTGAAGTATATGCTACATTAAAATTGTATTCTCTTAGAAATTTTATACGCTCTCAACCTAATGGAGACACGCTAGGCAATATTGACGAATTTCTAACGTGACAAGACAACAGATTGAGGTTCAATTTCCAAACAAGCTGTAAATCGATAATATAGTTGTTTAATTTTATTATGAAAATATAAGAGCCTTGCTACAATCTAGTGTGTGGTAAGGATCTTTAAAGTTGTTTAATTTCTATACATTTAAAGGGATTTGTACTCAAAGATTATTAATAAAGTTGTTTAATTCTTATTGAACTAAAGCACCTGTTTGTTTAAGTGAATACATTTACATTTATAATGTCTCTCAAATATAATATCAGTTTATATATTCACCATTCTTCTCTAACAGGTTCAAGATAAATTGTAATTTGTTAATCGATATGTTTGTGTAACCACTGTTCAAATATCTTTAACTGTTCTTCAGTATGAAAGTAATGTTCACCTGTTTCCATAACTTCTAATTCACAACGATATTTTTTTGTAAAATAGTTAATAGTTTCAAATTCGCACAGTTCATCCTTGGCTCCATACATAATATATGTATCTGTATTCCATGTATTAATAGGATGTTCTTTTACATAGCATAAATAATCCCAATATAACTTTTGACCAATAGGTGTCTCTATAGTCATTTCTTTTTGCAAAAGCTCTGGTGTTACATTAAACCATTTCATCATATTTTCGATAATTCGTTCCATATTAACTACTGGTGATAAAAATAATGCCTTTTCTAACACATCATTTTGATAGGCTAAAAGGCTAAAATAAGCTCCCATACTACATGCAAACACGCTTACTTCTTTCCAATGTTCTTTTGCGTAATTCATAATTATAGATAATTCACTAACACAAAACTGTACTTTGCAAGGAGTATTATCATTTTTTCTTTCTCCATGCTCAGGTAAATCAAAGCTTAATACTTGATAACCTTTTTGATTGGCTTCTTCAGCTAATATTTGAATAACTGCATCTTCCTTATTTGACATATTTCCATGTACTGCAATAAAAATTTTTTCACTCTTATCTCCCCATAAAACCGTGGGAATATTACTAATTTTAAAATTATCTTTAAGCATATTTCCTCCATAGAATAAGACATATAGGACTTGGCAAAAATACGCACACGCTTTATAAGCCTCTACTCAATTTCAAACAAATCAAACTATTCCTAATTTATCACAAATGAATTATAATATCTCTCTACCTCTGTATAACAGAGTCTACTTTGTATTTAAAATCTTTCCTTTTTTCCATTTCTTCAGAAGTTACAAGTTCTTATTTTGATTCCTTATTGAGCTAATTTACTCCGTTAGTGGAAGAAGGATTTTTAAACAATTATATTATTTTTTAAATAACTTTATTGTAAATTAAACAACTTTATTATCTCTGCACACAAGCTGCACATGTCATAGCATGGGAATCCCACATTACTTTGATGTCCGGCACTTTCTCCACAGCCGCAATAACAAAGGGTTCTCGTGAGCAATTCATGGTTTTGTTTTTCTATCTGGTAAATTTGTTGAATCTGTTCAGGCTGCTTTCACGAGAAAAACGCCAACAGATTGGCGTCTTTTGTAGTTTCAAAAATAGCAGAGCCCGCGACATGTTGAAGTGATTCTTCTTCAAATAGAACCTTTAGTCCTTACAGTAGTCGTTTTTTATGAAACATCAACTTCTACTAAACTTCCTTTCTCCCTATTCATAACTAAGCTATGAACCTTAACGTGGGATGGAATCAATGGATGATGACGAATGATGTTGACACTTTTCTGTATGCCCCTAGCTACAGTTTTGCTTCCCTCTAACCAATCACTCACATTGACATTTGGAAATTCTGGCATACAATTTTGAAAAAGATAATCAAGAGTTTGTATTTCCTTATTTACTCTTCCACTCTTATATATTTTGTTAAGTAAATTTTGTTTATCCACTGTGTCCTCTTGACTCTCTGTTGTACCAACAATAAAAATTTCCTCAATATTTTCATGATAAACAACAATAATGATATCTCGCATTACATCACTGTAAGGATGTGAAATCACGGGTCCACAATTATTTAGAATTAACATATTTTTAGGATGGATATTCGTTACCTGTTGTAATAATTGTTCCAATTTTTGATCCATTTCGGTCACAAATAACACTTTTTTGTTTTCATCTAAATACATTACATTCACCCCATTGACTATTTGAAATTTATTTAAAATAATGTTTCTTTGATCACGCGTATTAGAAAGTGAATCATAATCTAGCGATTTATAAAATAAATTACTGTAAAACGATAAGACATCTTCATAACATAGTTGTTTAAGACCAGTTCTCCCAATCTCCTTTTGGATCTATAGTCGCTAGGCGAATCCATCCGTTTTTAACTTTTTGATGGAATACAGGATCACGATTCAGCAATCGCTCCACATATTTCTGTGGTGCTTGGATCACCAACAACAAACGCAAAGGAGCATGATAGGCCTCATGATCAGACTTCATCACTGACTGCCAAGGAAGCCCGGCTAACAAATCGCTGACACTCCCCTGCATGACACCAAGACCTGCCGTAACTGTTTGGATAGCTTTATTCCCACTGCCGTAATAATGAGGTGCAACAGTAGATGCATAATACTGTAGATTAATCCATTGGCTAACTGTGCCCGGGCCTGCGATAATGTTGGAAAGTATGTCACCGTCTTCATCCTCTTGCCAATCGTAGTTGTGCAAAAAGGCTCTTCCCTCTAGATTGCACTCTTTTGTTAGATCACGACGGCCGATAATAAACGCAGCATTACGCGCCAGCCCCCATTCTGGACGGATCTCACTCCAATCCTCCGCAAAGCGTTGTATTTCATTCTTCGGATCTTTAAAATTCGAGCCTAAATTGGGTAATTGCGATACTCGCTCTACATTTACATCATATCTAACCTGTGGCAACGCATCCTGGATTTGCTGAAATGCTTCTTGAGCCGCCTCTGAAAGTTCAGGAACATACAACCAATGTAATTCATCAAGGGTAGTAATATGCTCAGCGGCCACAAAAACCGTCTCCTCTGGAATTGAAATCCCATCACTCTTGAGTGCCTCTCTTACCTTTGGAAGGTTACACAAAGTTGCTAGAACCCGTGCATTAAATCCACCCGATGCTCCTCCACAAGCACCACATTCTAATGCGGCAGCATACGGATTATTAGTACTACGGCTTCCATGTCCACAAATGACCACCAATGGAGCAAAATCATTTGTGAGCCCCATCATTTTCAGCGCTTGTCGTGCATAGTGTACTTTCTCTCCCTCTGAAAAACCAACCGATAACTCGGCTTCTGGGATTTGCACATGGTCAAGCGATAGATTTGTAGAAGGCTTCCGTAACCATGCTTCCTGGAATCGAGACAACATGCGGCCTGTACCGCTTGGAACAAAACTGCGCGTCAACATTTGAAGACTAAACCAAGGACCGCTTACTTCCGGTAATAATAAACTGGTAAGCAAGTTTTGCTTCATCGCTTTAAACGTATAACGAAGTGAATTCACTGCATGTTGGCGTTGTTGATATTGCTTGGATTCAAATTCAGATGCATACTCTTTTATTCTATGCTGCGGTTCAAGTATGACCGGCAAAGAAGGATGGGTATGTTCACTGCCAAGTTCACATGTTGCAATAGGAACTCCGAAAAAACCAGCCATTCCATACGTCTCAAATGGGCCGGCTTTTTCCAGTGCGCGGCGAAAAGGCTCCGAGCGTACATCAATACAGAATACAAATTGTGCTAAAGCTGGCTTCGCCTTTTTTGTTTCTGGTTTCTGTAACGAAATTTTCTCACTTAGTTGACTGGCGTATGTTTGTTCCCAAGCTTCCAGCCAAATCTTTCTGCGAACTATCTCATCAAAGCGATAGGTGAGTGTTACATATTCTTTTTGTTCCGTGTAAGACAGCTGCGACCAGTTATCAATTGCCATGTTGCCCCAGTGTACCCAAGCTGCGATGAGGGGAACCAAGGAAACTGCATGTTCAGGTTTTTGTTTAGGCATAGGCAGATAAGGTTTGAGTAAGACCCATTCCATAGAAATTCGAACAGCCAAATATTCCATGAGAAGCGAACTTTCTTGGACAGATTGTTGTGAGCGCCAAAGCATCATTCCCGCCCACCCTGGCAAAGCCAGCAAATGTGCTTCAAGATAGCTCTGTATCTGTGACTGAGGGATTTCAAGTGCCGATAATGCTTCTTTTAGTGCGATATTTGCCTCTTGCGGCCAATTTTTAAGTTCCTTACGCTGCGTACGCTTGAGCGCCGGATCATGCTCGACAAGTTTACGCCACACGCGATAGAAACCTTTCTCACGATTTGGCAGGGACCAGGCTGCCTGGGAATCATTCAAAAATAACTTACACCACTTAATTACATGATAATCGAGAGTGTCAGCTAACCTCCCTCCGCCTTGCTGCTCTATACACATACTTAACGGTTTTAACAAATGCTTCTCAGTAGTTTGGAGCTCCAGACCTCTTAGTTTTTGTGCTAATCTCTGCAACTTGGGCTCTGCTAATAGATTGGAAGGCAGCTCATCCAGCTTAAGTGCAGCCCGACAGAATTGTTCTGCTGCGTCACGCGGTAAGTCAAGACATTGTGAATCGAGCCAACGTTGGAGTCCCGTTTCAAGAAAATCCAAATCAATCTCGCCCCGCTTCTGCGCAGCTTGAATCAAGGAAGCATTAGGATATATATCCACGTCACGAATATCTTTCAGCCATCGTGCCACCTGTTCAAATGATTGCCCTTCGAGTCCCATCCAAGGATTACGTGCCGCAAATGTAGCAATAGGCCAAAGTGGTGCAATGACTTGGCTGGCAGACTTCACTACATCGTTTATATCGAGTTCACTGGAATCAAAATTCAAATTTTCTTCTAACGTTTTGGGTAGTGTTAACATTGCATTCATCATTCATTACCTCCTCGGGAAAGTATTGCGTAAGATACTTTGGATGACTTTCGGCCGAACCTAGTTGAGAATCACCTAGCCGCACAAGCCACAGATAGAGTACAGCAAAGGAAGTAGAAGAACGATCGCGAGCTAACCACGCCCCTACAGCACTGCCCAATAACAAAATGAACAGAACCAAAACAACTACCGGCATAGGCGGTTGTGCACTTTGATGAACTGTTGCATACAACAATCCCGATAAGACGTGGTGAATGATGCTAAACACCATTACTGCTACTCCTAACAGGGAAAATCCCGCAACACGCCCAATACTTCCTTGACTATAGGCAATCAGCCGTGTCCAAGCAAACGAAAGTGACCAGCCTAAGATAAGGGAACTAATGAGTTGATACCCTTCTTCAGGACTTGTCAGCCAAAAGCTTCCACCTACTAAAACGCCTAAAGCACCCCCTGTGATTTTCCATAACAATGATGATCGTTGGGACGCCTGAGACGTTATCTCATGGCGAGGTACTGCAGAGCCAGCCTGTAAGAAAAGGGCTGCTTTAAATAGGCCATGTAATATGAGATGAATGATAGCAGCTACATAAGCACCCAACGCACATTGAATGAGCATAAATCCCATCTGCGCAATCGTAGAGGCAACTAACTGACGTTTATAATCAACCTGAACCAAAATAATTCCAGTCCCCAGCAAGACTGAGATACTAGCCAGAACAAGCAAAACAATCTGAGCTAAATCACTATGAAAAAGAGGGGCAAAACGAGTCAGCATAATTCCGCCGACATTCACTAAACCCGCATGCATAACCGCAGAAACAGGAGTAGGAGCAACCACAGATTCTAACAACCAGCGTTGGAAAGGCCATTGTGCAGCCGGTATCACCATTGCCAATACCAGCAACAGATTGACTCCTGTCCGCTCCCACCCGGCAAATTGCTTCAAACCATCTTCAGATAGCGCAAGTGATAACTGCCAGTGTCCCGTGACTTGCACCAGCCAGATTATGGCGAATAATAAAACTAGCCAACTAAGCGCAAACAGGCGACCAGAAAATGTTGCAGCGTTTCTCGCCAATTGCCACCTTCTGTTTAACCCTATTAGCCGTGTCAACCCTAGCAGGGTAACCGCCCAGCAAACTAATAACAAACGAAGATCATCACTTAACCAAGTAACTGATGCAGCACTTGTAGTAAGCGTTAAAAGTGCAAAATATTTACGATAAGCTTGGTCACCAAGTAAGTAGCGAACGGAGTAACGCTGTACAATCAAACCTATCGTAAGAACAAACAGTGCCATCAACCAAGCCAGAGGATCGAGGCGCAAAGGACCTAAAATTCTATTCGTATTGTCGGTGAGAAGAGCTGCCAAGGCGATTAATGGAGGAACCGCAATGATACCCATATGAATACGAACTATATTCAATGGAACTCTTGGATGTAATAGTAACAATGCGCTCAACGCAGCAACAGCAAGCGACAGAAAAAACATTGTGGTCCATGACAAAAAATCCGGTAAAATTAACATCCCAAATCGCCCCATTGAAACAATTTGAACGCATCAGCTACAGATCCTAAAGTAATCATAAAAACAATAGAAGAGAATAAGTTTTGTAATAAGATGTCCTTCATTTTTTCTTCTCCCTTTCGTACTTTATATCCACACAATAAAAAAACCGACAAACGTCAGAATACAACGGACCGAACCGTAATTCTGAAATTTGTCGGTTTATCTTCAACTAACTTAAAGTTTTTTGAAGATCTCCCTTTATGTTTAGTTTTATAATTTTTTCTCTAAATCATTAAATAGTTTAAATATCATGACCCGTTCTCCTGTACGAGTACTTATATCCGTATAAAAGCTTTTTACTTCTTCCCCAGTTATATTTAGAATCATTTCTTTTAGACTATCTATACCTGACTCAACCAGATTAGATCGAAGCCTCTTTACAGATAACTGTCCTTCCTTTGTTTCACAAACAGAATATTCGGCTGGTGTTAAAATCCCTTGTAAGACAACAACAATCATATCACGTAAAATATCTGTTTTAACGGATATTGGACCACGTCCAAGGAAGTCTTTTTCCCATTGAGTTATTGATTTACTTATTTCTGCTTCGATATATCCCTGTGACTTATTCATGATTACCTCCTAATAAAAATCGGTATATTCCCCATACTAATTCCTTAGTTGAGAAATATACCGATTTATGTTCTTCCCTCTTTCTTATTTTCACATGACGCTTTTTCATATTAGTCAATACAAAACATATTAACCATATGCTAAAGTGCATATTAATAAAAAAGTTAAAAACAACATCTACCGATTATTAAACTATATTATAATGTATACATAATAATATAAAATTTGTCAAGAGGAGCTTAATAACTATGAATCTGGGACTCTGGCACAACACAATTTATAAGAAGTGAGCATTTTCTCGACACTAACGATTAAGAATCTACGCTTTACCCCATCGATAAAATATACCGAAATGTAATCAATCGCTTTATTAATTTCGAAATAATATGTATTATGACCACGCTTCACTTCTGCAATATGCAATATTAACTCCTGTCCTTCTGATACGGATACTTTGCACTTCGCCAACTGCTTCATTTTCTTCTCTCCTTTACTGTAATTCGTCCCTCTATTACATGTAAAATTTTAGCACTTTAAAGTTAACGAAATGTAAATAGAGTATAAATTTCCTATTAATGATGGTTAAATTTACCTTTTGCATATTTCCATGTGGAACATTAATGAAATACCCCTTCTAAAAGAACGCAAGTTCGTATACAATAAGAACGAACGTTCTTATTAGGAGTGATTGCTTTGTATGACTATTCTCTTTTACCAAAACGGAACATCTTATGTGTAGATTTACGAAGTTTTTACGCTAGCGTTTCCTGCATCAAAATGGGGCTCGATCCATTGCGTACAAAACTAGCTGTTGTTGGCGATGTGAATAGGCAAGGGTCGATTGTGTTAGCTGCCACTCCTCCTTTAAAAGCATTAGGGGTTAAAAAGATGAGCCGATTATATGAAATTCCAAAGCATCACGACATACTCATAGTAAATCCTGCTATGGAAATATATATTAGATGTTCAAATTACATCACAAAGTTAGCGCTACAATACGTCGCTTTTGAGGATTTTCATCAATATAGCATTGACGAATTCTTTATGGACGTAACAGCAAGTTTACATCTGTTCGCACGAAATCCATACGAATTTGCTTTGAAGTTCAAAAGAGAGGTATATCATAAGACACGTATTGATAGCACAATTGGAATTGGTCCTAATCTACTAATGAGTAAAGTTGCTCTTGATGTGGAGGCGAAAAAGAACGCTGACGGAATCGCATATTGGAGTTATGAAGATGTGCCGGAAAAACTATGGCCAATCCATCCACTCAGCAAATTTTGGGGAATATCGAGTAAAACAGAAGCAAAGTTAAATCGAAAAGGTATCCATACAATCGGTGATCTGGCTCATTATCCTATCAAGTACCTAAAGGAATCATTCGGTATCATTGGAGAAGAACTTCATTTACATAGTAATGGTATTGATTTTAGTCTCATTTCTGAAAAGTATATCCCGAATGAGACTTCAATCGGTAAAAGTCAAATACTCATGCGAGATTATAAAATAGATAAAATTCAGCCAGTTCTCTTAGAACATACCGAAGAAGTTTGTTATAGATTGAGGCAAAAAAGAAAATTAGCAAGGACTATACAATTTTCTATTAGCTATAGCAAAGACTATCCAGGCGGATTCAAAAAATCTTGTACATTAGAACGACCTACAAATTTAACTTTAGATATACACCGTGTTTGTTTCATGTTTTAAAACAACTCCATACAGGGGAACCGATTCGTACAATAAGCATTGCACTTACTAATTTAGTGAACGAGGGTGAAGAACAAATTAGCCTTTTTGATGACATACGAATGAGAGAAAGAGAAATTATACTAGCCAGAACGATGGATGAAATACGAACACGGTTCGGTAAGAATAGCATTTTACGAGGCGTATCTTATACTTCTGCAGCAACAGGAAGATACAGAAATACGCTTATTGGAGGACATAAAGCATGAACAATACAGGAGTACCGAAAATGAAAGGTCGCGGGATGGTAAAATGGCAGCCGTTTGCGTCAATGCCGGAGCAATTCGCAGGTATAAAACAAATCGTTGAAGAACAAACGAAAATACCACGCCCTATTATTACACAAGATGCGAAAGAAGAAATCGAAAGAGTACTACTTGAATCAATGAAATTACAAAAAACAATTCTGATTTCTTATTACCAAAACGGACAGATTCTACATGAGACAGTCTTTACAAAAGTGATTGCACGCCAAACAAGAATGGTATTTTTTCAAGATTTGTTTGGGTTTACATTGCGGTTGAGGTTTGATGATATTGTCGGTGTTGATTAGGATCTATTAACGGCTAGCTTAGGTGTATATACGTATCGTTTGAGGTATTATCTAGAATTAGTTCTACTACTATATATATAAATGTCGAAGGCTTCTTTAAAATAATGAGACCTATAAAAACAAAATATATTTTTTATAGGTCTCATTTACTTATATTATGCTTCAACTTAATTAAGTAAATACCCTTTAGGGATTATTTACCAATTTAAACAACCCTTCTCCTAGTGTCGTTGATACCCTTTGAACATATTAAAATACCTGTTTGTTAATGATATACTATACTGCATAATGATAGAGAACTACGTAATTTTCTTAGAGAGAACATCAAGACAAAAATTCTATACATCTACTACTATAAATGTAAAAAACTTTTAAAATCTTCCACTCTCCCTAACTCCTCCAAAACCACCTTAAACAACTCCGAAGAATTCCTCACAACCAAATCCAAAGGCACTTCTCTAAATGCCCCTTCTTTTCCAATCATCACATTCCCCAGTTCATAATCAACCTTGATGTGAACATCTTGAATATGATAACTCTTGATGGCAGATGCCTGATCCAAATATGAATGATCCAGTTCAATTCTAACTTTCTTCGTAAACCTTCGAAGCGTGCGCCAAAGAAGACGTTCTTCGTTTGACTTCATAAACAACTCTGGAAGTTCTTGCACTTCTTTTAATACTGAAATGTTTGTTAGTATGTATACCTGTATTCCATATCCTACTGGACGAATGAGATGATTCAGTTTTTTCCATGGTGATAGTTCGAAATAAACATAATCATTTGTTTTGTTGCTAGGTAGTTCATGAATTTGGTTTCGCTTTTTTATTTGGATATTTTTAATTTTTGCAACATACTGAATGCCACCGTTTTCTCCGTGCCACTTTTTCGGTGCATATAACGCTACATATTTTGCTTCTTGCCAGCCTTGTTTTAATTGTGAAACAGGAATATGATAGAAGCCTTTTTTCATATGTGCCTCATAATATTCTTTGCTTTTCACAACGCCGACGAGGACCTTTTCATCTAAAGAAGATTTCCATTCTTCCCTTGTTCCTCTTGGGAGAATTCCTTCTCTTATAATCTCTTCAGGGCTTTTTTCAATCAAATGATCAAGAAATTGCTCTACTAATCTTGTTGCATTCGGCAAGAATGGAAATCCACCAATATTTACTTTTTCAATGCTTTTGTAAAAAGGATGGTGTTCATATTCTTCCTCTTGATTCCATGGAAATAATACGTAAGCACCGTAAGCTGTTCGCTCAAATGGGCCTCCTTGGTCTACGACTAATGCATCTCGGTAGCGGTGCATCGTATTAATATCTTCTTCCATCGGACCAGGAGTTTCGTACTGTCTTTTATAATGCGAACCATCCTTTGCAAAATCGATTCGATATTTCGCGTCAAAAATGTATTGATATTGATAGTTTTTTCCCTTCTTTTCAATCGCAAGCATTGTATCCGGTTTTTGGGTAACTGTTGGTAATGCTTTACTTCTTTTTTGAAAATAAAGCTCAATTTTTTCATCTGTCTCAGGATGAATAAACGTTCGTTTTGCAGTAGCGCTTTCGTCAAGCGTTACATATAGTCCATCCTGCCGTACTTTAATAATATCTTGCTGCACCGTTGCATATTTTTTAGATAAAATTTGACTAAGCTTTAAATATGTCCAATATTCATATAGCCTTGCAACATCTTTTACAGACATTTTGAAAATCTGTCCTCTTAACGTCAGTCCCCTCGATAGCATTAAAAAAATTTGATATGCATCCCGGTAACCAGGTGCCATTTGAATGACAAGAGAAAAGACGGAACGATCCATTTTCCCGATCTCACTCCAAAACGGATCATTCAATTCATTTTTCAATCGGGATTTCATCTTTCTTACGTTTTGAAGGAGATCTTCATCAACTAACAACCGCTTGAATGTAGAACCTGATTCCAAGGTTTTATATAAATCATCCACTTTATGTAACACTCTCTGCATCATCCACTTGACAAAACGATTTTCTAGCGTATCGTATGACACTTCTTTACGAGCTGTAATTCCTTTAGATGGAATCATATTTGTTCCTTGAAACAAATAAGGTCGTTTTCGTAAGTAAATCATTCCGACAGAATCAAGGCGACGAATTTTTTCTCCTTGCACGAGCTGATGCTGAGTGACAAGCGCATGATGCGGCTGCCTTTTAATATGAGAAATGGCCTTCATAAATCTACTAAAAGAGTCATTTAAAATGCGATAAAACTCACTCTTAGAAGGATTAGAAGCTTGAATTGTTGATGCTCCTAAATATGTTCTTTTCAGTAAATGAAACGCCAAGTTATAAATTTCATCATTCACTTCTTCTAAAAGCGCTCGGTAATCTTCTTTGTAATCCAGCTTAGATGGAAAAACTTCTAATGTAACTGTTAATAAAGATTCTTTGTCATCTCGAATTTCAAAGGTTGTATATCCTACTTCGTTTGGAAATGGGAGGTTCCCCATTAATATCTTCAATGGGCCCATTTTAGTAGAGCTAATTGCCTTCCGAAGTGATGGATGCTCATGATAAAAGGATAGCTCTTTATTATGTTTCGGAATAACAACTAACTGATAACTTCTATTCTCAAAGAATATAGGAGGATGCTCTGTCCAATCTACTAGCTCTTTTGCTCGAACATCGTACACAAAAATAGAATCAGCCTCTCCAGATACATGAAAATGCATCATTTCATTAGAAGCAATCCCTTGATATTCTTTTAAACTCTCATATTTTTCATGATACGGATTTCCTTTGATGGTTAGTGATAAATCTGTCGTCTCAATCTTAATGAGCTCTATGTCATCATTAGATCCAGAAAGAGGTGAAACCATCGTATTCTAACCTCCTTAACATATGAGACAGCTTTTTCGCAGAACGCACATACTTGGCATTTGAAACATCTTCACCGTCATATTCTCGGTTCGAACATAGTTCATATAATTTCTTTAATGCCTCTTCTGTCCGTCCATCACTCCCTGTAATACGTGGTAAGATCTTTTGATACATTTGATAGTCTAACGCCTCATCAAACGATAGTAATTCACTTTTCTCATTGTAGGACATGTAAAAACAAATCTCGTCACGTATCCGGTACCCAACTTGCGCTCCAATTGGTTCAAGAATTTCATTGATTTCAATTAAAATATGAGATACTTTCTTCACGAGATCTTTATTGAGCTGAAAGCATTCTTTTAAATGAAGAAACTTTGCTGTTAACGAACTGTTGGAAACATACTTTTCCTGCACTTCTTCTGCATCCATTAAAAACTCAAAGGAATCTAATTTCACTTGATTAAATTCAATCGTATTTGCACGATCCAGTACCTTTTTACTTAACAGATGTGTTGTTTCGTCCATATTGACAGTTCCAATGACATACACGTTTGCTGGAATGGTAATTCGTTTCCCAACAATTGATTCTGGAAGAACAGCCGATGTAACAATCTCTCCTTCTTCCCATTTTCGACTTTCAATCACACTTAGAAAATCACTGAAATAGTACTCTACACGTGCTAGATTCATCTCATCAAGCACGACAAAATAAGGCTTGTCCGGATTCTCTGTTGCTTTTTCAAGCACTTGAATTAGCGGTCTTTCCTGAAATTCACCTTGAATATTCACATAACCAAGTAAATCAGAACTATCGCTCCAATCAGGGCGCACAGGAATAAGTGTGAACTGTCCATTTTCCTCAGTTGCCCCTAAGCTTTCCGCAAACCACTGAACAATTTTTGTTTTCCCTGTACCTGAAATACCAGACAAAATAACAAAAGGCTTCGTTTTTAAAGAAAACACAAAGTTAATAATATCTTGTTTATCGTAATAGAAACCTTTGCTTTTCATATAAGAAGACACATGATCAACAATTTCCTTCTCATTCAAATCCATTTCTTTTTTCTCATAAACCATTGCAGGTTCAGTCCCCTTCTCCCTAAAAGCAATGTATTCCTCATAATAACGAATCATTTCGTTTAAATCTTGTACTAATTCTGCTTCACTTGGCATTTGGTCAACATCATATCCAATATACGCCGCCGTTGAGTTTGCATAGCCTTTCGCTTTTGGACTTGTACCAAGGAAAATATCATCATCTTTTTTTATTTTTTTAGACATATGTATGTGTTGACGGATCTCAGACTTAATCTTTTCCATTTCCTCTTTAGAAGTTTCAGTTACTCCTTGCGCCATCGTTAAATATAGTCGCTTCATATCTTCACTAAATAAATAAACGATATAATACCCTCTCTGGGTCGATGTCGTAATATCCTTATTCATAATAGCGAGCCATGGAACGGCTGCCCAATTTCCTTGTCCAACTGAACCTGTGACAATGTATTGGCTATAATCTATAAAAGGTAAGCGAGTAATCTCCGTTGTCATTTCATTTCTAACCAAAGAACCTAATTTATGACCTGCAAAACCTTCTCTTTTTGCCTCTAAGTACTCATTCATAACAGTTAAAAATTTTTTACGTAAACTACTATTCATATTATCTTCCTTTTCGCGATTCTCTTTTACATATTGTTCAACAGGAATCCACTCATCATTAATTAATCCTACTTTTTCAAACCACATTAGCAAGTTATGCGTTCGTTCCTTTGCAACTGATTCAACCATTAAGTTATCCCCGCGTGAGTTTCGGACAATTGTCATTCCTAAATCCACTAGCGCTTCCTTTTTCTGAGGTTTCGAATACCCCCTTAAAAGATCGAGTATAAATAAGGCAGTTTGAAAATATTCATGTTTCAAAATCAAGCTTCGAATGAAAGAATCTTTAGCATTTGATTGGATATATTCATTTAAAAGAGTTGTATTAATCTCATGAGCTTCATTTAGAAACCCTAGTAATCTTAAATCTTGGCGCCCTCTAGATTTAACTCTATATAAATCCCCATCTATTTGTTGACTCAAATTTTGTGGATCATATGTACCATTCATTATTTCTTCTAAAAACGTCAGCACTTTATCATATTGCTCACACGGTAAATCATCCGTTTGAAATTCCTTGAAAGTAATAGCTGTTGAGTTATTAAGCGTTGTTACTTTCACAAAAGGAAGTTGTGAAAAGAAAGAAAGCAAAAAAGCACCCTGCTCACTTGTTTGTGTAAAGTTGTCAGCAGTTGCTGTGCGAACATTTATAAACTCTTGCCAAGTTTGCTGAAGAAATTCAAAAGTTATGAGAAAATACGGCTGTGATTCTTCTCCGCTTTCGTACTTTTCACGTGAGGATTCTGTTTCAACATATAATCCTTTATCGTCTATCTTTGTGATCCAATTTGGTTTATTGGTAGTTATCTCGTTAACTTGTGTTATTTTTCTAGGAAATTCAATGGGTAGTTTCTCTAACATGTGCTTCCTCCGTAACGGTAATTAATTGCAAGTACTTCAAACATTCCTTTTTCGTTAATAGCGTAGACTTAAGCCTCTTTATATCATCCTATTTATATACAAGTATATAACTCCAAATGTAACTATTAAACAAAGAAAGCACTATATTTTAAAAATATAGCGCCTATAAACATATCCATTATTCTGTTTGTTATATACTTTAATCCTCACTATACCCTAAATACCTTACTCGTCTGCTATATTTATCAACAAGCTTATAACACCTTGGCATGCTTCTTCATCAAATAACGCATTCATACTATCTAATACTTCCTTCGTATCCGACCAATCGCTAATGTTACTTGTACTCGTATAAATTTTTGTATAAGCAGCATCTGGATTTTTAGCTCGCGCACTGATTTTCATTCCTTTGTTTTCAAGTTTTGTGAGTAACGCGATTCTTTTATAAGATTCCAGTGGACCTACTTCTATGATAAATTTCAATCTACCGTCTTTTAAGCGTTCAAACCACATAATTAGGCAATTATTTAACCACCAATTCCATTGTGGTACTCCGAATTTTTCTTCAAGTAATCGGAACTCTGGCATAATAAATGATGGCAGTCTGTGATGTATGTTGTAGCATTCTTCTTGCAGATTATGTTGTGTAATAAACATTTGAAATGCAGTAGCTAAAGTACCCTTATCGACTTGATTACTTTGTATGTGATCAGAATGAAAAGTTTCGTTTTCCTCAGTATCTTCCTCATATACGATACTTGTTATTGCCTCAGCTATTGATGAAATGACTTCATTAAAACCATTGCTATTATACATTTTGTTCATTTTACGAAGAATTTCATCTTTATCTGTCCAATTGTGAATCTCTTCATTTGCAGTATAAATTTTAGTATACATAGATCCAGGTTCTTTCGATCTTCCTTTTATAGATATTCCATTCTCTTCTAATTGGTTCAATAGGTGTAATCTTTTTTCATATTCTAATGGACCTACTTCAATAATTAATTTCATTCGGTCTTCTGCTTTTCTCTCAAACCATATAATAAGAGCATTATTTAACCACCAGTCTCCTTTTGGTGTTCCTAGAACATCATCAAGCTGTCTCCATTCAAGGAAAATAAAAGAAGGGACACGAATATGTTCACGATAACAAGTGTCTGGAATCTTATTTTGATGAACAAATTGCAAGAATGCTTCTCTCATTACACTATTTCCTATTTCATATACAAAATTAATTGTTTCTGCATGAGCCGCGTATATTTTCCGGAAAGACTCACGCTCCTCTGGATTCAACTGATCAATGATATTTAATGTTGCACTATGCGCAGATTTTCCTAATGTCTTTCCTGCATTACCCACAAATAGAAAATCCACTGCATCTTTATGCTTTTTGTACACATTCATTGCCAGTTCAACATCTTCTTCATCTCGAACAAGTTCACCTTCTAATACATCCAAGTAGTAATAAAGAAAGTCTTGAATCGAATTAGAAATGTAGGTACTGCTAATTTCCAAATATGCTTTTAATATGTTTAATATATCTCCATAATCTAAAATAAAATAATCTGAATGACTTGGAGCAATCCCATCCAGACTTAAAAATATTGGAACAATCGTATAGCCTTCGTATGTATCATGAACAAATGTTAAATAGTTCTGTAATTGTCCATCTGTTTCTGACGACTTATATTTATTTTCAATCAAGATTACAATCTTCTGAGACTCTGATACAGCTAAAATATCAATGCGTTTATTATCCGTTGTTTGCACTTCACGAAGAACTTCCAAATCATGTAGAGCCCGTTTATGTAACTTAATAAAATCATATTTACCAATTAAACTTTCATTCTCTGCTTTTACAAATACTTTAGAGAGTAGCTTACTTATAAAAAAAGCCCCCAAATTATGATTGCCATTTGGATCAAGCAGCCAAGAAATTATATTCGAGTGACGAATTTCAAATTTATCTACTCTTAATATTTTAAAAGGATTAAAACGATTCAACTTACTATGCAGCTTCTCAAATTCAAATGAATGATCTAAAAGTGATAAAACTTCAAAATTATAGTCCATGTTTGGCACCACCAGTATGTATTGTTAACAAATAAGGGAATGTATCTACCCTCATTTTATCTCAATTCCGCCAAAACATTAATAAAGCACACCAAATTCCTCACTAGCACACGAATGACAAACACGTTCTTCAAAACGATGCTCAGGAGGAACTGTTCTCAATATCACTAGCAAATGAATACCAACCACATAAAAAACCCCGAATCAGGAACTTTTTCAAAATGTCCATAATTCGGGATTCAATTCAGAAAATGCAGGATCTTTCTTTTCCTATTGCACTAACGAAGGCAGTATAGCGGACTAAATAATAGGATAATTATTTACTTGTATTAAAAGATAGTATTCCTGAATAAACCTATGAAGGGACATTAACTTATCAATTTTAAAAAGGTGGTTTAAAAGATGGATATTTCAGAGCTTGTGAGCAATAAAAAGGTAGTAGAGAATTTCTTCAAGGTTATTAATCTTCGCCAACCTGAGAAATTAGTAGAGTTTATGGCTAAAGACGTAATTGATCATAATAAAATTATCTATGGTGAGGACGATAAGCCTGGTGCAGCCTTTGATGGTATAAGGCAGCAGTTGGCAGCCTTTAATCCCTTACATTTTCATATTGAGGAACTTATCGCTGAAAACTCCCGCGTAGTTGCACGAATCACTCAAAGTGGTGTCCATAATGGGAGCCATCCTCGAATGCCAATACCGACAAATGGTGAGTTTGAGAACGAGGCAATTTGCATATTTACTGTAACCAATCAGAAAATTAGTGAGATTCGGGCAGTCAGTGATCGTTTAGGATTATTCCTACAACTTGGTTGGGATTGGCCTGAAACCGACTAAACTCAAAAAATTGTTAAGCTAAAGAGTACTTGAATTGAACATGAAACACCGTTCAGTTAACCTAGACGGTGTTTTTAATAGTTGTTTTATATCCCTTTATTGTTGTAATGCCTTATTGAATAAAAGCAACATAGACTACTTTTGCGAAAAACGTATTTTTTCAGTTTGCTTCAAGTTCATTTGGGTGAAATGATAATGGAAACCCAGCGTTATATAATCAAGTTATCATGAACATTTAAGGAGGCTTGTTAGGAGTGAAAATAAGCGAACTATCACGATTAACCAATGTTAGCGTACGATCCATCCGGCATTATGAAAATAAAGGACTCCTAAACGCCGCTAGGCTGGAGAACGATTACCGGGATTTCGACGAATCGGCCATAGAACGAGTCAAAGCGATTCAGTTATACTTGAAGCTTGGATTAACAGCAGATGAGATTGGAGCATTGTTCAAGAGCGAAGCGGCAGATCCTGACGAATATGAATATTGCGAGGAGATGCTTGAAACGTATGAAAAGAAGCTAAGCAATGTGAATTCTCAAATCGAAGCACTTCATGGATTGAAGAGATTACTAGAGAGGCAAATCGCTTTAACGATTAGGAAAAAGAAAACCATCTAACGCAGACGCGGCCCCCGAGCATGATGAATCGCTCCGGGGCCATTTTTATTTGTGTTGACATTGACACTAGTGTAATCCTTTATGATTTACTTAATTTCATCTGAAAGGAGTTTTTCCATTGAAAAGTAATAGCCAAAATGAGAAAAATGGTACTGGAACTACAAATGAGGTTGGGAACCGGAAATCGGTGACGGTCATAGGGTTAGGTCCAATGGGTCAGGCGATGGCGGGCGTTTTTCTGGAGCACGGGTACTCGGTGACCGTGTGGAATCGGACTTCAAGCAAAGCAGACCAGCTTGTAGCAAGAGGAGCCGTCAGAGCGTCCACGATCAATGAGGCGTTAGCCGCTAACGCGCTGGTAATCCTTAGCCTTACAGACTACGATGTGATGTACTCCATTCTCGAACCGGATTCGGAGAACTTATCCGGCAAGGTGCTCGTCAACTTGAGTTCGGATACCCCGGAGAAAGTCCGCGAGGCGGCTAAATGGCTGGACGACCGTGGAGCCCAGCATATCACCGGAGGGGTGCAGGTTCCGCCTTCAGGCATCGGCAAGTCGGAGTCTTACACATATTATAGTGGTGCACGGGTGGTCTTCGAGGCTCACAAGGAGACCCTCGAAGTGTTAACAAGTACCGATTACCGGGGCGAGGATCCCGGGCTAGCCATGCTATACTACCAGATACAGATGGATATATTCTGGACAGCAATGCTTAGTTACCTTCACGCTCTTGCGGTCGCCAACGCGAACGGCATTACGGCAAAGCAATTCCTGCCATACGCTTCGGCGACGATGTCGTCACTGCCGAAGTTCGTAGAATTCTATACTCCGCGTCTCGACGAGGGTGAGCACCCCGGTGACGTGGACCGACTTGCCATGGGCTTGGCGAGCGTCGAGCACATTGTTCATACCACCCAAGAAGCTGGCATCGACATCTCCTTGCCAGCAACTGTTCTGGAAGTCTTCAGGCGCGGCATGAAGAATGGTCACGCCAGCGATAGCTTCACCAGCCTCATTGAAATCTTCAAAAAGTCCAATATTCGTCCATAAAAAATAGGCCATTCCTTTTGGGATGGCCTTAAACTTGCCATTACATACAGCACGAAGAACCGTATTAGGGGTACTGACACATCGTCATCAGGCTAAGAGTGTGAAGGATCCCCAAAACGATAAAAGAGCTTCTTTGGTACAAGAAAGTTAAAATTTTGCTCGTTTTTATTGTTTTGGGGTATTTCTAAATTCTTAAGTTGATGGCAATGATGGGAACTCTGTCACTGGGCCTATATACTTTCAACACCTCTAATTATTAAGTGAATGTTCTTTATCACCTTATACAAAATCTAGTAAATAAATGAAATAAGTAAAAAGTCCAGTTATGTATGAAATATAACTGGACTTTTTCAATTAAAATAGGTAACCCCTTTAATCATTTTTTACTAGGACAGCACTCCTCAACTCTCTTTTTAATACCTTTCCTAAAGCATTTTTTGGTAATTCTTCAACGAATATTACTTCTGGTATTTTATAGCTCGCTAATTTTAGCTTACAGTGCTGCATAATATTTTCTTCTGATAATGATGTGTGGATGTCTTTCACGATATAAGCTCTTGGAATTTCTCCCCAAAAATCATCTGGAATTCCAACTACTGCAACTTCTAACACACCACTTATTTCATGAATTACTTCTTCAACTTGATCTGGATATACATTATCGCCGCCATGTACAATCACATCTTTGTATCTTCCCATTATATATAAGAATCCGTCTTCATCTAGCATCCCCGCATCACCCATGTTGAACCAATTATTCTTTACTACTTTTCTTGTTGCCTGTTCATTATTCCAATAACCTTTAAACATATATGGACTTTTTACAGTAATCTCTCCAACTTCATTCGCAGGTAATTCTTCTCCTGTCTCTGGATGAATAATCTTTACCTCTACATGTTTAATCGGTTTTCCTACAGAAGAAATTTTTTCTTTCCCCATATCTGGTCTCCATGAACTTACGACCCAACCTTCTGTACTTCCATATGCTTGTACCATAAATATTCCTTTCTCCGCATACTTTTGTATCAGACTTTCAGGTACTTTTGTTCCACCACTTTGTGCTACTTTGAAAGAAGGAATATTACGTTCTTTTTTATTGAATTCATCCAGCATATAACTGTACACAGCTGGAAACGCAAGCATAGTTGTAATCTTCTCTTTTTCAATCGTATCCCAAATGAGACTAGGATTTGAGTCAGATAAAAAAATCATCGTAATACCGTGATAAATACAATTTAATATAGAAAGAACACCACTCATATGAAAAAGTGGATGTACAGAAAGAAAACGTCCGCCTGCCGGAATCTTCCTTTGGCCTGCAATTTCCGTAAAATAAGAATGTAAATTTCTATGGCCAATGACACATGCTTTCGCATTTCCGGTTGTTCCAGAAGTAAATAAGAAAATCGCATCGTCATCTTCATGAACTTCTACCATTGGTTCTGTTTTCGGCTGGTCTTGTAATCGTAATTCAAATAAATCTGATACTTCCATTCTTTCTCCAGTTTCTAATACATGTTGAATTTCTTTTACTGCTTCAATTTCAGATACAACTTCGTTAAATTCGGCATCATGAAATAATGCCTTTAGCTTCGCTTCTTTTACAATCGTTTCTAATTCATAAACAGTAAGTTGATGATTAAAAGGTATGAGTACGGCACCGATTTTTAAGCTTGCCATCATAATCGTTGGAAACGGATGATTATTTTTACATAAAACACCGATACGATCTCCTTTTTGCACACCGTTGTTTAACAAGTAATGCGCAAGCTGATTTACTCGTTCGTTATATTCTTTAAATGAATATCTTTCTCCTCCACCAACAAGTGCTTCAATACTTGGTGATTGTATTGCTCGTGTTTGTAATAATTGTTGCATTGTACGCAAGAAAAACACCCCTTTTTATTTTCAGGATTTTATTTTACTATATTAATTATTAATTTACTAAAGATTAAATTTGGTGAATGTAATTCAATTAAAAAAATATCCCTTTACCTAGTAAGTATTGGGATATTCTCACGTTATAACATATAAGATTTTTTCGTTTTGGAACGAACATGATGTGATGATATAGCCGGTTAAAATGTGTCTAAACGTACCATTTTTAAGCCTATATGTAATCCTTCATCTAGTTTCTTTACAATCTGTTGCTCTCTACTGATGAGAGATATGAGGGTTAGCTAAAATAATTCGATGAATTTACGTGCTGCTTTGGAAAGATATCGTTGTTTAAGCCAAACTAATGCTATCTCTGATTGAAGAGAGGAATCTAAGATATCCAATACTCTAACTTCAATATTACGAAATACAGATACTGAAGATTTAGGAAGTATACTTGCTCCAATTCCAGCTTCAACTAAAGAAAGAAGTATATTCATATCTGGGCATTCGCACAAGATATTTGGTTGGAATTCGAATCGTTCACATTCTTCTACAATTCTTTCATACAGCCCTTCTCCCTTCGTTCTGTGGACTAGCAATAAAGGGATATCTTCAATCTCTTTCATTTGAATAGCTTCTTTTGAATGGAAATGTTCCCAATCTTTTGGTACCACAAAAACAAATGATTCCGTTTCCAAAGGGATCATAGAAAGACCTTCTATTTCTAAAGGAAGACGAACAATAGCAAGTTCGATATTGCGGTTTTCCAACTGTTTACTCAATTCAACTGGATCTCCTCCCCGCAGTTTAAATGAAATCATTGGATAGTTTTCATGGAAATATTGAATTCTTTTAGGTAGATAAGAAACACATGAGGCAACTATACCAATGGATAGAGAACCTCTGATTCCTTCACCCGCTTCTTTTACTTCTAATATCGATTCCTCAAATAAATTTAAAATATTCTGGGCTTTTTTATATAGAATTTTACCTGCCTCAGTGAGTTCCATAGTCTTACCATTTCTTTTTCGTTCTAATAGTACGGTACCAACCTCCTCTTCCATAAGTCGAAGTTGCTGGCTTAATGGGGGTTGTGCCATGTGAAGTTTTTTGGCAGCACGAGAAATTTGCCCTTCTTCAGCAATAATAAGAAAGTAGCGTAATTGTCTTATATCCATCGTTTCCCTCCATAATATATATGATTTTGATATATATAAGTAATATTATAGATATTTTTCATATAAATGTACAAATGATAATATAGGTAAGCAAATAAAATAGAATGAAAATAACTCAAGCATAGCTCTTAATGCTTATCCGATGAAAGAGACCAAACGTAGGAACTTACTATTAATTATATGGGAGGTAGAAATATTGGATAAACCCAAATTATGGACAAGGGATTTTACCAGTATTGCCATTACTAATTTTCTTGTATTTACAACATTTTATTATTTGTTGGTTACACTGCCGATATATGCTTTACAAAAATTGCATGGTGCCGAATCAGAAGCAGGACTTATTACTACAGTTTTTTTAATTGCATCCATCCTAACGCGCCCACTTGCAGGTAAATGGATTGAAAAGTCAGGAAAGTATATCGTTTTTATAAGTTCCCTCCTTGTTCTTTCCACAGCTTCAATTTTCTATTTTATTCCACAATCTATTGTCGGTTTGCTAATTCTTCGCTTTTTTCATGGAATTGGCTTTGGAATGGCAACAACAGCCATTGGAGCAATTGTTGCCGATCTCATCCCGGACTCTCGCAAAGGAGAAGGAATGGGGTACTATGGGCTAACGCTAAATCTTGGCATGGCTATTGGTCCCTTTTTAGGTTTGACTGTTATGCATCAAGCAGGGACAAATGTAATGTTTATCATAAATGCATTATGTTCTCTCTTTGCACTCGTTGCAGGATTATTCGTTAAATTACCTAAGAAAACTATTATGTCAGAACAAACAATTGAACGAAAAACAGGTATGAAAACTGGAGGATATTTAGAGAATTCCGCCATTCCTGTATCGCTGGTTTCAGCTTTCTTTGCATTGATTTATTCGGGAATTATTTCTTTCGTATCCATATTTGCTAAAGAGCATAATTTGGTGGAAGCCTCTAGTTATTTCTTTGTTGTGTACGCAGTGGTCCTTTTAATTTCTCGGCCTTTTACTGGAAAATGGTTTGATGCATTCGGGGCAAATATTATAATTTATCCCGCTATTTTATGCTTTGCAGTCGGTACGTTCTTATTGAGTGTATCGAATACGTCCTTGTTATTTCTTTCATCAGCAGCTCTTATTGGATTGGGTTGGGGAACCACGTTTCCTAGTCTTCAAACCATCGCCATTCAAGTAGCACCGCCTAAGAAAAGGGCTTTGGCTACGGCTACATTCTTTTCTATATTTGATTTTGGGTTCGGCATTGGATCATCTATCTTTGGTATTGCAGCATCTAAAATGGATCATGGCTCAATATATTTTTATTGTTCATTCCTTATATTAATCGGAATTGGAGTTTACTATTTATTGCATGGTAGAATATCTTCACGTTCTATTGTGGAAAAGATAGAGAAAAAGATTTCTTAAGGTATTTTTTTATGGAATATAGTGGATTGTTAATGAAAGAATTTAGGGCGATAAGACGCTGACATAGAAAGAACCGGAATTCCTTGTGAAATGGAATCCGGTTTTTTCATTTCTTTCTGTTTTGTGACGTAACCCCATCGCCATCAACCTAAGAAATTCATTGTTCCCCAAAACGAAAAAGTATCCCACATTATATGTGTTGAACTACCCGCCACTTAACGTCCTTGCGGACTGTGTGAAGTGGGGGATTCCTACGAACATCAAAGTATCCTTTGATTATCTTAGTAGGCTAACCCCGTAGTTCCTACGGTTAGAAGTCTTACGGCTTCGTTTTTAAGGTTTTGTCCTGCGTTAATATCTCTGTCATGATGCGTGCCACAAGAAGGGCAATCCCATTCACGAAGATTTAGATTCTTAACGTCTTTGTTTTGGTAACCACAACAAGAACAAAGCTGACTGGAAGCGAATGTTTTTGACACAGCAATGACTTGTTTGCCATACCATTTGGCTTTGTATTCGAGCATGGTTCTAAATTGTGACCAAGATACTTCACTTATTGCTTTCGCTAATTTATGATTTTTTAGCATACTTGCCACTTGCAAATCTTCAATACCAATGATGTCGTGGTTTTTGACAATTTCGGTAGAGATTTTTTGCAAGTAGTCTGTTCTTGCGTTGGTGATTCGTTCGTGAATGCGAGCGACTTTGACACGCTGTTTATTCCAATTTGAAGAGCCTTTTACACGTTGGGAAAGAATCCGCTGTGTATCAGCCAACTTCTTTTCCAATGTACGAAACCACTTAGGATTTCCAAATACTTCACCAGTCGAAAGGATAGCAAAGTCTTTTAATCCAACATCAACACCAACAGACGAACCTGTTTTTTCTAATAGTTGCACTTCTGTTTCAACAAGAATTGAAACAAAGTATTTCCCGCTTGGATTACGTCTAACGGTAGCGTTTAAAATACGCCCTTCTACTTCTCTTGATTTTGCAAAACGAACAAAGCCAAGTTTCGGTAATTTCATTTTATTTCCTGCAATCGCAATATTTCCGTTTGTTTG
>NZ_JBHTHG010000085.1:0-3822 GCF_042676365.1 Bacillus sp. CGMCC 1.60114
TACCCCATGCCCATCAAGCTAAGAAATCAAGTTACCCCCTAAACAAAAAATCTCACTTTTTATCTGAAAAAAGTGAGATTTTTTGTTTACTATCAAACTAGCAGGATCAGAGTCTTAAAAAGCGTCAAACCAGCTTAAATGAGTATTAGACTTAGACTGCCGCTGTTTTATTCAACTAACGTTTCCAGTTAGTTGAAAGCTGTAGCTCTTCTTTAATACTTTTCCACTCGACATATTCCCTCCATGACGAACGGGAAAATACATTTTATCCGGGTAATATTGTTTTTTTTATTTTTATCCGGGTATAATTGGTGAGGCAATCAGAGAAGAGGTCAGCATGAGTAATATCCTAACACGCTTTTACTGCACGGCATTTTTGGGTGTGGGAGTCGTCGCCAGTGGTTCGTTACAGCACGTTGTTACTACAGTGAAGGAAGCTCTGGATGACAGAGACCTCATACAGTTGCTTTTATTTGACGATTCCACGGGGAAGCCAGTAGATGTTGATTTTCGTGGGAAGACAGATGATGTGCTCAAACGATTAGGAGAACAGTTTGGTGACTTACCCGGTACGGAAGTGAATCAACAGCCTACACGGCGGGTCGGTCGACCCAAGCTGGGGGTTGTATCCGGTGAGGTTACGTTATTGCCACGGCATTGGGAATGGCTCAAGAGTCAACCTGGAGGGGCATCGGTAACATTACGAAAACTCATTGATGAGACTCGCCGTGCTGGAGGAAAACAGAGCAATATCCGAGAGTCACAAGAAGCAACACATAACTTTATGACAGCTATGGCCGGGAACTTCCATCAATACGAAGAAGCTCTGCGGGCACTGTATGCTGGTGATTCGGATCGTTTTTACCACTTCATCGATGACTGGGCACCTGATATCAGAAACCATGTCAAAAGATTAGCCGCTAATGCATTCCCTGAAGGGAATTTATGAATGATAGCATTTGGAGGCGTAAAGAATTAAAAAAAGGAACTACGAAAGGAGCCGCTATGACAGAGTTTGAATCTATTCGTTACATCGCAACGTGCAGTTGTTTCTTGCTTTTTCAAGTCATCAAGACTACCTGGCCGGTATCGGGCATCGGACTGCAGCGATTGAAGATTCATGTCTTCTGCCTATGGCGGAACTTCTGATACCGAATTAATTGGAGGAGAACAAAATCATGAACATTCTGAAAGTAAACGGCGTTGATTTGGCCTATGACAGTTTCGGTAACGAAAATGACGAGGCTATTATCTTAATAGCCGGGCTTGGAACCCAGATGATCCGATGGACGGTTCCGTTTTGTCGGATATTAGCAGCGCGGGGCTTTCGCGTAATCCGCTTTGACAATCGCGACGTAGGTTGCTCGACACACTTTAGCCATTATCGGACGCTGGATTTTGACGCACTGGCGACTGCTCTCATGTCAGGACAGAAACCGGACATCCCTTACACTCTCGATGACATGTCCAACGACGCTATCGGACTGCTCGACGCCCTTTCAATTGACCGGGCACATTTCGTTGGCAGGTCGATGGGCGGAATGATAGCCCAGATTGCAGCCAGTGAGTACCCTGAACGGGTTTTATCACTCACCTCTATTATGTCTAGTTCCGGTAATCCCACTCTTCCGCAAGCTTCCGCGGATGTCATGGCGATGATGACTAAACCGGCGCCGAATCCCTTTGAGGATGAAGCTGGATTTTTGGCGCACAGCCTCTCTTTTGCCAAACGCATCGCCGGCACTGGCTATCCGTTTGAAGAAGACGCTTATCGGGCACTCATTCTGGAGGAAGTCCAGCGAGCCTACGATCCAGGCAGTGTCGGACGACAAATTGCTGCGATCGCTGTCTCCGGTGATCGTCGTCCGCGGCTGGCGACCATAAAAGTACCAGCACTTGTCATTCATGGGGTGGACGATCCCCTGTTCGTCCCGGCGTGTGGCGAGGACACAGCTTCTGCCATCCCGGGCGCCGAGCTAATGTTGGTTGAAGGCATGGGACACGACCTGCCGCACCAGCTGTACAAAGTAACCGCTGATGGCATAGAGCGAACGGCTCGTCGCAATTGACACGCGCTTCCTGAATAGCAACCAGCCGGAGTACCGCTGATCAATTTCCACCCTTGGCGCATACGACCCGGGTGGAAGCGGCGGTGCTCTTGGAACTTATCACGATTAAACTAAAGTGAAATTGTATTCAAAAAATGAAAAAAACGTTATGCTTTTTGTAGAAATATACAGAAAGGATGGCGTTTTTGTATGAATCTATCGATTCAGGATGAGTTTCATTTGTTCGCTGAAGAACTACAGCGATATCTATCTCCACATATTCTTCAACAACTTGCACAAGAGACAGGTTTTGTAAAACGTAAAAGTAAGTATGGCGCACAAGATTTGGCTGCTTTATGTATCTGGATTAGTCAACAGGTAGCAAGCGATTCCCTCACTCGATTATGTAGCCAACTTTATGCAAATACAGCTACACTTATGAGTCCAGAAGGACTTAATCAACGTTTTAACCGATGCGCGGTGTTATTTCTACAGCGTGTGTTTTCTCGTTTAGTCAAAAGTCAACTAAACGATTCATCTCAAATTCCAAACCAATACACTTCTTATTTTCAACGTATACGTATTTTAGATGCTACTATTTTTCAAGTACCCAATCATTTAGCTCCTATTTATCCTGGTTCAGGAGGATGTGCACAAACAGCCGGTATTAAGATTCAACTAGAGTATGATTTACATAGTGGAAAATTCCTCAATTTCCAAATGGAACCGGGTAAAAATAATGATAAAACCTTTGGTACAGAGTGTTTGGATACCTTACGCCCAGGAGATTTGTGTATTCGAGATTTAGGATACTTTTCTCTAAAAGATTTAGACCAGATGGATCAACGAGGGGTATTCTATGTTTCACGGTTGAAATTAAATAATAGAGTATATATAAAAAATGAATCGCCAGAATTCTTTCGGGATGGGACAGTTAAAAAGCAATCTTTATATGTTTTACTTGACCTTGAAGATATCATGCATCAGATAAAACCAGGAGATACTTATGAAATTCGGAATGCCTATGTTGGACAACAAAAATTACCCTCACGAGTTGTAATATA
This sequence comes from Bacillus sp. CGMCC 1.60114, assembly GCF_042676365.1. Lineage (NCBI taxonomy): Bacteria > Bacillati > Bacillota > Bacilli > Caryophanales > Bacillaceae > Bacillus > Bacillus sp. CGMCC 1.60114. Next base: position 3,113 of record NZ_JBHTHG010000085.1, read on the forward strand.
CAGACTCACATCAACTCAAATTCATAAACGTAGGAAACAGCAAACTTATGTTGAAAAGAAAAAAGGGGTTACATACTCTGAAAAAAGTAAACGTTTAATAGAAATCAATGTTTATATTACCAACATCCCATGGGAAATTGTTCCGAAGGAACAGGTTCACGAGATTTACTCTCTACGTTGGCAAATAGAGATTGTATTTAAAACATGGAAATCCCTTTTTGGTATCAATTATTGTCATAATATTAAGCGAGAGCGTCTAGAATGTCATCTTTATGGAAAGTTAATTGCTATTTTTCTTTGTTCTTCCACTATGTTCAAAATGCGACAACTGTTACTACAGAAAAAACAAAAAGAATTAAGTGAATATAAAGCAATTTATATGATTCAAGATCATCTGTACTTGGTATATGAAGCTATACAAAACGAAACCCAAGAAGTAACAAAAATTTTCATTCGTTTGTTTGATCTCTTACTGAAAAATGGACGGAAATCCCATCGATATGAGAAAAAGACAATCTTTGATATTTTAGGTGTCGTTTATCAGTGTACTGTATCCAATCTAAAGCAGAAAACTGCATAATCTTTACAAATACACCTTATCCAGGTTTATTTGGTATGCGTATTTTTAAAAACAAATAAACAAAATAGCAAGCATGTAGGCAACAAGAACGGCAGTTCGCGGGAAATCCAACCTTAGCTTGATGGGCATG
>NZ_JBHTHG010000086.1:0-857 GCF_042676365.1 Bacillus sp. CGMCC 1.60114
TATCCTATTAACCTTGAGGTTAAGCAGCTAACTTAAATAGGATGTTTTTGCCCATCCCTCGGGAGAACGGGCAAAAACACCCAAGTTCATTGCTAATTTACTCTGGGGTACCGCCAGCATTTCGGAAAAAACCCATGCTAAGCAAAAAAACTAGCCTCTACAAAAGAAGCTAGTTGACGTAAAATTCGTTATTGGAAGTGAATTATATGTATAATTTTTAAAAATTATTGTATTTACTTATGCCTATACCTTTTAAAAATTTCTCTGTTAGGTACATAGATAAACCAAAAGTAAAAACCATACCAATCATTGTTGCTATAATCATTTGTCCTGTATAAGGTTTTAAAAAAGATACGATTCCGATTGTAAAAAAGAAATATATACAGCCAATTCTAAATAGATATTTTCCAAACTGTAAATTGCCTTTTATCCAACCTTCTTTTGACCCCATAGAACGCCAAGTCCTGTATCCTATAAATAGATTAGGTTCTCTTTTAGCAAACAAAGGGCAAAGGAACGAAATAATGATAATAAAAGCAGGAATACTTAAACAAATAATGCGTTCAGCCAAGTTCTCACTCTCCTTTAATAATATATATATACTTCAATTTACACTTAAAATCCTTTAGATAAAATTAAAAACAGACATGTATATCCTATACATGCACGGTTAACATAACGTAACATTATCGGGATTCAATGTATTTAAGAGACTATTAAAAGTCCCCCAGATTGTTTAACTGTGGGACTTTTGTGTTCACATAATTCTTGTTATCGGAAACAAAGCAAATTCCCTCTCCAAAATGAAGGGGAGGAAATAACATTTGCAATTAGAAGTGCAATCTTCGGTTAGATAA
>NZ_JBHTHG010000087.1:0-5521 GCF_042676365.1 Bacillus sp. CGMCC 1.60114
CTATATATTTTAGTTGGTAACTTAAGACGTGATAAATAGTATCCTTGCTTATCTTGAATAGACTTAAAGTCTTGTAAACGAAAATATCCTAAGTCACGAATATACAGTTCATTCTTTTGTGCCATTCCTGTTCGAGTCGCACTATATGCCTGATCACTTCGTTTTCCTGGTTCAATTTCCACATCAGAAAATTCTCCACTCAACAAGTCATACTCTAGTTGAATTTTCACACCAGCTTTATGACTACATCCTCCGGCACCAGGGTAAGTAGCTGCGAACCGATCTGGAACTTGGAAGGTTGTAGAATCAAGGATGCGAATCCGCTCAAAATAAGTAGAAAGAGAATGAGAAATCTTAGATACTCCTCCAATTTTAGCTTGTAGAAGTGTAGTAAATACAGTTCGAAAGAAGGCTACAGAAGCCGAATTAAATCGTCGATTAAGTCCCTCCGGACTTAATAAAACTCCTGTTGAAGTTTCTAGTTGACTACAAAGTTGAGTAAGAGAGGTAGTAGCGACTTGTTGATTTAACCATACACACAAAGATAAGAAATGGTGCCCGTGGCACTTACGTTTTCGTTTCATCCCGCCTGCTTCTATAGCTAATTGATTAAGTGTAGCAGGAGACATATATCGATATAACTCTTCGGCAAATAAAGATAATTCTTGTTTTGGGTTCATATTCATAAAAAGCACGTCACTCTTTCTCATTAACATAAGAGAATAGTAACGTGCTTTTAACTTCAAAAATAGTCTAAATCCTTAAGTTGATGGATGTGGGATCGTATCCCTGAATAAACCTATGAGGGGGAATTAACTTATAAATTTTAAAAGGTGGTTTAAAAGATGGATATTTCAGAGCTTGCGAGTAATAAAAAGGTAGTAGAGAATTTCTTCAAGGTTGTTAATCTTCGCCAACCTGAGAGATTAGTAGAGTTTATGGCTAAAGACGTAATTGATCATAATAAAATTATCTATGGCGAGGACGATAAGCCTGGTGCAGCCTTTGATGGTATAAGGCTGCAGTTAGCGGCCTTTAATCCCTTACATTTTCATATTGAGGAACTTATCGCTGAAAACTCCCGCGTAGTTGCACGAATTGTTGCTTTAAAATAAAGTTTGATCAAATTGATACTAATAACCTTGATAAATGCTCAAAGAAAAGAGCGTGTTTTGGAAAAAAGATTGATCAAAACACGCTCTAAATATTTTCAGTTGACTCATTTTTTATAAAAAAGTTTGATTATTTTTTTGTTGGTCCACAATTGTTGGTTTAAAATAGAAGCTTTGCATAAAGAAATTAATTCAGTTAAGCCATAGCCATTCACCACAACTAGAGCGTCTCATCCAATTTCTGAATCTTTGAGTGGGAAATTAAATATACATTGCCTAAAATGTCGATTTTGTCTCCCTTTACACGTACAGCGCAATCTTTGTTCGACGCATAAATATTCATTTCTTCCGATAAGGGAGACAGTTCGTCTTGAACCAACGCAATGTTATTTTCAAGATCAAAATGAGACAGGACGGAAAAATTGTCAAGGCCGATTCCGTCGTAAACAGAGCTTATTTCAACTTTATAGCCAAAGTTTTTCGAGCATAACCATTTAGCGGACATGTTGATTGCACCAGCGCTTGCCCCCATCACAACGGCTCTGCTTTTTTTAATCAAATCCGACAATTCATATTCCATCAAAAACCCATTTTGTTTAAGAGTATTTCCACCCAACAAGAAAATGACTGAAGCATTTTGAATTAAGGCTTGGGCATCTTCCTTCTGTACGCGATAATTAATTAAATGATATTCATCAAACATAATGCCGGCCTGGTCAAGCCATGAGCGTTCAGTAGCACCATCATCTTCAGAAAAAAATGGATTCGAGCTAATCATAGCAAGCGATTTTCTATCAGTTATATCCTCCTGTAACACCCTACCCAGATTCTCTGGAAAAAAATTGTTAAACCAACCTAAATAATAATGAGTTTTCATAAGTACCCCCGTAGCAAAGTGTAAATAATATTAATTTCATGCGTTACTCATTCTATTTTCTTGTCACCAACACAATACCCTCTATATGTTCCGTTTGCGGTGCCAAATGTAATGGATTATGATACAATTTTATCAAATTTTTTCCAAACGGTATAACTTTATTTTAAACGATACATCTTTTTTCCAAACGGTACGACTTTATTTCAAATCTACACGAATCACCCAAAGTGGTGTTCATAATGGGAGCCATCCTCGCATGCCAATACCGACTAATGGTAAGTTTGAGAACGAGGCAATTTACATATTTACCATAACCAATCAGAAAATTAGTGAGATTCGGGTAGTCAGCGATCGTTTAGGATTATTCCTACAACTTGGTTGGGATTGGCCTACAACCTACTAAATTCAAAGTATTGTAAAAGCGTATTTTAAAAAAAACGCCATTCTTTCGAAAGAATGACGTTTTTTTGTTTTATGGGTATTAACTTTCTCTTAGCTTGATAGTGATATGGCGGTACCCCTACAGGCAATATTTTTAGTAGTTTTAAGTAGAAATATTAGGTATATTTTATAAGATTAACCACCAAAATAATAGAATTAGAATAAGAAAACAATAAAGGAACAGACACTTGTAATAGTGTCTGTTCCTTTATTATTTTAGAGTAAAAAATTTAGTGTCCACGAACAATAAAAGTGCTAACAACCTTTCCGTTATAAGTCACTTCATATTTATTTGCCTCCGTAATTTGCATATTAAAGGACACTGGATTGTTTAAACCTTTAGTTGTCACATTTTTCGTAGTAACTAGTTGGTTGAGTTCATATTGTTTAATTGTATATGTCACGTTATTATCTCCAACTATATAAAAAGTCCCTGTTGCATAACCAGGTACATCAGACCCGTTATAGTAGTTCTTTCCAAAAATGTTCACTTTTTGGATTTTTGCATCACTAATTGCAGCTTCTGCTTTTATTGATCCTAAATCTGGTGCAGATAAAGCTGATACACCTAAAACTCCCATAAGTATTGTACTTGATAAAACAACTTTTTTTAACATAAAATCTCTCCTTTTCCTTTTATATAATTCAAACTTAATGAATTTTACTTTTTTTGTAAATACGATAAATATTTATAAAAAAATCACTGAATTTTCTTATAAAAGTAATTGAGTTTATATTATTTTTTAAGACTATTAATATTATCCCTTATAGAGATAGCATCACATGCCAATCAACTTAAGCACGCATAATGCCCCCAAATCCAAAATTCGGTACATTTTGCTCACCTTTATCGTTTTGGAGTACTTCTAAAGTCTTAAGTTGATGGCAATGTGGTGGAACCCCTACTTGTATTGCTGTTGCTTTGAAATAAAGTTTAATTAAAATATGCGAAAACAGCCTTTTTAAAAGGGATAAAAGGCTACACTACATTCACTATATTCGTTGTATTTAACAAATAAACGAGATAATATAGTAATAGGAGCAAAAGGACAAACCTACGCTGTATAAAGCGATAGGTCTGTCCTTTTTTTATTATTTAGAGGAGGGATAGAATGAAAAAAAGCTTTTTTAAACAAATAGCTACCAAGATCATATGTCTTGCCATAGTTGGCCTTATCAGCTTTTTCTCACTTGAAAGCAATGAAGTGGCTTATGCTGCTGGTAATGTAGTAGATAATATAGCAGTAGATAAAACGAATCCGAAGATAGGGGATTCCTTAAAAGTCAGCGTACGTATAGGAAGCGCATATGGTAATCTCTCAAATATATCAGAGATATATGCAAATTACATACCTGCCAATAAGCCTAAACAATCGTATCCATTAGGACTCTATTACAATTCTACAAATGGATTATACGAAGGCTACATTACAGCAGAAGAAACCAATTCTTTTGGACCAGGCAAGTGGTTAGTGGGCAGCATCGTCATTTTTGATAATCAGAATAAAAACGTTGCGATATATAATATCGGACAAACGAATACGGGAAGCAAACAGGATCTAAGTGGTGGGAATTTTACTGTGGTAGCACCGAGCGGTTGGTATAGTTTGAAAGGAATTTGGTATTATGTAGACCCTACAACAAACACACTCAAAAAAGGGTGGCTATCATATAACGGATATTGGTACTTCCTTGACCAAAATGGCGCTATGAAATCTGGTTGGCAATCTATAGATAATCATTGGTATTACCTCAACGCTCCGAGTGGGGACATGCAAGTAGGGTGGAAGCAGTTAGATGGAAAATGGTATTACCTCAATAATTCAGGGGTAATGCAAACAGGTTGGGTTTCCACTGGAGGTAAATGGTATTACTTCTATGATAGTGGTGAAATGGCTCACGATACGTATGTTAACGGATATTGGTTAGGTAGCGACGGCGCATGGGTACAATAAAATAAAATTGTTTTACATAAACAAATATATTACGTACGATGTCGGAGAAAGAAGATTCAGGAAAGTATGCAAAAAGCTAAAGGAATACTTGACATGGACGTAGAACTCTGTGTTTGAAGGAGAGTTGTCAAAAACGCAGCTTTTGAAATGTCTTGCTGAATTGGACAACATTATTACCTCTATAGAAGACTCCATTTATCTGTATGAAATAAGCAATCCACGAAATATTAAGAAGAAAGTAATCGGTATAGAGAAAAGCTTTGAGGATTTATTCCTTTAATGGGATATCTATGATATAACAAATTAAATGAGAAGAATTAGGGGAATAAATAAAATAAATTTTGCAGTGAATCACTCTTGAGTACACAATCCAGTGAGCCCTTGTGCCATAAGAGTTCTCTCCATTTTTGAAAATTGGTATGAAACAAGACTGGTGGTTCACTGCAAAAGGGTAGAAATGTGATATGATGCTTCTGTTGATATAATGTGGTTTTTGCTTTGTTTTGTGTAAGGGGTTTTATTTGAACGTAGTGGGATATAAAGCACGTGCCCGCAAACGTGTTTGCTAAGTCCGCTAGCGTTTTATCTGAACGTAGTGGGATATTAAGTTGTTATCTGTTTCCGGTGCTTGTGGCGGTGGTTCTGGGTTTTATCTGAACGTAGTGGGATATTAAGTATGTAATTGAGGAATTACAAGAATATCGCGTCCTGTTTTATCTGAACGTAGTGGGATATAAATACAGCAGCAGAAGGTAATATGTTGAAACGTGCATGGGGTTTATCTGAACCTAGTGGGATATAAAAAGAAAATTACATTACTTTAAACGTGATAAAGCGCGTGGTTTTATTTGAACGTAGCGGGATATAAAGGAGCATACACAATCTTATTTGGACTATTTAAAGGATGTTTTATCTGAATGTAGTGGGATATAAAGCAACGTTTATACACATCACTAGCAGCATAGATAATTGTTTTATCTGAACGTAGTGGGATATAAAGATTATATATCACTTATTGATGGGGTACCGCCACATGCCCATCAAGCTAAGGTTGGATTTCCCGCGAACTGCCGTTCTTGTTGCCTACATGCTTGCTATTTTGTTTATTTGTTTTTAAAAATACGCATACCAAATAA
>NZ_JBHTHG010000088.1:0-1179 GCF_042676365.1 Bacillus sp. CGMCC 1.60114
TATTGTATTTTTTGTTTAGCGTAGGATTTGTCCAAAATGTTGGCGATGCCCCTTATATAAAAGGAGGGAACAATAGATGGAAGACGTACAATTTCCCTTTTTACAAATTTGTATAGAGGCTCTTATTATGATTGTAAGTTTTTAGTTCATCATGTTTTTAATCTTTGGGAGGAGTTTGTTACAATAAAAGAAACATAGGGTATCGTGTGTGGGCTATAAATAAAGATATAAAAGGGAGAGGCCAAATGAAATCAACAGGTATAACTAGAAAAGTAGACGAGTTAGGACGGGTGGTAATACCAAAAGAGTTAAGGGATATATTAGAAATTAGAGAGAAGGCACCATTAGAGATTTATGTAGATGGAGAGAAAATTATCTTAAAAAAATATGAAGCTGATGGTGCCTGTGCCATAACCGGTGAAGTATCGAATCGAAATGTCTCTTTAGCAAATGGGAAGATTAATTTAAGCCCAGAGGGAATTAAGCTTTTAATGAACGAATTACAACAGTACTTAGTGAAATAAGGAATAGCTCATATGAAAAAGAAGAGGATTAGAATCTCTCTTCTTTTTATATATGTTAATCTATTTTACAGCCTCTTTTAGGATTTTCCCCGCTTTAAATGCAGGTGTTTTTCCTCCAGGAATGAACATTTCTTCTCCTGTTTGAGGATTACGTCCTGTACGTGCAGAGCGTTCACGTACCTCAAATGTACCGATTCCAATTATATACAAAAGGGTACTGTTGCGAAGTTTTGTTAAGGTTAAGTGGTGCTAACAAAAAGTCGTACATTTTATGCGATTGTTAGTAGCTCCTGTAATTCATTGTATGTCGAAAAAACGAAGTCTGAGCCAAGACTTTGGTTTCGTTTATATAAAGCATGAATAGTTTCGATGCCTTTCAAGGTACGGGAAGCGTGGCGAAGATTTTGAAATCCTGCGGATTTGAAAAATATAATAGCATGAAAAAGAGACAACTTTAGGATATGCCTAACCGAAATTCATCTTCCACTTTCACTGGCGCACCTTCACGTTTAAAAGTGGAAGACTACTTTCGGATAGAAGTTAAGGCGTTATAATTGCAGCACATCTTTAATTTATAATCGATACTACAGAATCTAATCAAAAAGATACAAGATTTTACAAAAAAAATTGGTTCTGTTGCAAAGTTTTCTACATG
>NZ_JBHTHG010000089.1:0-2465 GCF_042676365.1 Bacillus sp. CGMCC 1.60114
AGTTAAAGAAAGTTTTGGAGCGATATATTATTTCAAAGGAAGAAGAAATAATTGCTTTTTTAGATACATCTATCCTCGGTAATTTGAGTAAAGGATCAGATGGAGTATTAGTTTGTCAATCGGGTATATATTTTAGAGAAACTTTTGTACACCTTTATTTTCCGTGGCATGTCTTTAGAAATATTCCTATTACTTTAATTTCAAATGAGTTAGAAATCGGAAAAGGAAACATATTTCATCTTCAACATGCTAGAATGTCTAGTCAAGATATTCTATTATTCATCAAGAATTTAAAACAGTATGTTAATGCGTTATATGAGGAAAATAAGTGTTCACCTAATATATGATAATATTCAATATAATCTGATGTTCATTTAATAAAATATAAAAATACGCTATACTTTTTGTAGGAATATACAGTGGTCTGACCCCATTTGGTGAGCCAAAGAAAAAACACCTAGACAACATGTTTCCTATAAGGTTTCACCTTACATGCCCATCAACTTAAGAAATGAATTGTTCTCCAATTTGAGTGAATGGGTAAAGCCTCGGATGATTATTTTGTCTGTTCTGATTAAAATGAATTTTATGTCTTTTATCTTATTTTCACCATATCTACTTATTAATATAAATGTAAGGAAATGAATTACATAAGCCCATATATTGGTTATAGAAAATTATTTTCATAAATGGGTGGGGAATCTAGCAAATACAGGAGGGGTATGTGTGTTATCAAAGTGGAAAGTAGGAATTACAGCATCTATTCTTGCACTAACGACATTTACAACGGCAGTATCAGCTGAAGAAAAACTAGTGGATCAGCCAAAATGGAAAGAATGGGTTAGGGAGCATGCAAAAAAATTAAAAGAACCAACTGCTTATACGTATGAGGATTTATCATTCTTGAAAGAAACAGTACAAGACAAACGTATCGTTCTCCTTGGTGAATCAACACATGGTTCAACAGAAATGAACCAATCAAAGATTCGTATAATTAAGTATTTACATGAAGAAATGGATTATGATGTAATTGCATTTGAATCAGGGTTTGCGGAAGCAAATACAGGGTATCAAGACTTAGATAATTTAACAGCTGAACAAGCGATGAAGAAATCTATTTCTTCTGTATGGTCTACAGAAGACGTGGAAGAATTATTTCAATACATAAAGGAACAAAAGGAAAAAGGAACACCCCTTATGGTAACGGGGTTTGACATACAAATCCCGTATAAAATTGAAAATTTTCCATTTGCAACCTTTGCTTCTGAATGGATTGAGAAGTTGAATCCTGAAGTAGCTAAGTTACTTACAGAAGCGGAAGGTGATATCTTTAAATATCGTTCTGTGTCTTCCTATAAAGAGTTTCAAGAAATGCAGACACCCCTTATAGGCAAATATGAAAGGATAGAAGAATTTATCCAACAACATAAGGATGAATTACAACAAGTGGCACCTAAATCATTATATAATGTAAATCTTTTAGAAAAGACAATTAGTACTCGTATTGATTCGCTTAAAACATATATGTCAAACCAAATGAAAGAGAAGTATAACATTCCATTTGACTACACTATTTACAATAATTTCTCATTATATTCACGTGACCAAAAGATGGCTCAAAACTTAGCATGGCTTAGTGAAATACAATATACAGGTAAAAAAATAATGGTATGGGGTCATAATTATCATATTCGAAAACAGAATTCTAAAATGATTAAGGATTTCACAAATGAATTTGGATTCGTAGGACCAAATATGATAGATTACCTGCCAAATTATATAAAGGATCAGATGTATACCATTGGTTTATTTGCGTATAGCGGAAGTAGCCTAAGCTCTGAGGACAATAAAACAATCCTATATGTAAAGGAGAAACATGAATCCAATAGTATCGAAGAAATTTTGAAAGCTGCACAACATCCACAAGTATTTGTAAATTTAAAAGGTGAGAAAAATCGTCCTGAAACATCTTGGATGTATACGCCAATAATTGCACAACATTGGGGATATAAGGATGAAATTATGATTCCAAATCAACAGTATGATGGCATTCTATGGCTAGAACATATTACACCTTCTCGGATTAAATAAAATAAAAAAGTTCGCCATTAAGATAGGATGGTGAACTGGGTTCTGTTGCAAAGTTTGAAAAAAGCGTAAACAGGTTGGTAAATACAGAACAATTTTTAGGAAGTAGCTAGTAATTGTTGAAGTTCATTGTACGTTGAAAAGTAAACGGACCTTTATTTAATACTTAAATTATCATTCCGATTTTTACCACAAATTCTTTTTAATTGTATAGCAGGTGGGAATTTTCTGTACTTATTTCGTTTTAGCTTCCATACTTTATGTATGTAGTGCATTCTTATCAATTTTCCCCATTACTTTAACTCGTAGGGGCATTAACTTTAGAACTCTGCTAATGGATAAGCAAGTTAATAATTGTACTTGAAAATGGAGTGATA
>NZ_JBHTHG010000090.1:0-1218 GCF_042676365.1 Bacillus sp. CGMCC 1.60114
ACAGCATCCTGTTGTTCAGATATGCGTTCATTCTTCGAAATTTGGCATCCCATGTGAAACCGAACCATAAACTCATCTTCTATTGCCTTTTGATATTCTTCAGACATTTGATTTGATTGATCGGATTGTCCCTTATATTTTGATAGAATATTGGATAATATACGTGCTCCACATATAGCATCATGGATACCCTGCGCCATGCCAGGATCTTTAAAACAAACTGCATCTCCAACCAACGCCCATCCTTTTCCCATTCCTTTATACCAGTAATTATCATATCCGAGAATGCCTTTGACCGGTTCTACTAGTTCTGCATTTTTCAAGCGCGCCCCAATTGTTGTATTCGGAAAGTTATCTGTAAAGAAATTGCGTAGACAGCTTTCCGGATTTAATTTCAACCGTTCTATCAATTCCTTATTTTCTAATGGGAAAATGCCGACAATTACATATAAATCATCATTCGTCGGAAAGAGAATGGCTGTGTTATCTTTTATCTTGTATACTTCAAATTTAGGGACATTATCGTGGCGAAATCCAGAGAAATACCCGAAATAGATGCCGACTGTTGCCGGAATACTTATTTTGAGTTCACTTTTTACCAGCTTGCGAATAATAGAGGATCGGCCGTCTGCCCCGACTACCAGGCGAGCTAAAAATTCTTGTTTCTCGTTGTCGCCGTCTAAACCTTTCACGCCTATCACTGTTTCGTCATCACGGATGACATCCGTCACACGAAATCCTTCTAAAACAGTTACATTCATTTGGGATTTGGCTTGTTCAAGTAGAATATGATCGAGATAAGTTCTTCTAATACAATAACAACTTTCCTCTCCGTAAACCTCAGGGATGAGACCTTCTATCACGGTATCCTCAAATTGAAATTTAATATCCCGTACCGGCGGTGCTTTTGTTTCCAATAACTTGTCCAGGACACCGGTTTCTCGAAGAAGAGCGACAGTATTATTGAAAAAGGTATGGGTTGATAATGTGTCCCTTGGAAAATTCGCTCGGTCCACTAATAACACATGGAAACCTGCCTTAGCAAGATAAATTGCCAGGGTAGAGCCGGCACATCTAGCACCGGTAATGATGACATCATACGTCTTATTCATCGTATCACTCCATTTTCAAGTACAATTATTAACTTGCTTATCCATTAGCAGAGTTCTAAAGTTAATGCCCCTACGAGTTAAAGTAATGGGGAAAATTGATAAGAAT
>NZ_JBHTHG010000091.1:0-2203 GCF_042676365.1 Bacillus sp. CGMCC 1.60114
GGCGGCAACATCACGTGTAATAACTGCCATTCTTCTTGGACTTTATCTCTTATATCTTATTTTAAGGCCACTATACCACTCTTTTTGATAGAGAGGGGTTTGCTACGTAAAATAATAAATGAGAATAAGGGGGTCATAGCATGAACAGATATTGGATCTACATATATACGTCAATTTTAATTATGTGTTTGATTCTAATTACAATAGGTTTTAAATCTGGATTAGCATATCAATCTTTATCCTGGAAAATCACCATAGGTATTTGTACCGGTTTCGGAGTTTCTGCATTTATGAATTTAAGAAAAAAATCTCAAGAAACCAAAGATATTTAATAGACATAAATAACTTCCGTTAACGACAATTATGTAAATACGAAACCCCTTCAACAAGTAAATTGAAGGGGTTTTTTCTAGATACATTGACTATTGATAAGTGGTGTTATGTAAACAAAAAAGAAGAATGATCTTTTCCTTTTTTTGTTTTAATTATTTATTGACTCTTATTAGTTTTGATCTGAGTTCATTCAGGATTTTTTTTCTTTCTTCAAAATCCTCGTCTTCTCCATTTTCTGCCCAAAGCTCTAAATCCGCACCGCTATCAATCAATTCGATAGCTTTTACTCGTATTTCTTCTTGGAGTAGATTTTTTTCTAATTGAGCAGCTGCAAGTCCAGTATATATCCAAGATACTAATTCTAAATCATCTTCGTCATCTTGATCCTCCAAATGTGTATTTAGTACTTCTTTTGTTGCTTCTTCGACGGACAAACCTTCTTCTAATAATTCATAGAAATCATCTCTGACATCACAAGTTGTATCATTATCAAATATTCCAGTTCCCCAAGCACCCAATTAATAACACTCCTTTTATCTTAGAAATTAAGGCTATATTTCATCTAATTATACTACATAGAAATTACTTCCGATAACAATAATTATGTGGATACTAAAGTCCCCTAGTTAAACAATCTGGAGGACTTTTAATAGTCTTCTAAATACATTGAATCCCGATAATGTTACGTTATGTCAACTTAACATGTATAGAATATACATCCAAAAATCATAACAATTCGATTCTCTCGAATGGTACAATTAGGAAGAAAGAGGTGTGAAATCATGGGTAAACGTTTAGGTTTCCTGTTTGTGGCAATTCGGTAACTGTCATACAATGAAGATAATATTAGGAAATTGTGAGGATGATTACGTTGAAAAAATTTGTAATTAGTTATGCTGCAAGTCTGCTTACTTTTAATATCATATGGTTATTAATACCATATATTTCTAATCATAGTTATTATTCCCAGAATGATTTGGATTTGCCTATCATAGTTGGATCTACTATAATTCTCATCATATATGGTAGTATACTAAATCTTGTAGCTTGCCTAATTGGAGAAGTATTATACAGGAACATAAAACAATGTAGGGAGTTTCGATTTGGAGTTCCTGTATTTATAGGACTAGCTGTTATCTATATACTTATACTCTTTCTTCTTAAAAATCTATATTCTTCTAGTTTGGTTACACCTATTATTATGGGTTCCTTAGCTTTTTATTTAGTACGTAGAAAAATATAATTAACTTCCAATAACGGATTATATGTGAACTAATCACATATAATTTATAGATATATCCAAGAGAAGAAGGGAGATTTCTAGATGAGAAAGGCGATTTTAACATTTACTGTCGCTATTTTTATCATTGGAATCATTCATATTGCTGTAACTCCGATAAATTATAAGTCATATACAATCGAGGCTCTTTGGTTCGCAAGTGCCGGTTATACACTTATCTTCCTTGCTTTTTTAAACTATATTCTTATTAGCATCAAACAAAAACAGATAAGATTTTTTGTCATTTGTCATACAGCAAATATTTTATGTACTATTTTGGTTGCTTTAATTCTTACATTTGCATTTGCTCCTCATATAATCCTTTTGTTTGTTTTATTAGTTTCTGAAACTTTACTTGTCATAAGATTTCAATTCTCTTCAAGATCTTAAGAATATCCATAAGTTTCGCTGTTTCCTTACTTCTGATAACGATAATTATGTAAATGAGCTGACTTATTTTATTCTTTGCTTAGCGTGGGTTTTTTCAAAAATGCTGGCGGTACCCCATCGCCATCAAGTTAAGAAATACATTGTTCCTCAAAACGAAAAAACGAACCGAATTCCCATGGACAACTATGAAGAGATAAAATT
>NZ_JBHTHG010000092.1:0-1215 GCF_042676365.1 Bacillus sp. CGMCC 1.60114
ATGTTTCCACTTGAATAAATTTTGCTTTTCCATACTGATCACGCCCCTTTTTAGAGTACTAGTATCAGTATGTCCAAGTTCACTAGATTTCTTGCACCAGAACCGGTTAACATAACGTCTCATTATCGGGATTCAATGTATCTAGGATACTAAAATAATCTCCTTTAGCTTTGAGCCGAAGGAGATTATAAAAAATTTCTGTTATGTTTGCTTGAGTGCAAATTATTATTAGATGACAGAATGTCCGTGTTCAGATAATATCTGTAAAGCTTGTTCTAAAGTGTTTGATTTAACTAGAAGATAATCTGTGTTATAGGTAGAAATGGCAAAAATGCTAATTTTAGCTTCAGCAAGCGGGAAAGCAAGGGAAGATAATACCCCTGTCAATGAAAAATCAAGAGGTCCTTCGACTTTAATACATCTCCATTCGTTACTTACTTCAATATTTTCAACATGCGAAGGTACTACTTTTTCCGCACAAACTATTGATAGTTCTTCATCTGTATAAGTAATTGAGACAAAATTTTTATTTTCAAGAGCCCATTTAGGAATAGCTTTAGAAGAATCTAATTTTAAGACAGACATTGTTCCAGGAAGTACAGATAAATTCAACAAATATCAACTCCATTTCCCCATAGAATAAATTTTTGTTTAACACGAAAAACAAAAAAGCCAGGAAAATATCGTTAATGATATCTCCCGGGCTTTTATCCCTCCGTGTACACAGTGTTACTGTGTGTTTTCTCTCGGACCTGACCGGATAAAATAAACCGCGGAACCCTAGAAAACATTGTTATTAATTTATAGCCATTATCTATCCGAAACATGTAATTGTCAATACTCAAGATATTATCACTTTATCCTTTTTAATTAGTTGCATACTGTATTCATGTAAAGTTAACATAACGTAACATTATCGGGATTCAATGTATTTAGAAGACTATTAAAAGTCCCCCAGTTAAACAATCTGGGGGACTTTTGTGTTCACATAATTTTTGTTATCGGAAGTAAAGATTTAAGAATATGTATTGTTTTATTTTCACATTAATTCCTTTTTAAAATGATTTTTTTGTACATTCCATTCATCATTACGTCACTTTGTTCAATTAGATGGTTCTGGTGCAAGAAATCTAGTAAACTTGGACATACTGATACTAGTACTCTAAAAAGGGGCGTGATCAGTATGGAAAAGCAAAATTTATTCAAGTGGAAACA
>NZ_JBHTHG010000093.1:0-143800 GCF_042676365.1 Bacillus sp. CGMCC 1.60114
GCAGAGAGGTCACACCCGTTCCCATACCGAACACGGAAGTTAAGCTCTCTAGCGCCGATGGTAGTTGGGACTTTGTCCCTGTGAGAGTAGGACGTTGCCAGGCTGGTATTATTCCGCAGTAGCTCAGTGGTAGAGCTATCGGCTGTTAACCGATCGGTCGTAGGTTCGAGTCCTACCTGCGGAGCCAATTGGAGAGCTGTCCGAGATGGCCGAAGGAGCACGATTGGAAATCGTGTATACGTCATAAGCGTATCAAGGGTTCGAATCCCTTGCTCTCCGCCATAACATTTTGGCCCGTTGGTCAAGTGGTTAAGACACCGCCCTTTCACGGCGGTAACACGGGTTCGAATCCCGTACGGGTCACCACTTTGGAGGATTAGCTCAGCTGGGAGAGCACCTGCCTTACAAGCAGGGGGTCGGCGGTTCGATCCCGTCATCCTCCACCATATAAATTTATAAATATCGTCGCGGGGTGGAGCAGTCTGGTAGCTCGTCGGGCTCATAACCCGAAGGTCGCAGGTTCAAATCCTGTCCCCGCAACCAATGGTCCCGTGGTGTAGTGGTTAACATGCCTGCCTGTCACGCAGGAGATCGCCGGTTCGACCCCGGTCGGGACCGCCATTTATGAAGGCTCGGTAGCTCAGTCGGTAGAGCAGAGGACTGAAAATCCTCGTGTCGGCGGTTCGATTCCGTCCCGAGCCACCATTTTAGATATATTTGATAATGCCGGCTTAGCTCAATTGGTAGAGCAACTGACTTGTAATCAGTAGGTTGGGGGTTCAAGTCCTCTAGCCGGCACCATGTAAGTCGGAGGGGTAGCGAAGTGGCTAAACGCGGCGGACTGTAAATCCGCTCCTTCGGGTTCGGCAGTTCGAATCTGCCCCCCTCCACCATTTACATTTTATATAGGGGCATAGTTTAACGGTAGAACAGAGGTCTCCAAAACCTCCGGCGTGGGTTCGATTCCTACTGCCCCTGCCAACACAGCATGGCGGCTGTGGCGAAGTGGTTAACGCATCGGATTGTGGCTCCGACACTCGTGGGTTCGATTCCCATCAGTCGCCCCATTTTTAAGTATTACTTTACAAGTCATATTAATTGTGATAATATACTAAATGTCGAGTTTGGATATTTAGAGTAATAAAAATGATAATAAATCATATAATGTATTAATAATTCGATGGGCTATAGCCAAGCGGTAAGGCAACGGACTTTGACTCCGTCATGCGCTGGTTCGAATCCAGCTAGCCCAGCCATTTTTGCGGAAGTAGTTCAGTGGTAGAATACAACCTTGCCAAGGTTGGGGTCGCGGGTTCGAATCCCGTCTTCCGCTCCAAATTTAATATGGCGGCATAGCCAAGTGGTAAGGCAGAGGTCTGCAAAACCTTTACCACCGGTTCGAATCCGGTTGCCGCCTCCATATTATGCCGATGTGGCGGAATTGGCAGACGCGCACGACTCAAAATCGTGTTCCGTAAGGAGTGTCGGTTCGACCCCGACCATCGGTACTGTTTAGACGAGATTACTCGTTTTTTTTTTTGACTTATAGTATATCAAGCGTTTTCTACTGTAGTAGAAGACGCTTTTTTTCTTTCGAGTAATTTCTCTTACAACTTTGTAAGGAAGTTGTAAGAGAAATCGATTGGATATTTTTAAAAAGCAAGGTATTCTTAAATTAAGAACATTGAATGTTAGAGAAACGGGGGGTGTCTGTCGTGAAAGAACGAACAGTATCTCGTACTGCTTTTGATCACAATATTACTTTAACTGCGAGAACAAAATTTTTTTATAAAGCTCTTATATTATTATTAATACTATGCTGTGCATTATTATTTGCTGGAAATAAAATGATTGAACAAAAAGATATAAGTAAATTGAAAGTACCTGTTCATTTTGAGGTGCCAGAGCAGTTAGGGAATGCATTTATTGCAACTGAAGATAAGCGCTTCTATCATCATAATGGGTTAGACTATATTGCAATTGTTAGAGCGGCAGTGGAAAATATAAAGGCGGGCGGTGTTGTACAAGGTGGCAGTACAATAACTCAGCAGCTTGCCAAAAATGTTTTTTTAACAAAAGACCGAACATTTTCTCGTAAATGGAATGAAGTTTTCTATACAAAAAAAATTGAACGAACATTTACGAAAAATGAGATTTTAAAACTGTACTTAAGCAATATTTATTATGGAGAAGGAGCATGGGGAGTTGAGAATGCGGCGAAGCTTTATTTTGGTAAAACGGTAGATCAATTAACATTAAGTGAAAGTGCTATGCTTGCAGCTGTTGTGAAAGCTCCTACTTATTATTCGCCTGTACAGCACTATGATAAAGCTGTAGAAAGACGTAATATTGTGTTAAAGCTTATGGAACGGGAAGGATATATTACTCACGCGGAGTATGTACAAGCTGCAAATGAAAAGCTTATTATTCGTAATGATATTCCAAAAAATCAACCAGTACAGCATGTAAAAGCGGCTAGTTAAGAGTAAGTTCAAAATGAACTTACTCTTTTTTTCATGAATGAATTCTAGAAAAGTGAGACACAATATTGTCACATTTGCTTAATTTTGATTATTTTGTGAGCGACTTCAATGGACTGTTTATATGAGAATTGATATCATGATTATTGTGTGTATAAGTAGCATACAAAGAATAAAACATTAAAGAGGAATGTGTATGAAATCAAAAAATATTATGATTCTTGGCGTTGTTTTTTCTATTGCAGTGCTTATTGTAATTGGTACTATTGCATATAGCATTGTGAGTAATAAGACGGAAAATGGAAAAGATACATTTTTATATGGTACACAACAATCGTTAGGAGAGAAAGATGCTCCAATTCATATTGTTGAGTTTGGAGATTTTAAATGTCCAGCTTGTCGCACATGGGATTCAACGGTATTCCCACGTTTAAAAGAAGAGTATATTAACAAAGGAAAAGTTCAGATGCACTTTATTAACTTTCCATTCATTGGAAAAGATTCTAATATAGGGGCAGCAGCTGGGGAAGCAATTTATAAGCAAGATCCAAAAGCTTTTTGGACATTTTATGATGAAATATATCAAAATCAAAAGAATGAAAACGAAGAGTGGATTACAGAGGATCTATTAGTAAATATAGTAAAGCAAAAGCTTCCTAGTATTGATATAACGGAGTTTAAAAAGGACTTAAATAGTAAGGAAATAAAAGATAAAGTACAGAAGGATTTTGACCTTGCTCAGAAATTAAAGGTACAAGGTGCACCATCCATATACGTAAACGGTAAGCTTGTTAATCCAGACTACGATAGTATTAAAGCTGCAATTGAGAAAGAATCGAAAAAGTGATGAATACTTCATCACTTTTTCGACTTTTTTCGATAAAATTCTTGCAACACCTAATATTCCATGTTATACTTCTTAACATAAGTTAACAAAGAATTAACATTTTCTTTATATTTGCGGGTGTAGTTTAGTGGTAAAACAAGAGCCTTCCAAGCTCTGGTCGAGAGTTCGATTCTCTTCACCCGCTCCAAATCTCATTCCAAATTCCCATAATTATTGTGATCAAC
Source organism: Bacillus sp. CGMCC 1.60114 (assembly GCF_042676365.1). NCBI lineage: Bacteria > Bacillati > Bacillota > Bacilli > Caryophanales > Bacillaceae > Bacillus > Bacillus sp. CGMCC 1.60114. The sequence goes on from NZ_JBHTHG010000093.1 coordinate 3,552, forward strand.
GCAGTGTTTCGTTTCTTAGATAAACGAGGTATTGCGTTTTTTTATGTTTGGAATGCATGAATATACGTGAAAATAGTAATGTGGAATTTCCTATAATATATATTGTTATAACAAAGTGAAATGTTTATCAGTGAATATATTAAGAAGCGGTGAATCGTTTGTAAATATAAATGAAACATAATTAATGAGGACATTAAAGCGTGAACAGCGACCTCTATATGGATTCTATAAAAAGAAAGGTGGTAAAACTGTTACTGAAAAGAGGCGGAACCTCAATAAGCAGAGTATGTTGTATGAATTTAATTAATCAACATATATACCAGTAACTAGGCGGAAATTTACGCCTATGGAACTATACAAGCCAAAGTGCCGAGGTAGGGTTTGTAGAAGCAGGAAAACTCTGAATGGGTATGTTTGTACACATTTTCAGTAGCAGAGTAAGTGTGAACTTCGAACAATTAAAGCAAGATGTGATAGCTTATAGTAAAACAATCGGAATTGATAAAATAGGTTTTGCGAGTGCTTCACCATTTGAAGAGTTAAAGCAACGACTGGTGCAGCAACAACAATTAGGATATCAATCTGGATTTGAAGAATCAGATATAGAAAAAAGAACGAATCCGCAATTATTATTACCAGGTGCAAAATCAATTATTGCGATTGCGTTGGCTTACCCTTCAAAATTGAAAAATGCGCCGCTAAGTAAACGAGGTGAGCGACGAGGTATTTTTTGTCGTGCTTCTTGGGGGAAAGATTATCATCTTATTTTACGGGATCGTTTAGAGAAACTAGAGGCATATTTAATTGAACGTTTGCCAGAGATAGAAGTAAAGTCGATGGTAGATACGGGAGAATTAAGTGATCGAGCTGTTTCAGAGCGAGCGGGTATTGGGTGGAGTGCAAAGAACTGCTCCATTATCACGCCAGAGTTTGGTTCGTATGTCTATTTAGGTGAAATGATTACAAATATTCCTTTTCCACCAGATACTCCAATTGAAGATCAGTGTGGCAGCTGTACAAAATGCATAGATGTGTGTCCAACAGGAGCGCTTGTACAAGGGGGACAATTAAATTCCCAAAAATGTATTGCATTTTTAACTCAAACGAAAGGTTTTCTTCCAGAAGAATATCGAGATAAAATTGGAAATCGCATTTACGGGTGTGATACGTGTCAAACAGTTTGTCCCAAAAACAAAGGAAAAGACTTTCACAATCATCCGGAAATGGAGCCGGATCCAGAGCTCGTAAAGCCGTTATTAAAACCGCTTCTTACGATTAGCAATCGTGATTTTAAAGAAAATTATGGCATTATGTCTGGATCATGGCGGGGAAAAAAGCCATTGCAGAGAAATGCGATTTTGGCGCTTGCACATTTTAAAGATACGACTGCTATTCCCGATTTGGTTGCCTTAATGAAAGAAGATCCTCGTCCTGTTATTCGTGGAACAGCGGCGTGGGCATTAGGTAAAATTGGTGGAGAAGGGGTGCAAGAGGCTATTGAAAAAGCAAAAGAGCGGGAGAAAGATGAGGAAGTACTTCATGAAATGAATCGTGGTCTTGAACTATTAGGTGAGAAAAAGTAGCAGATTCTTCCTCGTTCCCTCATATTGTAATAGGGGGAGGGATACGCTATGTCTATAAAACAGCACCTTCAAGAATGTCTTCAAAGGCAATTGGATTATATAACAAATAAACGTATTGATAAACAAGAAATTTCAGATGATATTGTTGATATGCTACAACGTAAACGGGGGCTCTGTAAGCAGCGAAATGCTGAAATTGTAAAGAGCAATGCCAATGTATCTTTTATTAGACAGTTAAAAGGTATTAACTATGATGAGGTGGATTATCAAATTCATTTTCAGTATTTAATTCGTCATCATCATTTATTTTATGTAGAAGAAGAACTAATGGAGAGGCGTTTACGATTAGAAGCTGGGTGTATCACGCAAGATATAATGCTTGGAACGTCAATGGATGAACAGAAAATTGGAACGCTAGAACGTGAAATAACAAAGGGAAAAGGAGAATATATCCCATACAGTTATAATCGATTAGAGGCAGTGAAATATGCAGAGCGTTGGTGGGATGACCGCAATCCAGCTTATCAAAACTTCCCTGATAATTGCACAAATTATATTTCACAATGTCTTCATGCTGGGGAAACACCGATGACTGGGTATCCGAATATTCGCAGTGGATGGTGGCAGCAAAATAACCAATGGAGCTGGAGTTGGGCGGTAGCTCATTCTTTTCATTGGTACTTATCAAGTGCTTCCATGGGACTTCGAGCAAAACAGATGGAGAAACCAGAGGATCTTATGCTCGGAGATGTGATCGTATATGATTTTGAAAATGATGGAAGATGGAATCATACAACGATTGTCGTAGCAAAAGATGCGAATGGTATGCCTCTTGTAAATGCCCATTCTGCTAATAGCCGCATGCGTTATTGGAATTATGAAGATTCAAGTAAGTATACACCGCAAATGAAATATAAGTTTTTTCATATTCTCGATAACGACTAGAGATTTTTTGTCCAAGTGGTATAATACGTAGTAGAAAAAGATTGAGGTGAACATTGTGGGAATACATGTTGTTTTATATCAACCAGAAATTCCAGCGAATACAGGTAATATCGCACGTACTTGTGCAGCAACAGGTACGGAATTACATTTAATTAGACCGCTCGGATTTTCTACTGACGATAAAGCGTTAAAGCGTGCTGGATTAGATTATTGGGAACACGTAAAAATTACGTATTATGATTCTATTGAGGAATTTTATGAAAAAAATGCAAATGGTGAGTTTTTCTACTTAACGAAGTATGGTGAGAAAGCACACACAACATTTGATTATGGCAATGTAGAACAAGATTACTATTTCGTATTTGGAAGAGAAACAAATGGTCTTCCAGCAAATGTGATTGAACAGAATTTTGATCATTGCTTACGCATCCCAATGACTGATAAGGTCCGTTCTTTAAACTTATCTAATACTGCAGCAATTTTAATTTATGAGGCATTGCGCCAGCAAAATTATCCAGGATTAGATGTAGAAATTGTTTATTAAAAACCGTCATATGACGGTTTTTTTTTGGGGGAAGAAAATTAATATTTTTGATAAAAATTTGCATCTGTTTAAAAAAACGACAAATTCCGTTAAAATAGTATATATAAATACAAAATAAGACAGGTTGCGATGCTAATGAAAGAATTATTTACAAACAAGAGAAGTATAGTTAACTCTTTACATGGCATAGATATGAATTTAATACACCAAGGCTTGCTTCATGCCATTCAAGATTTCGTGTTTATTGTAAAAGTTGTAGAAAATAAATGGTTCCAATACATATATATAAATGAAAAAGGGATGCAACATTCGAGGTTAGATGAAAGTTGTTACGGTAAAATATTGCAAGAGGTATTACCTTCAGATCTGGCCCATTCGTTACAAGTAAGATATGAGGATGCTTTACAAAATAAAAAAGTAAGTACGTTTCGTGACTCTATGATTCTAGATACAGGAGAAATTTCACATTATGAGTCATTGCTATATCCAATATGTTCAATCGATGGTATATGCCAATATATTATTTGTATTACACGTAATATTACCGCTCAGTTACAAGAGAAGACAGAGATGCAAGAAAAGAAAATGTTCTTTCAATCCTTATTAGAATATGATGATGATGCTATTATATCGCTTGATTTGACAGGACACATCATATATATGAACTCTGCAACAAATAAGATTTTTGGTTACGGAGCTACTGAGTTGAGCAATCAATCTATTTTTCAATATCTTGAAGAAGATATAATGAACAAGTTTCAACCCATGTTTCAAGATGCAGTACAAGGCTATTCTAAACAAGCTTTTGTACAAAAATACGAACACAAAAATGGACATAAATCGTATATATCGCTAAAAACAGTTCCAATTATTGTTAATGATAATATTACTGGTGTGTATGTCATAGCACGAGATATTACGAAGCAGATACTACATGAACGGAAAACAGAGTATTTAGCTTATCATGATCAATTGACAGGCTTATTGAATCATATTTCCTGTACAGAAATTCTAGCTCGTTTGTTAAGAGAAAAAAAGAGATTTACAATTATTTGTATAGACTTAGATCAGTTTCATTTGATCAATGATATATTCGGTTATGAAACTGGAGACGAAGTATTAAAAAAAGTGGCAAGACGTTTAAAATCTCTTCTTCCAAAGGAAGCATATCTCTTTCGAGAGCATGGTAATCAATTTGTGATTGTAAAAGAACATACAGATAAAGAGTGCGTTGAAAAACTTGTTCGGATGTTATTAAAAGGAATGGAGAAGCGTTTTGTCATAAAGGAAGAGGAAGTATATATAAATGCTTCTATTGGAATTGTAATGTCACCTACAGACGGAGAAGATGAGAAAATATTATTAAAATGTGCGGACGTAGCATTAGTACATGCAAAAGAGCAAGGAAAAGGTAACTATAGCTTCTACCATTGCGGTCTCAATGCGCAGCGTGAGAAACAATTTATGATGGAAAATCAATTGCATCAAGCTCTAGAGCGTAATGAGTTTACAGTATATTATCAGCCGCAAATTAATATTGTAACAGAAGAGATGGTAGGGATGGAAGCCTTGCTTCGCTGGAACAATAAAGAACTCGGAAATGTATCACCTGAAGAGTTTATTCCACTTGCAGAAAAAACGGGATTTATTCTTAAAATTGATGAGTGGGTATTACATGAAGTGTGCAGACAAATACGTGAATGGTTGGACAAGGGGATTGCTCCTGTACCAATTGCGGTAAATATTTCTGCAAAGCATTTTCGTTCTTTTAAATTAATAGAGACCATTACGAATGCTTTAACGACATATCGTATTCCGCCGCATTTACTAACAATTGAAATTACAGAAGGAGCTTTAATGCATAAAGAATTATCAGAGAAAGTGCTTCTTCGCTTAAAAGAGAAGAAGTTGGAAATTCATCTTGATGATTTTGGAACAGGATATTCGTCGCTTAGCTATTTAAAACAATATCCAATTGATACTTTAAAAATTGATCGATCTTTTATGCAAGAAGTAGGTACGGATGAAAAGGGGACAAATATTACAACAGCTATTATTGATCTTGCTCACACATTAGGGTTGAATGTCATTGCTGAAGGAGTGGAGGAGGCAGAACAAATTCAATTCTTGAAAGAAAAAAATGCAATTTTAGCCCAAGGCTATTATTTTAATAAGCCTCTTTCGATAAGCGATATTGAGAGGCTTTATTTTAGATAGACAAAAAGTGATGAGCATTAAGCTCATCACTTTTTATTTTGTTCCTGGCTTATCATTGTATCCTGATGTAAAAATGGCAGTGAGAAATGTGAGCATAACACCTAAAATTAATAAAAGTTTCATAAGAATTTAGCCTCCCATCCATATTCATCCACCGTTACTTGTATTATAACGAATTTTCTTTCAATTTTGGTAATAAAATTTATAAAGTTTGTGTGTGATTTCATTTTGATTCGTATGAATGTTTAAGGACATCCTCGCATACTTTTATAATAATCCGATTGAACAAGGAGATGGGGGAGGAGCTATAATGGATATTTTAAAGAAAATCGAACAGCACCGGGAAGCAGAAGAACGCTTAAAATGGGAAGGTACATTTGCTGACTATTTAGAAATTCTTAAAGAAAGACCATGGGTGGCGCAAACAGCACATTCTCGTATTTATAATATGATTAAGGATGCTGGAATTGAGGAAGTAGATGGCCGAAAAAAATACAATTTCTTTAGTAATCAATTATTTGGATTAGAAGAAGCATTAGAGCGCCTTGTAGAAGAGTATTTTCATCCATCTGCAAAACGTTTAGATGTAAGAAAACGGATTTTATTATTAATGGGACCAGTTAGTGGCGGGAAATCTACGTTGGTTACGATGTTAAAGCGTGGATTAGAGGCATATTCGCATACAGATCGAGGCTCGGTTTTTGCAATAAAAGGGTGCCCAATGCATGAAGACCCGCTGCATCTTATTCCTCACCATTTACGTGATGATTTTTATGCAGAGTATGGCGTGCGAATTGAAGGAAACTTATCACCATTAAACTTAATGCGTCTAGAGCAAGAGTATGGAGGCAGAATTGAAGATGTAATTGTAGAGCGTATTTTCTTCTCGGAAGATCGCAGAACAGGGATTGGAACATTTAGTCCATCTGATCCTAAATCACAGGATATTGCTGATTTAACAGGTAGCATTGATTTTTCTACTATTGCTGAATTTGGTTCAGAATCAGATCCACGTGCTTATCGGTTTGATGGAGAATTGAATAAAGCGAACCGTGGAATGATGGAATTTCAAGAGATGTTAAAATGTGACGAAAAGTTTTTATGGCATTTATTATCATTAACACAAGAAGGGAATTTTAAAGCAGGCCGGTTTGCACTGATTTCGGCAGATGAATTAATTGTTGCACATACAAACGAAACAGAATATCGTTCTTTTATTTCTAATAAGAAAAATGAAGCACTTCATTCACGGATTATTGTAATGCCAATCCCATATAATTTACGAGTAAGTGAGGAAGAGCATATTTATGAGAAAATGATTCATGAGAGTGATGTTGCCAATGTCCATATTGCACCGCATACATTTCGCGTTGCAGCAATGTTTACAATCTTAACACGCTTAAAAGATCCGAAGCGGCCAGACATCGATTTAATTAAGAAAATGCGTTTATATGATGGTGAAATGGTAGAAGGATACAATGCTATTGATGTAGAGGAACTGCAGCGCGAATATCAAGATGAAGGTATGAGTGGAATTGATCCGCGTTATGTTATCAATCGTATTTCTTCTACAATTATTCGTAAAGAAGTAGCATCAATTAATGCTTTAGATGTACTACGTTCTTTAAAGGATGGATTAGATCAACATCCATCTATTAGCAATGAAGATCGTGAGCGCTATATGAATTTCATTTCATTAGCACGTAAAGAGTATGATGAAATTGCGAAGAAAGAAGTACAAAAAGCATTTGTATATTCTTATGAAGAATCTGCGAAGACACTTATGGATAATTATTTAGATAACGTAGAAGCATACTGCAATAAATCGAAACTACGCGATCCATTAACTGGAGAAGAAATGAGTGCGGATGAAAAACTTATGCGCTCTATTGAAGAACAAATTGGTATTTCTGAAAATGCGAAGAAAGCGTTCCGTGAAGAGATTTTAATTCGTATCTCTGCATATGCTCGCAAAGGGAAGCGATTTGATTATAATTCACATGAGCGTCTTCGTGAAGCAATCCAGAAGAAACTATTTGCCGATTTGAAGGATGTTGTGAAGATTACGACTTCAACGAAAACGCCGGATGAAAATCAGCTGAAGAAAATTAATAATGTTGTAGCACGATTAATTGATGAACATGGCTATAATTCCACATCTGCAAACGAATTACTGCGTTATGTAGGTAGCTTGTTAAATCGATAATAATCCTAGTCATAGAAAAAGAAAAGCTGTCTCTTGGAAAGGGGCAGTTTTTTTATATTTTGTTTTCGACTATAAGAGGTGCTTGTCTACTATGAGTAAATTTAAATGCAATCTTATGAATTTATTTGTCAATTATTTTCACCACGAGCATATGATAGAGTAACCAACCATTCATACAGAAAAAGGCCAACACAATACAATATGTTGTGCAACTGGAAAGTGTGCAACAATGCATTGTGTTTCTTTCTTAATTATGAAAGTGTATTAGTTTTTATTAGTGTGAAAGTAAATTTTTCTCGGTAGGATTTTCATGTTCGAATCTGTGTTTAAGTGAAAGTATAAAAATTAATGTAAGGAGGGAAAGAAATGGCAGAAGAAAATCAATATAATTATACGGTTTCACAGGAAAATTGGTCCCTCCATCGTAAAGGGCACGATGATCAACAACGTCATCAAGAAAAAGTACAAGAGGCAATAAAAAATAATTTACCAGACCTTGTTACAGAAGAAAGTATTATTATGTCCAATGGTAGGGATGTTGTGAAAATACCAATTCGTTCACTAGATGAATATAAAATTCGTTATAACTATGATAAGAATAAGCATGTTGGTCAAGGAACTGGTGATAGTAAAGTCGGGGATGTTGTAGCGAGAGATGGATCTAGTGGTCAAAAGCAAAAAGGACCAGGGAAAGGGCAAGGAGCGGGAGACTCTGCAGGAGAAGATTACTATGAGGCAGAGGTGTCGATTTTAGAGCTTGAGCAAGCGTTTTTTAAGGAATTAGAGCTTCCTAACTTAAAGCGGAAAGAACTGGATGAAAATCGTATTGAACACATTGAATTTAACGACATTCGTAAAATGGGTCTTTGGGGGAACATTGATAAAAAGCGGACAATGATTTCCGCTTATAAACGAAATGCAATGAATGGAAATCCAGCTTTTCACCCGATTAAAAGAGAGGATTTAAAATTCCGTACGTGGAATGAAGTGTTGAAACCAGAATCAAAAGCTGTTGTGTTAGCAATGATGGATACGAGCGGTTCGATGGGGCTTTGGGAAAAATATATGGCTCGTAGCTTTTTCTTCTGGATGGCTCGGTTTTTACGTACAAAATATGAAACAGTAGATATTGAATTTATCGCACACCATACAGAAGCAAAAGTTGTTACTGAAGAAGAGTTTTTTTCAAAAGGTGAAAGCGGTGGAACAATTTGTTCATCAGCATACAGAAAAGCATTAGAACTGATTGAAACAAAATATTCTCCGGAACGCTATAACATATATCCGTTTCACTTCTCGGATGGAGATAATTTAACATCTGATAATGCCCGTTGTGTGAAACTTGTGCAAGAGTTAATGAAAGTATCTAACATGTTTGGGTACGGAGAAGTGAATCAGTATAATCGTCACAGTACACTCATGTCAGCATATAAAAACGTAAAAGATGAGAAGTTTCGCTATTATATTTTAAAACAAAAAGCTGACGTGTTTCATGCGATGAAGAGCTTTTTCCGAGAAGAATCGAATGAGAAGATGGCTTGAACCCCTAAGTGCAGGGGTTTTTGTTTTTAAGTGAAACCAAAAAGATTGAGTAGAAAAAACTACTCAATCTTTTTTATACGATCAAATAATAAACCATCTGTTGTATTATTTTCTCCTATTACAAAATCTTTCATATAATAAGAAAGATACTGACCATACTTTGAATCCGTATTTAACAGAAGTTCATCTACAAAATAACAACCAAGTGGTAAATCATCGAGTAAGAGGCTAGCGAGTGCACCGTAAACGCCGCAAGCCACTTGAAAATAAGTTGCATTTGTTCTGTATTGTGTATACACATTTTGGGTAGCGGTGGTGTTGTACATATATACCTCTTTGTCTTTATACACAAGTAGGACACCAATTAAATCTTCACCGATGAGTTGTCCATTTTCTGGATTTAATACGTGATGATCCCAGTTCCATAATTCATCAACATTATGTTGATTGTTATGAATTAATTGCGTCATATAATCATTGATACGATATAAAAAACCAACCTCCATGTCATATAACTTTCCGAGATTAATAACTTCTTCATGTCCCATTAAACAACCGTAAAACTGTTTCTCTCCTAACGTTACTTTAAATTCTTGTTCATAAGAGGTGTTACATAAAAGAATGGGAGTTTGATGTTTCATAAAAAGAGGATAGTTTAAAATACCTTCTTCTAAAAAACCTGCTGGAGACCATGTCGAGTATACGGTTTTTTCTTTGATAAGAGTTGGATCCTGATAGAAAGTTGTATCGTGTTCGACGATGAAGCAAGCGAGGGGGATTTCCGTAGGATTTTGCTTCATTAATTTAATTGCCATCCATTGGACGACACCGGGATTCATACCGGAACAAATAATGCCTGTCATTTTTGTGAAGGTAGGTTTATGTTCTTCAAAGAAATTTTGTCTTTCTAGTAAACTGAATCGCTTTATATGTTCATTCGCATCAATTGCTGGTGATTGCAATGCTGTATTAATATAATGTACGCCAAGTTCATTACAGCATGTCAACATTTCTACAGCATCAGCTAAGGAAGCATCAATAACCAGGGTTGTCCCCGTTTTTTGTAGATGATTTTGAAATAATGCGTTATCGCTTAGATCGAATATATGAAATGTAAAACTCTCGTATAATGCAGGATACATTTCTTTAAAATAGGATTGTGGTTTTTCCTTTATGTCAATTAAATGAATCGAACAGTTTTGCAATTGAGAGTATATAGGATTATGACTATCTTTCATGGCATGATTTAATAAAGATAAAAATGCACGAGCAGCGCCGCCGCTGCTTCCAAGTATAGTAAGAATGAGTTGTTCTTTTTTCATGTTTTCCCTCCTATGTGATTAAGATATTCTCTACACATAAGAAAGGCTTATTTGTTTGTCCATAAATGCATAAAAATCAGCGTCTATTTATAATACAGATTTTTGCTCTATGTTTATCCCGCATTAACGGGCAGTAAGACCCCCACCTCAAGATTCAGAGAGAGGCAAAGAAGATAGGTGGGGGATAACTGCCCGTAAAAGCCCGATTGGTTCAACTAACCGTCAGTGGGGGATGAAGAAAACCCCCACTGACGGAAGTTTCACTTTATCATTTCTAGCGATTTATCCCCCAACTCAAGCATGAAGCGGTAGGAGGGGGAGTTCAATACTTCTGTTTTCTGGATAAAGCCCCATCGCCATCAAGCTAAATTTTAATTCCTCAAAATACGAAGATTATATCTTTTTAAAGTTAACCATGAGTTATCAACCACACAGCCCTATTAAGTTAAGGTCAATTTATAAAAACTATCTTATATACCGAAAACAATACAACTACATATTAAAATTAGAAATGCAATTAATAAACTTTTAGGGAAATTTTCCATAGGATAAGACTCCTTTTTTATAGGATGCTTAATAGATTTTATCATAAATTGAATTAGAGAATAATAATAAAAGACATTGTTTCCACAATGTTTTAAAGTTTAAAGTAATATTTAATTCAATTCCAAATAAAATATCGAACTTGTCAGGATTCCGTGTTTTTTGTTCATTTTTTTGAACTCTTTATTTACAGAGTTTTGAATGTATACTTTTGTTGTGCAAACACAATGTACAAGTTCAAAGGAGTGAAGTTTTGTTTTTCCTGCGATAAAGTCTATTGAATCAAAAATAGCCATAGGTGATACTAAACTTGCTACAGCAGCAGTATTTTGTTTTGATAATTCGAGTTGATTCGCAGTATCTTTTATAAAAAATGTATAATTTTTAAAATGTAACATTATAATTTATTGATGCGTTCATAATGAATACATCAATAAATTATAGATAGTATAGGGATAAAATTGAGTTATAAAGAAAACACCAATATATATAAAACTTTACTTTTTATGTAAAAACTTGTATTCTATAAATATATAATATAGTGATTTATTTTCAGGAGGAGGCTGTCACCATAGCTTTCTCCTGTTCTTTTTTGGAGTCTGTGGTATAAGGCTCTTTTTTTAAGGATTAAATGATTGAAAATTAAGATAATAGGAGGGGATGCATGTGTGAAAAAGAATTGTGATCTTACTATTTGTCACATATTAATGGGGAAGTAAGCTCCTACCTCAAGAATGAGAAGAATCTGAAGAACTGCCTGTAGTTTCACTTTATCCCGCACTAACGGACAGTAAGCCCCCCACTTCAAGATTCAGAGAAAGCGAAGAAGATAGGTGGGGAATAACTGTCCGTAAGAGCTCGATTGGTTCATAACCATCAGTGGGGGATGAAGAAAACCCCCACTGATGGAAGTTTCACTTTATGTTGAAAGGAGTGAAGCAGTATGTTATTTAACGTTTCAATTGAAACAATTTATTTGTATGGGCTTATTATCACTGCAGCTATTGCCATTCTTTATTTGCTTTTTGGGGATATTTTAGAATCTCTTTTTAGTATATCAAGCGGAGCTACTTCTCCTTTTACACTGTTATTTAGTTTTCTTGCTATGCTATGTGGATTTGGCTACATATTAGAATATATATTTCCTTGGAGTAGTATTTCTATTTTTGTTATTTCTTTTTTTCTTGCACTTGTTGGCGTTATTACAATGAAAATGCTTGTTTTAGCACCAATTTCTAAGGCGGAGCAAAATACAATGCACCGCATGGAAGAATTTATTGGATGTAAGGGAGAAGTGATTATAACAATTCCAAAAGAAGGGCTAGGTGAGGTTTTGCTAGCTTCTCAATTTGGCAGTAATGCGATGCCAGCTAAAACGATAGGAAAGAAAGATATTTTACAAGGATCTTATGTCATTGTTGAAGCTGTGCAAGATGGTGTTTTGCTTGTGCAAAATTTAGCAATGTCTTTAAAGAAACCAAAATAATAAGGAGGATTTATTATGGTTCCATTAATTATTGGCGGTGTTTTATTAGCGATATTAGCCATTCTTATTTTAGTATTTATTACAAAATATCGAACGGTTGGGCCAGATGAAGCGCTGATTGTAACAGGTAGCGGTCTAGGAAGTGGGAAAAATGTTGTTACAACAGATGATGGTAAGAAGATTAAGATCATTCGCGGGGGCGGTACATTTGTTGTGCCAATTATGCAACAAGCAGAACCTCTTAGCTTATTAAACTATAAGTTAGAGGTAGGAACACGTGATACATATACGAAGCAGGGTGTTCCTGTAACAGTAAATGGTGTTTCGATTATTAAAGTGGGTTCTACAATTGAAGAAGTATCAACAGCAGCAGAGCAATATTTAGGAAAAGAAACAGAAGAGCTAAAGGTAGAGGCAAAAGAAGTGTTAGAAGGACATTTACGAGCAATTCTTTCTTCGATGACAGTAGAAGATGCGTATAGTAATAGAGAACAGTTTGCCCAGAAAGTACACGAGGTTGCTTCTACTGATTTGAAGAAGATGGGGCTACGCATTGTATCATTTACTATTAAAGAAATTAGTGATAAAAACGGATATTTAGATGCACTTGGCCAACCGCAAATTGCGACAGTAAAACGTGATGCACAAATTGCAAACGCAGAACGAGAAAAAGAGGCACGGATTGAAAAAGCGCGTGCCGAAAAAGAAGCAAAAGAAGCAGAGTATCAACGTGATGCACAAATCGCTGAAGCAGAGAAATATAAAGAACTAAAGGTGCAAGCATATAAAAGGGAGCAAGAACAAGCACGTGCTGATGCAGACCTTTCATATGAATTACAGCAAGCAAAGGCACAACAAGGTGTAACAGAAGAGCAAATGCGTGTAAAAATTATTGAGCGTGAAAAACAAATTGAATTAGAAGAAAAAGAAATTGCTCGCCGTGAAAAGCAATATGACGCAGAAGTGAAGAAAAAGGCAGATGCAGATCGTTATGCAGTTGAGCAAGCTGCGGAAGCAGAAAAAGTGAAACAAATTAAAAAAGCAGATGCAGATCAGTATAAAATTGAAGCGGAAGCAAGAGCACGTGCAGAAGAAGTACGTGTTGAAGGTTTAGCAAAAGCAGAAGTACAAAAAGCCCAAGGTACAGCAGAAGCAGATGTTATTAAACTAAAAGGTCTTGCAGAAGCAGAAGCAAAACAAAAAATTGCTGAAGCATTTGAACTATACGGTCAAGCAGCGATTATGGATATGGTACTGAAAATGTTACCAAGTTATGCGAAAGAAATTGCAAGCCCGCTTAGTAATATCGACAAAATTACAGTTGTGGATACAGGCGGCGGTGGAAAAAATAGCGGCGCTGGTAAAGTGGCAGGCTATGCAACAGATTTAATGGCAACGATGCAAGAAACATTAAAAGCTTCTTCAGGGATTGATTTGAAAGAATTGCTAGAGAGCTTCGCTGGAAAAGGTGCAGTGCAGCAGACACCGAAGGAAAAAATGGTTGTGCAAGTAGTTGAAGAAAACAAAGATAATAATTAGTTAAAAATAAGAAAACTCTAGACCATATTTATCAAGACCTAAATTCAAAAAAACTTAAAATATAAGGGTTGCAACATATTATATATGACTAATATGTTGCAACCTTTTATTTTTGGAACTGATTTTTGAAACTGAATTTGCATAGTATTTTTCTCTATTTGAATAGAAGTAAATAAAGCACCATAAACGGTCGTTTATGGCACTTTTTTCACCAATTGGACAGGTTTGTAGTGCACAATACAAAGGTGTGAGTAGAAGAGTGCGTTTTTTACTCATGTTTCCTTATATGTTGAATAATAAACTTAACATATTAATAAATTGAAGGGAGTAAATATGATGAATACATTAGTATCTGCAAAAAATGTGACAAAGATTTACAACAAAAATCAATTACCTGGACTTAATAAAGTATCTTTTGACATTGAATCGGGTGAATTTGTTGGGATTATGGGGGCGTCCGGATCTGGGAAGACAACTTTATTAAATATCCTATCAACCATTGATACGCTTACAGATGGAGATGTTTTGATAAATGGTGTCAATATTAAAACACTTAATGATAATAGATCTGCGGATTTTAGGAAGGATCATTTAGGCTTTATTTTTCAAGAGTATTTTTTACTCGATAGTTTAACAGTGCAGGAAAATATTGCTGTGCCACTTACTCTGTTACACAAATCCCCAGGAGAAATTGAATCGTCTATAAATAGTTTAGCAAAGCGTTTCGGGATATTCGAACAATTATCAAAGTACCCTAGTCAACTATCTGGAGGGCAAAAACAAAGGGTTGCGGCAGCAAGAGCGATTGCGAAACAGCCAAGTATTTTATTTGCAGATGAACCCACAGGCGCGTTAGATTCAAACTCTGCGACAGAGCTACTTCAAAAATTAAGAGAAGTAAATGAGGAACTTCATACAACAATTTTAATGGTAACTCATGACGCTTATGCAGCAAGTTTTTCAAGCAGAATCCTAATATTTAAAGATGGGGGTATTATAAAAGAATTAAAAAACAATGGACAGGGTCGAAAAGAATTTTTTGAAGAGATATTAAAGGAAATCTCTAAAGTTGATGAAAAACGATATAACTAAGTGTATGAAAGGAAGACATGAGCGTGGGATTATTAACAATAGCAAAAAAGAATCTGAAGAATAACTTTTCCTTCTATTCGTTCTATTTTGTTTCAGTAGCTTTTGTGCTGATGGTGTTTTTCTCCTTTATTTCTTTTTCCATGAACGATATTATCATGGAAAAGATTTCGTCTGATGGTAGAGTAGAAACAATGTCGAGAACGGTGGCAGTCTTTGTTATGACATTTGTATTATTTTATATGTCATATTCCAATACTTTCTTTATGAAAAAAAGAATGAAAGAACTTGGAATTTATTCGCTCTTGGGGTATCGAAAGTCAACCATGGTAAAGCTATTAACCTTTGAAAATATTGTTATTTGTTTTGCTGCTCTAATTGTAGGAATCACTTTTGGTGCTATTGCTCATAAAGGAATTGTCGAAGCGATAGTCAGAGTACTAAAATTACAAATTGATACTTCTGAAGTGCCAATTATTAATCCTAATGCGGTACTATTCACTTTTGTTTTTATATTTGCTGTTTTGACTGTTTTATTTTTATCAAACTGGATAATTCTTCGAAAAAGTTCCTTATTGACTTTGGTACGTATGGAAAAAAAGGAAGAAAAAAAAGTGAAAATCAATACAGCTTTCTCGTTACTGGGATTATTCTTGATTTTAATTGGTTATTTCTTAGCTATTGATATTACAAGAGGAACTAAATCATTTTGGAAAACGATAGGGTTTTCACCAATCGCACTTTTAACAATGTTAAGTGTAATACTAGGGACAATTTTCTTTATTCATTCTTTTTTACCATATGCCATTCAAAAATTGAAGAAAAAGAAAAATTGGTTTTATAAGGAATCGAATATTATTATCATTCCAAACTTTATATTTAAAGTCCGTTCGAAGGCAAAAACTTTAATTTTGCTAACTTTATTAGCTGCAGGAACTTTGGCTATATTTTGTTCCACTATACTGACTCTCTACTACCCTGTTGCTGCTACAGAACGTATCATACCGTCAGCTATTGAGTTTCCGGTGGAGGATAAGCAATTAGCTACTAAAGCAATTAAAATCGCACAAGATACAGTCGGCAAAGAAAATATGAAGTATAAAGAAACGACTATTATCCACGCAACATCCTCTTCTGACAATTTGCCTAAAGAATATAGCGCAAAAAAAGAACATGGATTTGATCTTATATCCGAGTCGGATTACAAGGAATTAATAAATATTCAGGATAAAAATGTAGAGTTTAAGAATTTAGCTAAAAATGAAGGTATCTTAGTAAAATATCGACCTGAAAAAGAAAAGTTAGATAAAGGGAAAATATATACTCTGAACTTAACACCTACAAATAACGTGGATATAAAAGTAAAAGAGACTACATTACTTAATCCAATCGGATTTGCAAATAGTGTAGGAACTTTTATTATTTCGGACCAACTTTACAAAGAAATAAAAATCTTAGGGCTTACAGGAAAGACTATGATGAGCTTTAATGGAGCAGATATGAGAGATAACAAGGAAGTTTATGAAAACTTAGCTCCACTATTTAAAAATAATATTTATTTTACAAGTAGTTACCAAAAAGTAGACTATATTATTCAACAAAATAGCTCAACATTCTTGCTCATTAGTTTTGTTACTATCATCTTCTTTATTGCAACAGGTAGCATTCTCTATTTCCATAACCTTTCAAGTATGATGTCGAATAAAGATGAGTTTACAATTCTAAAAAGAATGGGGTATAACAGGAAAAATATAAAAAGAATAATAAGTAAAGAAGTCTTTACGTTATTTAGCATCCCCTACGTATTAGGGTTAACGCATAGTATTTTTGCACTGCTGGCCTACAAAACTGCTTTAATGGACGATTTATTAGGAAAAAGCAGTGCCTTTATATTACCTATTCTTGTTGCGGTAATTATTTTTACCCTGGTGTATATCATTTATTATTTGTTAACAAAACGAGCATGCTATAAAATCATATTTAACGATAAAAAGTAAAAATTTGTAGATAAAGCTGATGATAGTAGGCAAACATTAGCTTTATCTGCATTTAACCTAGTAAAGGCAAGTGAGTTTATGAAAAAGTACTATGAGCAAAAACAAATCTTTATTTTAATTAATCAACTTTGTATGATTATTTTTTTATGTTATGAATTTTTGCAGAGTAATATTGTAGGAACAGCAAAGTTACTTCCACTAACGCTTATAACGATAATGCTCATCTACGGAGCATACATCAGTTTTGTAAACGTAAAAGAAAACAACACGCTATCACAATTTTCTAATTTGCTACTCTTTACTTCATGGCAGTTTTTACTAACGCTTAATGGGAGTGGAATTTTTTATACACTAAGTATGCTACTTAGTGTAGTGGTTCTATATATGACAGTACAATTTTTGCTCCTGTTCTTTTTCCAAGATTCTAACTTTACTTATAAAAAAGAAACAGATTGGATTCTACAGATTACATGTGTATTAACATTAATTGCGAACTTTATAAACGATAAAATATTTGCCATTTTATTTTCATGTCAATGGATTTTTAGTTTTAGTTGTATTATTTTTCTGTTCTTGAAGCATCGAAAACGAATTAAATTTGTCTTCAAAAGCGAAAAGAAGCATTTGCTTAGATCTGTTACTATTCTTATTTTTCCCTTTAGTATATATGCTATGGTGTTTGCAGAGAGTCCCGAATATTTAAGTAATTTAGGATGGTATATAGTGATCCTGTTACCACTATTTAGTATTACTGCAATAGCTTTTAAAAACCATATATCTATGAGGCAATATTTTCTCTTAAAAGAAGATAAAATGGGCTTAATATTTTTATGTTTTCTTGTTTTTATTAGTTCGCTTGGGGTGTTGTTTAGATTTAATATGATTACTTATTTCATCATTATACATACAATTTTTTGGTTTATTCAGCTTTATTTCATATTATTATTTCAAGACACAAAAACTACTATCTTAAATTCAGATACAGAAGAACTAAAAACCTTGCCAGAGAGCTCTTACGTTCATAACCTCGTACAGATAGCTAAAGAGGAAAAATTAAAAAGTGGGTTTTCTGATTATTTACATGACGAAATATTACAAGATATATTAGCTGTTAAAAATATGATGAATAAATCTAACAAAGAAGAGATCCATGAAATGATAGTAGAAACGCTGGGAAACTTAAACCAGTCAATACGTGTACAAATGCAAGAGTACCATCCAACCCTATTAAAAACACTCACATTAAAAGAAAATTATAGCAATTTGCTTGAGATGATACAGCAAAAATATGGAATGAAAAATATTGATATATCTTTTAAGTGTAATGAAAATTTATTTTTAGTTGAACCCTATCATCTTGTTATATACCGAATTTTAAAAGAATTGGTAACAAATGCATTCAAACATTCGGAATGTTCAAAGCTAGTTTTGAGTTTGACACAAGAAAATAGTGAAATAGAACTTATAGTAAAAGATAATGGTAAAGGCCTGATGGCTACCGAAACAGGCGCTCTTAATGGCCATAGAGGATTGAATTCGATTAAAAAACAGCTATTTT
This sequence comes from Bacillus sp. CGMCC 1.60114, assembly GCF_042676365.1. Taxonomy (NCBI): domain Bacteria; kingdom Bacillati; phylum Bacillota; class Bacilli; order Caryophanales; family Bacillaceae; genus Bacillus; species Bacillus sp. CGMCC 1.60114. Next base: position 22,123 of record NZ_JBHTHG010000093.1, read on the forward strand.
TATTAAACGGTAAAATGACAATTTCAGAGTGCAATCCTACTGGCTTATGTGTTGCTATTCTTATTCCCATGAGAGGAGATGATTCCTATCAATATTTTATTAATAGATGACCATGCTTTGTTTGCAAAAAGTTTGGAGATAGCCTTAGAAGATTATCCTGAAATAGACCATTTTTACTCATTACACTTATTACAAAATATTGAAAATGTCATTGCAATCATCAATGAGTTTAAGCCAGACATTACCTTAATAGATATTAACTTAAGTAACATCAGTAGTGAAGATGGTTTAGGAATAGCAAAAAATATTTTAGATAGTAAATGTGACACGAAAATAGTCATATTAACAGGCTATGATTTGCCTGTTTATCGGTATGAAGCTCAAAAAATCGGTGTAAGTGGTTTTATTAATAAAAACATTATGCCAGATAAGTTATTGCAAATTTTAATTGAGATTAATGAGGGTATTTGCTATTTTCCAATGTCCACGGACTATGTTGAGGAATTGACCCATAGCGAAAAACAAATCTTACAATTACTATGTGATGGATATAAGCGTAAAGAAATTGCGTCTATGTTATATGCTAGTGAACGCACAATTTCAAACCATATTCAACACATATTTGATAAGTTGGATGTTTCATCCTCGTTAGAAGCTGTAACCAAAGGAATAAAATCAGGTTATATTCAGCCTAATTATTAAAAATAGTTAATTAAACTAATAGCTTTAAGAAAAAGAAAAACGGAGCATGACAGTCACAAAAATACAAGTCACGCTCTCGTTGCTTTATAGATTGATGTTCTTCTAAGCGTACAAAATTCGCGTTTTGCGGTCGGGACCCCAGTATTGAGCAAGACCATCCATATATTAGATTGAATGCTCCAAATATTAATGGTCTTGCTTTGTTTTCTTTTCTAAAAAGGCTTATGATAAAATTGGATCTTTTTATTAATTATTAAAATCTAAAGCTCTTAAATCTGTTTATATACATCTGCATAAGCAACCTTCAATTGCTCACGCAATTGTTTTTTCTCTTCTTCTAATTTCTTAATCTTACGTTTCAAAGAGGCGATAATTGCATCTTTATTGTTTTCATCTATCTCCCGCTTCACCTGTTTTTAGTTTTGCCCCGTTCTCCAATTCCCCTCGGTCCGTCAGATGAATACGATGTCCTTTTCCGTGGTCGAATCGTAAGTCTTCCAAAAATAACGAGAGAGCCTCTCCAATCCGTAATCCTGTCTCAAACAATAATTGGATGAGGAAAGTGTCGCGTATATTCGTGGTGGCTGCTTAGACCTGCTTCACCTGTTCCTTTGTAAGTATCTGTATCCTCTTACGAGGCTCTTTTATCTTTAACACATTCCGTATAGATGGCTTATCCTTATTGACATGATGAAGGAAGCTTTTGTACGGTTTTCTGCCTCCCGTAAAGATCTCACGCATCAACTTCTCGCTCATATCATACGGCAACTCTTCATTACGGTACAAATAGTCATAGAAGTTTGTGACAGCCGTGACCGTCAGGTTCACCGTCTTCTCTGTTTTCTTTGACTTTACAGGTCGAAGGGATGTCACCTTTGTGCTCTCATGAGGATTCCGCAACCAGCCAATAAACTCCACTAAGTCCTCCAGTCTTATATGCTTGTAATCTTTCCTTATCTCCTGCAAATACAGAAAATACTGTTTTAGTGCATAACAGTATGTCTTCTGGGTGTTGCTACTTTTCCCTGTAACATCTAAAAACTTAAGGTACTTTATCACTGGGATTACAGGAAAGCCCTCTTTGTCTACTAACATGTATCTTTTACCTTCCTCCAGTTTCACTTCTTGTACACGCACAGTTCCTCACCCCTAAAATCTTTTTACGTTCAGTCTACCGACCTCCCTACGCCTCCCGCTATGGGCTACGTCCTCTACCCCCTTGAACAAACGTAAATTCCTTAAACATAGTATACATCTTATACGATTTTTTAAATCTCTTGTTATGTGATATATAATGTAATAAAAAAGAGGATATGTCCTTCATATTAGACATAATATCCTCTGTTTATTATAGTACGTTTAAAAAAATTCTAGAGTTTTCTTATTTTTGATATATCTAAAAAAGGCTGGATATGATTGAATCAAGTGACATAGTAATTACATTGTTATAAGGTAGGTTATAGATTCATAGCTTGTATAGGAAATAGATCTCTTAGTACAATATAGATAAGAGGAATGTGGTTCATATAATGTAGAATTAAATTTCTGTATATTCTTAAAACTTAAGTGTGGTATTAGTTAGGGGATCTTGCTTTGAAACTGAAAAAACTAAAATTGCAGCCAAGAGTTGCATTATTTATAGGCATTCTTGTTTTGTTCGTTATCGTTCAAATGAGTATTTTATTTTATTACATATTATCTGATAGCATGGAAGATCAAATTGGGAAGAGAGCTTTACAGGTAGCTAAGACAGTGGCTTCTATACCAGAAATTCGTAAGGCATTTCATACAAATCATCCATCTGAAGTGATTCAGCCAATTGCAGAACAAATTCGAGCTGAAACGGGCGCAGAATTTATTGTAGTCGGTAATAAGGAAGGGATTCGTTATGCGCATCCTGTACCGGATAGAATTGGTGAAAAAATGGTTGGTGGAGATAACGAGGGTGTACTAAAAGAGGGAAGATCTTACGTATCAAAGGCGACTGGAACTTTAGGGCTTTCTGTACGCGGGAAAGTTCCAATTCGTGATGAAACGAATAAGGTTATAGGAGTTGTGTCCGTGGGGTTTCTTGCAGAGGATATACATGAAGTAATAGAAAAACATAGTGTTCCAATCTTGTGGGTAGCTGTATGTGGACTTGTAGTAGGTATTGTTGGTTCTGTCTATTTGGCACGGGGTATTAAAAAATTAATGTTTGGATTAGAGCCGGAAGAGATTTCTTCTTTGTATGAGGAGCATAGCGCTGTAATTCAATCTGTACGTGAAGGGATTATAGTTATTGATAAACGAGGGTGTATTAGTTTAGTAAATCAGGCAGCCTGCGATATCCTTTCTCTACGGCAAGGGGAGTATGTTATTGGGGAGCCTATTTTGCAGATTGTGCCCAATTCTTCCATATTAGAAGTACTTTGGACTGGAGAGGAACAATTGGATCGACAAATGGATTTAAACGGGAAAGTAGTGATTGTAAATCGATTGCCTGTCAAAGTAGAAAATGAAGTAATCGGAGTCGTTTCTAGTTTCCGGCTAAAATCAGAGATTGACCAGTTAACCGAAGAACTCTCACAAGTAAAAACATATACAGAAGCACTTCGTGCGCAGACACATGAATATAAGAATTTTTTATATACATTATCAGGATTAATTCAACTAGAATCTTATGAGGAAGCGATAGAGCTTATTCATAAAGAAACAGCTCTTCAGCAGGATTTTGTACAATTTATTATGACAAAATTACAAAATCCGTGGTTAGGAGGAATTGTAGTTGGTTTTTATAATCGTGCTAAAGAATTAAAAATTGATTTGATAATAGATCGAGAGAGTTGTTTGAAACAATTGCCAGCTCATATAGATAGTAACCATGTTGTATCAATTCTCGGCAATTTAATTACGAATGCTTTCGAATCAGTAGAGAGAAAAGAAGAGAATAAGAAAATAATAAACTTATTTGTAACAGATATTGGAGATGAAATTATTATTGAAGTAGAAGATTCTGGACCTGGAATTGATGATAAGGTTGTTGCACATATCTTTCATAAAGGTTTTTCCACGAAAGAAGGCGAAAAGCGTGGGTATGGATTGGCTAAAGTGAAAGAATTAGTAGATGAATTGCATGGTAACATTACGATTGAAAAAGGGGACTTAGGGGGAGCTTTATTTATTGTGGCGTTACCAAAGGAAAGAGGGGAATAACATGTCTCAAACTATTGAGGTGTTAATTGTAGAGGACGATGTTCGCATTGCTGAAATTCATCGCCGTTTTACTGATAAAGTAGAAGGGTTTACTGTAGTGGGTACAGCAATAACAGGGGAGCAAGCAAAGGAATGGATAGAGCTTGTAAAGCCGCAGCTTGTATTACTTGATGTTTATTTACCTGATATGAAAGGAACAGATTTAGTAACGTTCATTCGTCATAATGTGCCAGATACAGATGTTATTATGATTACTGCAGCATCTGAAGTTGAGGTTGTTCAGCGTGCACTCCGTGGTGGAGTATTTGATTATATTGTAAAACCGCTTATGTTTGAAAGGTTCAAGGAAAGTCTAGAAAACTATCGAAATAAAGTGGAGAAATTAAAGCAATCTCAAAAATTATCACCAGAACAGATTGAAAGTTTATGGAACAGGAGAAATCAGGGGGAGAGTACTCATATAGAACATTCGCCTAAGGGGATTGATCCTTTGACTCTAAAAAAAATTTTACAGTGTGTGTTAACAATGGAGTATAACGGAATAACTGCGGAAATGCTTAGTAAAGAATCAGGAGTCAGCCGTTCGACAGCAAGAAGATATTTAGAGTATTTAATTTCGCAGAAGAGAATTTATGCTGAACTGATTTATGGAAATGTGGGACGACCAGAAAGAAGATATTTTCCTATTTCTTCATAATTTAAAAAAAGGAGAAGAGCAGCTCGTATACAAAGGGGCTGCTCTTTTTTGTGGAAAGTAGCCCGGAGTAGATGAAAAAAGAAACTCCTTATGGGAAAGGAGTTTCTTGTATAGAATAAGCGAGTCCTGTTTCTATCTTATTAGCCTAAAATATGATTATACATGTTACAAATTATTATGATGCAGGCTTTTTTATCCCGCTATTCGTGGACAGTAAGGCCCCCACTGATGGAAGTTTCACTTTATAAAGAAATTACCCCTGTAAGAATAGCAATGAACAACATAAAGAGTGTCGTTCCAACGGCCCATTTTAATGTGAATCGTTGATGATCTCCAAAATCAACTTTTGCCATTCCTACTAATAGATATGTAGATGCGACGAGTGGACTAAGCATATGAACGGGTTGTCCTAATAAGGAAGCCCTTCCCATTTCAGCAGCACTAACTCCGTAGCTTGCTGCAGCTTTCGTAAGAATTGGCAGCACACCGAAATAGTAAGCATCATTAGACATAAAGAACGTGAATGGCATACTTGTAATTGCTGTAATGATTGGAAGATGCGGGCCAAGGGAATCTGGAATAAGAGCAACTAAACTATGTGCCATCGCATCGACCATTTTCGTGCCTGATAAAATACCCGTGAAAATACCAGCTGCAAATACTAAGGAAACAACTGCTAACACATTTCCGGCATGGGAAGCAATCCGTTCTTTTTGTTGTTCAAGGTTCGGATAGTTAATCATGACAGCGATTGCAAAGGCAATCATGAATAAAACAGGAAGAGGTAAGATTTCCATAATTAAACATGTCATAAGAACTACAGTTAATAAGAAATTAATCCATAATAATTTTGGGCGTTTATAATCACATACTTCTACAGTTGCTGCTTGTTCTGTAAAAGCTGATTTCTCTGCTGTGGAAAATTGAATATCGACGATTCCTAATCGTTTCTGTTCCTTTTTTCCAAGCATGTAAGCGACAAAAATCACCCATATTGCCCCGCCAATTAACGCTGGAATAAGCGGTGTAAATAATTGAGAAGCATCAAGGCCAAGTGCGCTCATTGCTCTAGCAGTAGGACCACCCCATGGAATAATATTTGTTACACCAGCGCCTAGCATGACAATTCCGGCCAAAATGAGTGGATTCATATTAAGGCGTTTATAGAGCGGATACATAGCAGATACAGTAATCATATATGTTGTTGTACCATCACCATCTAAAGAAACAAGTAGTGTCAAAATGGCTGTTCCAACAACAATTTTTAATGGATCGCCTTTTACAATTTTTAATATTCTCGAAATAGCGGGATCGAATAAACCGCTATCAATCATAATACCAAAGTATAAAATAGCAAACATTAACATAATACCAGTAGGTGCTAAATTTTTAATCCCCGCTAGCATCATTGGACCTACATTAGCATAAAAACCGCTTATTAAAGCAAATAAAGTAGGTATAAGCATTAAGGCCACTAGTGCGGACATTCGCCTTGTCATAATTAAAAACATGAACACAAATACCATTGCAAATCCCAATATTGCTAACATAAAAAACCCCTCCTTAATAAATTGATTACGCTTTCAATAAATGATTTAATTTTCAGATAATGACGTTATTACGGTCATGATACGTGATAAAGGATACCTGGTAAATAATTAGAGAAATAAATCTATTAAAAGCATAATTTTTATATAGTTCATTTTGTTCACAGGTTTATCAGAAAATGGGCAAGAAACTCCCATCTTCAAAACGCGCAGGGCATAGCCCAGGTTAAGGTGGGGATGAAAAAACCCCGCTGATGGAAGTTTTACTTTACTATATTGGTATAGCTAACTAGAAAATGTAATACAATTCAAACCTTTTAAAATATAAAAGATCTGGAATAACAGTGATAGAATGGGTGAGGAAAATGAGATTTTGAATAGGAAAGTAAGGAGTAGAGCTTGTATGAAAGCAGTTATTGAAAGTGTCTATAGTCCATGTAATGGAGTAGTAGAAGAAGTGTTAATCAATGAAACGTCTTATGTATATGAATGGGAAAAGCTACTTATTGTTAGAAATAATAAAGGTGTATTAGAAGCAGCAGCAGTTGGGATTAGTGGAAATATATTATCTATAGATGTAGTAGTTGGACAGGAAGTAGATACGAATACAGTATTGTGTAAAGTAGAAGATGATTTTTTAATAACGGGATGCGAATAAATTTCATTTTATTAAAATATAAAAAAGACAAAAACGAGTATGTGTGTAAGTAATACATGTACTCGTTTTTTTGTAATGAAAAATGATATACCGAAGGGTTCTATTCGTTGCTATCCATCAATATTTTTAATATGAATGAAAGATTATCCCGCTATTCGTGGGCAATAATCCCCCCACCTGAAGATTGCGAGAAACGAAGAAGATAGGTGGAGATGAAGCCCCGCCACTGATGGAAGTTTCACTTTATTTTGTATTTATTTTTGTTATCATATTTGATAATATAATCATAAGATATAGTAAAGGAAGTAGGTTTTTTTATTATGAAAGAAAAAAAGATGGACATATTATTTCATCCGATTCGTTTTCAACTTATTCAAGAGTTTATTGGTGGAGAACGATTAACAGCAAAGCAACTTGCTAAAAAATTACCTCATATTCCACAAGCGACGTTATATCGTCATTTAGAAAAATTAACAACAGCACATATTTTACAAGTTGCTCAAGAAACGCAAATACGAGGAACGGTTGAAAAGTTATATGTGTTAAATAACAGCGTGGCCAGTGTTTCACAAAATGATTTACAAGATGTAACAAATGAAGAGCATATGCAATATTTTATGATGTTCGTCACACAGCTTACAGCAAATTTTAAAGATTACTTGCAGCAAGATCATATTGATTTTGAGAAAGATGGAGTGGGATATCGACAAGCAAGTTTTTATATGAGTGATGAGGAGTTTCAAGAATTTATACAGGACATGAGTGGAGTGTTTTTAAAAGCAATGGAGCGCAAGCCATCTCCAGAGCGAAAGAGAAGAACCATTTCAACGATTATAATTCCTGAAAGGAATGGGAAGGGAGAATAAAAAAGATGGCAAAAGAATTGTTCGTTACAATTGAAAGTACGGTTTCACTTCAAGGAACGTTAACAATTCCAGGATATGATGCACCAACATACCCAGCTATTTTACTTATTGGCGGAACTGGAAAAGGAGATCGGGATGGAAATGCTCGTGGTTTAAAATTACATTTATATAAAGATTTAGCGGACTATTTCACATCATTAGGATTTGCAACGTTACGTTATGATAAGCGTGGTACGCACAAAAGTGAAGGCGATTATTATAAAACAGGTGTTACAGATTTAATTGATGATGGGGTTGCTTGCGTACGTTTTTTGAAGGAGCACCCGCAAATTGATCCAAAGCGAATCGTAATTGTAGGGCATAGTGAAGGTGCTTTACTGGCGCCAGCTATTTATGTAAGAGAATCAGTTGCTAACTTAATTTTACTTAGCGGCGGAGCTGAACCTTCGGAAACATTACTTCCAAGACAAATTGAAATGGTAGTAAAAGAATTGGAAGAAACAGATGGATTTCGAGGTAGGCTATACCGCCTTTTAAAACTTCCACAGCGTATTAAGAAACAGAATGAAGCGGTAATGGAAAAAATACAACAATCATCAAACCCCGTTATGCGAATAAAAGGGGCAAAGGTAAATGCAAAGTGGATACGTGAACAATTTCAATACAATGTCGTAGAGTATTTAGAGAGAGTAACATGTCCTGTTTTAGCGATTACTGGAGATCGAGATATACAAGTGCCGCCAGAACAGGCAAAGGATATTGCGGATTATGTAGCTGGTGAGGCAGAGTGGCATATCATTCCAAATATGAATCATATTTTACGAGAAGTTGAGAAACAGCACACAATGCTAGGCCTAATGAAGGAATATAAAGGGCTTGTGGATAAGAATATTCAAGAAGAGTTATTGTCTGTTATGAAGGAATGGTTAGCAAAATACAATCTTCCATAGGGGATGAGACTGTGCAAAGAAAAAACGTTTCATTTCTCGTATTACTTGGACTATTGGTGGTAATGACAGCTTGTGAAAAACAGGATCAAGCAAAGTTTATGATAGTGAAAAAGGAAGACGTAGCTACAAAGGAAGAGAACTGGATGGATAAGCAGTTATTACTTTCAGCGCAGCTCGGAGATACAGAAACAGTTGTAAAATTGATAAAAAGCGGGGCAAATCTGAATGTAAGAGGTACACAAGGGGAAACCCCGGTGATGGCAGCAACGTATTATAACCATATCGATACTGTGAAAGCATTACTGACAGCAGGGGCAGATGTAAATATTCAAGATAATTACAAAGATAATCCATTTTTATATGCTGCGGCAGAGGGAACTTTAGAAATATTAAAGCTAACGATTGAAGCAGGCGCTGATACGAAGATAATAAATCGATTTGGCGGTACGGCATTAATTCCAGCAGCAGAACGCGGCCATGTTGAAGTTGTAAAGGAACTTCTCGCTTATACAGATATCGATGTCAATCATATGAATAACCTTGGCTGGACTGCATTAATGGAAGCTGTTCTATTAGGAAATGGAGGTAAAGAATATCAGCAAATTGTACAGATGCTAATAGAGCACAATGCTGATGTAAACATTCCCGATAAAGAAGGGGTTACCCCACTCCAACATGCTAAAGAAAGAGGATTTACAAAAATCCAGTCTATCCTAGAAAAAGCAGGTGCTTATTGATAAGGTGAAACTTCCTCCCCCCACGGATGGAAAGCTCTCACCAATCGGGCTTTTACGGGCAGTAGCCCCCACCTATTTTCTTCGTTTTGCCCATTAATGCGGGATGAAAAAACCTCACACGTTTTATTGTGTGAGGTTTTTACTCTAACTGTTAAAAGTATTATTTTTTTGTTTGTTCCCAAGTACCATCTTGGTTTAGAAAGTACCATTTACCATTATCTTGAATCCATCCGGTTTTCATAGCCCCGGAGGAATCAAGGAAGTACCATTTACTATTATCTTGAATCCATCCAGTTTTCATAGCCCCAGAGGAATCAAGGAAGTACCATTTCCCGTTGTTTTGAATCCATCCAGTTTTCATAGCTCCGGAGGAATCAAGGAAGTACCATTTCCCGTCGTTTTGCAACCATCCGGTTTTCATAGCCCCGGAGGAATCAAGGAAGTACCATTTCCCGTTGTTTTGAATCCATCCAGTTTTCATAGCCCCGGAGGAATCAAGGAAGTACCATTTCCCGTCATTTTGCAACCATCCGATTTTCATAGAACCAGAAGAATCGAGGAAGTACCACTTACCATTCTTTTGAATCCATCCTTTTTGTATGGAGTTATTTTGGTTTTGTGATTCATAAGGTAGATGTGCATCTTGTAAGATTTTTTTATAAGCCGCTGCTTTTGGATCACCGTTATTAATCTTTTGTGAAAGTTCTTTTGCATAATTTGTTGTCGCAGAAGGATATTGGCTACGGTCCCATACATGATCGCCTGAGATTTGGTCGTCTGTTAAATTAAAATAAGAATATGTAACCCAGTTTTTTACATCTGGAACGGGATCATCAAAAGTTGTATCAAGATGGTACCATTTGCCTTCTATTTCAACAAGGTTCCATGCATGTGGTCCGCCATTTCCAGTTCCTTCTACAATCTTTACATTGAGCCCAGCTTCTTTTAACAACTGATATGTTAATAATGCATATCCTTGGCACACGACAGTGTGAGTAGTTAATGCTTTATATGCTGTATATGATTGTAATGAAGTGTCATATGAGATGAGTTTCACAACATAGTCATGTACCGCTTTTACTTTCTCATGATCGTCCATATTGGTTGTAATAATAGAATTGATAATTTGTTTCGATTGTTCTGCTACATATTGGGTTTGTTCTTTTGATTCTAAGTAATTCGTAGTCAATGTAAGTGTATAGTTCCCTGAGAATCCCTGAACAGAAAAATAAGTAGTACCTGTTATAGTGAAACGTAAATAATCATCTTGTTTGATTATATCGTTATACGAGTTTTTAAATTGGTTGAGTACGTCTTGTATGTTATTGCTTTGTGTATTATACGGAAGTACAATTTTTGTTTCACGATTGTTGAGATGTGCTGTAAGCTGCTGTTTAAATTGCTGTAATAATTGTGCATCATTTTGTGAGACTGCTAGTTTTGTTTCTGCATAACTATGAGAAGGTATAGTTGATATGCCAAGAACGAAAGTAGAACAAAGAGTTAGTGTAGAAATATATTTTTTATATAATTTCATAGTAGTACGTTCTCTCCCTTAGATGTGTGTACATGTCTAAATAAAATTCCTATCAACTATCTATTTAAAATTATCCGAATAATTTTTACAAGTGTATTTTTATAAAAATATTATCTTATTAAGAAATAATAACTTTATATTAATAGTTCCGTTTATTATCAATTAACTCACTAAATTTAGTGGGGTACATAATGGCAATTTTATCCTGCTATTAACAGGGAGTAAAACCTTGATTGATGGGAGCTTTTCAGCGGTGAATGACGAAGAAAATTCCTATTGATGGAAAATTAATATATATAATTTTTTTTGTATATATATTGAACACATCTTGGACACACATTTGACATATGTGTGTGCTATATTTCAAATTAAAGCTGTGTGCTCTTGTTCTTCGTAGTCTTTGAGTAATAATATGAGCACTCCATTCATACAGCTTTCAGTGATAAAAAACGATTTGTTATTCGTTACATGTTAGTTTTGGGAAAGGATTGAATTGTATGAAGTCCATACTAGAAACATCTACACATACGCATTTTCCTCCTTTCGAATGGAATTACGGTCAAAGAAAACCAGAACTTCTTAAAGAGGAATGTTTACATTATATATTTGAAGAAACTGTAGATCGTTACGAAAATAGAATAGCTGTTATTTGTGACGATAGAACGATAACGTATAGAGAGCTAGAAGTAGAATCGAATAAATTAGCAAGATATTTACGATTGAAAGGAATTACACGTGGCAGCTGTGTAGCGATTCTTCTAGATAAGTCTATAGAATCTTATATAGCAATGCTGGGTATTATGAAAGCGGGGGCAGCATATGTACCGCTAGATCCGAGTTATCCGGAAGATCGGGTGCAATATATTGTACAAGACTGCGGTATTGCTGCAGTTATTATGACTGAGGAAATTGCTGCTCGGTATCATGTAGGATGTTTAGCTGTACGATTGGATCAAGAAGCTACGCTGATTGCAAATCAAGACGGTGAACGTTTATGTAAAGAAGAAGTGCAAGTACAATGTGAGGATTTGTCTTACATTATTTACACTTCAGGCACTACAGGGCGTCCAAAAGGTGTGCTAATCGAGCATCATACTGCAGCTCATGTTGTGAGAGCTTCGCAAACTTTTTATAAAGTTGTGCCAGAAGATCGAGTGTATCAAGGATTTACGACTGCGTTTGATGCCTCTGTAGAAGAAATTTGGATGGCATTTTTAAACGGTGCAGCGCTTGTAGTTGGTACACGCAAGTTACAGCAAAGTGGAATGGAGTTACCGAAGAGATTGACGGAGCTTCGTGTGACTGTTCTTTCTTGTGTACCAACATTGCTTACGATGTGGGAAGAAGATATTCCGACACTTCGTTTGCTAATTGTAGGAGGAGAAGAGTGTCCAAGTCATATTGTGAAGCGCTGGTGTCTTCCAGGAAGGCGCATGATGAATACGTACGGTCCAACAGAGGCAACGGTAATTGCTACTTATGCAGAATGTGATCCGAATAAACCAGTGACAATTGGAAAACCTCTTCCTAACTATACTGTTTATATTTTAGATGAACAGATGCATTCCGTTCCAATTGGAGAATCTGGTGAATTATATATTGGAGGTGCCGGATTAGCTCGTGGGTATGTGAATCGAGCAGATTTAACGAAAGAAAAGTTCGTTAATAATCCATTTTGTAAAACGCCTTTTGATTCTTCACGTTTATATCGGACAGGAGATTTAGTTCGTTTTAATAAGGAAGGAGACATTGAATTTTTAGGCAGAATTGATAGCCAGGTGAAAATTCGTGGATATCGAGTTGAGCTTAACGAAATTGAAGCAGTTATTATGGCCGTTCCCGATGTACGCAATGCCGTCGTGAATGTACATGAGCAAGCACCTGGACTACAAGTATTAGTTGCTTATATTGTATTGGATGAAGGAAAAACGTTGGATGTATCGGTTATACACAATCGTCTTAAAGAGCGTCTTCCAGCATATATGGTACCTTCTTACATTGAGGTACTTGATGAGCTTCCGACTCTTCTAAGCGGGAAGGTTGATCGTAAGAGTTTACCGGCACCAACGGGACAGCATCGTTTCAATAAAGAATATACAGCGCCGAAAAACGAAACAGAAGAAATAATCGCAAAGGCATGGCAAGAAGTTTTTCAGCAAGAGATGATTTCTGTTACAGAGCATTTCTTTGATGATTTGGGCGGACATTCCTTATTTGCTGCACTTGTTGTATCAAAACTTCGGGAACATAGTATGATGACAGGCATGGCTGTTTCAGATGTGTATGCGCATCCAACAATTGAACAGCTTGCTGACTTTATACAATCACAATCTAGAACTGAAATAAAGCAACCAGTTAGTAAAGAATTACCGCCTGTATCAGACGGTGTATATAAGAGAAATGGGTTTATGCAGGGAATCAGTATATACGCTCTTACACTGCTAGCATCTTTGCCACTTGTACTTGTATATTTACATTTATCTAATAGTCCATGGGGAGATGAGCAAATTTTCTTAGCTGTAGTTTCTATGTTTGCTATTTATTGCCCGGCTATGATGATTATTTCTATTGCGGCAAAGTGGCTCTTAATTGGTCGTTTTAAAGAGGGAGAGTATCCACTTTGGGGAAGTTATTATTTTCGTTGGTGGCTTGTGCGCCGAACTCAAGCACTTGCACCGGTTAGCTTCTTAACAGGAACACCATTTTTAAATTGGTATTATCGTCTGATGGGAGCAAAAATCGGAAAAGATTGTTATATTGGCACGCAGCACTTGCATTCGTTTGACTTAATTGAAATCGGAAATGAAAGCAGTATTGGATTAGACGCCCAACTTCTTGGTTACACAGTTGAAGGGAATATGCTGAAAATCGGTAAAATTTCAGTGGGAAGCAACTGTTATATCGGAGCAAATGCTGTTATTTCTCCTAATACAACTGTCCAAGGTCACTCGCAATTAGGAGAGCAATCGATGCTTCCTTCTAATATGGTCATACCATTCAATGAGCGTTGGAGCGGCTCTCCTGCAAGACAAACAAATGTAAAAGATGAGCATGTAGAGGCAATGGCGACTGTTACAGAAAAGCACAGCAGATTTCATCGTTTTGGGCTTGGGATATTGTATGTAATGGGAATCATTATGCTTATGTTTGTTCCAAGTATGAGCTCTTTACCAGCTATTTTTCTAATACGAGGCTTATTTCCATATATGGGAGCTTGGGAATTCCTGCTAGCACCTATATTTTCGCTTATTGCTGTAGTTACGTTATGTTTTGTAATCGTATTGCTAAAACGGGTTATACTCGGTCGAATAAAAGAAGGACAATATTCGTTGCATAGTACATTTTATGTACGAAAATGGTTTGTAGATAAGCTACTTATGATGAGTTTAGTATTCAACAATTCGCTGTATGCAACAATTTATGCAGCACCATTTTTACGTCTACTTGGTGCGAAAATGGGAAAAATGGTTGAAGTTTCTACAGTTACGAATATTGCTCCAGATTTACTAATCGCGGGCGATGGCAGCTTTATTGCTGATGCTGTTTCTATTGGTACACCAAAAGTATTTCATAATCAAATTTATATTGCAAAAACAAGGATTGGAAGCCGTACGTTTATTGGAAATAGCGCTCATATTGAAGGAGGAAAAACAATCGGAAATGGTTGTTTAATTGGAGTTATGTCTGTTCCTCCTGAAGAAAAAGAGATTTCGGATGATACATCATGGTTAGGTTCACCATCTATGTTTTTACCAAAACGAGACATTAATACTTCTTTTTCGGAAGAAGAAACATATCATCCAACAAGAAGTCTTTATATAAAACGACTTATGATTGAATTTTGTCGCGTTACGCTTCCTGGTGCTTTTGCGATTTGGATTAGTGGCTTGTTAGTGTTTAGTCTCTGGGAGGAAACTCGCTATTTTTCTGCCCTCGAGATAATTACGTTGTTTCCATTGTTGACTATAGGAGCAGGTTTACTAGCATCAGGAGTAGTTGTTCTTATTAAAAGGTTGCTTATTGGCAGTTATGAGCAAACGGCAAAGCCACTATGGAGCACATTTGTATGGCGCAGTGAATTAGTGACAGCTTTATACGAAAATGTGACTGTTCCTTACTTGTTAAATTTATTTTTAGGGACACCATTCGCTCGGTATATTCTTGGTTGGTTTGGTGTGAAAGTAGGAGAAAGAGTCTTCCTGGATTCCACACACATATCAGAATTTGATTTAGTTCATATTGGAAATGGGGCTGCTATTAACTTGAACAGTACATTGCAGACTCATTTATTTGAGGACCGTGTTATGAAAATGTCTAATCTTGTTATTGGTGATAATTGTTCAATCGGAAATGGTTCTGTTGTTTTATATGATACAGTTATGAATCAAGGATCATCACTTGGAAATCTTTCGCTTGTCATGAAAGGAGAAACTTTGCCAGCGTATACACATTGGGAAGGAGCATCTGCCCATTATTGTTATGCTACGCAGAGACAAGATAAGGAAGTGGGGTGATTTCATATGCCAGAAATATATGCTGTGCATATGGAGAAAGAGACGTTCATCGATTGGGAACGTCTTCTCCCTTATATAAGTGAAGGAAGACGTGCGAGAATTTCGCTTCGAAAAACGTACGAAGATATTATGAGAGAAATAGTATGTGATGTATTGGTGCAGCACATTGTTTATAAAAAATATGGTATAGAAAATATGATAGAGTGGGGCCGTACTTCATATGGAAAGCCCTATATTCATAATTTACCTTCATTTCAATTTAGTTTATCTCATGCAGGTGAATGGGTTGTATGTGCAGCTGATACAGAGCTTATTGGAATCGATATAGAATGTGTACAAGCAGTGGACTTTCAAGCAACAAAGCATTTATTTTCGTTACAAGAACAAAAGTGGTGGCAGCAAATAATAGAAGACAAACAATTAGAGACTTTTTATCGCATTTGGACTGCAAAGGAAAGTTATATAAAAGCGATTGGAACAGGCGTATCTAAAAACTTGTCCTCTTTTACAGTTTCCCTTTCAGAAGGGAGAGTATACGATGAACAATTGAAGGGAATTTGGTTTATAAAACATATCCCCTTCCGCCAGGAGTATATTCTTTCGGTATGTACAAGAGGAAAGAATTGTTCGAAGGACGTTCAATATACTACTATGAAACAATTAATAGAAGAAAGACTTTATCGTTCTAGTTAGTAATGAAGAGTTTTTCTAGCTCAATCTAGCGAGTGGTAAGTTCCATCAGCGGAAGATGAAAAAGCTTTCCACTGATGGAAGTTTCACTTTATCCCGCATTAACAGGCAGTAAAATCCCCACCTCAAGCTTGAGAGAAAAGCGAAGAAGAAAGGTGGTGATAACTGCTCGTAAAAGCCCGATTGGTGAGGGCTAACCTTTTGGAGAAGAACGCTCCAAAAGGAAGCTTCACTTTATTACAATCATAGCGGAAAATGCAGAAGAACTGTTCTGATTTTGGTTGTTTTATCTTAAAAAACATAGTGTTAGCAAGGACTTTCAGCTTTAGCTATTCTTTGTACAAAATACGTGCAAGAAATAGAAAAGTTGCTTATACTATTGCTACACTTCATTTTTATTAAAAGAGGGATTCAGATGAATATGAGTAAGAAAATTTTTACACTAATGTTAGCTTTCACTTTGTTTGCCTTACCAACATTTGCACAGGCAAAAACCTTTAGTGGTGGTAAATCGTCAGTTTCATCTCATTCTAGTAGTAGTGGATTTAGTACGAAAGGATCAACTTCTGGTAGCTATCGTTCTTCAGATGGGACATATCATTCTGGCTATAAATCTTCGTCATCAAATGTGCAATCGAAGAAACCAGCTTCTGTAGATCAGCATACATCACAGCCACAGCCAGCTCCTAAGAAATCTAGCTTTTGGGGTCATGCAGCATCATTTGGGGCAGGAGCTTTACTAGGTAGTATGCTACATCCATTTGGAAATCATGGAGTTGGTGGAGTAGGTGGAAGCTTTTTCTCTAGTGGTTTATTAATAGATATTGTTATCATTTTGGGAATCGTTTGGATTCTACGACGTATTTTCGCAAGACGTTAAGAAGGAGAGAGAACGATGAAGATTTTCTTTATTGAACAGGATGTAGTTGATGCGGTTTGTGTACATGCGGCCTCTATCCACGCGTATCGTCCGGAACAAATTGATGTTGATTTGCAGTTTCATCCGGATAGAGGATTTGGTGCCAGTGCTCGTTTACCGTACCGAACTGTAGAGCTTGGAGAGCAGGAGTTAATCGATGCAATTGCATTTTACCTAAGGGAATATCACAACTTTATTCCAGAGAGTTTGCGTATTGACTTACAATTCCATGAGCAAACAGGGTTTGCTGCGGATATTGAGGTAGCGTAGATAAGAAATGCTTGTTTTGGAATAAAATAATATAAATGCGAGATCAACCTGATTATAGTATATGAAGCATGTTTAAAAGACTAGCGTCTAAATAGACGCTAGTCTTTTATTTTAGTAACATCTTTTTAGTTTGAAAATTGAGATATTAATAGAGCTTCTCTATAATATGAATTAACTTTCATAATTAGAAAGAAGGAAATACATATGAGAAGAACGCTTGTAATAAGTGATATTCATGGCGAATTAGAGAGATTTGAAAAGTTATTAGAAAAAGTAGAGTACAATCCAAAAGAGGATCAACTCATTTTGCTGGGAGATTATGTAGATCGTGGTCTTAATGCTAAAGAGGTAATTGAAAAAGTAATACGATTAAAAGAAGCTGGTGCACTAGTCTTAAAAGGTAATCATGAAGATATGATGATAAAAGCTTTAACGACAGAGGAAGAGAAATTTTGGGATCATTGGGTAAAGAGAAATGGAGGAGATCAAACGTTACATAGCTACGGTTTTTCTGAGAGTGATATTGCTGTAAATGAAGAGGAGTTCATAAGACCACAGTTACATTCTGAAGTGTTAGAACAACATTTAGAATTCATAAAAGGGTTAGAACACTATATTGAAACAGATGAATATATTTTTGTTCATGCGGGTGTACAACCAATGATACCTGTTTCTGAAACAGATGCGCATACATTGATGTGGATTAGAAATGAGTTTCATAATGGATATAATGGTGAGAAAACTGTTGTCTTTGGGCATACAGAAACGAAAATTCTTCACGGGGATAACGAGAATTTTGGTGTGTATTTTGGTGGAAATCGTATCATTGGTATTGATGGAGGGGCTGTATATGGCGGCCAGCTGAACTGTTTAGAATTGCCGAGTCAAAAAGTATATTCTATAAAATAAGATAGATTCCCTATACAAACGAGCTAATGTAGGGGAAAAGAGGAGATAAGGGATCAAAACAATGATGAAACCTTATCTCTTTTTATTTTTGTTAAGGGAATTTTAAGGAATAGATTCGATAATAAGTCTTACTTAATGAACAATGAAGTATAGGAAAGGAGACACGATTGTGAAAAAGTGGATTAGTATTTTAGGGGTTCTTATCATTGTACTCGGTGCAGGGGCTTGGTATGTATTGAAGAATAAGTCGCAACCAGTGATGAATCAAGCAGTAAGTGTGGCAGTTCAAAAAGGGAAACTAGATGTGAAAGTAACAGGTTCTGGTTCTACTCAATCTGTGACAAATGAAGATATTACAGCAGACTCAAATAAAGTAGTCGATTCAGTATTAGTTTCAGCAAATGATGTAGTAAAAAAGGGTCAGGAGTTAATTACATTTACAGATGGAAGTGATTCAATTGTAGCGCCAGCTGATGGAACGATTACATCTATATCAGTGCAAGCTGGAGATCGAGTAGCAGTTGGAAAGACAGTTGCTCATATTACGAACTATAGTGATTTAGAAACAGTTACTCAAGTTGATGAATTAGATATTCCAAAAGTGCAGGTTGGACAAAGTGTAACGGTAAAAGTAAATTCATTTCCAGATACAACCTATACAGGAAAGGTAACAGATGTAGCGAAGGAAGGAACGGTTTCTAATGGTGTATCTACATTCAATGTAACAATTCATATTGATAATCCAAAAGATTTGAAAATTGGAATGACAACAGAAGCTAGTATTTTGACTGATAGTAAAGATAATGTTCTATATGTTCCGGTAGAAGCAGTTCATACAAGAGGAGATCAAAAGTTTGTTCTCGTTCAATCTTCAGCAGCTTCTTCTAATGGACAGACAAGTTCTAATGGACAAGCAAGTTCTAAGGGTAAGACAAATTCTAATGGACAGGCAAATATGGAACGAAAACTTGTTAAAACAGGTATTCATAATGAAGATTACGTAGAAATTACGGAAGGATTGCAAGAAGGGGATCATGTTCAATTACCTATGGCTGCACAAGGAAATGCAGCAAGTAATAACAACAATAATAAACAAAGAGGCTTTATGATGTCACCAGGCGGAGGCATGGGAGGCGGCTACGGCGGCGGAGGTATGAATAGAAATAGAGCTGGAGGGAGAGGGTGAGAATGAAACCAATTATTGAGATTCATAATATGGCTAAATCATATGAGATGGGCGGCGAAATTGTACGTGCGCTCGATAATGTTTCTCTTACAATCTATGAAGGTGACTTTCTCTCCATTATCGGTCCTTCTGGATCAGGAAAGTCTACGTTTATGAATATGGTTGGTTGTTTAGATCGTCCAGATGATGGACAGTATCTATTGGATGGAGATGCAGTAGATAAGATGAATGATAATCAACTAGCCACGATTCGAAATGAAAAAATCGGATTCATTTTTCAAAATTTTAATTTGCTTACAAAATTAACTGCCCTTGAAAATATTGAATTGCCCCTTTTATATCGAGGGATGAGTCAAAAGGAAAGAACAAATATGGCGTATAGTTGTTTAGAGAAAGTGGGTTTACAAGAGAGGGCTCATCATTTGCCGAGCCAATTGTCAGGTGGACAGCAGCAGCGCGTTGCAATCGCACGCGCTTTAGCTGGAAACCCACCAATCTTATTAGCGGATGAACCGACAGGGGCATTAGATAGCAAAACAAGTGAAGAGATTATTGAGGTCATGAAAGAGCTGCATATGCAGGGACATACAATTATTTTAATTACGCACGATTTAGAAGTAGCAAAACAAGCAAGCCGCATTGTTCGTATACAAGATGGGCAATTGTTTGAAAGTAGAGGTGAGTACATTGGGACTAATACAATCCATCAAAATGGCAATGCGCAGTATCAAAAGCAATAAGTTACGAGCATTTTTAACGATGCTAGGCATTATTATTGGTGTTGCGTCTGTTATTGTACTTGTCTCGATTGGTCAAGGTTCAAGTCAAGCTGTAGCAAATCAAATTAATAGCTTAGGAACGAATTTGTTAACAGTAAATATGATGGGATCTGACACGATAAAATTTACTGAAGAAGATGTTGCGAAGTTTCAAAAGATTGATGGGATAAAAAACATGTCCCCTGTTGTTTCAGGACGAGTTACTGTAAAAAATGGGAAGGTTTCAACACAAGTATCGCTTACTGGAACAAATAGTTCTTATGAGCAAGTTCGCGATATGAAGGTAAATGAAGGTCGCTTTTTATCAGATATGGATGTAGAATATAGACAAAAAGTCATTGTACTTGGTACGAATACAGCACAAAATCTATTTGGATTTGAAAATCCAGTTGGAAAATATGTACAAGTAAATGGTGGATCTTATAAAATAGTAGGTGTACTTGCTTCAAAAGGTGGTTCTATGGGACAAAGCGGTGATGATGTTATTATTATGCCGTTAAGTACAGCGCAGCGAGTTGTAAAGAATACAAGCATCCAAACGTTGTATGTGCAAGTAAGCAGTGAGGAAAAGATAGATACTGTCATGGCACAAATTCAAAATAAATTAGCTGTGATGTTCCCGAATAAGCAAGATAACTACAGCGTGTTTAATCAAAAAGATTTAGTAGATACGATGAGCTCGGTAACAGGTACAATGACGATGATGCTCGGAGGAATTGCTTGTATTTCCTTATTAGTCGGTGGAATCGGAATTATGAATATTATGCTTGTATCTGTTTCGGAACGCACGAAAGAAATCGGCATTCGTAAAGCAATCGGGGCGAAAAGAAGAGATATTTTACTACAATTTCTGATTGAATCGGTAGTGCTAAGTTCACTCGGAGGGCTAATCGGGATGGGACTAGGAATTTTTGTTGCAAAGATTCTTTCCATGGCAACAGGTATGACGATTGCTTATTCTCTTCCTGTTACATTGCTTGTATTTTTATTCTCCTTATTAGTAGGAGTTGGATTTGGAGTATTTCCAGCCAATAAAGCATCGAAGTTGCACCCTATTCAAGCACTTCGATATGAATAGAACATGTTATTGGCAGCATTTTTGCCTAGAAAAGAAAGCGATCGCATATGGCGGCCGCTTTCTTTTGCTAGTAGAAAGTGGAACTTCCATCAGTGGAGGAGTTACTCTATGATAAGCTTATAAGTAAATTTTTTTTGTGGTTTCTCATAATCTAGGGGATTATTGCTTGTTTGTGTGGGATAAAGTAGAGATTTTTTCATCCCTACTGATTAGCATCATCAACGGACTTTTACGGATAGTTATCTCCCACCTATTTTCTTTGTTTTTTTAGAATTATGAGGTGAGAATCTTACTGCCCGCGAATAGCGGGATAAAAAATAAGAGGTGAAGAACTGAGATGCGTTTATTAGTTGTGGAAGATCATCCTCCATTGTTGGAGTCAATTACACAAATTTTACGAAATGAATTTGAAGTAGATACAGCAAAGAATGGTGAGGAGGGATTATTTCTAGCATTGCAAAATATTTATGATGCAATTCTTCTAGATGTGATGCTTCCAGAGATGGATGGATTTGAAGTAATTCAGCGGATTCGAAGTGAAAATATTCAAACGCCTGTTTTATTCCTTACTGCAAAAGACTCTTTAGAAGATCGAGTAAAAGGATTGGACTTTGGCGGAGATGATTATTTAGTGAAACCATTTCAGGCACCAGAACTTCAGGCAAGAATTCGCGCTTTATTAAGAAGGAGTGGGAGCTTAACAACTAATCAAACGATTCAGTACCGTGGCATTGAGTTGTTTGGAAAAGAGAAAGATATTCAAGTGGATGAGGCATCTATAAAATTAACGTTAAAGCAATATGAGCTATTAGAGTATCTGATTCAAAATAGCGGGAAGATTTTAATGCGCGAACAAATTTTTGATAGAGTATGGGGATTTGATTCTGATACAACAGTAGCGATTGTGGAGGTATATGTGCATCATCTGCGAAAAAAATTAGAACCATTTGGATATCATAAAGATATTCAAACTGTTCGTGGGATCGGATATATATTAAAAGAACAATGAGAAAACAGAGTATGTTTCAAAAGACGCGCATTCAACTTACCATTTTGAATTCATTAGTATTTATTATATTAATTGCTATGTTAGGAAATGTTATTTATTCATATACACATAAACGTTTATATGAAGGAATAGATGATTCAATAGATAGATTTATTAACAAACAAGAAAAGGAACACAAGTCTATTCCAGGTCAGTTTGATTTTAACAAAGACGTGCATATCGGTGATTCTCGGACTATCGTTTTACAATGGGATGCAAAGAATCAACTGGTAGGGATGGAACCACGATTTATAGATTCAAACTTTTTTGAGAGAAATCAATCTAAATTATTTCCTAAAACATTTGGAGAACGGCAAGATATAGAAGTAGAAGGCGTAAATTTTCGGATGATTGCAGTTCAGGGAGATACTGATTCAGGGAAAGTTACGTTTCAAGTGTTACGAGAAATAAACGCTGAAAAGGAAATGCTGCATACACTGCTACTTATTCTTGTAATTGGATGCAGTATAGGAAGTATATGTGCGGTGGGGATTGGCTTTTTTTTAGCCGGCAGGGCGCTTGTACCAATTAAGAATGCTTGGCATAAACAACAGCAGTTTGTTTCAGATGCTTCACATGAATTACGAACCCCTTTAGCAGTGATTCAATCTAAATCGGATGTATTGTTTCAATCACCTACCGCAACAATACAAGATAAGGCGATGGATATTTCAACTATATCAAAGGAATGCCGACGCTTATCCAAACTAGTTGCAAACTTACTAACATTAGCACGTTCTGATTCAGATCAAATTGAAATGGACAAGAAAACTTTTTCATTAGATCAATTACTAAGTGAAATTGTAAATCCTTATTCGGAAATTGCTTTGTATGAAGAAAAAACAATTACGTTGGATGTCGTTCCTTCTATTTTATTTATGGGAGATAAAGAGCGTATTCATCAATTAATTGTAATTTTATTAGATAATGCGATGAAGTATACAAATGCAGGTGGAAATATTAAAGTATCTTGCTTTGAAACAACAAATGGGATTGTCATCCAAGTAAAAGATGATGGGATCGGCATCATTGAAGAAGATATCCCGAAAATTTTTGACCGTTTTTATCAAGGTGATAAATCAAGATCAGCATCAAATGGAGCTGGATTAGGCCTTTCTATCGCAAGCTGGATTGTTGAAAAGCATTCCGGAAAAATAAAAGTGCATAGCAAAATTGGAGAAGGTACTTGTTTTGAAATTATATTTCCAAAGAATCCAAAGTACGAAATATTTATAAGAAAGAAAAATAGGTGATTAAAAAGACGACTTTGTTTTATACTGACGAGTTCGGATTTGAAGTGCAAAATTAAAAATAACCATTTAAAAAGAGGTGCAATTAGCACCTCTTTTGCATTTATTTTAGCAATTAAACTAGCACCCAAATTGGTGAACTTATTGATAGTATCAGTTTATCATTAATTTGTCCTAACGATTTCTTGGAGTTTTTCCATTATCCTCGATAAAGCTAAAATTGAGTTTGTTGTTTCAAATTCTCCAACATCTAAGGAATGGTTTGCATTTTGGACAACATCAATCTTAAATTTTGATTTACTTAATTGGTTAATTTGATTTGAATTGTAATGATGGTCTTTATCCCCAATAACTAAAAGCCCTTGATGTTCACTATTCAAGATTGAATCAAAAATTGAATCAAACTTTAACAGCGGAGTAAGTAAAATCATTTTTGACTTTAAGAATTCATCTCTCTTCATTAAGTCATTCGCAATTGGAATTGTTCCGAGTGATTTTCCTAAAAAAATCGAATTGTTGTATTGCCCATTTTTTAAAACATCTAAAATCACAGGATTAATATCATCCATCATTATTTTGGTTAGTTCCTCAATCGTTTTTTTCATTGTTTGCTCATCATAGGAGTAATGGATGTGGACAATATCGATTTTGTTTTGGCGCATTACCATCGTCGAGTAATAAAACAAGGGTTTATCGTAATTGTAACCTGAACCTGAAAACATAAAGCAAATCGTTTTGGAACCCATTTCTGCATGTGTATAACGAATCGCTTTGTTGTTTGTTTGTATCTCCTTTTTATTTCCTTTCATCATTTTCCCCTCCGAAACTTTTATAACATCATAACATAAATTACCAATCGGTTTATAAAAAAATCATCCTCTCTAGAGCAGGATGATTCATCGGAAATAAATTATATCCTTACCTGTTAGTTTTTTACAGGGTCGTCTTTTTTAAGGGAAAGTTAAGGAACCTTTTTCATAATAAATATAGACCTAATGACGAATTACAAATGAGAAATGATAAATGATGAAAAAGGAGAGTGAAGAGTGGAAAATGAAAAGAATGAGAAAACTTCATTTTTGGATTGGGTTAATTGCTTCGGTATTTATTTTTATTCAATCTGCAACAGGGATATATATGTATTTTAATGAAAAAGGCCGCGGTGAAAGAATAGGAGGAGCTGCTAATTTTAGAGAACGAGGATTTGGCGGAAATGGTGCTATAGGGAATGGACAAAATGGACAAGGAATGCAAGCTGGGAATTCCGATTTTAATCAAAGAGGTGCAGCGGCAAATGGACAATTTTTTCAAGATAGAAATAATGGGGGACTCAATTCTCTATCAAAATTAGTTAAGGAACTGCATACAGGAGTAATTGGATTAATCGGTGCGATTGTTATGCTTATTTTAACTGGAACTGGACTATGTATATCTTTTGTCATGTTGCGAGCAAAATGGAGAGTAAAGCGTCAAAAAGACATAACGGCTTAAGGAACAGTTATGATGAAGGGAGGAAGTGAAAGGTGGTTAGAAAAAAAACGTTTGGTCTACTGGTTGTTGGAGTATTAAGTCTCAGTGTAATGGGTGGAGCTTCAGCTTGTACAAATAAGGAGATAGATAAAGGAATACAATCATCTCAACCTAGTAGTGCACAAGTCAATGGTGAGGTTATACATGCTGCATATACGGAAGATAAAGCGCAGAATTTAGGAATTGAAACAGAAGGAAAAGAGCTACTTACACTTGAGAAGGAAATTCATGAAACGGAAGTAGAGAAAGAAGCAAATCAGCTGGGGGTTTCCACAGAGGGCAAAGATGTTGGAACACTTTCGGAAGAAATATATGAAGCGAAGGTCAAAAAAGAAGCAGAAAAACTTGGAATACCAGTAGAGGGAAAAGCAATTGTAGATTTAATAGCGGAAATTAATAAAATCAAAATAAAAAGTGAAGCAGAAAAATTAGGAGTTTCTACAGAAGGGAAAGAGATTGGTGCGATAGCTGAAGAGCTTTATGGCACAAAAATAAAAAACGAAGCAAAGCAACTTGGTATTTCAGAAAAGGGAAAAAGTATGGAAGCGTTAGCGAAAGAAATATATGAAACGAAAATTCAAACAGAAGCGAAAAACCTTCATATTGATCTGTATGGAAAAGATATTTATCAAGTGCTACAAGAAATTAATGAACAAAAGGCTTTGCAAGTGGCAAAAGAACTTGGGATAGATGTAACGGATAAGGATACACAGCAGCTTACAGAGGAAATTGAAAAACAACAGCCAGACAGAGTGCAAGAACTTCATTTTTCACCTTGGGTACAAACAGATGCAGAGGCATTTTACTATTATTTAACGTCCTAAAAAGGAGTTTTATAACGTATGCTGGTTTTTCATAAAAAGAGATAAGGGATCAAAACAATGAAACCTTATCTCTTTTTATGTGATTGTATGGGAGATATTCATTATTTGTTTAACTCCATTGCAATATTTTTACCATTCACTAAAACTAGGACTACCGCTACTACAACTTCCATTATTTTTTTCATCTCTTATCTCTCCTTGTTTTTGGTTTCATTTCTTACTTTTAGTATAAATGAGAGGAAGAGATGGAACTATTGAATTAGATGACGTAAGGATTACAGTTTTGTAAGGGAAATGCTATGATTTGTCCCGCTATTCGCGGACAGTAAGACCCCCACCTCAAGATACAGAGAAGATCGTTGTCCAGCTCTAGCGGATAGAATCTCCGGTCGTTTCGCCTCCTCGGACGAGGCAAAAAGCGCCTCTCTGTCGGGTGCTCCAACGTCCTGCGATTCTGGGCGAGCCGCTTCCGCTTTTCTACAGAAGATAGGTGGGGGAATAACTGCCCGTAAAAGCCCGATTGGTTCAACTAACCATCAGTGGGCCCCACTGATGGAAGTTTCACTTTATTACTTTCTTCTACATGTACAACAATCTGTCCATACAACTTTTCTCCAATGTATACATTTAATAGCCATAAGCCAGAAGAAGGGAGTAACATACTAGAGGGAATACTTGTGATATCTTTTGTAATCTCTTGCGGTGCTGTCCAAACATTGCCTGTTATCTCATCTTGAAAAAGGACAGGAACTGGTTTCGTTGAGCCTTGTTTTATTGCAATGACGGTTAGTTTCCCAGAGGGTATATTTGAGTTGAGAAAAACCCACATATATTTATTTGGTTGATTAGCAATCCAAGTAGCATCTACAATTGCAACCTTGTCTTGTATACCTTTTACAGATATTTTATCGTGCTGAAATGATGGACTTTCTTCCCAATTGACATCTTTAAGAATGCTAAGGTGAAAGAAAGAGGGGATGTTATTTTGTGGTTGTATCGTTTCAATTATTTTTGGGGAAGTAGATGTCTTTACTGTAGTCGTACAGCCAGTGATGAGACAGGAGAGAAGTAGCACGGTTCCAAGTTTTTTCATTTGGCCACGCTCCTATTCATATTTGTATTTTAATTGTATTGGACAAAATAAAGAACAATTCCTGTAAAAGAAAAAGAGAGGCTACGCGGATAGCGTCTCCTCTTTTCTTACATGTGTTCTGTTGCTGGATTTTTCTGGCATTGTTAAAAAGACAACTGCGACAATAATGAAAATACCACCTAATAATTGATAGGCTCCAAATGATTCATTTAACCAGATAATTGAAACAATAGCTGCTACGAGTGGTTCAATACTTGATAAAATACTTGTTTCTGTTGCAGATAAATATTTTAGACTACCAATATAGAGAAGGAAAGAAAGTGTTCCACTTATAATTACGAGAATAAGCATAGAAAATGTGCTTATTGTTAATGTATTTGCTACATAACGGAAATGAAATTCCTGATTATATAGAAATAAGAAAATTCCTCCAAGTAACATCCCCCAACCAACAATTATTGATGTCCCCCATTGTTTTATGAGAGAAGCGGGATGGAGTGTGTAAAAAGCAAAGCCGACTGCTGTTAAAATACCAAATAGTATTGCTTGTTTAGAAAGAACAATATTTTCAATTGAACCATTGGTAATAAGGAAATACGTACCTATTAGTGCAGCAGAGATTGCTATAACCTGCATAAAGGAAGGAAGTTTTTTATGCTGTATTACAATATAAATAGTAATAAGAACTGGACCGAGAAATTGAAATAGTGTTGCGGTTACAGCATTACTTATATGCACTGTTTCAATGAATGCATACTGAGCACCAAGCATGCCAACAATCGCAAAAATTAGTAGTTGAATCCAATGACGCGGGTGCTTCCAAATCCCAAATATATTTTGTTTTGTAAATAGTAAGGAGCATAAAATAAACATGCCTGCTAATAGTAAACGAATGACTAAAAAATCAGTAGATGATAGTTCAGTATAGTTAAATAGCCATTGAATCATAGGGCCAGATAATCCCCATAATGTTGCTCCACTAATAATCATCATCAGACCGAGATGTCGAGGTGATTTCATGATGTATCCTCCTTTGATATGAAAGTTCTTGATTTATTAAAACAGAAATGATAATTATGAAAGTATTATATATAACTTCTGATACTGTAAAAAGTGTCAGTTTTCTACAAAATAAAGGGGTCAGTTTGTATGTTAGAATTAACGCCGAAACTTGATATTCATAGTAAAGAACCACTATATGTACAACTATATAATTACATGAAAGAGGAAATGAAATCTGGAAATGTCCCGCCTTATACGAAATTACCATCGAAGCGTAAATTAGCTCACTATTTGCAAATTAGTCAAAATACAATTGAAGCTGCTTATGGACAGCTTGTTGCAGAAGGTTACATAGAGGCGATTCCACGTAAAGGATATTTCGTATGTGAAATGGAGCAAAATGTATTGCATGTAAAACAAAAGATGCAGCATGTAAAAGAAATACTTTATGATGAACGAGACTATGTATTTGACTTTACGCATACAGGTGTTGATGCTCAGTCATTTCCATTTGCCCTATATCGCAAATTGACGAATGAAGTGCTGCAGATTGAGAATGAAAAAGTACTGCTGCTTGGGCATCCGCAAGGGGAACTTGGATTGCGAAAAGAAATTGCAAAATATCTGTACGAATCGCGAGGTGTCCATTGTTCACCAAGTCAAATTATTATTGGAGCAGGAACCCAATATTTAATAAGAATGCTATTTCAATTGTTAAAGGAAAGTACATTTGCGGTAGAAAATCCAGGATATCATCGAAGAATGGTTACGTATGAAAAAGGGATAGAGCATGTAGAGCAGCTTCCGCTTGATGAAGATGGAATTATGCTGTCACGTTTAGAAGAAAGCGATGCAGATGTTGTATTTGTTACACCGTCCCATCAATTTCCATGCGGAATGATTATGCCAATTTCAAGGCGGATACAGCTTTTACATTGGGCAGAAAAAGAGGAAGGACGTTATATTGTAGAAGATGATTATGATAGTGAATTTCGCTATTCTGGTAAACCCATTCCAGCCCTCCAAGGATTAGATACAAATGGAAAAGTTATTTATATGAGTACCTTTTCGAAAGCGTTACTTCCATCGTTACGTATCAGTTATATGGTGCTCCCAAAAAAGCTAATTGAAGTATATCAACAAGAATATTTCTTTTATACACAAACTGTATCTCGAATTGATCAAGAAATTGTGGAACGTTTTCTTGAAGGCGGACATTGGGAAAAGCATATTCATAAAATGAGAGTTGTATATCGAAAGAAGAGAGATACATTGGTTTCAGCAATTTCAACGTATTTTCCAAAATATGTTGAAATAATTGGACAAGACTCAGGGCTGCATATATTATTACGCACAAATAATGGCATGACAGAGGAAGAGCTTATTGAACGAGCGGCAGCATATCGTATAAAGGTATATTCGGTTTCCATGTATTATGATGAGGTGAAAGCTGATAATAAAACCGTCTTGCTTGGTTTTGCAATTTTATCTGAGAAAGAAATTGAGAAAGCGGTTCGATTGCTGGCAAAAGCATGGTTTGATTGAAGGGGTATTCCTTTATTAATATATGTAATAAAGGAAAAGGGACTTTTTAAAAAAGTCCCTTTTCCTATTCGTTTTCTTCATGTAAAAACAATACCATATGCTCTTCGTCCCAATATTGATCGTTATATTTTAACGAACGTTCTTGTACGCCAAATGTTTTAAAGCCTAATGATTCATAGAGTTTTTTCGCACCTTCATTGCCAACGACAACATCAAGCATAAGTTGTTCTACTTCTAATTCTTTTGCTTTTTCAATTGCTGCTTGCATAAGCGCTTTACCAGCACCGAGTCCACGTGCTTTTGGAGAGACATAAACAGCACCGATTTTTGCTTTATGTTCCTGCTTTAAAAATGATTTCGTTTCCAGAGTTGCAGCACCGATTAATTCGCTATCTTTAAAAGCGCCAAGTGTATAATTTTCATTTTGAGATAATACTTCTGCTTTATATTCAACAGGATCTTCTTTGTTAAGGATATCTTCGTAAGTGGAACTAAAAGCTTCTGGGTTTTGCTTTAATCCTTCAACGCGAAGTTCTAAATAAATTTCTGCATCCTTTTTTGTCAATACACGAATTTCCAATCATATCACCCTCTAAATCTTTGGTAGTTGTATATACATATTATATTAAAGTAATAATAATTTCAAAAATATACTATTTATGGTTAATGTTATTGGATAAAAATATTTACTAAAATAATAAAAATGTTTATTGAATTGGTAATTCTATCGTAAATATAGTTCCAGTTCCAACTTCACTTGTTACATGTATAGAACCACCGTGTAATTCTACGATTTCTTTTGTAACAGCTAAGCCAATACCTTTTCCACCAGTTGCTCGTGTTCGGGATTTATCGACTCGGTAAAAGCGCTCAAAAATATGTGGTAAGTCTTCACTTGGAATTCCCTCTCCTTCATCTTGCACTTGTATAAGAAAAGTATGCTCCTTTTTTAATACTTGTACTGTAATTTGAGAATCTTCATGAGAATGTTGGTGTGCATTATGAAGCAAATTCAGCATGACTTGCTCCATACGGCGTTCATCTATGCAGACATATAAATCTTCAGGGCAATATAAAGAGATGTCTATTTTCTTTTTTTGAAGAGATGGTTTTATTTTTTCAACCATACGCTCTACAAATGGCAGTAGTGAAATATCCTGCTTTTTAATAGCAAATTGGTGTTGTTCAAGCTGTGCAAGTTCAAATAAATCTTGTACGAGTTCGGTAATATTTTCTGTTTCCTCTTCAATGATTTGTAAATATTCTTCCCGTTCTTCTTTCGATAAAGATTCTCTTTTTGCAACTTTTGTATAGCCTTTTACATATGTGAGCGGGGTTAATAATTCATGTGCGACACTTGCGAGAAATTCATTTCGTTCTTTTTTCATATAGGTTAGCTCACTAGAAAGCTGTTCAATTGTTCCTGCTAAGCTTCCTAATTCGTCTTTACTCTTAATACCTAATGTAATCGGTTCATTTTGCTTCATCATTTTTTCGGTTGCTCGCTTCATTTTGATAAGCGGATTTGTAATAACTCTTGAAAATAAAAATACTAAAATTGTTGTGAGAGCTACTGTCAAAGCACCAACGGAAACGAACTGTTTTGTTAAGCGAAAAATCATTTCTTTTATAGAAGCAGTTTCTAAAAACATATGGACATAGCCAACCACTACCCCATATTTTGTAATAGGACTGACTGTTGAAATATATTTTGATTCTTTCCAGCGATCTTCTGTTATCATTCCGTCTTTAGGAATATACTCAATCTTTTGTTCAAGTTGTTTGTGCATGCCTTCTGTAATGGGATTAGAAGAAGCTAAAATATGACCTGTTGCATTTGTTATGACGAGTTTCGTACGAGAAGGGGCGTTAGATTCCATCGCCGCCACACGTTCAATGGCTCGTTCGCTATAGCGTTTTTCAATAATATCACGATACCAATTTCCTTTTGCCAATAAGGCCGTAGTTTCTTCATTTACACGCATTTGCGCCAGTGTTGTATGAAAGGATACAAATAATACGGATTCAATGCAAAGAGATAATAATAAAAAGTATGTACCAAGCTTTATAGAAAGTTTATTCATTATGATTCACAACCTTTTTCCTGTACTAACAGGCAGTAAGACTCCCACCGCAAAGTTCTGAAGAAACAACGAAATTCGATAGAAGAAAAACTGCTGGCGTATGCCCGAGTGGTTCAAATAAAATTTCTTCACTAGCGGAAGTTTCACTTTATCCCGCTCTAACAGTCGGTAAGATGCTTAGCTACGAGGTAATACCAAACCGACTGTAAGAGCCCGATTGGTGAGGGCTTACCATAAGTAGGAAACTCACCTACTTATGGAAGTTTCACTTTATCTTTACGATTAGTTACCTTTCCATTTGTAACCGATTTTATAAACAGTTTCTAGATAATCTTCAATAGGGAATCCTACTTTTCGAAGCTTTTCGCGTATATTACGAATGTGAGAATCAACGGTACGATATTCAATATCTGTTTGAAATCCCCATATTTTTTCGATAAGTTCATCACGGCTATAAGCACGGTTTATATTTTGCAAAAAGAGTCCAAGTAATGAAAATTCAATTGGTGTAAGAGCGAGTTTTTCATCATAGACAGTTACGGTATGCCTCGTTTTATCCCAATCAATTCCGTTAAAGCTTACGAACCCTTCCTTTTTCGTACGACGCAGTACAGCTTCAATACGAGCAATTAATACTTGCTCATCAAACGGTTTTGTAATATAGTCATCAGCACCTAAGGTGAGACCTTTTACCATGTCATAATTTTGATTACGTGCAGTTAGCATAATAATAGGGACGTTACTTATTTGCCGAATTTGAAAGCAAGTCTCCCAACCGTCCATTTCTGGCATCATCACGTCTAATAAGATAAGATCAAATTCTTTTTGTTGAACGAGTTCAAGTGCTTCTAGTCCTGAAGTTGCCTTCATGCAAAAATGCCCGCGCGGACTTAAAAATAAATCTAATAAGCGCAGCATGCGTTCTTCATCATCTACTAATAATAGTTTTGCCATAACGATGTACACCTCAAGTTTCCAGTATTTATCCCGCTATTAACGGGCAATAAGACCCCCACCTCAAGATTCAAAGAGGAACAAGGAAGATAGCCCGTAAAAGCCCGATTGGTGAGGGCTAACCTTTTGGAGAAAAGCGCTCCAAAAGGAAGTTTCACTTTATCCCGCTATTCGCGAGCAGTAAGCCTCCATCTCAAGATTAAGAGAAGAGCGAAGAAGATAGGTAAGATCAGGTCCTCATTGTCAAAAGTTTCCCTTATATATTTTACATGAACTTTCTAAAAAACACTGTTTATATTATAAAGAAAAGGACAATTGCCATAAAAAATGCACTACTTTTGCAAATCTTTCTTTTATAATGAGGGTGTAGCAGCACAAAAAATACCCTATGTTGCGACATAACGTCTTGTCATTTTGTTTTTCAAAATGACAAATTCCATTCTATTGTGTAAGTGAGATAGAAAACATTTTTCGTATTCACCTCGCATCGGATAAGAAAAATTTCTATCTCACCTTTTTTTTATAAAGGGAATTTACATAGTGAACAAAAAGAAGGATTCCTTGAAAAGCAGGAACGATGATTGTTGTTGTTTGTGCTAGGAAGGTACTTGGATTATTAGAAAGAAAAGCTTTTATCAATGAAGAGTTTCCTCACTGATAATGAACTGAGCCAATGGCTCTTATAGATGATTTTGTATTACACACCCGCCTGTTGTTAGAACGGGATAAAAATAAGAAGCCTCGCACGCATTGTGCGAGGCTTTTTTAGTGATCTTTTATGTGTAAAAAATCACTAAGCGTTTAAAAATAAAACCATATGCTCTTCATCCCAATATTGTCCGTTATATTTTAAACCACGTTCTTCTACGCCATATGTTTGGAAACCAAGTGATTCGTATAGTTTCTTTGCCGTTTCATTTCCGACAACAACATCAAGCATGATTTGTTCTATATCTAATCTGGGTGCATTTTCAATGATTGTTTCAATTAACGCTCTTCCAGCACCAAGACCACGTGCCTTCGGAGAAACATACACAGAGCCAATTTTTGCTTTATGCTCTTGTTTAATAAAAGGTTTAATTTCAAGTGTGGCAATGCCAATTAATTCATCGTCTTTAAAAGCGCCTATTGTAAATTTTTCAGGATTATCTAATCGCTTTGCCATCGCAGCAACAGGATCTTCTTGTTTCATAACATCTTCATAAGAGGAACTAAATGCTTCTGGGTTTTGAGTTAACCCTTCTACGCCAAGCTGTAAATATATACTTGCATCTTCTTTTGTTAAGACACGAATGTTCATACAAGCAACCTCCTAATGTAATGGTTTTATGTAATAAAATTATATATTAACTTTATTAACTATTCAACAGTTATATATGTTACATTTTTATAACTAAAAAGGTTTCTCATGTGAGAAACCTTTTTAGCTTTTTATATGGAAGTTTCACTTTATCCCGCTCTAACATTCGGTAAGATGCTTAGCTACGGAGTAATAACAAACCGTCTGTAAGAGCCCGATTGGTGAGGGGTGACCATAAGTAGGAAACCCACCTACTTATGGGAATTTCACTTTATAAATCCTTCGATTCGTTTTGGATGTGTGTAAATATTGCAAGAATCACCACGAATAAAGCCAACGACAGTAATTCCTAAATCATGAGCAAGTTCTAGAGCTAATTTTGTCGGGGCTGATTTTGATAGGACAATTTCACAGCCGATTTTTGCCACTTTAAGTAGAATTTCTGATGAAATGCGGCCGCTAAAGGCAATTACTTTTCCGGTTATTGGAATATTGTTTTGTAAGCAATAACCGTAAATTTTGTCCAAAGCATTGTGGCGTCCAATATCCATTCGTGAAATAAGAATTTGCGTTGCATCACATAAGGCGGTGTTATGTACACCGCCTGTTTGTCTGAAAGTAGAGGAGGATTGTTGTAAATCTTTCATTAAACGAAAGCAATCTTCGGGCTTGAGTGTAATATGAATATCGTGCATTGTTTTTGCTTTTGCAGCATCATTGACAAATACAAAGCCTTGTCTGCTTTTCCCACAGCAAGATGTAACATACCGTTTGTTATAGCAAGTTTGATATAGTGGATTTGTTTGCGATGTTGTTACATGAGCAAATCCTTTTTCTTTTTGGATCCATAATTGTTCAATGTGTTCATAGGAAGGAATAATACCTTCTGATATTAAGAAGCCAACGACCATATCTTCAATATGATCAGGCGTACAGACAATTGTTACATATTCTTCACCATTTAGTTTAATTGTAAGTGGATATTCTGTTACAATTTCGTCATCTTTTTGATGAAATGTACCATTTCGGTACTGAATCATTGGATATGTACTTTGAACAGACTCCATATAAATTTCCCCTTTATCAATTATTCTCCCATTTTCATCATAAAACAATAGAAAATGAAAAGCATCCAGTTTGTACTTTTACTACATTCCTTGGTGATTATTTGTGTTCTACGATATAATAGAATCGTAGTAATATACATTCATTGTAAGCTTTTTATACATCAAGATAGGAACTTCTTAGAACTGGTTTTCGTGTTTTTGAAAAAAAGAGCGTATAGCAACGCTGTTTTGAAAACGCATTCAAAAGCGTGTTTGAAACGTGTTGGACGGTTGGCCATAAGGAGAGGGTAAAGATGTCAGAACACATAATTCGTGTAACTGTTGATGGCGCAGAGTATATTTCATCTGGTAAGAAAACGATATTACAGTTATTAAACGAAAGAAAGCTTGAGCATCCGCAAATTTGCCACGTACCAGAAGTAGATCCAATTCAGACATGTGATACATGTATTGTTGAAGTAAATGGGAAGTTGATGCGTGCTTGTTCGACAGCACTTGAAGACGGTATGCATATTGAAAGAAAATCAAAGCGAGCGATTGAGGCACAAACAGAAGCGATGGATCGGTTACTGGAGAATCATTTATTATATTGTACTGTTTGTGATAATAATAACGGGAATTGCAAAGTACATAACACAGTGCATATGATGGGAATTGAAGAGCAGAAGTATCCGTACGAACCGAAAGTGAGCGCTTCGGAAGTGGATATGTCTCATCCGTTTTATCGTTATGATCCAAATCAGTGTATTGCATGTGGTCAATGTGTAGAAGTGTGTCAAAACTTACAAGTAAATGAAACCTTATCAATTGATTGGAATTTAGATCGGCCGCGTGTAATTTGGGATAATGGCGTATCGATTAATGATTCGTCTTGTGTAAGTTGTGGTCAATGTGTAACGGTTTGTCCATGTAATGCTTTAATGGAAAAGTCGATGCTTGGGGAAGCTGGCTTTATGACAGGTCTTAAACAAGATGTTTTAAATCCAATGATTGATTTTGTTAAGGATGTAGAACCTGGTTATAGTAGTATTTTAGCTGTTTCGGAAGTAGAGGCAGCAATGCGTAAAACGAAAATAAATAAAACGAAAACTGTTTGTACGTTTTGCGGTGTAGGATGTTCATTTGAAGTATGGACGAAAGATCGTCAAATTTTAAAAGTACAGCCTGTATCAGATGCACCAGTAAACGGGATTTCAACGTGTGTAAAAGGAAAATTTGGATGGGATTTTGTAAATAGTGAAGAACGTATTACAAAGCCGCTTATCCGTACAGGAGACATGTTTGTTGAAGCAACTTGGGAAGAAGCAATGGAAGTTGTTGCATCAAATATGAGTCATATTAAAAATCAATACGGCAGTGATGCTTTTGGTTTTATTTCTTCTTCTAAAGTAACAAATGAAGAGAACTATTTAATGCAAAAGCTTGCGCGCCAAGTATACGGAACAAATAACGTGGATAACTGTTCCCGTTACTGTCAATCACCAGCAACAGATGGTCTATTTAAAACTGTAGGCATGGGTGGTGACGCAGGGACAATTAAAGATATCGCAGAGGCTGGACTTGTTATTATTGTTGGTGCAAACCCAACGGAAGGTCATCCCGTTCTCGCGACGCGTGTGAAACGTGCACATAAACTACATGATCAAAAATTAATTGTGGCTGATTTACGTAAACATGAAATGGCAGAGCGTGCCGATTTATTTGTTCACCCGAGTCAAGGTACAGACTATGTTTGGCTTGCAGGTGTAACGAAATATATGATCGATCAAGATTGGCATGATAAAGCATTTTTGGCTGAAAACGTGAAGAATTTTGATGAATATAAAACAATGTTAGAGAAGTATACGCTTGATTATACAGAAAGTATCACAGGCATTTCCAAAGATACATTAAAAGAAATGGCAAAAATGATTCGTGATGCAGATGGTACATGTGTACTTTGGGGCATGGGTGTAACGCAGAATACAGGTGGAAGTACTACGTCTGCTGCCATCTCAAACTTATTGCTTGTAACAGGTAACTACCGTCGTCCGGGTGCTGGAGCATATCCGCTTCGCGGGCATAATAACGTACAAGGTGCTTGTGACATGGCAACATTACCAAACTGGCTGCCTGGATATCAAGCAATATCGGATGATGCACTGCGCGCAAAATTTGAAAGTGCATACGGCGTATCTATTCCGAAAGAACCAGGATTAAATAATATTGCGATGCTGATTGCTGCTGAAGCAGGGAAATTACGTGGCATGTATGTCATGGGAGAAGAAATGGCATTAGTCGACTCTAATGCTAATCATGTGCAGCACATTTTAGGAAATCTTGATTTCCTTGTTGTACAAGACATGTTTTTAACAAAAACAGCTCGTTTTGCAGATGTAATTTTACCAGCGGCACCAAGTTTAGAAAAAGAAGGCACATTCACGAATACAGAACGCCGCATTCAACGTTTATACGAAGTAATGCCGCCGCTTGGTGATTCGAAACCAGACTGGTGGATTCTTCAAAAGGTAGCTCGTGCTTTGGGCGCAAATTGGAATTATGAACATCCAAGCGAAATTATGGATGAAATCGCATCACTTGCGCCGTTATATTCACAGGCAACATATGACCGTTTAGAAGGATGGAATAGCTTGTGCTGGGGTAGTCATGATGGAAGTGATACACCATTATTATATGTAGATGGATTTAATTTTCCTGATAAAAAGGCACGCCTATCACTTAATGAATGGATACCGCCAGTCGAGGCGCCAGAAGAATATGATTTATTATTAAATAATGGCCGAATGTTAGAGCACTTCCATGAAGGGAATATGACAAAAAAATCAGCAGGTATTTTATCTAAAATGTCAGAGGTGTTTGTTGAAATTTCACCAGAGCTTGCAGCGCAGCGAAATGTGAAAGATGGAGGTCTCGTAGAACTTGCATCACCGTTTGGAAAAATAAAAGTTCCAGCACTTATTACAGATCGTGTAACTGGAAATGAACTATATTTGCCAATGCATGCAACAGTAAATGAAGAAGCAATTAATATTTTAACAGGAACGGCGACTGATCTTTATACATGTACACCGGCATATAAACAAACACGTGTAAAAATGCGTGTGCTGCGTGAAAAAGGAAATCGTCCGCTGCCTGCTTCCAATCCGCGAAATAAAAAACGTCATCCGCAAAATGGTGTTGAAGTAGAAAAGAAATGGCAACGAAAACAATATGTATCACTTGTGGATGAAAACTAGGGGGGAGCACTGTGGCAAAAGAAATTACGATGATTCAAAAAACAGTTTTAACAGAGGAACAAAAGAAACAACAACTATCTGAAGAGTTATTACAACAAGTAGGAGAGAATCAAGAGG
Organism: Bacillus sp. CGMCC 1.60114; assembly: GCF_042676365.1. Taxonomy (NCBI): domain Bacteria; kingdom Bacillati; phylum Bacillota; class Bacilli; order Caryophanales; family Bacillaceae; genus Bacillus; species Bacillus sp. CGMCC 1.60114. The sequence goes on from NZ_JBHTHG010000093.1 coordinate 60,407, forward strand.
CAATTGAAGAAACAATTCATTTGTTAGCGCAGCTTCAAAAAGCAGGTATACTTGATGCAGCTGTGAGCTTGCTGGCAGCGAAAGAAGATGTTTCGAAAATTGCAATTGAACAACTAAACCGTGAACCAGTGAAAAATGCATTAAATAATATGATGGGTGCAGGAGAAGCGCTATCTTCAGTAGACCCAGAAGTGACCAAGCAAGTAACATCTAGTTTAGTTACAGGTTTACAATATGCAACAGATGAATTAAAAAAAGGCCAGAAAACAAGTGTGATGGATTTCTTTAAAGTATTACGAGATCCAGATATAAATCGAGCAATTACATTTGGATTTAATTTTTTGAAAGCATTTGGTCAAGAACTAGAAAAGAAGAACTAATAAGAAAAATAGGCTGCTAGCTAAATACTAGTAGCCTATTTTTTGTATAGAGAGATCTGTACTAAATTGTTAGTAGTGTAAATAGGATGGTAGAAGAGTACAACAAAGGAGGCCGGGAATGGAACGGTATCGTATCATTGGAAAAAGTGTTAAGCGAAAAGAAAGTGCTGATAAGGTAACGGGAAGAGCGAAGTATATTAATGATGAAATAGAGGTTGGTACGCTATATGCGAAACTTCTTACGAGTACATATGCACATGCTTACATTAAGAGTATAGATATTCGTGAAGCGAAGAAAGTACAAGGCGTACATGCTGTGATAACAGGAGCTGATTATCCTATTCTTGTCGGTTCAAGCATCGTTGATCGTCCTCCGTTAGCCTTTGAGAAAGTACGATACTTTGGTGAACCTGTTGCGCTTGTTGTAGCGGATAATGAAGCGATTGCAAGAGAGGCAGCAACACGAATTCGTGTGATATATGAAGAGCTTCCGGCTATTCGTTCGCCTTTGCAAGCCTATAATGAATCAAACATATTAGTACATGAACATGTGGAACAATATGAATTAGAAGACAAAGTATACCCAAAGCCGCATACAAATATCGCAAATCGGACGAAAATCCGTAAAGGTGATATTCAAAAAGGATTTACTGACAGTGATGCGATTGTTGAAGAAACATTTTCTTTTCGGCAATCCGATCATGTGGCAATGGAAACACGGTGTGCTAGGGTAGAAATTAAGCCTAATGGAGATGTTATTGTTCATTCTACTTCGCAGGCTCCTTTTGAAATAAAGAGGCAGTTAAGTAAATCGTTTCAAATTGATGAAGGAAAAGTCATTGTATATGTACCGTTAGTTGGAGGCGCATATGGCGGAAAAACAGCGGTACAACTTGAATATTTAGCATATCTTGCTTCAAAAGCAGTAGGGGGAAGACGAGTTACTCTTCGAAATAGTAGGGAAGAAGATTTTATAACGTCTCCTGTTCATATCGGTTTACAAGCAAAAGTAAAGCTTGGATGCACAAAAGATGGAAAGCTGCAAGCAGCAGAAATTTTGTATTTATTTGACGGCGGTGCTTATGCTGGTCGGGCAGTAAAAATGAGTCAGGCGGCTGGACTGGACTGCACAGGCCCATATGCTATTGAGAATGTTTGGTGTGATTCGCTTGCTATGTATACGAACCATACATATGCAACGTCGTTTAGAGGTTTTGGGCATTCGGAGTATACATTTGTAATGGAACGAACGATTGATATGCTTGCTCAGAAATTAGGAATGTGTCCGCTTAAGTTTCGCCTGAAAAATGCGATTAGACCAGGAGATACAACACCGACACAAGTGCCTGTCACATCAAGTAATACGGGAGATGTGACAGCTTGCCTACAAAAATTAAAATCGCTTATAAATTGGGAAGAGGGAAATAAAGTTACTCTATCTAATGGCATGGTACGTGCAAAAGGGATCAGCTGCTTCTGGAAAAATTCGACTACACCAAGTAATGCCGGAGCAGGTGCTGTGTTAACCTTTAACGGTGATGGCAGTGTCAATATTAATTGCGGCGCTGTTGAAATTGGGCAGGGAACAAAAACGGTGCTCACACAAATGGTTGCAGAGAAAATGAACATGAATACTGATGATGTACATGTAATGATGGAGGTAAATACACAAGTTTCTCCAAAACATTGGAAAACAGCAGCGAGTCGAACGACACTCCTTGTTGGAAATTCGGTTGTAATGGCTGCAGAAGATGCAATGAGACAGTTGCGACAAACGGCTTCAAATTTACTTGGACACCCCGCGGAAGAATTAGAGATTGCAGGAAAACAAGTCTATGTCAAAATGAATCCGACTATGTATGTACCTTTTTCGAAAATTGTGTTTGGATATGTAGATTCAAATGGAAATGTAAAAGGAACTGAAGTGGTGGGGAGAGGTAGTTACGTATCTGAGGGACTTACAGAAATTGATTATGAGACAGGGAAAGGCAGACAAGGACCTGAATGGGGAGTAGGAGCGCAAGCAGTAGAAGTGGAATTTAATCCTAAAGACTATACATACCGATTGTTGAATGCTGTAACAGTTGCAGATGCTGGAACAATTTTAAATAAAAAGGGAGCAGAGACACAAATTATGGGAGCCATGAGTATGGGGCTAAGTTTTGCAACGCGAGAAACATTTCACTATGATGCAAAAGAAAGGAACTTGAATCATCAGTTTCGTTCTTATAAAGTCATCCATTACGGCCAACAGCCAAAGTATATAGTGGACTTTGTAGAAGTACCGCATGAGCAAGCTGCATTTGGTTCTAGAGGACTTGGGGAGCATGGAATTATTGGCATGCCGGCAGCTTTAGCGAATAGTCTTTCAATTGCGGCTGGTATTTCATTGCGAAACTTACCGCTTACTCCAGAATTAATTTGGAAAGAGACGCAAAAAAAGGATGGGATTGAATGATACCATTTGATTTTGAGTATTATCGTCCGAATTCTATTCAAGAAGCAATTCAGTTATTTCACCAGCTAGATAAAGAGGGAAAGAAGCCGCTCTACTATGGAGGCGGCACAGAAATTATTACGTTGGGACGTTCGCAGCGGATTAGAACAAAGGCTGTGATTGATATAAAAGGTATTCCGGAATGTAATGTTTGTGAATGGAAGGATGACCAACTTTTTCTTGGTGCAACATTGACGATAACAAGTGTTCAAGAAGCGCAAGTCTTTCCGCTTCTTGGTGAAACTGCTGGCCGAGCTGCAGATCGCACAGCAAGAAATCAAATTACGATTGGTGGAAATGTTGCGGGAAGGATTAGATATAAGGAGGCAGTGCTGCCTTTTTTACTAGCTGATAGTACATTTGTCATTGCAGGGATAGAGGGGATTCGGTATGTACCTGCTCATCAAGCTTTTGTGGAAAAACTACAATTACAAAAGGGTGAGTTTCTTGTACAAATGATTACAGAGCGGCGGTATGTGACAGCGCCGTATTATAGTGTGAAAAAGCGCCAACTAGAAAAAATTGATTATCCCCTTGTGACAGTTGCAGCGATAAAATATGGCGACGAAATTCGGATGGCGTGCAGCGGTTTATGCGCATTTCCGTTTCGTTCACTTATAATGGAAGCTGATTTAAATAATAAGCATATTCCATTCGAGAAAAGAATTGAACGGGCTCTAACTCATATTCCTGCTCCTGTATTAGATGACATAAGAGGCTCGTGTGCTTATCGGACTTTTGTATTTCAATATGTACTTCACGATATGCTGATTAAGCTTGAAGGGGTGGGAGAGTCATGAGAAATGTGCAAATGATTCTTCATGTAAATGGAGAAAGACGAGAAGTAGTTGGCAGAATGGCTGATACTCTACTACATATATTACGTCACGAACTTGATTTAACAGGAGCAAAGCCTGGCTGTGAAAATGGTGACTGCGGTGCTTGTACAGTTCTTGTTGAAGGAGTAACAATTAAGTCTTGTATTATGTTAGCTGTTGAAGCGGTTGGAAAGCAAATTACAACGATTGAAGGATTACAAGGGGCACCCATTCAACGAGCCTTTGAAGAAAAATGGGCTTTTCAATGCGGGTACTGTACACCAGGATTTATTATGAATTGCCACGGGCTTGTTACACAAAGGCCTGATGCAGATGATCGAACCATTGAAGAATGGTTAAGTTCTAATATTTGCCGCTGCACGAGTTATCAAGAAATTGAAGAAGCTGTAAAGTCTGTGTTACAAAGGCAGCGGGGGGATTCATAATGGCTTCCACATATGACGTATTAGAAGCGTTGTTATGTTGTGAAAAACGTTGTGCATTAGCGACGATTATTCATGTTGAAGGATCAGCATATAGAAAAGAAGGAACGATGATGCTTTTTCAAGAAGATGGTACAAAAGTGGGAATGCTAAGTGCAGGGTGTATAGAAGAAGAACTTTCCTACTATGCTGCAGATGTTATGGAGCATAATACTTGGGCGATTCATACATTTAATACGAAAGCAGAAGATGATTTGTCCTGGGGAGTAGGGTGTAATGGTATTATTCATGTATTAGTGGAGCATATAGATGATACCTATAAAGGGATTTTACAAGATTTATATATTCACCTTGCAAATGGTTCCTCCGCTTGGATGGTGAAAAACCTTTCCTTAGAGCAAACTGCGCTTATATATAACAATGGTAATACGCGTGGGAATTGGGAAGGATCTCTTCCGCAGGCAACTTACTTGAAAAATGGTTTACAAGATGAATATTATAGCCAACATTTTATACCAAAGCCCCGCCTTTTTATTTTTGGCGCAGGAGAAGATGCAAAGCCACTCGTTCAGTTTGCAAAGGAAACGAGTTTCTTTGTAACAGTTTGTGATTGGCGGGAGGCCTTATGTAATACGGATCAATTTCCAAATGCTGATGCATGTGTGGTTGGTTTTCCAGTGGAAATGATACAAAACCTTTTATTCCATCCAAGTGATTTTCTTGTAATTATGACGCATCACTTTGAAAAAGATCGACAATTATTATCTCTCTTGTTAGAACAAAATGTTCGTTATATAGGCATTTTAGGACCGCGTCATCGTACAGAGCGCTTATTAGAAGGTAAACCAATCCCTCATCACCTCCATTTTCCTGTTGGCATTTTAATTGGTGCACAAGGTCCAAGTGAAATTGCCATTAGTATCATGGCTGAAATCATCGGGCAGTTGCGGGGGAAGTGATATGAAAATCATTGGTGTATACTTGGCGGCTGGAAATAGTAGACGAATGGGACCGGGAATACATAAACTTTCTCTTCCTTTACATAATGAACCACTAGGTAATGCAGCCCTCAAAACCGCTTTGTCCTCAAATCTCTCCGATATTATTATTATCACAAATGATGCGAGTTGGGTTTCACAATCATTACGATACGAGAACGTGCACATTCTTTCTTGTTCCCATTCTAGTCAAGGACAATCATATTCACTTCGCTGCGGTGTTAAAAAGGCAATGCGTATGAAAGCGGATGGAATTGTTGTCTTACTGGCTGATCAACCCTTTATTAAAACAGAGCTAATTAATGAATTAATAGATTGTTATAAACAAAATGAAACGGTCTATTATGTAGCAGCAAAGTATCGCGGAATTGTAAGACCGCCTGTTTTGTTTGCAAAGAAAATATTTCCTTATTTGCAAACATTAAAAGGTGATCAAGGAGCGCGTACTATTTTTCAAGAATCATTTGTAAAGGGCATAACGATATCGTATGAAGAAGCAGCCTTTTTTTATGATGTGAATAGTTGGAGCGATTATACGAAAATTATAAAGTGAAACTTCCATCAGTGGGGGTTTTTTCATCCCTCACCTACCTTCTGTAGAAAAGCGAAAGCGGCTTGCCCAGAATCGCAGGACGTCCGAGGGGGGCGAAACGACCGGAGATTCTAGCCGCTAGAGCTGGACAATGCTTGTCTCTCAATCTTAAGGTGGGGATCTTACTACTCGCGAATAGCGGGATACAGTGATACATATATTTCGAAAATAGTTATTATATATTGAAGAAACTGGTATGCTGTTAGCCTTTTAACATATTTGTCGACATTCATAATCAAGAAGAATCTAGAAAAAGGTTTTTTACCTAATACTTCTAGTAGTTCATTTATTGTAGCATTTATGTTATCCTTGTCCGTGTGAGTTTCCTTATAATTAGAAATTTGGATAGGATTACCCATCTTAATTATAAGGGGTTGTTTGTTTATCTATTAAAGATAATAAGCGAAGTGAAGTTTTCATACGTTTCTTCGCGAAAACACTTGATAAAGTGAAACTTCCATCAGTGAGGGTCTTACTGCTCACGAATAGCGGGATGAATAGGAAATATATTCATATAACGCTACTGTGTACCATTATAGATAGTGTCATTCTAAAGGTATTATTCTAGTCTTTATAAGCATTTTTAGAAATATGTATATTTTGTGTAATACAAAGAGGTGTGAATTGGATGAAATCTTATACACAATTTGAACGAAGAAAATACATACTTGATGAGTTAGAAAAATACAATCGGGTAATGGTAAATGATTTAGCTAAAGCGCTAAATGTTACCACAGAAACAATTCGAAGAGATTTAGATATGATGCATAAGGAAGGTAAGCTTACGAAAATACATGGTGGTGCAGTTAAGAAAAAAGATCATACCATTGAATTCTATTTTGATAAGCGTCGATCTGAGAATATTGAAGAAAAACGAAAAATTGCTATGGAAGCAAGTAAATTAGTAGAAGATAATGATATTATTGCAATTGAAATTGGGACAACCACGATGCAAATTTTAGATTTCATACATGATAAAAAGAATTTGACGATTCTAACAAACTCGATACCTGCTGTTAATAAGGTTATCGAGCTGAAAGAACAGTATGATTCATTTGATTGCAAATTAATAGTATTTGGTGGAATGTTAAACTCAAATTCATTAGCATTGTCTGGAGAAATGATGTTAAACTATCTTGACCAATTTACTGTTAATAAATTATTTGCTTCATGTGATGGAATTTCTTTAGAAAAGGAACTGACGTGTTCGTATATTGAGGACGCGCAAGTTTTCCAGCAATTAAAGAAAAACGCAAAACAAGTTGTGATGATGATAGATGAGACAAAGTTTAATTTAACAAAGTTTTATAAAAGTGGAAATTTTGAGGATATCGATGCGCTGTATACAAATGCTAAGCTCGATGAAAGATGGCAAAATGCCCTATTAAGTAAAGGTATTGAAGTAATAACAGTATAGAAAGAACATTTTAAAGTAGACTATTTCTTAATGAGAAATAGTCTTTTTTGTTATGTTTTTTGTAAATATATTGTTTTGTTTTGTTATTATGTTGATTTTACAATTCGTTAACATAATAACAACATTGCATTAATAATGTGCCCGTACAATATGAATTAGGAGGTGCGAGAATGCAAATAAAATTATCAAAAGCTGTGTTCTTTTTATTACCGGTTGGAATACCTCTAATATTGTTTTGGATCATTCCGAATTTCATTAGTTTGGGTATTAGTTTTACAGACTGGGATTTCATGACCAATGGCTTTAATTTTGTTGGTTTAAATAACTATATTAATTTGTTTACGCAGGATTCTTTTATACAGGCATTGTTAAATACTCTTTATTTTGGAATTGGGACAGTCGTTCCAACGATTGTATTAGGTTTAGGTTTAGCATTATTCTTCCGAAAGAAGTTCAGAGGTTCTGCAATTTATCAATTAATGATTTTTTCACCTTGGGTAACGCCAACGGTAGCTGTATCCATTGTATGGTCACTTCTATATGAACCTCAATTTGGAGCTATCAATAAGGTGCTAGAATTTTTCGGGATACCGGGTTTGGACTGGCTAAAGAGTAGTCATACAGCGATGCTAGCGGTCATTATTGTAACGGTATGGAAACTAGTTGGATGGACGATGCTTTTCTATATCGGTGCACTAGAGAAAGTACCAGATAGCTTGTATGAAGCTGCTAGTATTGATGGAGCAAATGCATGGCAGAAATTTCGATATGTAACACTACCGATGGTTTCACCAACAACATTCTTCTTAGTTGTTGTCAATATAATTACTTCGGTGCAGGCTTATGATCAAATTAAAATTTTAACACAAGGTGGACCGAGCGGTTCGACACGAACGTTACTTTATTTATTCTTCCAACAAGCGTTTGAACAGTTCGATATGGGGTCTGCAACGGCAATCGCATTTATTATATTAATCATTACAATTCTGCTATCCGTTATAAACAAGATAGTAGGTGACAAGTGGGTGAACTATTAAGATGAATGATACGAAAAAGAAGCCATTAATTCTAAAGCATATCTTTTTGACTTTATCAAGTATTGTGTTTGTCTTTCCATTCATATGGATGGTACTTGGTTCGTTTAAAACATCCAGTGAAGTATTACAAGGAGGTTTTTGGCCTACGCAATTTCACTGGGAAAATTATCGTCAAGTATTAGACACTCTTCCGTTTGGCACGTATATATTTAATAGTTTTTATACCTCTTTCCTTATCACGATATATGTACTTGTTTCGTCTGCACTCTTTGCTTATATGTTGGCATTTTATAAGTTCAAAGGGAAGAACTTGACATTTAGTGTTGTCATGGCAACGTACATGATTCCTGGAGCTGTATCTTATGTTCCGGTATATGTGATGTTAGGAAAAATGGGCTTACTTAATTCACACTTTGGATACATGATTACTATGGCTGTTAGTGTATTCGGTATTTTCTATTTAAAACAATCATTCCACAAGGTTGGTTATGAAACAGTAGAAGCAGCCAAAATTGATGGAGCAAGTGATTGGCGTATTCTTTGGAAGATTATTTTTCCGATGACGCGATCATCATTTGTAACATTAGGTTTAGTTACATTTATTGGTAATTATAATAACTATATTTGGCCAGCTCTTATATTGAATGATGGCCACAAAAAATTAATTACTAACGGAATTGCTGATTATTTCATTAATAGTTCTTTAGGCCGAGATTGGTCGCACATTATGGTTGCAAGTACAATCGCCACAGTGCCGCTCTTAATCGTATTTTTAGTTTTACAAAAATGGTTCCTCTCAGGCGTTACTGATTCAGGAATAAAAGGCTAACTAAACATTAAAGGAGACATTCGGGATGAGAAAATTATTAATGCTTTTAACAGTTTTGTCCTTATTTGTTGGTGCACTTGCAGGCTGTTCAGGTGGAACAGGAAGTACTGTCAAAGTAAGTAAAGAAGGAGATAAGATTGTTGTTCCGTTTATTAATGGTGTAGGTGGTTCACTTGCAGACAAAGTAGACAAGATTGTCGAGGAATACAATAAAAGTCAAGACAAATATGTAGTGAAAACAACAAAAGCAGGTAACTACGATGAGTCTTATCAAAAGCTTCAAAGTGGATTTGCAGCGAATAACCAAGAGGCAATTGCATTGTTAGGTTCAGACGTTGCTCAAGAATATGCTAAGAAAAAGTTAATTGTACCTTTAGATGAATATGTTAAAGATGATAAGCAATTTAACAAAGAAGATTACGGAAAAGGTTTTATGAATCAAGCGACAATTGATGGGAAATTATATGGGGTTCCTTTTTACGGTACAACTCAAATTTTTTATTACAATAAAAAAGTGTTAGCGGAAAATGGCTTTACACCTGACGATTTAAAGACATGGGAAGGCGTAGAAAAAGTAGCGAAAAAAGTAGCAAAACGTGACGCAAATGGAAATGTCACATACGCAGGTTGGATGCCAATGTGGGGTACGTCAAACTTAATTGACGCGGTTCGCAGTGCTGGCGGAAATGTATTAAGTGAAGATGGTAAAAAAGTATTAATTAACGACGACACTTGGGTTACAGTATGGGAAAAATTCCGTACATGGCTTCACCAAGATAAAATTATGAAGATTAATTCAGGTGGAACTGGATGGGAATATTGGGATAAAACAATCATCGATTTAGTTGAAGGTAGAACGTTAGGATTTACAGGCTCATCTGGTGACCAAGGATTTGTTTTTAAATCGTTAGGCAAAGGAATGACTGAGCAAGAACGTCTTGACACATTTGGAGCATTACCGCAACCAGCTTGGGGTAATAATAAACCAGCACCAAAATTAGAAACGTATTTATTAACATTAACGAGAAATGTTGATCCAGAAGTAGCAAAAGGTGCATATGACTTTATGAAATTTGCTACAAGCACTAAGCAAACGGCTGAATGGTCAATGGCAACAGGTTATATCCCTGTTCGTAACAGTGTAACAGACTATGGTCCTTATGCTGAATTTGTTAAAAAACAACCACAAGCATTAGTTCCATTAGAGCAAGCTAATAAAAATGGAGTTGCGCCATTTGTGGATCCAACAGGCGGTAAAATCAATGACGCATTAAATGTAGCTAAGGATAAAGTAGAAATTGAAGGAGTGCCTGCAAAACAAGCATTAGATGAAGCAGCTAAAGTTGCGCAGGAAGAATTAGATAAAGTTCTGAAAAAGCAGAAATAAAATTTCCATGAATTAGTTTGTAGAGAACAGAGAGGTGCTTTTGAATCAAAGAGGTACCTCTCCTCTATATTTTAGTAAGTAAAAATAAAAAAAGGGTGTGGGAATCATGATTGAAATGAAAGGTGCCATGACTCTTTCTCCATTTATAAAAAATAAACATTGTTTCCAAATGGATTCAACTGACATTGCTAACTTTACATTAACTATCGATCAAGGGGTCGGCCGAAAAATTCCGCTTTTACTAATCTTGAGAGATCCTAAAGGTTATGTGCGTATACAGTATCAAACGCCAATTGTTGACGAAAAACTGGTTGTTGCAAAAAATCCGAAGTTTTGTTCAGCTGGGTGCGTTGGAGGGGAAATACCATCTGGTAATTGGGAATTAGAAGTAGTATATACCCCTCATTGTGCAGATAAAGCACTAAAGTTTACCGGAAGAAAACTGGACTATCAGGTAAATATATTGGTGAATGATGAGGTAGAACGAGAATATGATCGAGAGCATTTTTGCAAGGAAAATGTCTTTATTGATGAATACAATTTTGAAAAGGTAATGAATGAAGAGCATCGTTGGTACAAAGGAGATTTTCACGTCCACACAGATTTAACAGATGGTGAGATGGATGACGAGCTGGCAATGAGCGTATGTGAAAAACAAGAGTTAGATTTCTTATATGCAACGGAACACAATATTGTTATGCCATCTTATCAAAAAGGAAGCACATTGATCATACCATCGATGGAACTGACAACTCCTTACGGTCATTACAATGTGTTCGGGATGAAAGAATATGTTAACTTCACAGAGTATTTAGATGAATCGCTGAACGCTAAAAGCATGGATGAACTATTTTCTTTCATAAAAGAAAAAGGCTATTTAATTAGTGTGAATCACGCATTTATGAAACCTTGGACGAACCAAGTTGATATTGATCTAGAAAATATTCATACAATGGAAATCATGTGTGATCCAACTTATAAAAAGAGCAAGCCATCTACTTTAGAAGCTTTAAAGTTCTTCGATCAAATGTGGTTAAGTGGTCTTAAAATTTGGGGGATTGGCGGAAGTGATTCTCATTTACATCCATCTAAAACATTCCCAGGATCTAAAGACCCATCGATTTATGGTGACCCAGGAACGTACGTATTATGTGATGGCTTATCTATGAAAAACTTAAAAGATTCTATTCAAAGAGGCAGAATTTATTTTTCTCGATTTAGAAAATTAGAGATAGATATTCAAAATGAAGGTAAAACCATTTATGTCGGTGACGAGGCGCAAGGAAATATTCGTTACAGCATTCATACAGATAAACCATGCGAGTGGAGATTAATTGTGAATGGCCAAGTGATTGAAAAAGAATTTGGCAGCCAAGTAGCCTTTGACTTTTCTTTAAATGAAGGAGCATATGCTAGAGTTGAGGGTTGGGAAGATGATGAATTAGTAGCGTTTATAAATCCTATTCATAATAACGTTAAGCGTCAGAGCATAAAAACATGGTATGAAGTTTTAGGAGGACCAGAAGGTGAATAAAGGAATTATTTTTGATAAAGATGGAACACTCATACAGCTAGATTCTGTATGGTACAAAGTTGTTCATCGTGTGCTAGATGATATATTTCAAATGTATCCAAATGAAAAAAGTAAACGAAATGAATACCTTAAGATTATTGGTATGGGTGATAATGATTTTGAGAGTACGAGTTTACTAGCTTGTCAAACAAATTACTTTATTGCGGCTGCATGGTTTTCGTTATTAGAAAATCAAAATGTGGATAAAGAGAGTTTTATTGATGATGTATGTGCATTATTTAAAAAACATTCTACAGCAGATGATCTCGTATTTACAGAAGTGAAAGGTGCGAAAGAAACCTTAAAATATTTAAAAGATCATAAATATGTAATAGGGGTTGTTACAGCAGACGACGTTGATGCAGCTGTTCACTCACTTAAAATGACAGGATTATATGATTATGTAGACTTTTTAGGCGCAGATGATGGTGTTCATAAGACAAAGCCTGACAGTGATTTCTATTATATGTTCAAAGAGAAATTTTCACTGAATGAAGAAGATGTTTTAATGGTAGGCGATACACTAACAGACATTAAATTTGCAAGAAATAGCAATATTAAAGTAGTAGGCGTTTTATCGGGTGCAAGCAGTAAGGAAGATTTAGAAGGCGAAGCGGATTATATTTTAGACAGTATGAAGGACATTTCCAAAATTTTATAAAGTGAAACTTCCATCAGTGGGGGTTTTCTTCATCCCCCACTGATGGAAAGCTCTCACCAATCGGGCTTTTATGGGCAGTTATCCCCCACCTATCTTCTTCGCTTCTCTCAATCTTGAGGTGGGGGTCTTACTGCCCGCGAATAGCAGGATAAAACAATGTGTGGTCAATATTGTCAATAACAGTATCTTTAAAAATAGCTAAAATTATAGGAGGCAATTATGGCTCAGCTATCATTCAAAAATATTTATAAGAAATATGATCATGATGTGACAATCGTAAAAGATTTTAATTTAGAAGTGAATGATGGAGAATTTATCGTTTTGGTTGGACCTTCAGGATGTGGGAAATCGACGACATTACGTATGATTGCAGGACTTGAGGAGATTTCAGAGGGAGACTTTTATATTGATGGAGAGCGTGTAAATGATGTTACACCGAAAGATCGAGATATCGCAATGGTTTTTCAAAACTATGCTCTTTATCCACATATGACAGTTTATGATAACATGGCGTTCGGCTTAAAGCTGAGAAAATATAGTAAAGAGGAAATTGACCAACGTGTGAAACATGCAGCACAAATCCTTGGACTTGAGCAATATTTAGACCGAAAGCCAAAAGCACTTTCTGGTGGACAACGTCAGCGTGTTGCATTAGGTCGAGCGATTGTTCGAAATGCAAAAGTTTTCTTAATGGACGAGCCATTATCAAACTTAGATGCAAAGCTGCGCGTTCAAATGCGTGCCGAGATTACAAAGTTACACCAACAACTGCAAACAACAACTGTGTACGTTACGCATGATCAAATAGAAGCGATGACAATGGCAACACGCTTAGTTGTGCTAAAAGACGGTATCATTCAACAAGTTGGCACACCTAAAGAAGTTTATGAAAAACCAGAAAATGTATTTGTCGGAGGCTTTATCGGTTCTCCTGGAATGAACTTTTTCAAAGGAACATTAACAGAAAATGCTGTTATGATTGATAAATGGAAAATTGAAGTTCCGGAAGAGAAGATGAAGAGTTTACGAAACAAAGGGTATGTGAATAAAGAAATTATCATAGGTATACGTCCAGAAGATTTTTATTACGGCAAAACACTTTTAGAGTCACCTCATAATACAAAGATAACGGTAACGATTGATGTGTCAGAATTAATGGGATCAGAAACATATCTTTATTCTAATATCAATGGTCAATCCTTCGTTGCACGTGTTAACTCCTCAGTTGATGTGTATAGTCAATCTGAGATGGATCTAGCTTTGAATATGGACAAAGTTCATTATTTTGACTCTGAAACTGAAAAACGAATTGTGTTATAGATTATTCAACGAACAAGTCATTAATATTTCAACAAAGGCCTATCCCAAACTGGGGTAGGCCTTTGTTGTTGATTACTTTCTTTAATTTTTAATAAGGTGAAGCCTCCACCAGTTGCCCAAATTAGGTTGCAGCTGATACTATTTCGGAAAATGCAGATGGTGTAAGAAAAAATTATTCGAAATCGTATAGAAGCTTATATATGATGTAACTTAACTATACTTGGCATTCTTTTAAAAACACGGATTGATGTAAAAAGATACAATGATAATGCTCTGCTTTATAAGCGATTTTGTTCAATTGAATGTAATGAGCATAGTAGTTGATTTAGTTTCGGGAATTATACTGATAAAGGAATAAGTATGTAATCTAAGCTTTTGTAAAGGTGTTAAACAGGAATTTAAAAGAACCATTTCTGAAGTTTTACCTATATAATCCAAATTAATCTTCTGATATTTGTCTATTTTAGAGCATTTTCTGGGAATAATAAAAATAGAATGGTAGAATAGAGAAAGAGAGTATGCACCCTTTTTAAATAAATATAATTCCTTATATTTACACTATTCGAAATATAAAGACTTTTACTTTTTAAATATGTTAGCGTTTTCATAAATATGAAGTTATGCTAGAATAAATTCATAAGTTATTAATTATTATAAAAAGAAAAAAGAATTGCTTTTTTCTGTTAATTATAAGGGGGCATTTCATTATGCGTATTGGGGTACCTGGAGAAATTAAAAACAACGAAAACCGTGTAGCTATGACACCAGCTGGTGTTGTACATTTAATTCGTAACAACCATGAAGTATTCATTCAAAAAGGTGCAGGATTAGGCTCTGGTTTCACTGATGAGCAATATGTAGAAGCAGGAGCAAAAATCGTAGAAACAGCTGAAGAAGCTTGGTCTATGGAAATGGTAATGAAAGTTAAAGAGCCAATTGCGAGCGAATACAAATATTTCCGTGAAGGTTTAGTGTTATTCACTTACTTACACTTAGCGCCAGAACCAGAATTAACAAAAGCATTAATTGAAAATAAAGTAGTAGCAATCGCTTACGAAACAGTTCAATTAGAAAACCGTTCTTTACCATTATTAGCACCTATGAGTGAAGTTGCAGGTCGTATGGCAGCACAACTTGGTGCACAATTCCTTGAGAAAAATAAAGGCGGAAAAGGTATCTTACTTGCAGGTGTTCCAGGGGTAAAACGCGGTAAAGTAACAATTATCGGTGGTGGACAAGCTGGTACAAATGCTGCTAAAATTGCAGTTGGTCTAGGTGCTGAGGTAACAATTATCGACTTAAGTGCAGAGCGTCTTCGTCAATTAGATGATATTTTCGGCAATCAAGTAGCAACTTTAATGTCTAATCCTTACAATATTGCACAAGCTGTAAAAGAGTCTGATCTTGTAATCGGTGCAGTATTAATTCCAGGAGCAAAAGCACCAAAACTTGTAACTGAAGAAATGATCAAATCTATGGAGCCAGGTTCTGTTGTTGTTGATATCGCAATCGACCAAGGCGGTATTTTTGAAACTACTGACCGTATTACAACTCATGACAACCCAACTTACGAAAAACACGGCGTAGTTCACTATGCAGTTGCAAACATGCCTGGTGCGGTTCCACGCACATCTACACTTGCGTTAACAAACGTTACAGTACCATATGCAGTACAAATCGCAAACAAAGGCTACAAAAAAGCTTGCTTAGAAAACACTGCATTATTAAAAGGTATTAACGCATTAGAAGGCTATGTAACATTTGAAGCAGTTGCAGAAGCTCATGGTGTAGAATATAAAGCAGCAAAAGAATTATTAGAAGCAGAAGCAGTATCTTGCTAATTTAAATATCGGACAATATTTTCATGCATCAGGATAAGAGCTAAGAGAAATGCCTCTTAGCTCTTCTTACTAGAAGGAGGTAAGAAGAGTGGCCAACTTATTCAAAAAGAAATCTGTGACACAATTGTTAAGCCAAAGTCAAGGTAAGACTTTGACAAAAACATTAGGGGCATTTGACTTAACAATGTTAGGAATTGGTGCGATTATCGGTACAGGCGTTCTTGTATTAACTGGAATCGTTGCAGCAAGAGATGCTGGTCCAGCTGTTATTTTCTCATTTATGATTGCAGCAATTGTTTGTGGCTTTGCGGCATTATGTTATGCAGAGGTTGCCACAGCACTACCTGTATCAGGGAGTGTATATACGTATGCATATGCAACGATTGGAGAATTTATTGCTCATTTAATGGGATGGACATTGTTGGCAGTGTATGTCGTAACAATAGCAGCAGTAGCTGGTGGTTGGACAGGTTACTTTAGTAATTTAGTGAGTGGATTCGGATTAGAAATTCCGAAACAATTGTTAACGATTCCAGCTCATGGCGGAATTGTGAACCTTCCAGCGATTGTAATTACGTTAGTATTAACATGGTTACTATCTCGTGGTACGAAAGAAAGCAAACGTGTAAATAATGCAATGGTATTAATTAAACTCGGTATTGTTATATTGTTTATTGCAGTTGGTGTGTTCTATGTAAAACCAGCAAACTGGACACCGTTTGCACCTTATGGTTTAAGTGGAATTTTCGCTGGGGGAGCTGCGGTATTCTTTGCTTTCTTAGGGTTTGATGCATTAGCAACTTCAGCTGAAGAAGTAAAAAATCCACAGCGTGATTTACCGATTGGTATTATTGCTTCACTTGCAATTTGTACAGTTATTTATATTGCAGTTTGTCTTGTTATGACAGGAATGGTGCCATACAAAGAATTAAATGTACCAGAAGCGATGTCTCACGTATTAGAAGTTGTTGGACAGGATAAAGTAGCGGGTGTTATCTCAATTGGGGCAGTAATTGGTATCATGGCTGTAATTTTTGCTTACATTTATGCAACAACACGTGTATTTTTTGCAATGAGCCGTGACGGTTTACTTCCGAAATCATTTGCAAAAATTAATCCAAAAACAGAAGCACCGGTATTTTCAACATGGTTAACAGGTATCGGAGGTGCTTTAATTGCCGGATTTGTCGATTTGAAAGAATTGTCAAACTTAGCGAATATTGGAGCATTATTAACATTTTTAATGGTAGGTATTGCAGTACTGATTCTTCGCAAAAAACATCCGAATTTAAAACGCGGCTTTATGGTGCCGCTTGTACCAGTACTACCAATCATTTCGATTGCATGTTGTTTATTCTTAATGGTTAACTTACCATTGACAACATGGTTATACTTCGGTGGATGGCTTGCACTAGGGGTTATTGTATACTTCGGGTATTCTAAAAAACATAGCCATTTAAAAGAAGATGAAAGTTCGCAAGATCATTTAAAACAAGCAAATTAAAGGGGAAAAGCCTTGTACGCTTAGGAGCGTGCAAGGCTTTTTGGTTTTTAGAAGGAAGTTTAGGAAAGTATATAGAAACCTTTATGTCGAAAGATGTAAAAGGGGGAGAAATAATGTTTGTAAAAGAAGAAATAAGAGTTGTAGTTGGAGCAGAAGGATATAACAATAATCCAGGGTGGTTACATACACAAGAAGATGAACTGAATTTATTGAAAAGAGCAGATTGGACAAAGAAATTTGCTTCAAATTCTATAAAAGCAATCTTAGCAGAACATGTATGGGAGCATTTAACGTATGAAGAGGGAATAGAAGCTGCAAAAGTTTGTTATGAATTTTTACAACCAGGCGGCTATATTCGCTGTGCAGTACCAGATGCATTTTTTCCAGATGAAGATTATCAAGCTGGGGTACAAGTCGGAGGACCTGGACCATTAGATCATCCAGCTGCAAGTCATAAAATTGTTCATAACTATAAAACAATGACTTCGATGTTTGAAGAAGCTGGTTTTGAAGTAAATGTACTAGAGTATTGTGATGAAAATGGAGAATTTCATTTTAACGACTGGAATGAAAAAGAAGGCTTTATTTATCGATCAAAACGCTTTGATCATCGCAATCAAGATGGGAAACTTGGGTTTGTCTCATTAATTGTCGATGCAGTTAAGTCTGAATAGGAATATTATGCAAGAAAGAAGAGATATATTGTCTCTTGAATAGTTGGAATTTTCGGAATTGAAAACTTGAGGTTATTTATACAATAAAGAAGGAACCTATTTCATTTTCTGATAAGTTCCTTCTTTAATTATATAAATTTTTAATTTTGGCGGGTTATTTCTCGAATTGTTGTCATAACCCAATAGCGGCTTTTATTTTTGCAAAAATGAAAAGATATTAATAGGTAAGGTAATTAAATAAGATGCATATAATCTAAAATGTTTTTTCCGATTAGAAACAGAGTAACAACGATAAACAATATTCTTACATATGATACACCTTTCTTAATTGCAAAGTTTGATCCCACTAAAGCTCCTAAGATCATAGCAATTCCCATGGGAATTCCATACGAAAAATTGACAACATCTAGATATAGAAACATGATGAGTGCTGCAATGTTACTACCAAAGTTAAGGACTTTTGCATTGCCTGCTGATTGTACAAAATCAAATCCGATAATTAGAAAGGAAAATAACAAAAAAGAACCTGTGCCAGCCCCAAAAAATCCATCGTAAAAGCCAATACTTAATACCGCTACTGCAAAGATGAGGCCCCTTTTCCAGCTCATTCCTTGATATCTAGAATCTTTGCCCCAATCTTTTTTTAGAATTGTGTAGATAGCAACTGCGATTAGTAATACTAAGATTAACGGCTTTAAGACCTCTGAGGAAATATGTTTTACAATGTATGCACCTAAGAAAGAACCAACAACAGTCAAAGGGAATAGCTTAGATACGAGTGGAAAGTTTACTTTTCCAGATTTAATAAATGATATGGTACTGGTTAAAGATCCCATTGAACTTGCTAACTTATTGGTAGCAATTGCTGTTGAAGGTGGTAATCCTGTAAACAGTAGGGCTGGGATAGAAATTAACCCTCCTCCTCCTACTACTGAATCTACGAAAGCAGCAAAAAAACCAGAGAGTACTAAGAAACTTAATGTGTAAAAGTTGATATCTTCCATATCCATTCCTCCTATGAAGTAAAAGCTATTAATTCTTTCATTAAAGAATTAATAGCTTGTTCATTATCATTTGTTTGAAGTTAGTTCTATTTTTAAGGGCATACAAATGTTACCTGATAGTGAACGGCTCGCACTAGAATTCTTCATATCAATTACAGCAAACATACGTTGTAACCATCTATCTTTTCCATCGTATCGAGGAGTAAATGCTGTTCTAGCATGGGCAGCTAAGTGATTGTCAATTATAATTAGATCTCCTGGACGTAATACAATTCCAATAGATACTTTATGTAAGGCATTTTTTAATTCAGTCAAGGCCCATTGAGCTTCTTCATTGATACCTTCCATTAAAGAAGCATGAATACATAAGTTAGGCTTCATTATATTCCCTGTTAATACAGCTGTTTGTATGGATAACTCAGGGGAATTAAAAGATGCTGGTGGACGTAATATGAATAATGGCTGTCTTAGAATATCAATAGCGTATCCTGGTAGTAATTCCAACGCTTTAATAATAGAAGCTGTCTCGGTTTCTGCTTTTTCGTCATGATCCGAACGTAAACAGAATAAAGAGAGGTAATCTGGTTTGTAGGGATGGATGGCGTCTTCTGTATGATAGCTAAAGAATACTTTCGAGCCGCTGTTTTCGATATTTTTCTCTTTACCTTTAATTGGACAAATATCATGAATAATCTGTCCATTTTTCTCATCGGCATACCCGATAGGCTCACCTAAATTCAACATAAACAGATATGATAGTAACTCACTTACATTAGTTTGCTTTTGAGATGAAGGTCTACCGTCGTGTGGAGTATCAGGTAACTCAGAATCTGTTGGAAGATTTCTAAAAAGGATAGTACCATAAGAGTTTTTTTCTCTTTTGAATTGAATGAGTTGTTCCATTACTTTGTCAGGTAACCTATGGGACATTCTTTCAAGATAGTTTAATGTAAAATGATCCATGTGCTGAAGGTCCACTTTTAAGGAGTCGACTAAACTCTTTACTTCTTCTTTTTGTTGATCTGTTAATACTAAAATATGAGCTTCTGTTTTTTCGATTGTTGCTAACAACGTTCTCCACCTACCATATGTATTTTATATATTAGAAATCAGCTCGTAATTAGAACTGTAAATCCCTTAATTAGAACAATTGATAAGATTTATTAACATAGCACTATAGTCACCATTTAAGTAGTGACTATAGTGCTATGTTAGCAAACTGATTAATATTTGTATATAGAAATTTAAAAAATAAAGGAAATTAGACATTATTAGACAATTTTCTCCAATTAGTTATTTGTAAGGCCTTTTTATGAGAAATTTACAATGCAATAGAAGGCATTTACTAAACTGTTGTTTAACGATACTATTAGTTTTAGTAGATTAAAAAATTAAAAATTATTTATCGTTTTTTAAATGCTCACATAGGAAGGTTAATATGGATAAAATTTTACAAGAAATTCAGTTGCTAGGTTTTAAGCAATACGAAGCGAAAGCATATGTAGCTTTAGTATATCTAGGGACGTCCAGTGCTTACCAAGTAAGCAAACAATCAGGTGTTCCTAGAGCCCGAATTTATGAAGTATTAGAAGGATTAGAGGAAATGGGTGTAGTTATGAAAGAAGAAGTAAACGGAGCTGCACAATATTCTCCTTTGCCTGTTGATGTATTTTTAGAATCTATCAAACAAAAGTGGGAAGAAACATATACATCTGTAAAACAAGAATTAAAACTATTCGAGAATCAAGAACCCAAGGCTGATACACGTGTTACAACTATTAAGGGAGAAGAAAATATTCTTTCATTCTGTCGTATTCTGCTTCGTCGTGCTCGGCACAGAATTATAGTATCTATTTGGGATTCTATGTACGAGAAACTCGTAGACGACTTAAGAGAGAAACAACAAACTTGTAGCCTTAAGGGGATTGTCTTTGGGGTTAAGAATCCATTACCAGAGCTGGTGGTTCATCGTAAGACTGATTATGTAGACAATATTGGAAAAAAGAAGTGGTTTATTATTTCTATCGACGGCAGGGAAATGGTTTATGGTCATCCTGTAGAGCAAAATGGAAATGCCTTTTATACGGATGATGCTGTACACGTATCTTTATTAGAGAATTACATCTGGCATGATGTACTAGTCAATCGGTTGCTTCAAGAAAGTAAGGATGATTTACAACCTTGGATTTCTAGAGAAAGAGAGAAGTTTTTCAAGATATAATCAGTTAGAATTTACTTGTTTCATTTCTCAATGTTGTACTTATAAAGATAACCATATAATAGTGACAAAGAAATGGGGAGAGCGCCTACTATCAATGTAGGCGCTTTCCCCATTTTTAATATACTTTACATAAAGTTATTTTTTTAGTTATTCAAATGGGATAGGGCACTTTCCGTACTCATCTTCATTATGGAACTAGAAAAGGAGTAACCATTTACCGATTTTTATCTTTTACATATAATGTTCAAAAAATAAAATCGGAAATTATTGACACATATGAGCAGTCGTTCATATAATAAAGGTATAACATATATGAATGATTGTTCATATGTTCAAATAAAGAGGTGAGCTATTGTGACTGAACAAAAAGTAGAAACAACTGAAGAAACGTGTTTACAAAATGTCATTCATCAAGAAATTGTAGAACAAGTACAACAAACAATTCCAAAGGATGATAGCTTAAGTCAAGTAGCAGAGTTATTTAAAGTATTAGGAGACCGTACACGCACACGTATTTTGCATGTTTTATTTGAAGCAGAGCTGTGCGTATGTGATTTAGCATATTTACTCGGAATGACACAATCGTCTATTTCTCATCAATTACGTGTATTAAAGCAAGCAAAGCTTGTGAAAAATCGTAAAGAAGGAAAAGTAGTGTACTATTCACTTGCTGATGATCATGTCATTCGTATTTTCGAACAGGCATTTGAGCATGTAAACGAAGAAGAACAGTAGAGACACAAGGAGGAAGACATATGGGGGAAGCTTTGATAAAACGAAAACTTGTGTTAGAAGGATTGGATTGTGCGAACTGCGCAATGAAAATTGAAAAAGGTGTTGGGGAGTTAGAAGGGGTATCCTCTTGTTCCGTTAACTTTGTAACGAAAACAATGACGGTAGAAACAGCGAAACAAAAAGAAGAACACGTTGTAATGGAAGCAAAGCAAATTGTAAATAAATTAGAACCGCATATCCATGTGAAAGAAGAACAAAAAACGAAAGCAACAAAAAAAACATTTGTGTTAGAAGGATTGGATTGTGCGAATTGTGCAATGAAGATAGAAACAAAAATAAATGAAATGCCTGCGGTTGCATCTGCATCTGTTGATTTTGTTTCTAAAAAATTAAGAGTAGAAGTAGCGAATAAAAAAGAATTAGAGACTACTATTGAAAACATAAAAGAAATCGTACAGCGATTAGAGCCAGAAGTGAAAGTAGTTCCAGAGAAAGAGCAAACAGAGCATGATCATAGTCATGACCACGGAGGAGCTGGTACGAAAAAAATAATCTGGCGTTTATCGATTGGGGCAATTTTAACTGCTATCGCTGCACTAGCTTCATTACCACAAATGGTTACAATCCCGCTTTTTGTTATTGCCTATATTATTATAGGTGGAGAGATTGTTTTACGTGCTGTAAAGAATATTACACGCGGGCAAGTGTTTGACGAAAATTTCTTAATGGCAGTTGCGACGCTTGGTGCTTTTGGGACTCAAAACTATCCGGAAGCTGTCGCGGTTATGCTCTTTTATCAAGTAGGTGAACTGTTCCAAAGTATTGCGGTAAATCGTTCTCGTAAGTCGATTAGCTCGTTAATGGATATTAGACCTGACTATGCAAACTTAAAGCTAGGAAATGAAACGAAACAAGTATCACCAGAAGATGTGCAAATTGGTGATTTCATTATCGTCAAACCAGGTGAGAAAGTACCATTAGATGGTAAAGTAATAGAAGGAACATCGATGGTAGATACATCGGCGTTAACAGGAGAATCGGTACCGCGTGAAGTAGAGGTCGGCAGTGACGTATTAAGCGGTTTTGTCAATCAAAATGGTGTATTAACAATTGAAGTGACGAAAGAATACGGTGAATCTACTGTTTCAAAAATTCTTGATTTGGTGCAAAATGCAAGTAGTCGTAAAGCACCGACGGAAAACTTTATTACGAAGTTTGCTCGTTATTATACACCAGCTGTTGTAATTACAGCTGCAATATTAGCTTTTGTTCCGCCAATTATTTTGGAGGGAGCAACATTCTCAGACTGGATTTACAGAGCGTTAGTCTTTCTCGTTATCTCTTGTCCTTGTGCATTAGTTGTCTCTATTCCACTTAGTTTCTTCGGTGGTATTGGCGGAGCATCTAAGAGCGGAATTTTAATAAAAGGAAGTAACTATTTAGAAGCATTAAACGATGTGAAACATATCGTATTTGATAAGACGGGTACGTTAACAAAAGGTGTATTTAAGGTAACAGATATGCAGCCAAGTGAATTTGTGACGAAAGAAGAATTGTTAGAGTATGCAGCATTTGCAGAAGTATATTCGAATCACCCAATTGCACAGTCAATTCGAGCTGCATATGGAAAAGTAGTTAATGAACATATGATTGAGGAATATAATGAAATTTCTGGTCATGGTACAGTTGTGAAAGTAAGCGGAAAAGAAATTTTTGCTGGAAACGCAAAGTTAATGAGTAAAGAAAATATTACATTCCAGCAACCGCAAACTGTTGGAACACTGGTACACGTAGCCGTAGATTGTGTGTATGCTGGATACATTGTCATTTCTGATGAAATCAAAGAGGATGCTAAGCAAGCAATTCAATCATTAAAACAACTTGGTGTGAAGAGAACAGTAATGTTAACTGGCGATGCGAAATTAGTCGGAGAAGCAGTTGGAAAACAGCTTGGTGTTGACGAAGTACATGCAGAACTGTTGCCACATCAAAAAGTAGAAGAAATCGAAAAAATTGATGTGACAAAACATCCGAAAGAAAAAATTGCGTTCGTTGGAGATGGCATTAACGATACACCAGTATTAGCAAGAGCAGATGTTGGTATTGCAATGGGTGGTTTAGGATCGGATGCAGCAATTGAAGCAGCTGACATTGTTATTATGACAGATGAACCTTCGAAGATTGTAACCGCTATTCAAATTGCAAAACGTACGCGCAGTATTGTATGGCAAAATATCATTTTTGCTTTAGGGATAAAAGGAGTTTTTCTTTTATTAGGGGCATTTGGCATTGCGACAATGTGGGAAGCAGTCTTCTCAGATGTTGGTGTAACGTTACTAGCTGTGTTAAATGCGATGCGTGTATTACGAGTAAAAGATTTGTAAAAGTAAAAGGAGAGAAGCAAGGTGCTTCTCTCCTTATTTTTTTGTAGGATTTGCAATTTGTTCTCGGACTGTTTGGATATAGTTCATTTTATGATCCCAGCACGCTTGACTTAAATCGACTGGATATTCTTCTGGATTTAGTGTCCGTTTATATTCTTCCCACAAGGATGCTAAACTGTGTTGTGTGTGACGCTGAATATCAAGGATGTCTGGCGATTCGTATGTGCGCTGTCCGTTTACGAAAATATCATGATGCAGTTCTTTTGCTTCAAAGTTCGTGACAAATTTACTAATATACGTATGAACAGGATGGAACATTTTTAAGCGCTCTTCTTGCTGTGGTTCTTCTGTCTCTAATGCAATATAATCACCTTCTGCATGCTGATTGATGCGATTAATAATGCGATAGAGGCGCTTTAATCCTGGTGTTGTAATTTTTTCAGGATTGGAAGAAATTTTAATTGTGTCGTTCAGTACACCATTTTCGTCTTCAATACAAACTAATTTATAAACAGCGCCTAATGCTGGTTGTTCAAATGATGTGATTAGTTTTGTTCCAATACCCCATACATCAATTTTTGCTCCTTGTGATTTTAAATGTAAGAGGGTGTATTCATCTAGGTCACTTGAAGCGATAATTTTTGTATTTGTAAAACCGGCAGTATCTAGCATTTTACGTGCTTCTTTTGATAAGTATGCCATATCACCGCTATCGAGACGGATACCGTAAAAATCAATGCGGTCTCCGAATTCTTTTGCTACGCGGATAGCATTTGGTACACCAGATTTTAATGTGTCATATGTATCGACGAGAAAAACGCATTTTTTATGTGTTTCTGCATATTTTTTGAATGCCACATATTCATCACGATACGCTTGTACAAATGAATGAGCATGTGTGCCGGCAACCGGGATGCCAAAACGTTTTCCAGCTCGAACATTACTTGTTGAAGAAAACCCACCGATGAATGCTGCACGTGTTCCCCAAAGTGCCGCATCAAACTCATGAGCGCGGCGTGTTCCGAATTCAAGGAGCTCATCATCACCAGCTGCATGCTTCATCCGTGCAGCTTTTGTTGCGATTAATGTTTGGTAGTTCACAATATTTAAGAGAGCTGTTTCAATAATTTGTGCTTCTCCAAGCGGTGCTTCTATACGTAAAAGCGGTTCGTTATGAAAGACAACTTCGCCTTCCTGCATGCTGCGAATAGATCCGCTAAATTTCATGCTTTGTAAGTAGTGTAAAAAACCTTCCTCAAATTGAAGTTCTTTTAGATAGGCAATATCACTATCTGTAAAATGAAAGTTCTCCACATACTCTATAATTTTTTCAAGCCCTGCAAAAATAGCATAACCATTGTCAAAAGGCAGCTTGCGAAAGTATAAATCAAATACTGCACGGCGGTTATGAATATTATCTTTCCAATATGTATAGGTCATATTAATTTGATATAAGTCTGTGTGTAAGGCGTAGCTATCATCTTTATAATGAGTCATAACGTAAACACCTCCATATTTTGGTTATAGTATACCGCTTTTTTTGTAGTTTTTGCTAAAAATAATAAATATCATATAAATGTTATAAAGTGAAAATGAATAAAAATGTTCGGAATGTTTTTATTTATCAATTTATCTTTCGCCCAATTTTATGTATTATTAAGGTAATAGGGTATACATTAGAATGGAGGAGGGAGCTATGCAGCAAAATTTAGAAAAAATGGGCAAACAAATCTTTTATAAACGCCTTCATCAAAAAATGACTCAAGAGGAGCTCTGCCAGGGCATTTGTTCCGTCTCATATTTAAGCAAAATTGAAAATGGGAAAATTGAAGCTTCTGAAGAAATATTGCAGCTGCTATGTACGAGATTAGAGATTGCAGTTTCAGATTTAAGAGATATAGAGGCGGAAGTGAAAGGGAAGTTAGATGAGTGGTTACAAGCGCTAGTTCACTTAAATAAGCATAAAGTTGAAGATGTATATAGAGAACTAGAAATTGAAATGAAACAAATTAGTGATTTTGAAATTGTAAATTATTATAAATTATTATATACACGTTATTTAATTATGAAGAGAAATATACCAGTTCTTAAAGAGGAGTTGGAGAAACTAAAAAAAGTTTATAAAAAATATTCTCCATTTCAGCAACTGTTATATAAGTATAGTCAGGCTTTATGCTATTGCCTACAGCATAAATGGCAAGAGGGATTACGTCTTTTAGTTCAGACAGAGTTAATGGCAAAAGAACAAAATTATTATGAAACCGGAATTTATTATAATTTAGCACTTGCATATAGTCATTTGGAAATTCCACATATGGTACTTCATTTTGCTAATATTGCTATGGAAGGATTTCGAAATGAATATAAGTTCCGAAATGTGATTAATTGTCAAATCATCGTTGCGTTAGGCTATGTTGAAAAAGGGCAGTATGATGAAGCATTAAAAATTTATGAAAGTATACTGCGTGAAGCGGATTCTTTTTCAGATAAAGATGTGCTGATGTCAATCACATTAAGCAATATTGGAGATATATACAATAGAAAGAAAAAGTATAAAGAGGCCAAAAAATATTATGTAGAAAGTTTACAATATCAAAAAGAAGATGTGAACTATGTCGATACGTTATATGAGATGGCACTTCAATGTATTTACCTTGAACAACTGGAAGAAGCAAAAGAGTGGATTGATAAGGGGATCATTTTTGCTAAGAAAGATGAAAGGTGCAATACGAAGTTGTACTTACTCCTTATGCTTCGTTATAAATATTTTGCAGAACCAAGTGCGTATAAACTATTTTTAGAAACAGAGGCAATTCCTTTTTTTAAAAGTGCAGGAAGTATAAAAGAATTGAAGAAAGTATATGTAGAGATTGCGGAATATTTCGCTAATCGTTCGGAATTTAAAGAAAGTAATAAGTATTATAAACTAGCCATTGAGGTTCTAGAAACAATTCGGGAGGGATAAGGATGAAAAAAGTAGTAATTGGTATCATTTTAACAGTAGTATCATTAGTTGTAATAGTTGATACGCAGTATGGTAATAGACCAGATGTTTTTGGACAAGAGGCAAATGAAACTGAAGTTGTAAATATATAATGGAAAGCTCTCACCAATCGGACTCTTACTGCCTAAAAGTAGCGGGAGATCTTTAGAAACGCAAGAACTAAAAAGATGGCTTCGGTATTGTACCGAGACCATCTTTTTTTAGTGTTCGCTGGCAGCGAGAATAATTGTAACTTGCATATAATTATTTATCCGTTCTGAAGGCACTTTTCAAAAAATGTTTTGTCGAAACTCTTCAAAACTTGAGGAATAATATACTTTAATATAGTGACTTTGAGATATTGATTGTTAGAATCAACCCGACATAAGTATTGAAATAGTATAGCGTAGAAGAAAAACCTCTTTCCTTCAGGAAAGAGGTTTTTCAAAAATTGTTCGTCAAAATTCTCCAAAACTTGAGAAAGAAATTATTTCAATTTTCAGTATTTTAATAGTGGAAACTTAATGCTACTATAAAGCTACTCTTTTAAAAAAAATTTTTAGGGGGAAGAGAATATGAAGAAAAAGGGTTTAGCGTTTGTGTTAGCGGCAGGAATGGCAGTAACAACATTTGGGGGGACAAGCTCTGCGTTTGCAGATTCAAAGAACGTACTGTCCACAAAGAAATACAATGAGACAGTACAGTCTCCTGAGTTTGTATCGGGCAATCTAACTAGTGCATCAGGAAAGAAGGCGGAAACTGTTGTATTTGATTATTTAAATTCTTCTAAAAAGGATTATAAACTAGGCGCAAAAAGTGCAGAAGAATCTTTTAAAGTACAACAAGTTACAAAAGACTCTGTTGGCGATGCAACAGTTGTTCGTTTACAACAAGTATATGAAGGTGTACCGGTATGGGGATCTACCCAAGTGGCTCACGTTGGGAAAGATGGCGCATTAAAAGTTGTATCAGGAACAGTTGCGCCTGAGTTAGACAAGAAAGAGAAATTGAAGAACAAAAATAAAATTGAAGGCAAAAAAGCAATTGCAATTGCACAACAAGACTTAGGATTCACTCCAAAGTATGAAGTAGATCCATCTGCGGACTTATATGTATATCAAAATGGTGAAGACACAACGTATGCATATGTTGTGAAATTAAACTTCTTAGATCCAGAGCCAGGAAACTATTATTATTTCATTGAAGCTGATAGTGGTAAAGTTTTAAACAAATATAATACAATTCATAATGCAACAGAAAATAAGTCGCCAATTAAAACTGCAGCTGGTACTACTGCTAAGCCTGTAACAGGAACAAATAAAGTAGGGACAGGAACAGGTGTGTTAGGTGACACAAAGTCTATTAATACGACATTATCTGGATCTACTTATTATTTACAAGATAATACGCGTGGTGCGACGATTTACACATACGATGGAAAAAATCGTACGACTCTTCCAGGAACGTTATGGGCAGATGTGGATAACATCTTTAATGCTACTCGTGATGCAGCGGCAGTAGATGCGCAGTACTATGCTGGTGTAACGTATGATTACTATAAAAACAAATTTAACCGCAATTCTTATGACAACGCTGGTGGGGCGTTAAAATCAACAGTTCATTATGGAAGCAACTATAACAATGCCTTCTGGAATGGAACACAAATGGTGTATGGTGATGGAGATGGATATACATTTATTCCATTATCCGGTGGTGAAGATGTTGTCGGACATGAATTAACGCACGCTGTGACAGAAAGAAGTTCTAATCTTATTTATCAAAATGAGTCTGGTGCATTAAATGAAGCAATCTCTGATATTTTTGGAACATTAATAGAATACTATGATAACCGTAATCCAGATTGGGAAATTGGTGAAGATATTTATACACCTGGTACAGCTGGTGATGCGCTTCGTTCTATGAGTGACCCATCAAAATATGGTGATCCAGATCATTACTCTAAACGTTATACAGGAACGAGTGATAATGGCGGGGTTCATACAAATAGTAGTATTATCAATAAAGCGGCTTACTTATTAGCAAATGGCGGTACGCATTATGGTGTGACGGTGAATGGTATTGGTAACGAGAAAGTAGGTGCAATCTACTATCGTGCAAATACAGTATATTTCACTCAATCTACAACATTTAGCCAAGCGCGTGCTGGATTGGTACAAGCAGCTGCTGATTTATATGGTGCGAATTCTGCGGAAGTGGCAGCTGTTAAGCAGTCTTATGACGCAGTAGGTGTGAACTAAGTTCCACTCACATGTATATAAAATGAAAAAAGGAGCATATGCTCCTTTTTTCATTTTTTCTTCCATCTTTTCCATACATAAAACAGGCCAATGCAACCAGCAATGGCAATAATCCATTTTGCTTCATTTGTTCCCTTCATAACGTGATAGGTGGAATACACTTCAATAAGTAATGCTGGTATTTTACCAAGTGTACTAGCGACGCTAAAAGTTAAAATGGACATCGTTCCTAAAGACGCAAATAATGTAACGATGCCAGAAGGGATAAAGGGGAAGAGGCGAAATGATAAAACGAGAAAGAAAGCCTCTTTTCCTTGTACATAAAGAAGTTTTTGTACTTTTGGATACTTATCTATATTTTTTTGAGCCATTTTTTGAAAACCAAGGCGATATAAATAAAAAGAGATGATAGCCCCTAATGCTTCCCCAATAATTGATATGAGTGTTCCTTCTGTTACTCCAAATAACGCGATGTTAATAGCAGTTAAAAAAATACTGGGAATAAAGGCTATTAAGCTAATAAGAATATTGAGTAAAATGCTAAGTGGGATTGCAATTGTATGATGCGCTGTGAGAAAAGATTGAATCGTTTCTTCCATATAAATTAGTTTTCCTTTGCTTTTTCTAGCATTACATCACATTTTTCATACTAAGACAATAGAATTGTGTAAGGTCATAGATATATTTGAAGAAAAAGTCATATTTCTATATGAATACAAATTGAGAAAACGACATGAAAATTTTAGGTGGGTGAGAGCATCTAGACATACATAGAAACGGTTGAGGCCTTTTTCTGCCGTGGATTTATCCCGCTATTCGCGGGCAGTAAGACCCCCACCTCAAGCTTCAGGGAGGAACAAGGAAGACCGGTGGGGGATAACTGCCCGTAAAAGCCCGATTGGTTCAACTAACCATCAGTGGGGGATGAAGAAAACCCCCACTGATGGAAGTTTCACTTTACCATATATCAAGAACTGCTAGGAAATAACAGGATACATACGATAGAATTGACTTTTTCTAGAGATAATACAATAATCATGGAAGAGGTGATACGATGAAACGATTATGTAACGTTGTTATAAGCGTAATGCTTATGATGATACTTGTATTAAGTGGATGTTCAGGACAGCAACAAAAACAAACCACGTCGAAAGAAAATAGTGCAGCAATTGAAAAAGTTAGTGACAACATTTTAGATGAAATGGAAGGACCACCGAAAAATGGTCATACGTTAGAGCGTCACGTTGGTAAAACAGAAGAGCAATTAAAAGAACGATTGCGTACAGATAAAGTATCTGCTGCAAGTACATATTACGATAAAGAAACGGCAACAAAGGCTGTAAAAGATAGTTTAAAGCAGCATGAAAAAGAAATTGATAAATGGCTGAAAGAATCGAAGGAAAACCGTCTTGTATTGAATACAAAGCATGCATTTCCAGTTGGAAAAACAGTATTAAAAAAAGATATGCGTGTAAAAGATGGACTTCGTAATACAGTGACTGTGTTGCAGAAAGATAAAGGGAGTCAGCTCGGTTTTAAAATTATTACTTCTTATCCTTCTGAATAAATAAGAAAGGAGAGAGAGTTATGTATTCGACATTTCAATATTTTCTTAGGGCATATTGTACACTAAGTATATATGAAGAAGAAATGACTGATCTTATGCAACAGTTTCAAGAACAGGAAGAACAAGAAACGAAAGAGAAATTATTACAAGAATTTACTCAAATGCAAAAAACAGCAGATTGGAAGAAAGTGTGTCAAGAAGTTGAGCGGTATGGAAATCGTATATGGACAATAGAAGAAACAAAAGTGCATGTTAGCAATTTTGTTTCTATATTACAAAACAAAAAGGCGTGAATCATCACGCCTTTTTGTATGTACTTTTTGAAATTTGACCGTTAGATAGCACTTGGCCATTTTGTGTTACTTTTTTATATGTTACAGCTACAATGCTTTTATCAGTTTCACTTATAACTTTCGAAGAAATTTCTACATCTTTTCCTGTTGATGTACCGAAAATACGAGCAGTTACACTACTACCATTCGTGAATGATTGAATGTAAATGTACTTACCAGTATTATTTGTAAATTTCAAATCAGGGCCATAGTCAGCAACAGCTGCATCCTGACCAAGTGGTAAGTAATGTACTGGTAAAGAATGGTTACTTCTAGCCACAACTCCTAAATCAGCACGCAATACGGCCCCGTATAATGTACTACTTACTTGGCAAACACCACCGCCGGCACTTTGCTCAACTTTTCCGTTTACATATACAGCAGCTGATTTATAGCCATGTGCCGCATCTGTTATGCCAACACGGTTGTTAAAGCTAAATGTTTCACCTGGTGCAATAAGTACTCCTGTTAATGTATTCGTAGCGCGTTGTACGTTAAATGTTTGGTTTGCATTTCGTCCAGCCAGTGGAGTAGAAAATTCACCAATTACTTCTTGAATCCCCATGTTTTTTACATCTTCTGTTGAGTGTTCAGGTTTCACGGCTACGACTGGAACTTGGATGTCCTGTTTATTTGTAGCAATTGCTTCAGCTGTTAAAGATTTTAATTTTTCTTTATCAACCTTTTCGCCATCTTTACTCTCGCTAATATTAACCGTTGTTCCCGAAACAGATAACTCTGCATTGACAGGCTCTACTAAGAGATCATTGTATTTTTCTTTTATAAATGCATCGTATTTTGCTGTGTTTATAGAAGGATTTATCTTATAGTCACGTTTTAGTTCACCTTTTTCAGCTTGTTTACGCATTTTATAACGATTGGAAATGTTGCCCTGTTGTTCTTTGAAAATTTTATCTGCAACATCTATATCTTTATATTCAACGCCTAGTTCTTGCAAAGTATATGTATGTGTGTTGTCTTGGAAGGCATAGTTTACGGATTTTTTATTTAGCTCATCAACTTTTTGCTGAATAACTTTTTGAACGTCGCTTTTCGTTTTTCCATCTAAGGAAATACCTTCAAATGTTGTGTGGGGTAAAACGTATGTATCTAACTGATGATTCAATTTGGATACATATTGATATGCGCCAACACCGCCAGCACAAAGCACGATTCCACCAGCAATCGCTGAACCAATAATCCAATTGCGTAATTTCATTTATTTCCCCCCAAAAAGAAAATGTTTAGGTTATTATATGTATGATTTCTAACGTATAAAATGATAAAAACGATATTGATTACAAACTAGTATACTATTAATTTTATTGTCTGTGTAACATTTTTGTAAAAAAACGTTACATTTTTGTAATATAATTACCTTTAATTAGGATTTTTATGTGGGGGAATGAGAGAAATTCATGCTTGTATTGCAGTGTGAAATGTATGCTGCTATTTTGCGGTAGTAAGCCCCTCACTCCAGGATTGAGAAAAGCGAAGAATATAGGTGGGGGATAACTGATGGAAGTTTTGTACTGGAATAAGAAGAATATATAAAAAAACAGCTGTTGTATACAACAGCTGTTTTTCTTATAGTTTCTTATGATCTGATTTACCTGTAACACCAAGGTGGTTTTGTAGTTCTTCAGAAATATCTTGAACACTTTTTTCTTCAGGAACGTAATAATATACACCATCGATATATTCGTCTTTTCCTTTTACCTGCAATTTATCCATTTTTAGATTAGAACTCATCATATTTTTTGTGACTGCCATCATATCATCGAAAGTTAAGTTTGTTTTGATATCATTGTCTACCGCATCCAGTAAATCACCAAGTTTGTCAATTGAATTTATAGATAATGCTTTTTTAGCGATTGCTTCTAAAACAAGTTGTTGACGTTGGCCGCGCATATAGTCAGTATCAATATGGCGTGTTCTCGCTAACGCAAGTGCTTGTTCGCCATTTAAATGCTGACGACCTTTTTCAAGGTGAATAGCATCAGGTTGGTCTTTACTATCTTGTTCAGTAAATGTAACTGGTACATCTACATCAATACCGCCAAGAGAATCAACAATTTTTATAAATGATTTAAAGTTAAATTTTACGTAATAATCAACAGGAACATCTAAAAAACGTTCTACTGTATTAATTGTACTATCAACACCACCGAATACATGGGCGTGTGTAATTTTATCTTCTTTCTTTTCTGATGGAATATATACACGAGAATCACGAGGGATGCTTAATAGCTTTACAGACTTATCATTTTTATTAATAGTTGCAAGTAATAATGCATCTGTACGAATTGCTCCTTTATATTCATTTGCGCGTGTATCACTTTCATCTACACCCATGATTAAGATGGAAACATTATCTGTCATCGGTTTTACTGCTTTTGCGCGTTTTTCAGATTTATCTCCTCGTCCTAATTGGGAGTATGCACCATCTGCAACAGCTTGTGCTTTGTTATATATATGGAAGAAATAGCTGCCTCCCCCAATAATCACAAGGAATAAGGGAATGAGAACAAACCATAGTATACGCTTTTTCTTAGAGCGTTTTGTTGATACTCTATCTGTCGTTTCTAAATCAGGCTTCATTAATATTTCTCCTTTTAAACAATCAATTAAAGTATTTTCTTATAATTTTTAAAAAAGGCACACTTTCTATTGTACATAAATACAATGAGTTTTCACTATAAATTTTTAATTGACATGAAAATGAAATATATGAAATAAATAATTTGATATAAAGTGAAACTTCTATCGGAAAGCCCGTCCAATC
The DNA here is from genome assembly GCF_042676365.1 of Bacillus sp. CGMCC 1.60114. Lineage (NCBI taxonomy): Bacteria > Bacillati > Bacillota > Bacilli > Caryophanales > Bacillaceae > Bacillus > Bacillus sp. CGMCC 1.60114. The sequence continues at coordinate 94,647 of NZ_JBHTHG010000093.1, forward strand.
GGGTTTTTACGGGCAGTCACCTAATTTTGAGGTGGGGGTGTTACTACCTGCAAATGGCGTTCATAAGTCACACTGTATGAAGAATTTCTATGCAAAAAAACAGATGCCTTATACATAATAAAGGCATCTGTTTAAAAATTATTGTATAGAAAAAATAAAGACTAACATGTACCTATGTTAAATCATAACACTGACAATAATTGCAGATAGAATACTCACTAAGGTCGCTCCGTATAGGAGTTTTAAGCCGAACCTTGCAACGACATTTCCTTGTTTTTCATGTAAGCTTCTTACTGCTCCTGAAAGAATTCCAATAGAGGAGAAGTTTGCAAAAGACACTAGAAAGACGGAAATAATACCTACAGTACGAGGAGAAAGTGTATTTGCAAGTTTATTTAAGTCCATCATGGCCACAAATTCATTTGTAATAAGCTTTGTCGCCATAATACTGCCTGCTTGTACAATTTCTGTAGCAGGTATGCCAATAATGAAAGCAATTGGAGAAAATGCATACCCAAGTAATTGTTGAAATGTAATACCAAAAATAATTCCAAATAAACCGTTTATAGCACTTATTAGAGCGACAAAACCGATCAACATGGCTCCCACAACAACTGCGACACGAAATCCATCTAAAATATACTCTCCCAGCATTTCGAAGAAAGTCTGTTTTTCTTCCTTGATTTCTAAAATATCTTCTTCGTCTTTCACATCGTATGGATTAATAATTAATACGATAATAAATCCGCTAAATAAGTTTAAGACGAGAGCAGTTACAACATACTTTGGTTCAATCATCGTCATATAGGCACCAACGATGGACATGGATACTGTGGACATTGCTGAAGCACATAGTGTATATAGACGATGTTTTGGAATTTGTCCGAGTTGTTTTTTTACAGTAATAAACACTTCAGATTGTCCGACAATAGCAGATGCAACTGCGTTATAGGACTCTAGTTTACCAAGTCCATTTATTTTACTAAGTAAAAAGCCGACCCAGCGAATAACAAATGGTAAAATTTTAAAGTGTTGTAAGATTCCAATTAACATTGAGATAAATACAATTGGAAGTAAAACATTTAAAAAGAAGGACATTTCTCCTTTGTTTAAAAGACCACCAAATACAAAATTTATACCTGCAGCAGCGTATTCTAATAATTTACTGAATAAGTTGGAAATTGCTGTTACAAGGACAAGTCCCATTTGTGTATTTAATAATAGAAACGTTAAAATTAATTGGATAATAAGCATGATAAGAATCGACTTGAACTTAATATGTTTTCTATTGTTGCTTGCTATAAAAGCAAGAAAAAAAACAACAATGAGCCCGAGCACAAATGTGAAAAATTTCATAATACCCCTCCTTATGAACAGTTGTATCCTGCTATTTGCGGGCAGTAAGACCCCACCTCAAGATTAAGAGAAGCGAAGAAGATAGGTGGGAACTACTGATATGCGCCCGATTGGACGGGCTTTCCATCAGTGGGGGATGAAGAAACGCCCCCACAGATTAAAGTTTCACTTTATATATAGGTTTTTCATTTCATAGAAGAATATGCAAGAAAGGAAAAGATACAATGAATATTACTCATGTTCACCACATTGCAATTATTTGTTCAAATTATGAAGTATCAAAAAAATTCTATACAGAAGTACTTGGTTTTCAAGTTCTGCGTGAAGTGTATCGAGAAGAAAGGGAGTCATATAAGCTCGATTTATGTGTTGGAGATACATATCAAATTGAATTATTTTCATTTCCTAATCCTCCAAGACGAAAAACTTTTCCGGAGGCAGCGGGATTGAGACACTTAGCGTTTGCTGTTGAGTATATAGAAGAAGCTATTTCATATTTACAGCAGCATGGTATACAAACTGAAGCAATTCGAATTGATGGAATTACTGGAAAACGTTTTGTGTTTTTCCAAGATCCAGATGGTTTACCGATTGAACTATATGAGGAATAAAAATTTGTGAAATTTATACAGGTTTTCTTGTGAGGGAAAGAGAGAAAATAAAGAAAGTTAAACTTATCTTTGCAGGAGGTGTAACTTTAGCTGTCTGCAGCTAAGGGAGATACTTGGAAATAGGGAATTTAATACTGGTTGCAATTTTAATTGCGTTAACGGGCTTTTTTGTTGCAATTGAATTTGCAATTGTCAAAGTACGCAGTAGTCGCATTGATCAACTCGTAGGAGAAAAAAAGCGAGGAGCAATGGCGGCAAAAAAAGTTATTTCTAATTTAGATGAATATTTGTCAGCGTGCCAGTTTGGAATTACAATTACAGCACTTGGACTTGGGTGGTTAGGTGAGCCAACTGTAAAACATGTATTAGAACCTATATTGATTACATTTCAAATCTCTCCTCCAATTGCTAGTACTGTATCTTTTGTTATTGCATTTGCTGTTATTACTTTTTTACATGTTGTAATTGGAGAATTAGCACCAAAAACATTTGCAATTCAAAAGGCAGAACAAATTAGTCTGATGTTTTCAAAGCCATTAATTTATTTTTATCGCATTATGTATCCATTTATTTGGACATTAAATCATGCCGCTCGTTTTGTGACAAGTTTATTTGGACTAAAACCTGTTTCTGAACATGAAGTTGCACACTCAGAAGAAGAGCTCCGCCTTATTTTATCAGAGAGTTATGAAAGTGGAGAGATTAATCAAGCGGAATTCAAATATGTAAATAATATTTTTGAATTTGATAATCGTCTTGCGAAAGAGATTATGGTACCGCGAACGGAAATTGTTGGATTATATGAGGAAGATTTATTTGAAACACATATTGAAATCATTCGACAAGAAAAATATACAAGATATCCAGTATTCGGTGAAGATAAAGATGAAGTTATGGGAATGGTGAATGTGAAAGATCTCTTCATCCGTTACATAGATGGAGAAAACCAAGAAGCAAAATCAATCGCGACATATACAAGACCAGTTATTGAAGTAATGGAAAACATTCCGATACATGATTTATTGTTGAACATGCAAAAAAAACGTATTCCACTTGCTATTTTATATGACGAATACGGTGGAACAGCAGGGCTTGTTACACTTGAGGATATTTTAGAAGAGATTGTGGGAGAAATTCGAGATGAATATGATGAGGATGAACATCCACCTATTCAACATGTCAGTGATAATTGTAAAGTAGTTGATGGGAAAGTGTTAGTAAGTGAAATTAATGACTTATTTGGCTTACATTTGAATGAATATGATGTCGACACAATTGGTGGTTGGTTAATGATGCAAGGACAACCGATTGCAGAAGGGGATGTTACTGTTGTTGGTGAGTGGACATTTACTATTCTTGAAAAAGATATTCATCAAATTAAGCGAATAGAAATAAAAAAAATGGAAACAGCAGAAAAAACAGCAGCCTATAAATAGCTGTTTTTTTGCTTGCTGTTCATCAAATTTAAAGTGATGCAGGAACTTGGGAGTAAAGTTAAAAGGTTTAACGTAAGCTAATAGAGATTCACAAGAAAAGAAAATGAAACAAAGAAGTAACTTTGTGAAGAACTAACCGTTATGCATCCATCTACTTTTAAAATCTAGCTGGTAATAACTTAGAGTTCATTACAATGTTAGAAGAGAATCCACTAGGGATTCATGAAGTATTGTATGTAAGTGAATGATTAGAAAAAGGAAATAAAGCAAAAGGCTGATGAACGGGTCATCAGCCTTCTATTTTATACAATATGAAACACAGCGTTAAGTTGAAGTAAGCTAATAATTAATAAGAAGATTAAGCTATATTTCATTGTTATTTTAAATAACTCTGATTCTTTACCAACTATTCCAACTGCCGCGCAAGCTACAGCAACTGACTGTGGTGATACCATTTTTGCCATTGTACCGCCCACTACGTTTAAGGCAACGAGAGTAGAAGGGTTGATATCTAATTGAGCGGCTGTAACAGCTTGAAGAGGTGCAAATAGAGAGCCGCTGGATACTACAGAACCAGTTATGAATACGCCGATCCAACCTAAGATTGGAGATAAGATTGGGAATATATTTCCAGTAGATGAAAAGGCTAATCCAAGAGTTGAAGACATACCAGAATAGTTTGTTACATATGCTAATGCAATTACACTACAGATTGTATAGATTGGTGCTTTTAACTCTTTTAATGTTTCAATAGTTAATTCTTTAACTAACTTACCGCTGACACGGAATACAAGTAAAGATACGATAATTGCAAGTACAATTGCAGTAGTTGTTGATGAGAATACATCTAACTTAAAGATTGCTGGAAATGGTGTATTTGCTTTAACGATTGGCGCTGTTTTAATCACGTGATTGTGCAGGCCAGGTACTTGAATATTCCATACTAAGTTACTTAGCGCACCATTTGGAGCGAATAATACTTTTACTGCTTTTAAGTTGAAAATTGTTACAAATACAGTTAAGAATACAAATGGTGACCAAGCATATAAAATTTGTTTCATAGTATAACTATGTTTTTCTGTCTGTTTTTGTTTTGTTTTACTTTTTTCTGAAGATTTTGGCTGCCATACACGTAAGAATAATGCTAATGCAATCATGCTGACAACAGCTGCGAAAATATCAGTAAGTTCTGCACCAAGGAAATATGTTACAACGAATTGAGTAAGAGCGAAAGAACCGCCGCTTACAAGAATACCTTGCCAAGTTTCTTTAATTCCTTTAAAACCATCGACGATTGCAACAAGTAAGAATGGTAATACAAAGCTAATGAAAGGTAATAATGTTACAGTTTGATGACCAACAATTAATGGATCTAGTTGTGTTAATTGAGCAGGTACTGTAACTGGAATACCCATTGCTCCCATCGCACCACCAGCAATATTGGCAACTAAACAAATACCAGCTGCTTTTAATGGATCAAATCCCATACCTACAAGTAATGCTGCTGTAATAGCGACTGGTACACCGAAACCTGCTGCACCTTCTAAGAAAGCACCGAAAGAATAAGCGATTAATAACACTTGAAGACGAGGATCGCTTGTAATGCTAGAAATGCTATCACGAATGACGTTAAATTGCTCAGTTTTTACAGTTAGTTTGTAAAGGAAAATTGCTGCGATAACAATTGTACAAATTGGATAAAACCCGGCTGCTACACCAAAGGCAGCGGATGATACAGCCATAGTTGCTGGCATCTTATAGACAAATATAGAAAGAATAATAGCTAAAATAACACTATAGAGTCCAGATAAGTATCCTTTAATTTTAAACACTGTTAAACATAGTATAAAAAATAAAATTGGTAGAGCGGCTACAAGTGCTGATAGCCAAATGTTGTGTAACGGGTCATAAACCTGTGTCCATGTACTCATAATTGCGACATCTCCTATATATAATTTGTGAACCTATTCACAAATGTTTGTGAAATCATTCACAATCAACTTACATTGTTAGTATAGTCTCCTTCAACACTATTGTCAACGTGGAAAAGTATAATTATTCCATAGAACCTTGAACTGTAAAAAATCTGCTACATTTTATGAAGAAATTGGCAAAGTTTAAAGAGGGTAGGTATACAGTAAAAAGCGTACATGAGTAGGATATGTTATATGGTGCATATATATTCTAGCATCATTGGTTTTATATGTTTTACCCTGTATTAACGGGTACTCTCTTTCAGGATTAAGAGAGAATAAAGTGAAACTTCCATCAGTGGGGCCTAATATAGAAAAAGTAGTGTGTACAAAATATAACAAAAGTGTTGAGAAAATTATTTTGGAAAGCAATGAATACGATTAGAGATACTTTGCTTTTTGTCAGAGCTGTATAGTATAATATTCAAACATCAAAAGAGAATTTTCTCTTCATGTAAAGGGGGGAAGATGGTTTTTATTGTTGGAAGTTATGTTTTTATTGTTGAAAGTTATTCCGTATAAAATTTAATAATAAGAAGAAATATAAAAATAAACATGTACAAATAGAAAAATAAAAAGAAAAAATGAGGGGAAAGTATGTTTCAAAATCAATTTGAGTGTCGTATTTCAGAAGAGGATGTACAAATGTTGCGAGCGCTAGCTCATCCGCTTCGTCTTCGTCTTGTAATGGAGCTTATGCAGCGTGGAACTTGTAACGTAACACAGCTACAGGAAGTATTAGAAATTCCACAATCTACAGTATCACAACATTTAACAAAATTAAAGCAAAATAAGGTCGTACGTTTCGAAAGACGTGGTTTAGAAGTATATTATCAAGTGCACAGTGATAAAGTAAGTGACGTTGTAAAAACATTATTTTCTTAAAATTTGGATATTATGGAAAAAAAGGTATGTATTTCTACATGCCTTTTTTTTGTGTGAATTGAACAAAACTTCAAAGTGAAACTGTGACTTTAGGTTATAGAAGTGAAGGGGGATAAATAGGATAAAATTCATCCAGACATGGCAATATAAAAAAGAATGTAATAAAGAATAAGGAGGGACCAATAGTGGATTTAAATCGAGTAAAACAAATTTTATCATCATCAAGTAGAATTGACGTTACATATCACGGTGTGCCTGTTTGGATTGAAAGCTGTGATGAGACAAGTGGGCTTGCTAATGTCCATGATATAAAAACACCACATGAAACAGTACAAGTAGACATTAATGCATTAGAAGAGCATTAAAAAAAGCGGAGAAATTTCTCCGCTTTTTCATTTATTCCATCATACGTGAAATCATTTTAGAGAACATAAGAAGTACTAAACCGAGTACCATAACCATAATACCGATGCTTGCAAATACTTCTAAGTAGCCTAAAGATTGTGTGAAGGAAGCAAGTGCACCAGCTAGATAGTTCGCCATACCAGAACCTGCTAACCATACTCCCATTAATAGAGATGCTAATTTTACAGGAGCAATTGCACTTACCATTGATAGACCGATTGGTGATAGGAATAGCTCACCAATTGTGTGGAATAGGTATGTGAAAACAATAAATAGTAAGTTAGCTTTTGTAGCAATATGAGCTTCATCACTACCTGTTTTTAGAACTGCTAATGTTAATACAAGGTAACCGATTCCTAACAAAATCATACCAAGTGCCATTTTTGTCGGGATTTTTAAATCGCCATTTTTTGTTTTAGAAAGTTTTACCCATAACGCAGAAACAAGTGGTGCTAATATAACGATAAATGCTGGGTTAACAGATTGGAACCAAGATGTTGGAATTTCCCATCCGAAAATAGTACGATCAACGAATTTATCTGTATAAAGAGTTAAAGAACTACCGGCTTGTTCAAAACCTGCCCAGAAGAAAACAACGAAGCAAGTTAAAATGATGATTGCCCAAGTGCGGTTCTTTTCTTGTTTTGTTAAAGGTTTTTTCTCAACTACTTTTTCGCTTTTGTTTTTTGATTTTTTACCTACAACTGTTGTTCCTGCTTTACCAAGGTAACGAGGAGCTAATAGGTTAAAGAAAATCTGACCGATAATCATACCGATACAAGCAGCTAGGAAGCCATATTTGTATCCCATTACCATAGTGCCGTTAACGCTTGTTTTAAATAAATCTTCTGCTAGGAAACCACAAACAAGTGGTGCAAAGAAAGCCCCTACGTTGATACCCATGTAAAAGATTGTGAAGGCACTGTCACGACGTGAATCATTTTCACCGTATAGTTCACCTAATAGGGTAGAGATATTTGGTTTGAAGAATCCATTACCAATAACTAATAATCCTAATCCTAAAAAGAGTCCAGTTTTTGTATTCATTGAAAATAATACAAAGTTACCAAGTGCCATAATAATACCACCAAGAGTGATTGCAAAACGTCTTGGGATAAAGTGGTCAGTTAACCATCCACCAAAAATCGGTGTGAAATATACTAAAGCTGTAAAAGTTCCGTATAATTGCACTGCAAAAGCCTTGTCAAATCCAAGTCCACCGCTAACAACTGCGGTTGTTAAATAAAGAACTAAAAGTCCACGCATTCCATAATAGCTGAATCTTTCCCACATTTCTGTTAAGAACAACAAGTATAATCCCGGAGGATGTTTCTTCGGTGATTGTTGTTCTTCAGCTTTTTGTAACTTTAAAGCTGCATCCATATTTTTTCCTCCTAATCCTGTCCTGTATAACGGATATTTATGTAATCATTTTAATTTACAAAATATTTAGAAGTCAATAGAATTATATGGAAATATAATAAAAAGATTGCATGAATTCTAAAAAAACCTCGTCATAATTTGTATTTTCCCCTGAAAACCTTAAAATAAGCGTTTTCAAATGTGTATTTTTTTGTCCTAAAAGAACAAAAAAATGTACTAATTCAGAAAATTCTAATTAAAATAATTTTTCTGATATAAATGATGTTTTTTTGATATACTTTTGGAATATAACATGTTTTGAATAAGAATACAAAATAAAAAACAACTCCCGTGTATAGGAGTTGTTTTCATTGAGGATAGATTTAAAGTTAAAAGTATTATTTCATTTTACTTTTAACGAGATAGTTTATCCCGCTACTTTTGGGCAGTGTGTGCCTGATTGAGCAGGCTTTTTATAAGTGGGTGATGAAGAACCCACTTTTTATCCCGCATTAACGGGCAGTATAATCCCCCCCTCAAGATCTTGAGGGGGGGATAACTGCTGGCATGCGCCCAATTGATTCAACTAACCATTAGTGTGGGAAAGCGCCCCACTGATGGAAGTTTCACTTTATTTTACAAAGCGTTTTTCAATGTCATCTAGCATTAAATTAGCAGCTATTACACCGCCAGCTGTATTCCAGATGACATCGTCAACTTTGTATGCTTTACCGTTTTTCACTGCATTTAAGTTTTGGAATAGAGGATCGCTCGTATATTCTTTTTCTAATTCAGAACCTTTGTTTTCGTTTCCTTTATTGTATGTGAAGTAGAATAGTATATCGCCATCCATTGCAGGGATTCGCTCTTTTGATACGTTACGCTCTGCAAAATCATTTTTATTTTGATCACCAGGACGTTTGAAACCAAGTTCTTTTAAGATAACCCCAGAGAATGTATCTTGATGATAAATACGAACATCACCAGGCATAAAGCGTACCATAGAAATTTCTTGATTTACTTGATCACCAAGTTTTCCTTGTAAGTCTTTTATGCGCTTGTCATAATCAGCTAGGACTTTTTGACCTTCTTTTTCTTTATTCACTGCTTTTGCATAAAATTTAAAGTTTTCTTTCCACTCACCGCGCAGTGTTTCTGAGAAAACAGTAGGAGCAATGCTATTTAGCTGCTCGTACACTTTCTCCTGACGCATTTTGTTACCGATAATTAAGTCGGGTTTTAAAGCAGCAATTGCTTCGAGATTGACTTGTAGCTCGTCACCGACAGGTTTTGTATTTTTCAATTTGTCTTTCGTATGTGGATACCATGGGTCACCGGTTGGTGGTTGTGCAGCTCCCACTGGTGTTACACCAAGAGAAAGTAAAGCTTCCGTTCCCTCGTTTGTTAAAATAACAACACGTTTCGGATTTGCAGGAACTTCAGTTTTTCCCATTGCGTGTTCAATTGTAATCGTCTTTTGCTTTTCTTCTTTTTTAGCTTCAGCTTTGTCATTGGTTTTACCACATGCCCCTAAAAGAAGTGAGAACGATAGTATAAGTGCAAATAATGCAAATGATTTTTGTTTGATGAAATTCATTATGTATCCCCCTTGTATTTATTGAGAATCTTTTTCAATTACAAGGTTGATATTAAGGGGTTATAAATAGATTGTCAATAGTAATTGAAAATAATAATTATTATCATTGACAAGGCGAATTCAGCTACAATACACTAAAAATGTATGAGTATGCATTAAAGGAGAAACGCTGCATGTTATTAAAAACAAATCGAGCAAAATGGATTGGGTTATTTGTTGGAATCATTGCAGTTATTACTTGTATTTGGGGAAGTATTATTTTGGGATATACAAATACAAGTTCGAAACTAGCAATGGATGCTTTTTTCAATTTCAATGGCTCAAATGAACATATTATTATTCAAAACGTACGTCTTCCTCGTGCGCTTATCGCAGCTAGTGTTGGTGCTAGTTTAGCCATTGCTGGTTGCCTTATGCAAACTTTAACTAAAAATCCGCTTGCTGCTCCAGACTTTATCGGATTAAACTCAGGTGCTTCTTTTTTTATTGTGGTAGCGACCGTTGTTTTTTCCGTGACATCTTTATCAGCGTTTACGTGGATTGCCTTTTTAGGAGCGGCGGTTGCCGCGGCATTCGTATTTGCTTCTAGTTCTTTAGGAAAAGAAGGAGCAACTCCGCTTAAGTTAACATTAGCCGGAGTAGCAATCAGTGCCTTATTTTCTTCTTTAACACAAGGGTTACTTGTGTTAAATGAAAGTGCATTAGAAGAAGTATTATTTTGGCTTGCTGGTTCGGTGCAAGGTAGGAAGTTAGAAGTATTGCAATCTGTATTTCCATATTTATTAGTTGGATGGCTTGCTGCTCTTATAATGGCTGGGAAAGTGAATACACTCATGATGGGAGAAGATGTAGCGAAAGGATTGGGGCAACGAACGGTACTGATGAAATCGTTAATATTCTTCATTATTGTACTACTATCAGGCGGCTCTGTTGCAGTTGCAGGTCCAATTGGATTTGTTGGGATTATTATACCTCATTTCGCAAGAGCACTTGTTGGTGTAGACCATCGTTGGATTGTGCCATATAGTGGGCTATTAGGCGCAATATTATTGTTACTTGCAGATATTGCTGCAAGATATATTATTATGCCGCAAGAAGTTCCAGTTGGAGTCATGACAGCATTTATTGGGGCACCATTCTTTATTTATATTGCACGTAAGAGAGGGCTTAGCAAATGAAGAAGTATATTCCGTTTCGTGTAGGAAAAGACGGCCTCTCGTTTTTAATATATAAACGAGCTTGTCTCGTCTTATTGGGTTTACTAGTTGTTTTAATTGGGCTATTCTTTGCAAGCGCTGGTATGGGAGAGATGAAAGTAGCTCCATATGATGTATGGCAAGCAATTACCGGGAATGGCGATGCGATGTCAAATATGGTTGTAAACCAATTTCGGATGCCACGTATTTTAATTGCAATTCTTGTAGGGATAGCTCTGGCTGTAGCGGGCTGTATTTTACAAGGCCTCGTTCGAAATCCGCTTGCTTCTCCTGATATTATTGGAATTACAGGTGGTGCAAGTGTAGCAGTTGTACTATTCCTTGCTTTATTTAGTGATAAAAATAATGCATTAACAGTAAGTATTCATTATATGCCGCTGGCAGCCTTTATTGGAGCGACCGTTGTTGCATTTTTTGTATATTTATTTGCATGGAGAAATAATGGATTATCAGCGATTAGCCTTGTTTTAATTGGCGTTGGATTTTGGGCGTTAACGAAAGCAGCGACGACTTTATTTATGCTGTTAGCCCCTATATATCAAACGAGTCAAGCAAATATTTGGATTACTGGTACTGTTTACGGATCTTCATGGAAAAATGTAGCGATATTAGCACCTTGGATTCTTATTTTAACAGCGGTAGCATTTGTAGCTGCCAGACATTTAAATGTACAAGAACTTGGTGATGATATTGCTACCGGACTTGGAATCCACTTAACCAAATCACGTTTCTTCCTGCTACTCCTTAGTACGGCGTTAATTGGAGGAGCAGTTGCTTTTGCAGGTGGAATTGGATTTGTTGGTTTAATGGCGCCGCATATTTCAAGAAGATTAGTGGGTTCTTTATACGGTGCATTACTTCCAGTAGCAGCTGTTGTCGGTGCGATTTTAGTACTTGCTGCAGATTTAATTGGACGCACAGTCTTTGCTCCGCTTGAAGTTCCAGCAGGTGTATTTACATCAGCAATCGGTGCTCCGTATTTTATTTATTTACTTTATAAAAGTCGAAATTCATAAAGGTAAAGAAAAAATACATAGATGATTTACTATCTATTAAAAAACGGAGTAAAGGAAGAGAAACATGCAAAAAGCTTTAGAGACTAAATCGTTAACATTGTCTTATGGGGAAACAATTATTATTGATGAATTAGATTTAGAAATTCCAAAAGGAAAAATTTCAATTTTTATAGGTTCAAATGGTTGTGGGAAATCTACTTTATTACGTTCACTTGCCCGTTTATTAAAGCCTACATCCGGGGATATTTTATTAGGAGATCAAGTTATTCAAAATATGCAAACGAAGCAAATTGCCCGCCAGCTTGCGATTTTACCACAAGGTCCACAAGCACCAGAAGGAGTAACTGTTCTTCAGCTTGTGAAACAAGGGCGTTATCCATATCAAACATGGCTAAAGCAATGGTCGGAGCAGGATGACGAAATGGTGTGGAAAGCACTAGCTGCAACGGGAATGACCGAATTTGCAGAACGAGATGTTTACGCCCTTTCAGGTGGACAACGTCAGCGTGCATGGATTGCAATGACGCTTGCACAGGATACAGATATTATTTTATTAGATGAGCCAACAACATATTTAGATATGACACATCAAATTGAAGTGCTTGATTTATTATTTGAGTTAAATGAGAATGAGCAACGGACAATTGTAATGGTGTTGCATGATTTAAATTTAGCTTGTCGTTATGCAGATCATATTGTAGCAATTCGTGATAAACAAATTTATGCACAAGGCAAACCAGAAGATATAATTAATGATAAGCTTGTACGTGATGTTTTTCGTATGAATTGTGAAATTATAAGAGATCCGTTATTTGGTACACCGCTTTGTATTCCGCAAGGAAAGGGGAGACGTATACTCCCGCAAACGGTTAATTAAAAGAGAAAAACATAAAGTGAAACTTCCCTCAGTGGGAGGCTTACTGCCCGCGAATAGCGGGATAAGAAAGGGCGATGAATCATCATCGCCTTTTTACTTTGTACATGAATATAATAAAAACAGAGGGATACGCAGTCTACGTTCATATTCTTTTTCACTTTGAAAATGCTGAGGTTCGGGTGCTGCTTCGCGTAAACTAGTAATTGTAAAACCAGCTTTTTGTAAGGAGAGGAAGTATTGCTCAATTGTACGATGATATTTAATAACTTCCTCATTAATCCATGGCTCGACGCGTTTGCCAGTTTTAAAATAATCATCAACAAGCCAGCTAGTTCGTTTTCCGCTTGTTTGTAAGCTTTCGAATGCGGAAGTTATAACAGGGTGTTGGACACTAAAGGCGAAAGTGCCGCCAGGTTTTAACGTTTGAAAAATTTGTTTGAAAGTATCATCAATATGTTCAATATAGTGAAGGACAAGTCTAGATGTAACGATATCAAAAGTAGAAGGTGGGTATGTATAGTCTTTGAGGTTTAAAAGATGGACAACTCCATTTGTATTTTGTAATTGCTTTTGAGCTTCTTCATACATACGATGGGAGCCTTCAATTCCGGTATAAGATTGGCAGCCTTTTTGTAGTAACTCTACTCCAAATTGTGCATCACCACAGCCAAGGTCAAGAATACTTTTATTTTTTATATGACCAAGTAACTGTAAGAGAGCGGGCTTTTCAATCGTGTCATTTGGATTATCGGTTCGATGTCTACGTTTCATATATTGTTCAAAAAATAGGTCCTCATTGTAAACATCAGATTCTGTATAAGACATTGTATCATCTCCTTGAAAACGTTTTTTCTATTCTAGTAAAATCCAAATAATAATAATAATAGATTTCTGTAATTATATAGGATATAATCATTAGTTGTAAGCGTTTACTTTTGGCTATTTTCCTATAATATTTTTTTGAAACGTGTTAAGCTATTAATAGAGTATTGTCTATATTATGATAATGCTTTCTTTATATAAATGATAGGGAGGTTTCACGATGTCTAGCAAAACACTTGACAAATTTTTAGTAGAAAACCTAGATGATTTGAAATCAAAGGGGCTTTATAACGTTATTGATCCGCTTGAAAGTTCTAATGGACCAGTCATTACAATTGCCGGAAAAGAATATATTAATTTATCTTCAAACAACTACCTTGGTTTAGCAACAGACGAACGTTTAAAAGAAGCAGCAATTGGTGCAATTCATAAATATGGCGTTGGTGCAGGTGCTGTTCGTACAATTAACGGTACGCTTGATTTACATGTGAAATTAGAAGAAACAATTGCAAAGTTTAAACATACAGAAGCTGCAATCGCATATCAATCAGGTTTCAACTGTAATATGGCAGCGATTTCAGCTGTTATGGATAAAAATGACGCGATTCTTTCTGACGAATTAAACCACGCATCAATCATTGATGGTTCTCGTTTATCAAGAGCAAAAATTATTGTTTATAAGCATTCTGATATGGAAGATTTACGTAAAAAAGCAATCGAAGCAAAAGAATCTGGCTTATACAATAAATTAATGGTTATTACAGACGGTGTATTCTCAATGGATGGCGATGTAGCAAAACTACCAGAAATCGTTGAAATTGCAGAAGAACTAGATTTAATGACTTATGTTGACGATGCGCACGGTTCTGGCGTACTTGGAAAAGGTGCTGGTACGGTTAAACATTTTGGACTATCTGATAAAGTAGATTTCCAAATCGGTACATTATCTAAAGCAATTGGTGTAATTGGTGGATATGTTGCTGGTAAGAAAAACTTAATCGATTGGTTAAAAGTTCGTTCACGTCCGTTCTTATTCTCAACAGCATTAACGCCGGCTGATGCAGCAGCTTGCATGAGATCCATTGAAATTTTAATGGAAAGTACAGAATTGCATGATCGTTTATGGGAGAATGGTCGTTATTTAAAACAAGGCTTAAAAGAGCTTGGTTTTAACATTGGAGACAGTGAAACACCAATTACACCTTGTATTATTGGTGATGAAGTATTAACACAACAATTTAGTAAGCGTCTAAACGAAGAGGGCGTATATGCAAAATCAATTGTGTTCCCAACTGTAGCAAAAGGAACAGGTCGTGTTCGTAATATGCCAACAGCAGCACATACGAAAGAAATGCTTGATGAAGCAATTCGCACGTATGAAAAAGTTGGGAAAGAAATGGGGATTATTTAACACATTCGCATCTATGAAAGCTTGCAAATGAGGAGTGGGGAAAATGAAAAAAATTCTAGTAACCGGTTCTTTAGGCCAAATTGGTTCTGAACTTGTAACGAAACTTCGTGATGTATATGGTGCAACAAACGTTATCGCAACAGATATTCGTGAAACAGATAGTGAAGTTGTAAAGTCTGGCCCATTTGAAATACTAGATGTAACAGATGGTCAAAAATTACATGAGATTGCAAAGCGTAATGAAGTGGATACAATTATTCATCTAGCAGCATTACTTTCTGCAACGGCGGAAAAAAATCCGCTATTTGCTTGGAACTTAAATATGGGTGGTCTTGTAAATGCGTTAGAAGCGGCACGTGAATTAAACTGTAAGTTTTTCACACCAAGCTCAATCGGTGCATTTGGTCCAACAACACCAAAAGATAATACGCCACAAGACACCATTCAGCGTCCAACTACGATGTATGGAGTAAACAAAGTAGCTGGAGAGCTTTTATGTGATTACTACTATCAAAAGTTTGGTGTAGATACGCGCGGCGTACGCTTCCCAGGTTTAATTTCTTATGTTGCACCTCCTGGAGGGGGAACAACTGACTATGCAGTTGAAATTTATTATGAAGCAATTAAAAAAGGTACGTACACTTCTTACATTGCAGAAGGAACATACATGGATATGATGTATATGCCGGATGCACTGCAAGCGATTATTTCTTTAATGGAAGCAGATCCAAGCAAGCTAAAACATCGCAATGCATTTAACATTACAGCAATGAGCTTCGAGCCAGAACAAATTGCGGCATCTATTCGTAAACACATTCCAACATTCACGATGGATTACGCAGTTGATCCAGCTCGTCAAAAGATTGCAGATAGCTGGCCAAACTCAATCGATGCAACAGCAGCAAAAGAAGAGTGGGGCTTTAAAGCAGACTACGACTTAGACAAAATGACAGCTGATATGCTTGCGAAATTAAAAAAAAAATTAGAAGCTGAGTTAGTGCTTGGCTAATTGAGAAAAAGCCGATTCAATGTATTGAATCGGCTTTTTTGTCTGCGTATCCAGTTAGGTTGAGGGCTACTTGCTGGTGAAAGTTCAATTTAGGTAAGAAACAAGTCGCCTAGTAGCGATTAAAGGCGTTATCCCGCTATTTGTGGGGGAAGAAAATTCCCGCTCTGATGGGAGTTTCACTTTATCTAGACTTTCGTTCATGCGTGTCTATATCTTCCGCTTCTGGGTATTGGTATTCCGTTTCCTCGTACTGTTTTTCATATTCGTAGCTAAATGCTTTATGTGTTTTTTGATCCTCATCCCAAGGTGTCGATTTTCCTAACTTTCTGTTAGTCGGAGAACCGTAAGGACCTTCAGGAAGTTCCTCAGGAATAACATATTGATGCCGAGCTTCTGCAGCTGTAACATCTGTATATTTCTCATCTTTTTTCGGGGACAAATGAAACACCCTTTCAAGTATATTCTATGAGTAAAGCTCCTTTTTAATATACCCCAAAAAATTTCTATAAATTTTGGATATCCTTTCATTTTGTTTTGATAATAAAAATGTGGACTATAAAGTGAAACTTCCAGCGGCGGTGGGGGGCTTATTGCCCACGAATAGCGGGATAAAAAGAGCAAAAAAACAGGAGCTGCACCCAGCTCCTGTTTTCTATTCAATCGTCTTCAGTAATAATTTCTTTAATAACGGCTTAATCTTCAACCGTAAATCTTCAGCATGATTCGCTACTAAGAAATGGTGGTTATAAATATTTTTCATCAACTGATAGGTTGCTTCTTTTGCTTCGCCTTCCTCGATGAAGATTCCAATGACTTCTATGCCGCTTTTACGAGCAAGCTTTACAGCTTCATGGGTATCTAAAATACCATCTTGTTGATAATCTAATGCAGATGGTTCACCATCTGTAAAGACGAGTAGGAATTTATGTTTTTCGGGACGTTTCGCAAGTTTTTCTGAAACGATGCGAATAATATATCCGTCGCGATTATCTTCTTCTTCACGAAGTTGCATGACTTCTGGACCAATGCTTGGAATCGTTGAATTTTGATACGTTACGACTTCGTGAATGACATTTGGTTTGGTTTCTGGGGTCGCGCTAGAAGCATCTTCCCAAAATCCACTAATTGCATGTGGGATTTTTAATGATTTTAAAGCTTCATGGAAAAGAACAACGCTTTTTTTTGTTTCTTCCATTTTGTTATACATTGAACCAGAGCAGTCAACTAATAAGTGAAAGACAACGTCAAGTTCTTGTGATTCTTGTCCTTTTTTATAAAACATACGTGGTTGTTTCTCTGTATAAATACGTAAGAACTTTTTACGAAGTCTCCCGTAGTATTTATCAGCATTTGCATTTGTTTTATTTTCAATCGTTTTTTCGATGATTTTCTTTAATTCTTTTACATCTTTATTTACGACAGATTTAATGGCTTGATAGTCTTTCTTTTCATCAGGATTCGGCTTTCTTGCTTCTTTAAATGTATGTGATGCACCGACATTATATTTACCGTATACACCTTCATTTTGGCTAGAAGCATGAGATGCTCTCGTATCTTCAGTATCTGCACCGTCGAAATTCGACTGTGTACTTTTTTGGGAAGTGCCTTGCACAGAAGCAAGCGCTTGATCACTATTATCAGATTCTCGTGCTGTATCACCCATCATGTTTGTTTTTGTACCACTCTCTAATTCAAAGCGCAAGAAATTTTCGTTTTCATTGTTTTTATTTTCACGATGCCACGTTGAAAAGCTTTCGTTTATTTTACTTTTATTATCGTCATCGTCAACAATTTGAACATCATCATTTGCTAATTCATCGACCCGTTCCTCTATTTTATCAAAAACTACAGAAGTATTGAGCGGCGCAAGGCCAAAGTAGTTGTTAATCATATCATTTTCTAGGAGTTCTTCTAAACGATAACGAATTTTTTCTACAACATACATCGTATCTTCTGTAGTACGAGTTTGGAATGTTTCGTGTAAGATTGCTTCAATGTGCTCGAAGTAGTCGTTGTTAAACATTTCATATTTATCGCTTGTTAATGTTAAGTAACATAAACAAATAAGCATATCGGCATGATAGTTACGAATACGATTAATTTCGTATTGTGAGCTGAAATAATTTCGATACATTTCCTTTCGGCGTGTAAAAATTGGTTTTGTACCAGGACGCTTTTGTTTCACAATTTCTTCAACTCGTAAATCTTCTAATAGGACAAATAACTGCGTTAAAAAATTTTTAAGTGGTGATTGTTGTAACTCTTTTGCATAGTTGCGAATAAGCTTCATATCGGAATGATGCTTGTAGCCGAGCGCTTTTAAATATACTTCACTTTTTAAACCAATTACTTTATCGGTTTCGCTTCGATCATCCCAAAAATGACTGATGACAATTTTATTTTCGATTTCGTCATAATATGCTTTATAGCCATATTCTAAATATGCATTTTCTTCTTTTAGAAGGGCATACATTAAATTTTCCATCTGCAGAAACAGAGACGCATCGATTTTTTTGTCGCTAAAAATTTGTCTCATGGATTATCCCTCAAAGAAATAACTTTCTGCTAATTCACGCACCGTCATTTGTTCTGTTTCATCGCTTAATTTTGCGATAATGCTTCGTTCAATTGCACGCATCACTGGAATATAGACACTTAAATCACATGCATCGATAATACCGCGAATACTTGCAGCTTCTTCACTTACGCGGCCGTCGCGAGCAAGCGGCATTAGGTCACTTGCGAATGCAACAAACTTTTCGATTGTTACTGTGTCCTTTAATTTTGATTCAGCTAATAAGAGTTCTTTTAATGTTTCCCCTTGAATATAAGGAACTTCGATAATAACAAAACGATTTTTTAATGCTTCATTTAGTTCGCTCGTTCCAACATAGCCTTCATTGATTGCTGCAATTACACGATATTCATCGCTACCGTACACAACTTCTTGTGTGAATGGATTTGTAATCATTTTACGGTAGTCTAATGCACCGTGAAGAAGTGGAAGGGTTTCTGGTTTTGCCATGTTAATTTCGTCGATATAAAGGAAGTGACCGTTTTTCATTGCTTTCATTAATGGACCATCAACGAAAGTAACTTCAGATGCAGCGTCTTTTGTTGTTAAAGTGTTATACCCTAAAATACCTTCTACATCTAAATCAACAGAACAGTTAATGCTATGCATTGGCTTTTGGAATAAATAAGACAGCGTTTCAGCAAGAACGGTTTTACCGCTTCCGGTAGGCCCTTTTAATAGAACGTTTTTCCCAAGAAGTAATGCAGTAATGGCATCTTCAATAATACTGTTATCCGATGCTTTATACATTTTTGTTCCAATTAAAGTAGCAGCATTGCTAGCTGTGTGTTTATTTGTCTCGTGAATATTTGCAAGTTGTTGCTTTAATCCTTCATGTATATGAAATTGCTCTAACATGTATTTCCCACCTAACATTATTTTCATAAAGTAAACAATCCATCTTATGATAACTCGTTTTCATAGGTGAAGCAAAGAAAAAACATCTTCCAATTTGGAAGATGTTCCCTTATAAAAGTGGTGAAATAAGACGCATTAGTGATTCAAGCGTTCTTTTTCGAATGCTTCTCTTTTTAAAGACTTCCCAGCGAATTTCTGTAGAGTCCTTAAAATCTTGTTCGAAATCATGTTTAATATCAAGGACAGTCGGAGAGTCATATAAGATAGCGATTAATTCATAATTCAGTTCAAAGCTACGAATGTCCATATTCGCTGTTCCAATTGTTGCAATTTCATCATCAATTAAAACAATTTTAGCATGCATAAATCCATCTTTATAACGATAAATAGAAACACCTGCTTCTAATAATGGCGCAAAGTAAGATTGAGAAGCTTGATCACTTATGACGCTATCGCTTATGCCAGGATACAAAATGCGAACATCAATTCCAGCAATCGCACTTAAACGTAGTAATGTTAATGTTTCTGGGTCTGGAATGAAGTATGGCGTCGCAATCCAAATGGAACGTTTTGCTGATGTCATGGCCGCTAGTAAGGTATTTCGAATCGTTTTGTCATTTGCACTCGGGCCACTTGCGACAATTTGGACAGCACCGTCTGTATCAACAGTCCACATCGGAAAATACTCTCTATTCATGAAAGGTTCCCAAGAATAGCTATTTAATCCACTACATGCGTATAACCAATCTTCTAAAAAGATGGCTTGTAGTTTGTATAGTGCTTTCCCTTCAAGTTTTAAATGACTATCTCGCCAAATTGGAAATTTCTTAGAACGACCAAGATATTCATCTCCAACATTCAATCCCCCTGTAAATCCAATTTTCCCATCAATAATAATAATTTTACGATGATTCCGGTAGTTGACGGTTTCGATTAGCCACGGAGAAAGGATAGGTTCGAATTCTACTACCTCAATTCCTACGTCCTTCATCGGTTGCAAAAAGGTGCTTCGTAATGAGGAGCTTCCGAGGTCATCAAATAAAAAGCGGACAGTTACACCAGCTTTTGCTTTTTCAATTAAAGCATCTCGAATCTTTGTTCCAATTTCATCAGCTCGATAAATGTAATATTGAATATGAATGTGATGTTTTGCCTCTTGAATGGAGGTCAAAATTTCTGTAAATGTTTCATCGCCGTTTGTTAGTAATTTTGTTGCAGTTTCATTAGCGATAGGTCCCCCGCCAAATTTTTGAACGACAGTAGCCAAATGGGCAGCGCGTTCATTTAGAGACGCTGGTATTTCTTGTTTTAATCGTCTTCCTTCTAAAATTTCACGGAACAACTTTCTTCGCTCTTCATCACGATGTAAATGTTTTTTTCGGCGCCATCTGCTGCGGCCGAATAGTACATAAAATAGTACGCCAACAACAGGAAGAACTGCTAATACCCAAAACCAAGCTAACGTACTTTGGGGGGAGCGATTTTCAATAAAGATGATGAAAGCAATGCCAATAGCTGTAATAACAAATAGCCACCCAACAAAGGTAGACAATGATATGGGTGATTTGTTTAGTATTTTTAGTGCAATGATTGTAATTGCAATAACGAATAATAATTGAAGAACACGGTTTTTCATTGGTAGGAATGTCACCTTTTTCTGATTAGTTATATCCTTATTATAAGGTGTTTCATTTTCATTAAACAAATAGAAATTTATTGACCATGCTTTTTCAAATTGCCTTGCATACGATGTTATTGCTAGGGATGTTCCTTTGTAAAGGAGCATGAATTTTATGATTAGGTATCTATACAAAATGGCATTAATTTAATATGCTCATAATGAGATAAAAAATGGAAGATAGGGAAAGGAGGAGAAGAGTGTTAAATAGGCTATACAATCGCAAAATCGTTAAGTATTTATTTGCATCTATATTTGCATTTATAATTGATTTTTCAATTTCAATGCTTTGTTATTATATATTTCATTATTCATATCTTGTTTCCTCAAATATTGGTGTTATGATTAGTGCTGTGTTTCATTATATACTTTGTACTCGTTATGTGTTTTTAACTAAGACAAATTCATATACTGGCTCTGTTTATTTATTAACTTTTATGATGGGGATTTTTTTCGCAAATTCTATTTTATGGATTTCGTATGATGTTTTACATATTTCGTTTGAATATTCTAAAGTAATTTCTGTAGGAGGAAGTTTTTTTCTTAATTATTCAGTTCGTAATGTGTTATTTACGAATGTCGAAAAGTGGTTAAAGGGGAAATTGCAATGATTACAAAATATCGTTTACATTTTTATTTGAATGCAAGACATTATGTGTCTATTAGTGGCAATAAATCAAATGTACATCCGCATACGTGGGAAATTACAATACTTATTTCGCATAAAACGGAAGAAGAACTAAATTTTGCACATATAGAAGAAATTATTGGAGAATATTTGCAGCAATACCAAGGTACTTGTTTAAATGATTCTCCAAGATTTTTAGGGAAAAATTGTACGATGGAACAAATTGGACGCGTCTTTTTTGAAGATTTGACAGAGCGTTTACAGAAACATAATGTTCCATTAGAAGAATTAACAATTAACGAAAATCCAATGCGGCAATATATCATTCAAAAAGGATAGAAAAGGAGTTTACATGAAGCAAAAGATACATAATAGGTTCTTTCTTTTTTTAACTCATGTTTTGTTACTATTCGCGTGTTCGCTTTTGATGTTATGGTATATAAACCGCTTTGGTCATTATCCATGGGGGTCTGATACATATGGACATCTTTATAAAGCGAATTTATTATATGATCAGTTTCAACAAGGAAAATGGTTTTTAAATTATAGTACGGAATGGTATAACGGCTTTCAGCCATTTCGTTTTTGGGCACCGTTGCCGTATTATGTGATTGCGAGTATACAGTTAGTCACTCATGATATCTTCCAAGCTTTTCAATACTTTTTAGTTTTTTTGTTTATGTTAGGTGGAATGGGTTGGTTGTTATGGGGATTATATGTAGAACGGCAATGGCTTACATTTTTTATAGGTATCATTTGGTTTTTTGCTCCAGATAACTTACGTGTACTATTTTCGGAAGGAAATTTACCATTTTGTATTGTGATTGCATTATTACCATCTGTATATCTTGTTTTTTACCGCGCTTTACGAGAAAAGCGAATACTGTTTTATATTTTGTTGGCTATTCTTATGGCAATTGTGACATTGTGTCATGCGATGATAGCAGCAATGATAGGAATTTCATTTTTTGTCTTCTGTATGATAGATGTATGTTTAAATAAAAGTTTCTTCAATAAAGTGCTCGTTTTAATATATGCATTATTGGGCATTTTTCTATCTTCATTTTGGTTAATTCCAGCATTAAATGGTGGAATTATTGGAATGGATTCAGAAGGAACCGCCTCTGTAATGGCCACATTATCTTATCCATTTACAGTATCACTAAATCCAATATTAAGGTTAAGCAATATTGAAATATATTACTTTGGTTTATCTTTTGCTTTTGTTGCTTTATTTACAGTTATCTTTGGTTTGAAAAAGCAAATGACTGGAGCTATCGTAGGATTATTTATTTTAATTGGAACAACAACGTTTGCCTTGCCGTTATTACAAAAGATGCCTTTGAACCAGTTGTTATGGATGCGCAGATTTACAGCGATAGCAATGGTCACAATCTTTTTATCGTTTGTCCTATGGAAGCAGCTCCGTAAAGGAATTGTTGTATTATTTATAGTTATTTTAGCAATAGATTCTGCAGTTTCTTTTTATACATTAGGGTTTAATAGTAAATATCCAGAAAATAAGGCTAGAGACTTAGATATTGCTACTACAGTTGCAACGCAAAGAGTTGCGATGTTAGATAGTTCTATTTACGGTTCATTTCCAAGTTATTATCTTTCGTATCATGATAAAACAGGTGTGAGAAATCAAGTATACGGATGGTCATGGCAAGGAGCAGCAACAAGTAAAAGTATTGTACAGGTAAATACGGCATTAGAACATGAATACTATGATTTTTTATTTGATCGTACGCTTGAGCTTGGCGCCGATACATTGGTATTAAGTAAAGATTTTGTCAAGCATTCTAAAGAAATGGAGAAGGCTGCTAAACGATTAGGATATGAACTTATAAGGGAAACAGATTTAAATTATATTTATAAGTATCCTATTCAAGGGGAGTTCGGTACGAAAGTGAAATATGAAGGCATTGCAATTGGAAAATATGCGCCAAACATTACGTATCTGTTCCCACAGTTATTTGTTGGTGAAAAGACCAAAATAGATGAGTACTCATATGAAGAACTTAAAGACTATAAAACTGTGTATATTTCAGGACTAGATTACAAAAATAAACAAGTTGCAGAACAGCTAGTGGAAAAGTTAACACAACATAATGTTCGAGTTGTAATCGATACCGCTGGAATGGATGAAGAATTTTTAAATGTTCGTACACAATCTGTTACGCTGAATCATACGTTTGGAGATTTATTTTATAAGGGAGAAAAACTAGAAATTGCACCATTCCCAAAAGAAGAAACAGAATGGCGAACAAACTTTATTAGCAGCGGAGGGAATACAGAGACAAACTTGTATGTAAATCATCAGATTTTACCTTACTCTATTCAAGAAAAGGAGAGCAAGGTTCACTTCGTAGCCTTAAATCTACCGTACTATACGTTTTTGACGAAAG
Organism: Bacillus sp. CGMCC 1.60114; assembly: GCF_042676365.1. Taxonomy (NCBI): domain Bacteria; kingdom Bacillati; phylum Bacillota; class Bacilli; order Caryophanales; family Bacillaceae; genus Bacillus; species Bacillus sp. CGMCC 1.60114. Next base: position 118,774 of record NZ_JBHTHG010000093.1, read on the forward strand.
ATGATGGCACGAGAAAAATTCTTGAAGATATTTTAGGCTTACAAGCTTATCAGCTGCCTAAACGTGAAGTTGTACCAATTCAAGTGAAGCAAACAGAAAATGAAATAGAGATAAAAAGTAATCAAAAAGAAGTAGTTGCTCCGATTGCTGCTATTGATGCATTCGAGACGATGAGTGGAAAATATGAATCATTTAATCATCTGTTAAAAATGCAAACGGAACAAGTAAAGCTGAAGATTACATATCCTTACATTAAAATAGGTAGTTTATTGTCTATTGTTACATTATGTATGATTAGTTTCTTATCTTATTTTATAAATAAGGTGAGAAAGAGAAGGGAGGGGGCAGCATGATAACGTTTATTATAGGTTTATTTTTGTTTTGTATTTGTATATTTGGAGCGTTTTTTTTATCTAGAATCGGATTGGCATTCTTTGCATTTTTAGTAGGGAGTGTTGGTTTTTTTACTGTTGGTATGATCTACCTTCTTCCATATATAGAGCCAGCAATTAATGGGGCGAACTCGTATATCATGAACCAAATTTCTAAAATTTTACCGTACTTTCATGTCACAGAAAATTTATCATTAATTACAATTCCAACAAAAGAGGGCATTGTAACAATGATATTAAACTATGAATGTTCGGGCGGTATTGAGTTATTAGTCTTCCTATCTCTTGTTTTATTTTTTCCGTTTGGAAATATAAAAACAAAGTTGCTCTCAACATTTGGGGGACTTTCTTTCTTGTTTATAGCTAATATAGGAAGATTATTATTTATAATAGCCATCACAAAATGGTTCGGTGCGCCAGCCTATTATATTGCTCATACTGTATTAGCTAGAATTTTATTTTTTGGATTAACAATTTATATATACTATAAGTTATTTACAGTTGTTCAACTTCGTTACCAACAGGTAGGTGAATTAAAATGACATGGGATACCATTATGCATGAAGTTTTGTTTTGGGGTGTGTGGTTAATCATTCCATTGCTCGTTGATTTTTTCACAGGTTTTGGAAGTGCAATTGTAGTTTTATTTAGCTATTTCACAAAGAAAGAGACAAAATTAGAATTTTATCCATATGTGACGATTCTTGTACCTGTTTATAATTCAGAAAAGACATTAAAAGGTTGTTTAAAATCAATTGCTGATCAAGAATATCCATTGCAAAATCTACAAGTACTCTTAATTGATAATGGCTCACAAGATAAATCATTCGATATATTTCAGGAATTTCAACTCGAGTATCCAATTTTAAATATCCGATATATTAAATCGATGCAAGGGAAGGCAAGAGCACTGAATCAAGGAATCTATCTATCTCGCGGTAGATATATATTAAATGTTGATTCAGATGGCATGCTTGATAAAAAGGCAGTCTATAATACGGTTCGGAAGTTTGAAGAGAACCTTGATATTGATGCAATGACAGGGGTCGTTATGATTAACCCTGAGTTGATTCAAGAAACGAAGCGTCCATTGTTAAGATTGTTGCAACGCTGTGAATTATTCGAATATGTAGAGGCTTTTCTCGTAGGTAGAGGATATCAATCTAAACGAAATGCCATTTTTACATTATCTGGTGCGTTTTCAGCATTTCGAAAAGAGGTATTAACGAAAACACAGATGTACAACGGTGAAACTCTTGGAGAGGATACGCATATGACTACGCAAATTCGTTTAATGTACGATGGGAAAATTGCTCTTTGTGAGGATGCATTTTTCTATGTGGATCCAATTGAATCTATTGATCGCTTATATATTCAAAGGCAGCGTTGGCAACGGGGCGGGATTGAAGTATTCACACTATTCAATAGCTTGCTGAAGAAGAAAAAACGTCGAAAAATGGATGCGATTCACTTCACAATGCTAAAAGATCATACGTTAATTTTTTCGAGGACAATTTGGATTTTTGCGCTTATTTATTTACTGTTTTTAGATTATCCATTAAATCTAATTATTACTGCAAATATTATTTTATATCTGTTTTATGTATCAAATTCATTTTTATTTTATCTCGTTTCTAAATTGTATTTGCGACCGCAACAACATGTAAAAAAATATATGCGTAGACATGTGTATACAATTTTTTTACTTCCGTTTCATCGAATGTTACTATTTTTCTTTCGATTAGCAGGCACAATTAATGCAAAAGAAGCCAATGCTACTTGGAATGCGCGAACTTTAGGTGAAGAATGGGGCATTGTGAAGGCGAAAACAAAGAAATACTTTGTTTATTATTTTAAATTGAAAAGGTGGATAAACAATGACGGCAATAAATAAATTATGTGTCGCGCTACCGCTTTATAATGAGGAGGAAAATGTAAAGCCTCTTGTTACATCTTGGTTAAGTATGGATAAATATTTAAAAAAAGAAAATATACAATTGGAACTTGTGTTAATTAATGATGGAAGCCAAGATGAAACTTTGAAAATATGTAAAGAATTGATGCGCCAGTATTTAAATGTAAAAATGGTCAACCATAATATAAATAAAGGATTGGGAGAAGTTTTGAATTCAGCTCTTACGTATGCAATTGATACGGAAGCAACTTATTTGTGTATTATGGATGGAGATCAAACACATCGACCACACTATATCATTTCCATGCTTCGAAAGCTAAAAGATGAACAGTTAGATTGTGTTATTGCCTCACGTTTTCAGAAGGGAGCAAGAGTAGAAGGATTATCCCTTTTTCGAAAACTAATGACGCTTGGGGCTCGATTTGTGTATAAAATACGCTTACGTATTCCACATGTTCGTGACTATACTTGTGGATATCGTTTATATCAAATAGATATTTTACGAAAGTTACAGGAACAGTATGGACCACAAATTGTAAAAGAAAGATCGTTTGTTTGTATGGCAGAATTGCTGTATAAAGTGCATATTGTTGGCGGTGAAGTAGGAGAGGTTCCGTTTACTTTACAATATCAGCTGAAAAAAGGGACAAGTAAAATGAACATATTACAAACAGCGAAACGGAGCTTGAGATTTGTAAGGAAAATGAAAGATGCAGCATAAAGAATGGAGGCATGAACGGTGAAATATAGGAAAATATTTGTATGTTTTCTAGCAGCACTTTTTTTATTCAATGTCATTCAGCCAAAAGCATTTGCAGCTTCAAAGAAACCGCCCATTATAATTGATGGGGATTTTTCTGATTGGGACAATATGCCATATGTTTCGGATAGAAAAGGTGATGTGCCAAATGGAATGAATAATGAAGATATTACGGGGGTTAAATATTATTCTGATGGTGAGTACTTATATTTATATGTAGAAAGACAATCGGCTGGACATTCTAAGCAAGACGGCTGGACATTTCACGTAATCTTTCCAGATGCGAAACAAGGTGGGAGAGGTAATTCGGAATCCATTGAGGTAAATGGTAAATGTCAAATGGTTCAGTATCGTTATGCAATTGTAAATCTTATTAGTGGAAAAGGAAATCAATATTCTCTAAGTGTAGACTCAGGAAAATACCAAGAACAAACCCTTTCTGTAAGTAATAATAAGAAGGAAATGGAATTCCGAGTTCCTTTGAAAGAATTTGGTTTAGATGGGCAAAAAGAAATTCGCTTTGCATTAAAATCAAATGTAACTGGAGAAGTTTGCCCGGCAAAAAATACAATTGACTGGGTTCCAGACGGAGATGGCTGGATTAACATTGACAATGGTCCAACGTTATGGCAATTCTCTGCAATCGTAGGATTTGGAATCGCAGGATTTGCAGCATATCGCATTTTTCGTTTTCAAAAGAGAAATAAAAACTAGTCGTTTATTAGACTAGTTTTTATTTTATACATCAGATGAGTAGATTATCACATTTTAAATAAAACGATTTCCAATTTTTTGATGAAAAAGTGTAAATATTTTGGTATTATTATTTTATAACTTTATATATAGTTATTGCGTTAATTGTGAGCAAGAATAAAACGTGCTATGATGTTTGTATTCAAAAACTGTAATTAGAGATATTTATAAAGTGAAATTCTTGTCAGTGAGGTTTCTATTGATTAGTAGCTTAATGAATGGAACTTTTATAAGTATAAAAAAGGAAAACGTATTGTCTTGTTATTGAGTGCGGAAAACAAGGAGAGATAAGGCATGATAGAGCAGCAAAATCTTGTGTTACATGATTCATCTAAAGCATTGCAAGATATAACATTTGCTTTAGATGAATCATCAATTGTTGCTATTACTGACCGTGATGGTTATATTACATATGCAAATGAGAAATTCTGTAAAATTTCGAAATATACAAAAGAAGAACTTATTGGACAGAATCATCGCATTTTAAATTCTGGATATCATCCAAAGGCTTTTTTTAAGCACTTATGGAAACGGATTCTAAGTGGAAAAGTTTGGCGTGGAGAAATTCGTAATAAAGCAAAAGATGGGTCCTATTATTGGGTAAATACTACCATTGTTCCTTTTCTAGATGATAGCGGAGAACCATATCAATTTGTTTCTATTCGAAATGAGGTAACAAGACGCAAAGAGATGGAGCAACGGTTAAGAGTAAGTGAAAGCCGCTATCGTAAATTAGCATATCATGATGTGCTAACAGGCTTGCCAAATCGTTTACAATTAACGGGATTAGCAAATAAACACGTAGACGAAAAAATACCGTTTAGTCTCATTTATTTTGATTTAGATCGTTTTAAATTAGTAAATGATACATTAGGACACGCGATGGGGGATTTATTACTTACAGAGGTGGCATCACGTCTCTACTACGTATTAAATGATATGGAAGTCCTTTCAAGATTTGGCGGTGATGAATTTGTCTTATTAACACAGAAGACTGCATTAAAAGATCTACAGCAGTTAGCAAGTTCGATTCGTTCTTGTTTTCAAGAACCGTTTATATTAGATGAAAATGAAGTATATGTTTCTGCTAGCTTAGGAGTATGTTCATATCCAAAGGATGGCGAGGATACTGAAACCTTATTAAAAAATGCAGATTTATCAATGTATAGTGCGAAAGAGCAAGGAAGAAACTCCATTTGCTATTTTACAGATGATTTACAAGCAAAAATACATCGGAAAATGGAAGTTGAACTTGTATTGCAAAAGGCAATTCGTGACGAAAAATTAAAAGTAGTGATGCAGCCAATCGTCGATTTACAAACAAAGCAATACTCTGGGGTAGAGACATTACTACGCTGTTATACGGAAGAAGGGCCGATCTCTCCGTCTGAATTTATTCCAATTGCAGAAGAATGTGGATTGATTTCACAATTAGGAGATTGGATGTTAGAACGATCATGTAGAATATTTAAAACATTACCGGAATACACAGAAGGTTTACGTTTATCTGTAAATATATCTATTCAACAAATTATGCAAAAGCGTTTTATACCTGCTTTGCGTAGTATATTAGCGCGCACTTCATTTTCTCCAAATCGATTAGTTTTAGAGATTACTGAGAGTATCGCGGTAAGACACTTTGAGTATATTATTGCTTCCCTTCAAGAATTAAGAAATATGGGGATTTTAATTGCACTAGATGATTTTGGAACAGGGTATTCATCGTTATATTATTTAAAGCAGTTACCACTTGATATTGTAAAGATTGATCGTAATTTTATTCAAGAATTTCATCATATCCAGGCACAACCTGAAAGAACGATTGTAAAATCAGTTATTGACATTGCACATAGTTTAAATATGAAGGTTGTTGCAGAGGGGGTAGAAACCGTTGAGCAAGAAACGTTACTACAATCAATGGGATGTGACTATGTACAAGGATTTTATTACTCTAAGCCGTTAACAGTATCAGAATTAAAGCACACATTATTGTACTGATTTTAAATAATTACAATAATGTGTGTTTTAGATTTCAAGATGATAAAGGTCATCAAAAGATACTCTATTATTTTTTGTAGTAAGAGTTCGATTGAAAATTCTTTTTGATGTTAATTATGAAGTATTAGAAACATATAAAAACACTAGCTCTTTAGAGAGCTAGTGTTTTTGAGTTTAACTAATTTTTGTATCAACTGTTTCTATGTTTTGATCAGTAGTATTTTTCATGATAAATGGATAAAGAATGAGTCCGATTACGAATAGTCCTATTCCTAGGAAGAAAGTTTTCATATCAGCTGTCCCTGTTTTGACAACCCAAATTGAATATATAAGAGCAAGTACTGTAATTACTCCGTCAACTTTGCGGGAGCCTTGCATAATGTCATATGTTTCGCCAGTAATAACGAGTTTTAATTGATACAATGTTGAGACAAGGTACGGAATTAAATAGGCAAGTGTAGCGACAACAATTGCAAAGTTATACGCTTCTGATACTGAACCAGAAATAGTAGAGAATAAGAATATTTGTGTCATGATATTTGTTAATAATAATGAATTCTTTGGGCTTCCTTTTTTATTTGTTTTTCCAAAGAACGCTGGGAATAATCCGCTTTTTGCTGCTTGATAAGGAACCTCTGCACTTACAACAATCCAGCCGACTGTAGAGCCGAATAGAGAGACAAGTGCTAGGAATGCCATAATATATGCACCTTTATTACCGATAGCCATACTTAATGCGTCAACCAATGGTTTTTGTGATTGTTTCAGCGCATCTTGTGGAAGAGCACCCATTGTTAACAATGTAATTGCTACGTAAATAAGAAGAGCAATTACTAGTCCGAAAATCGTTGCTTTTTTTACATCGTTTTGTGATTTTGCGCGGTTTGAAAGCATAACAGCTGATTCGATACCAATAAACGCCCAAAGTGTAGCGATGGCAGCAGCATTCACTTGTCCGCCTAATGGGATAGACTTTCCAGCTTCATTCATAAAAGTTTGACCATCGCCGAAATTAGCTGCATTGAAAATGAATAATGTAATGATAATAAACATTGTAAATCCAATAATTTTTGCGACAGTTGCAAGTAAATTCATATTACCAGCACGATCAATATTTTGAGAAAGAATATATTGAATGCCCCATAGCATAATACTACATACAGCAAATGTTAAAGCTTTTCCGAGTTCTAATGAAAACCCATTTGTCGTGAACAAAATTTGTTTACTTTGCATAACTGGGAAAAACGTAGTTAAATATCCTGCAAATGAAATGATGACAGAAGCTGTTGCAGCCCAGTTTGCAGCCCAGTATCCCCATGCCATGCTATAACCAGCAACTTTACCAGCTTTTGGTGATGTAAACATTGCTTGCGCATAGCTTTGCGGACCTGCTTTTAAATTCGGTTTTCGCATTGCTAAGTTTCCGAACACGAGTGCAATCATAAATACACCAAGTCCAGTAATTGTCCATGCAAGCGTGGATCCCATTGGTCCTGATACTTGCGCTAAATTTGCTGGAAGCATAAACACGCCGCCGCCAACCATATTTCCAACAACGAATGCTGTTAAAATCCATAAACCCCATTTTTTTGTCGCCATGATTGTGTAACTCCTTTTTATAATAGTTTTTTTTGTTTTATTATTTTTTGTACCTAGTGTTTTTTGGAAATAAAAAAGAGCCATGTAGATAAAAAATACCTACATGGCTCTTTGCCTAACGTAGGTACAACGGGAATAACCCTTGTACCTACGCGTGAATTTTTCCGCTAGGTTTCAAGGGTTTACGTATGATGATGATGTTTTTGTGCAAATGTAACTACAGTTGTATTTGTAAGCATAGTTCTTTGCTCCCTTTCTCCTCTGATTTTGAAGTAAGTATACTACATGTTTTTTAGAAAGGGAAGAGAAAAATACAAACTTTTTTATAAAAATTCATACTGGTGATTAAATATTTATCCTGTTTTTCTTACTGTTTCTAAAATAAACAAATTTAGGAATTAATTTTGAACGTGCTATAATACAAAGAGAAAATGTAGGTGACAAGGGGCTATTCAAGATGATGAGCAAGTATGAACAAATCTATACGGATATAAGTAAATTAATTGATAATCGTAAGTTAAAAGAAGGGGATAAAGTTCCCTCTGAGACAGAATTAATGAAAGAGTATGAGGCGAGCCGAGGGACTGTAAGAAAAGCTGTTGATTTATTACAAGAACGAGGTTATGTACAAAAAATACATGGAAAAGGTGTTTTTGTACTAAAACGAAAAAATATTGAATTCAGCTTTGGCGGTATTATTAGCTTTCAAGAGGAGAACGAGCGGCTTGGACGTTTTTGTGTTACAACTGTTGTAGAAATGGAACGGCTAAGAGCTGCAAAAGAAGTTGCAAAACTCTTGAATATAAAGGATAAAACGAAGATAGACTGTATTAAACGAGTACGTAATATGGACGGAGAAAATGTGATTTTAGATATTAACTATTTTGTATCAGATATGATTCCTGGACTCACGAAGGAGATTGCTGAGAAGTCTATTTATCATTATATTGAAAAAGAATTGTGTTTACATATTAGTTACGCACAGCGTGTTATAGAGGTACAGCCTTGTACGGAAGATGATCGCAAATATTTAGACTTAAATGGAACAGATTATGTTGTCGTTGTGAAAAACTTTACACACTTATATGATGGTACCCAATTTGAATATACAGAGTCGCGTCATCGCCTTGATATTTTTCATTTTTCTGATGTTGCGCGTAGAAAATAAAAGTATGAAACGATTGATGTTTCATACTTTTTTTATCCCGCTTTCTGTGGGGAGTAGGACCTTCACCTCAAGATTATGAGGAAAACGTTGTCCAGCTCTAGCGGCTAGAATCTCCGGTTGTTTCGCCCCCTCGGACGAGGCAAAAAGCGCCTCTCTGTCGGGTGCTCCAACGTCCTGCGATTCTGGGCGAGCCGCTTCCGCTTTTCTACAGAAGATAGGTGGGGGAGGAAAAAGTTTGTAAATCCCACCATTCTGTAATGGAGTCACAAAAAAACAAAATCTATAGCTATTTTATTCCATAGAATTGCTTCGTTATGAGAGTCGAATATGGGACGCAATCGGTCAGCGATGGCATAGTTTGAAATGTGCCTCGTTTTATGAGAGGAGACCTTCTGGGGAATGTTTTTATAAATAGAATCCCTTCTTTCAATATTTTACAGACCTTATTTGAAGGAACTTTTGAAAATACGCTAAGATAGCACAAAATGGTATGCGCTAAGTGTTCATGAAATGTAAACAGAAAAAGGAAAGCATGTTTTTACATTTATTTCTCTTTTTACAGGGAATATTAAAGCTGTTGCTGAGCATCTTTAATATTTTTTGAGCAAAACGGAGGAAAGTAAATGAAAAATAGGAAGTGGACTATCCCTTTTATTGTAAATATAGTGCTCGTGTACGTTGTCCTTTTTAACTTTTCAAAACCAATTTATGCTTATATTCCTTCTGAAGAGCAAATTGTAAAAAGCAAACCAAATCATTATGGAACTGAGGAAAATCAACCAGCATACGATATTTGGGGACAAACGATTTCGCAAAAAAAGGCGAATGAGTTGTTGAAAACGAAAGAAGGCAAAATGTTATTATCACCACAAAACGGAGCAGTGAAAATTGACAAGAATTTATTAAAATTGGGGAGAGAGTCTTTTTATGAAGAAACATTTGGAAATGAAGTGTTTCTTACAGACATAATGGGTATTTTAAATGGTGCGTTAACTTTAGAAAATATTAAAAAAGCAATTTACGACTTACATGGAAAAGGGACAACAAATTTACGTGTTGAACTGGCGAAAACTGTGAAAATAGGCGATAAAACGTTTGGAAAAGGAACAAAGGTTGATACTGGTTTAGATGTTGCAAGAGGTTCTAATGAAGTATTAGGGATGCCTATTATGAAGTCTGAAGGAAGAGAGAAAATAGGAGTAAGCTGTGCCGCATGCCATGCAACGGTAACTAGAGATACAAAACATGTCATTGAAGGTGCTGCAAATAATGATTTTAATGGAGGTCTCATTTTAGCACTAGGAACGAATTCGACAGCTTATTTTTCTCGTGCAGAAATTAAGTCATTACAAGACTATATAAAAGATTTAGGACGAACAGTAGTAACTTCTGATGGTAAAAAAGCCCCGCTTCCTGATCCGGAAATGATAGAGGAAACGGTAGATCGTACTTTGTTAAAATGGCCGGGAGGAAATTTCGATGCAAGTAGTGATTTAGTGAATAATCCAACACAAATTCCAGATTCTTTTACATTTGGAGATCATCCTTATGGGTGGAATGGGTTTGCACAAGCAGGCTCGTTTAGAGGATTAAGTGTAATTAATAGTGCTGTAAATATTCAAGGTTCAGATTTAACGACATTAGCGCATGCTAGTCCGTTCCTTTTCAAAATTGACAAGGAAGTTTATTTAGGAACAATGTTACAAAATGCAGCGAATCCAAAATATCGATATGATCCTAAAAGTGGAAAGAAGCCATCTGATTTTTTTGCTTCAGTTGATCCGACTCCAGGCGTTCCAGGGGTAAATGAGTTAATTACGCTTCCGACGTTTCCAAGGCCGTCTTTAATTTCTCCCAATGGTTTATTATCAAGTTCTCCTGGTTATCGGGTAATGGAACAAAACAACGGAATGTCGGCATTACAAAATACATTTGTTTCTCCTAAGCCCCCATTATCTGTTGATGAAAAGACGATAAAACAAGGGAAGAGTGTGTTTGTACGTGCAGGTTGTATTACTTGTCATGCTGGACAAACCTACACAAATAATCGAATTATCCCAGTTAATGAAATTAAGACCGAGCCATCAAGAGCGAAATCATTTGAAGCAATAGGTAAAAGTTTAGCAGATCCTATCATATATTCACCAGATACACCAGTACCTGTACCGAAATGGGCGAAACAGTTAAAAGTTCCGGCTTATTCGTTAGATAAAGAGAAAATCGATTTAGCATATATGTTAAATGGTTCACCAGGCGGTTACAAAGTTCCGGGTTTGTTAGGGCTTTATTGGGGAGCGCCATATTTACATGATGGAGGCGTTGCGGTTGGCCAAAACGTGGAGAGTGAACTAGGTATGACAGGAACGGTATTAAAAGGAATTGAGCCTAATCCGTTTAACAGCTTACGAGCATTAATTGACCAAAACTTGAGAAGAAAAGTAATCGAAGCAAACAAAAGCTCAAAGGATTTACAAGATGCACATATTACGGGAGAAGGACACGAATATTGGATAGATTCTTCTACAGGTTTTTCAAAACAAGAGCAGGAAGCTTTAATCAACTATTTACTCACATTAGAATGAAAACTTCTGCCACTTATCCCTTTCGGATCTTGAAGTGGGGGTTTCTCCGTGTATCACCTTCAAGAGATGCTTAACACGACAGCTGCCTGATGGTACAACCCCTCTATTCCATATGTAACAGGAAATAAAAAAACGTCATTTTGAAAAAAGATTGTTCAAAACGGCGTCTTTCTTTTCACTAAAATACAATTTTTTATAATAAAGTTTGAATCGAAGGGATTCACTCCTATCCATTTATAATCACTCCACCGTTTACATGAAGAATTTGTCCTGTCACATATGAGGAGTCGTCCGACGCCAAATATACATAGGAAGGTGCCAGTTCAAAAGGTTGTGCAGTACGTTTCATTGGCGTAGTACTTCCAAGTGTTGCATAAAGTTCCGGCGGAGAGCTTGAAGGGATAAGAGGGGTCCATACAGGGCCTGGAGCAACGCCATTGACACGGATTCCTTGATTAATGACTGATAATGCTAACGAGCGGGTAAATGCAACGACAGCTCCCTTGGAAGCGGCATAATCAATCGCGGGATCAAGTCCGTTGTATGCGGCGAGTGAAGCCGTATTGATAATAGAGCTTCCATTTTTTAAACAGGGCATGGCCGCTTGTGTTAAATAAAAATATGAAAAAATATTTGTTTTAAAAGTACGTTCGAGCTGCTCTGCTGAAATGTTGCTGATACTTGCTTGTGTATGTGCTTCTCCCGCATTATTGACCAGGATTTCAAGATGACCAAATGCTTCCATTGTCTTTTTAACGACATAATGACAAAACCCGGCATTCCCAATATCACCTGCGATTGTCAGGCATTGTCTGCCAAATTGATTCACTCTGTCTTTTGTTTCGGATGCATCCCCATGCTCATTTAAATAAACAATTACAATATCCGCCCCTTCTTTTGCGAAAGCAATGGAGACAGCCCGGCCGATCCCGCTGTCTCCCCCAGTAATGATGGCGACTTTGTTCAATAGTTTGTTGCTTCCAGAATAATTAGGATTTTCGGAGATAGGTCTTGGAATCATCAAAGATTCAATACCCGGCTGCTGTGGTTGGTACTGCGGGGGAAATTCGATTGGAACTGTATCGCACTGTTCTACAAATCCAAAATGCTCAAACATCATAAGCCAGCCCCCTTCGGTTATATGTGATTTAGCATATTCTTAAAAAGATTATAGGTGCATGCCCATGCCCTGTGTCTTGGTTTTCAATTTTTTCGACCCATTCCCTGTCTGTGTAAACACGAAGTTGGACATCATTAGGCACTTCCATTTCAGTTGTGATTTAGGGTATTAAATGAAAAATCCAGAAAGATCAGGAAATTTATGTTAAATTATAAAGAGGAATGATAAAATTCTTTACTTGCTTAAGAAAAGAACAGGATTGATTTTTTTATATATTCTTAGGGGTGGAAGTGTGGATAATCCTTATAAAATAGCTGTAATTGGTGGAACCGGTAAGGTAGGACGTTATATAGCTTCAGAAGCGTTAAAAAATGGCTACCAAGTTCGTATGCTTGTTCGAAATCCTAAAAAATTAAAATGTAGCGATGATAAAATTGAAGTTGTAACAGGTGCTGCAGAGAATATTGATACAATAGGACAACTACTCGAAGGGTGTCAAATCGTTATAAATTGCTTTGGTCAACCAATGAGAGATACACCTATGTATAGCAGAGTTACAAGAGATATACTTAAAGTAATGAAGGAAAAGGATATTAAGAGATATATTGGAGTTACAGGAGCTTCTCTCAACATTATAGGAGATGAAAAAAGTCTTTTAAATAAGATTGGAGCAAAAATGTTTGAAATGCTCTTTTCCAAAATGATGAAAGATAAAAAAGAAGAGCTGGATATTCTTTTGAAAAATAAAGAACTTGATTGGACACTAATAAGACTGCCTTTTGTAAAAGAGGGTGTTGAAGTAAGAGTAGTCAAAGAAAGTCTTACCGATATGCCTGGAACAATAATTTCAAACAAAGAAATAGCAAGTTTTATAATTAGTCAGATTGATAACAAAGCGTATATTCATAAAACACCTTTTATTGCGATTTAACATAAAACTATCCTTATGTGACAATAGGGGGCTTTAAGGGTATAACCCCATTATAAAAAAAGAAAGCTCAGAGTATAAAAACTCTGAGCTTTTTGTATGCTATTTACTATGTGAATTAATTTGCGAATTCAACTGTTATTTCTTTTGTTATTTTCATGAGAAATATTATTTAGAAATTACTGTAAATAAAAGGGGGATGTGATAATCTTATAAGGAGTGTTTTGTTAAGGAGTGGGAGCTTGCCGTATGTCGTACATATTTTAAGTATTTTCATGATTTGCATAGGGGGACTTAGTGTATATCGCTCTGTTAAATATAAAGGGTACGGAGCTTATTTTAAAATAAAAAAATTGAAAATTCCGTTATGGATCATTACATTAGGCGTTTCACTATTTGTTATGAGCATGGGTATTTATGCACTAATATTAGAGGGGAAATGGTAAGGAATATAGGAATGGAGTATATCACTATGTAAGTTTAAATCTAAGTGAATTGTAATAAATTTGTTTACTTGTATAGTTATAGTCTTCCATTACTTGGATTGAGAAGGAGTAGAACGTTCTGCTTCTTTTTTTATTTTATAGCAGTGATTCTACGATTTATGGCGAATTACGTAGAGAGGAAAGGAGTGGTCATATGGAATTAGTAGTTGAACGAGTATTTACAAAAGAAATTTTACAAGAAGGGGCAAAACGCTTCGGTGTAACTGTTACGGAAGAACCGCTTGGAGACTTTGAAAATTATATTTTTCGTGCGGAGGGAGAAGGAAGTACATCATATGTGCTTCGTTTGACACATTCATCTCATCGTACATATAAACAAATTGAGGCCGAATTAGAATTCTTGGCATACCTTGGGGCAAACGGTGCAAAAGTGGCGGCGCCACATCGCTCACAGAACAATATATTTGTAGAAAGTTTACAAGCGACAGATGGAACATTTTTTTATGCTTCTCTTTTTGATTATGCAAAAGGAGAAAGGGCGAAAGATAATGATCCCGACATTTGGAATGATAAGCTCTTTTATGCTTGGGGGAAAGCAATTGGTCAGTTACATCGCCTTACAATGCATTATCCGAAAACAGAGAATCGTGTTACATGGATGGATGATGAGATTACGATTATTGATATGTTAAAAGAAGATAATGAACTGCAGCAAATCGCCTATGAAATTGTAGCAGAAATTAAGAATTTACCTTCTACAAGTCGTACATTCGGACTCATTCATGGAGATATACATCACGGGAATTTTCACTATGAAAATGGAGAGCTAACAATCTTTGATTTTGATGATGCAACGTATAATTATTTTGTCCATGACCTTGCAATGGTTTTATATTATTCAGTTTTACGAAAAGATTGGTCAGAGGAAGAAAAGGCGGCTTTTACACGTCACCAGTTGCAAGTATTACGAGAAGGATATGAGACAGAGCATCAGCTTGACGATTCCTCATATGATGCTTTGCCGCTTTTCATGCGCCTTCGAGATGTTGCTTTATATGGAACAATCATGAAAAAGTTTAACGGTAAGGAAATGCCAGAGCATTTTCAAACATTAACAAGAGCTATTCATCAAAGAATTCTTGCAAGAAAATCAATTATTGAATGTTAAGAAAAAAGGCTGACCGAAAACACCCTCTAGTGGAGTTATGGTCAGTTTTTTCTTTTTTAGGCTAGTTTGGGTATATAGATTATATTAGATAATTGCTGTGTTGTTCGTTACTAATAAAGTGAGTCTTCCATCAGTGGGATCTTATTGCTTGAAAGTGTGGGGGAAATATATTTTGTGTTTTTATACGAAAATGTGTTTATTTTTTCGAAATAATATTGAATTGTATAAGGTGTATAATTTATAATTTTTATATATTCTGAAAATTCTAAATTATAAAGGAGGAGGATTCGTGGAAACTTTTGTTAATTGGTTGAATGATATCGTATGGAGCCCTGCACTTGTTTATTTATGTTTAGGAGTAGGTTTATATTTTTCAGTTCGAATGAGATTTCTACAAGTTAGACATGTGGGTGAGATGGTAAGACTTACATTTCAAGGAGAGAAATCAGAAGCGGGTGTTTCCTCGTTTCAGGCGCTAGCACTTTCTTTATCAGGCCGTGTTGGGACAGGGAATATTGCTGGAGTGGCCACAGCGATCGCCTTTGGAGGACCAGGAGCAGTCTTTTGGATGTGGCTCGTAGCCTTTTTGGGAGCTGGCTCTGCTTATGTAGAATCAACACTTGCACAAATTTATAAAACGAAGTACAAAGGGGAATTCCGAGGTGGTCCAGCATATTACATAGAAAAAGGACTAGGGATTAAATGGTATGCGATTGTTTTCGTTGCGGCGACAATTCTTGCAACAGGGATGTTGCTTCCTGGTGTACAAGCGAACAGTATTGCAGTAAGTCTGGAAACAGCGTTTGGTATTAATACATCCGTATCAGGAGCAGTATTAGTTGTTGTACTAGGTCTTATCATTTTTGGTGGGATAAAACGTATTGTTAATGTAGCGCAAGTTGTTGTGCCGTTTATGGCAGTTGGTTATATTCTTGTTGCTTGTTTAATTGTTTTTATGAATATTGATAAGCTGCCAGATGCTTTCATGCTTATTATAAAAAGTGCATTTGCGTTAGAATCTGCATTTGGAGGAATTATCGGTTTAGCGATTTCATGGGGTGTAAAACGAGGCATTTATTCAAATGAGGCTGGACAAGGAACAGGACCGCATGCAGCTGCTGCAGCGGAAGTATCTCATCCGGCAAAACAAGGACTTGTACAAGCATTTTCTGTTTACATTGACACATTATTTGTGTGCTCTGCAACAGCATTCATGATGATTATTACAGGCATGTATAATGTGTTTGATGCAAGTGGGAAAGGGTTTCTTGTTAATAACTTGAACGGTGCGGAACCGGGACCTGGTTATACGCAAGCTGCTGTTGAATCTGTATTCCCTGGTTTTGGAAATGTTTTTGTTGCTATTTCTCTCTTTTTCTTTGCTTTCACAACTATTATGGCATACTACTACATTGCAGAAACGAATATTGCCTATTTAAATCGCGAAAAAGACCGTCCTTGGATGATACTTATATTAAAGTTTATATTCTTAGCAACTGTATTCTATGGCTGTGTGAAAACGGCAGCAACAGCGTGGGCGCTTGGAGATATCGGTGTTGGGATTATGGCCTGGGTAAATATTATTGCGATTCTATTCTTGCAAAAACCAGCGCTTTTAGCATTGAAAGACTATGAGAAGCAGAAGAAGGAAGGGAAAGATCCTGTATTTAATCCTCAGGAACTTGGTATTAAAAATGCTGATTTTTGGGAGCATGAATACGGAAAAAATAAACAAGAAGAAGTTTCATAAAAAGAGTAAAAGAAGCGAAGGGAGTGATCTCTTTGCTTCTTTTTTTGTCTAAAAGATTACTAGTTATTTTTTTTAATGCTTTCGAATATAAAAAACTGTATAGGCTTTTTCGAGTTGTAAAGGAGGGGAGTAGATTGATTGTTTTTCGTGATGTCAACAAATATTACGACAGCTTTCAGGTTTTAAAAGATATTAATTTACAAATTGAAAAAGGGGAAGTTGTCGTGGTCGTTGGTCCATCGGGGTCAGGGAAAAGCACGTTGCTGCGCTGTATGAATCGACTAGAGATGATTACTGATGGTGAATTGTTTGTGAATGGTGTAAACATATATGGTGTAAAGGAAGATATAAATCAATTAAGACGAAGCATCGGCATGGTATTTCAACATTTTTATTTATATCCTCATAAAACGGTGCTTCAAAATATTACACTTGCCCCGATAAAAGTACTCAAAAAGCCGAAAGAAGAAGCAGAAAAAATTGCTATGTTTTATTTAGAAAAAGTAGGGATTACAGATAAAGTAAATGCCTATCCGTACCAACTATCAGGTGGACAGCAACAGCGCGTTGCCATTGCAAGGGGGTTAGCAATGAAGCCGGAGATTATGCTGTTTGATGAACCAACTTCTGCGCTTGATCCTGAAATGATTGGCGAGGTACTCGACGTTATGAAAACATTAGCAAAAGAAGGCATGACGATGGTTGTTGTTACACATGAGATGGGATTTGCCCGTGAGGTGGCTGATCGCATTTTATTTATGGACAAGGGTGAAATTGTGGAAGAAGCAGCACCTGCTGATTTCTTTGAAAATCCAAAGCAAGAACGAGCCCGATTATTTTTAAGTCGTGTGCTTAATCGTTAAGGGAGGAATTTGATGATTAAAATGAAAAAGTGGTTTACGCTTATCGTTTTTGCATGTTTATTTGTACTGATTGTAGCTGGGTGCGGAAATAAGAAAGAAGAAACGAAAGAAGCTGTAAAAAATGAGAAAGAAACTGTTATTGATCAAATTAAGAAACGTGGGAAATTAGTTGTCGGTGTGAAGTATGATACGAATCTATTTGGATTAAAGAACCCGGCAACAGGAAAGGTAGAGGGATTTGATATTGATGTTGCGAAAGCACTTGCGAAGAAAATTCTAGGCGATGAGAATAAATTAGAATTAAAAGAAGTTACTTCTAAAACGCGCATCCCGATGTTGAAAAACGGCGATATTGACGCAATTATTGCGACAATGACAATTACCGAGGAACGCAAAAAAGAAGTTGATTTCTCAGATGTATATTTTAAAGCTGGGCAATCTTTACTTGTAAAAAAGGGAAGTGGAATTAAGGATATAGCTGATGTGAAAAAAGGGGTAAAAGTGTTAGCTGTAAAAGGCTCTACTTCTACTAACAATATTCGTGCCAAAGCACCGGAAGCGACTGTACTTGAATTTGAAAATTATAGCGAAGCATTTACTGCATTGAAGGCAGGACAAGGCGATGTTTTAACTACAGATAATGCCATTTTATATGGTATGGAAAAGCAAGACGCAAACTATGAAGTTGTTGGAAAAAAATTCACGGACGAACCGTATGGCATTGCGGTGAGAAAAGGCGAAACGGAGCTTACGAAAGTAATCAATGAGTTACTAAAAGAGATGAAAGCAAGTGGAGAATACGATAAATTATATGAAAAGTGGATTGGGAAAAAGCCTGAGTAAAACTACAAAATATAGGATAGCAAGAGGATGAGAGATAATCATCCTCTTGTTTTTAAGAAAGAGGGGGAGAGTTTGTGCCCGATTTTTCGATTCTCTCAAATAATCTAGATTTGTATGTAGAGGGATTCAAATATACGTTGCTGTCTAGTCTGATTGCGTTAATTGGTAGTTTTATTCTTGGTATCATAATCGCAGTGATGCGCATTGCGCCAATTCGGATTCTAAATTGGCTTGGTGCAGCATATGTAGAGTTTATTCGGAATATCCCTTTAGTTTTAATTGCATTTGCTTTTTATTTTGCTTTTCCGGTAATTGGCATTACATTAAGTGGCTTTGTTGCTGGTACAACTGCACTTACTATATATACAGCGGCTTTTATTACAGAGGCAATTCGGGCGGGAATTTTATCAGTTCCGAAAGGGCAGATGGAAGCAGCGCGTTCTTCTGGCTTAACGTATGGGCAAGCGATGTATCATATCATTTTGCCGCAAGCGATAAAAATTGTGATTCCGCCGCTAGGCAATCAATTTCTAAATTTAGTGAAAAACTCTTCTATACTAGGTATTATCGCTGGGGCGGATTTAATGTACCAAGGTGATTTAATCTCTACAAGAACATTTGTCACATTTGATGTATATATATTTGTTGGTATGTTTTATTTACTTTTAACTGTTCCGCTTAGC
Source organism: Bacillus sp. CGMCC 1.60114 (assembly GCF_042676365.1). NCBI lineage: Bacteria > Bacillati > Bacillota > Bacilli > Caryophanales > Bacillaceae > Bacillus > Bacillus sp. CGMCC 1.60114. The sequence continues at coordinate 137,742 of NZ_JBHTHG010000093.1, forward strand.
GTGGGTGTTCGATACTTAGAGAAACGCTTGGCGAAGGGAGCTGTGTAAATGGATTTTCGAGGTGCTTATACAGGGGATCATATTATCTTTTTACTAAAAGGATTACTTGTTACGTTAGAAATTGCTCTTATAGCAATCTTTCTTAGTTTTGTAATTGGTAGTGTAATTGGTACGTTACGATATACGAAAATGCCTGTTGTATCAGCAATACTTGCCTGTATTGTTGAAATCATTCGTAATTTACCGTTGTTATTAATTATTTTCTTTACATATTTTGCGCTCCCAGAAGCTGGATTGAAATTAGAGATTACAACAGCGGCCGTTGTGGCTTTGACGATATTTGAAGCAGCGATGATATCAGAAATTATTCGCAGTGGTTTATTATCAATTGAGAAGGGACAAATTGAAGCAGCGCGTGCCTCTGGACTATCGTATGTACAGACGCTTCAGCATATTATTTTACCGCAAGCACTGCGGCGTATGGTGCCGCCGCTAGTCAGTCAATTTATATCCCTTTTAAAAGATACATCGTTGGCGGTCGTAATTTCATTGCCAGAATTAATGCATAATGCTCAAATTATTAATGGTCAAAATGTAAACTATATGATTCCAATGTTTCTTCTCGTTGCATGTATGTATTTCATTGTAAATTATAGCTTGTCGATTTTTTCAAGACGTTTAGAAAGCAGATAACTCTTGCATTTTTTTTATGCAAGAGTTATTTTTTTAGAAAAGTTTTAATTTTATATAGAAATTGTAAACGCTTTATTGTATATTTTATATTATCAGAAATTTTAAAATACAAAGAGCGTTTAGGGGAGGAAGAAGATGAGTCAGACAACGAATGAGCAATTACATCGTACAATGAAAAGTAGACACTTATTTATGATTGCACTCGGAGGAGTAATCGGAACAGGTTTCTTTCTCGGATCAGGATATACAATTCATGAAGCAGGACCAGGGGGAGCAATTCTTTCTTATTTAGTCGGCGGTTTTATTATGTATTTAACGATGCTTTGTCTTGGTGAACTAACAGTTGCAATGCCTGTTTCTGGATCGTTTCAAAAGTACGCGACGAAATTTATCGGACCTGGAACAGGATTTATGATTGGCTGGTTGTATTGGCTTGGCTGGGCTGTAACGGTTGGTTTAGAGTTAACGTCAATTGGTCTAATGATGAAAAGATGGTTTCCGGATGTTAATGTTTGGGTATGGTGCCTTGTGTTCGGTAGTCTTTTATTCATTTCAAATGCAGTATCAGCAAAAAGCTATGCAGAATTAGAGTTTTGGTTTTCAAGTATTAAAGTAGTTACTATTATTGCATTTATACTTCTTGGTGGAAGCGTATTGCTTGGATTTTTACCATACGATGGAAAAGCAGCAGCACCGCTATTTTCTAACTTTGTACAAGATGGCGGATTATTTCCACACGGAATTGGAGCGGTATTATTGACAATGATTACTGTAAACTTCTCTTTCCAAGGAACAGAGTTAATTGGAATTGCAGCAGGTGAAAGTAAGGAACCAGAAAAAACTATTCCACGTGCAATTCGTAATACAGTATGGCGTATTATGTTATTCTTCGTTTTAACAATGACGATTTTAGTAGGACTGATTGATTGGAAAGAAGCAGGAGTTATTGAAAGCCCGTTTGTTGTTGTATTTGATAAAATCGGTATTCCATATGCAGCGGATATTATGAACTTTGTTATTATTACTGCTTTATTATCTGTAGCAAACTCTGGTTTATATGCAGCAACACGTATTTTATGGTCATTAGCAAATGAAGGTATGGCACCAACTTCTTTTAAGAAGATAAATAAAAGAGGTGTTCCTGTTACTGCATTAGTTGTGACAATTGCTGTTGCAGCACTATCATTATTAACAAGTGTATTTGCAGAGAGTACAGTATACATGTATTTACTATCTATTGCAGGTTTATCAGCAGTAGCGAGTTGGATTGTTATCGCATTTTCACAAATTCGATTTAGACAACAACATTTAAAGAATGGTGGTAAGCTGGAAGATTTAAAATATAAGACACCATTATATCCAATTGTTCCAATTGCCGCGCTTATTTTAAATAGCATTGTTGTTATTAGTTTAGCGTTTATCCCAGAACAGCGCATGGCGTTATATTGCGGTATCCCATTTATCATTTTTTGCTACGTGTATTATTATATAAATAAGAAACGAAAGCAAAAGGCGCAAGTAGAGATGGGGAATGCATATGAAACTAACAGTCAAGCGCAATGAAATAACAACTGATCTTCCATATGGTGAATTGCAAATTGGAAAAGAAAATGGGTATACACCATTAGAACTTCTTATTGCTTCGATTGCAGGATGCAGTTCGATTGTGTTTCGAACGATTTTAGAAAAAAAACGTATTACGTATAATGAATTTACAATTGCAACTGAAATTGTAAGAAGTGAAGTTTTGTCAAAACCAGTGGAGAGCGTTCATTTGCACTATAAAATAAAGGCGGAAGGAATCACGCAAGAGCAGTTAGAAAAGGCGTTAGAGCTTGCTGTGAAGAATTGTACGATTGTTCAATCCGTGAAAGATAGTATTCAAGTTACTGAAACAATTGAATTGATTTTATAAAAAAGCAAAGACTACCATTGCTATGTTTTGTATACATAGTAATGGTAGTTTTTTTGTGGAGAAATCATCCTATATTTTAAATTAACATGCTCTTCGCTATTGTTTTCGTCAAAAAATTATAAAAATTTTTAAGAGATAAATTTATTGACATTATTAGTTATGAGGTTTAATATTTAAAAGCGTTAAATATTTTATTGTTTAAATAAGAGGTGGAAAATATGCAAAAGGATATAGCTCATATTGATAAAATTCAAGCTCTTGTATTTTCTATTACAAAGAAAATGCAAACGGAGTTATTAGGGCAATTGCAATCATCTGGACTAACACCACCGCAATTTTATATTTTAAAAATTTTAAGTCATTACGGCACAGCAAGAGCGACAGAATTAGCGAAAATAATGTATGTGAAACCAAGTGCAATTACAGTGATGATCGATCGTTTAATCGATCAAGAATTGGTTTTACGCTATCATGATAAAAATGATCGCCGCGTTGTCGTAATTGAGTTAACGGCGAAGGGGAAAGATGTAGTAGAAGAGGCAATGACTGCTCGGAATCAACATATTGCAAAATACTTTTCACAATTAGAAGTACAAGAGAGAGAAGACTTACTTCGGTTGTTTGAAAAACTAGAAGCAATTATTTGTCAAACATCAGAGGAGAAAGAGAAAGAGAAAAAATAAAGAGAGTCGAGGAGATTATATGGAACAACAAGCAAATCAAAATAGAACATTGCTGTTAATCGGTTTAGTTATCGCAATGTTATTTGCTGCATTAGACGGAACAATCGTCGGTACAGCAATGCCGCGTATTGTCGGTGAACTTGGCGGATTAAGTTTAATGACATGGCTAACAACAGCATATTTGTTAACATCAACAACGGTTGTACCGATTGCTGGTAAATTAGCAGATTTGTTAGGTCGCCGTAATGTATATATGACAGGATTAATCATCTTCATGGTTGGTTCTGCACTTTGTGGTATGGCAAATGGCATGACAGAATTAATTATTTTCCGTGGTATTCAAGGGCTAGGCGGCGGTATTATGATGCCGATGGCTATGATTATCATTGGGGATATGTTTACAGGGAAAGAACGTGCGAAATGGCAAGGGATTTTTGGAGCACTTTATGGTCTTGCTTCTGTCATTGGTCCACAAATTGGTGGTTGGATTGTTGATTCAATGAGCTGGAGATGGGTGTTCTACATTAACTTACCAGTTGGGATTTTAGCGACAATCTTTATTGCAATGGGCTTAAAAGGTAAGAAACAAACTGGTCCAATTCAAATTGACGTCGCGGGTATTTTCACTATGATTCTCGGTGTTGTCAGCTTATTATTAGCATTAACATTTGGCGGAAAAGACTACGCTTGGGGTTCTTGGCAAATCATTGGATTATTTGCGCTTGCAGTTATTGGTCTTGTAAGCTTTGTCATTATTGAAACAAAAGCAAAAGAACCGATTTTACCTGTCCATTTCTTTAAAAATCGTACATTTACACTATTAAATGCAATTGGTTTCTTTATGAGTGTTGGAATGTTTGGAGCAATTACGTTTGTACCATTCTTTATGCAAGGAATTGTCGGTGTAAGTGCTGCTGAATCAGGAACGATTATGACGCCAATGATGATCACGATGATTGTTACAAGTATTATTGGTGGGCAGCTTGTGTTAAAAGTTGGAGTAAAGCCGCAAATTATTACTGGTATGCTGATTATGGCCGGTGGATTCGGACTTTTAACGACAATGGATATGCATACAAGTAAGCTTGTAGCAACATCGTATATGGCTGTTATTGGTTTAGGAATGGGTCTTGTAATGCCAACTTTAACATTAGCGCTACAAGAAAGCTTTCCGAAAAAAGATCTTGGGGTTGTAACTTCATCAAGTCAATTCTTCCGTCAAATCGGCGGTACATTTGGAATTACGATTTTAGGTTCTATTATGAATAACACATCTGGTACAGTATTAACAGAGAAGTTAGTACCTGTACTGAATACATTCCCGCCACAAGCAGGAGAATTGGTGACGAAGTTTAAAGATATGATTCATACAAATCCACAAGGGCTGTACTCAATGCTATTTAGTCCAGAAGCAATGAAGCAAATGCCAGAAGCAATTGCAAACAGCATTGTACCTGTCTTGAAGACATCATTATTAGATTCTCTTCAACATGTATTTATGACTGGATTAGTGTTTATTATAGTCGGTGCTGTATTTACACTTTTCTTGAAGAAAATTAAGCTTTCTGATCGAAAAAAGGGAACAGAAGAACAAAAGAATGAAACAGAAGAGAAAGATGCAAGTGTATCTTATTCATAATAAGGAAGAGCATCGCCTATAATGGCGATGCTTTTTGTATTTTTACATAGATTTAATCACGTCTTTTTACTTATAAATAATTGACGGATTTTACTGAATAAGTTATATTATTTGTGTAAACGGTTACATAGAATAGAGAGGGAAGAGAATGAGTACGATAAAAGACGTCGCCAAACTAGCAGAGGTATCCGTTGCTACTGTTTCTAGAGTATTAAATAAGAATGGCTATGTGCATGAAGATACGCTCAAAAAAGTACAGCGAGCAATTGAGTTATTAGATTATAGGCCAAGTACGGTGGCACGTTCTCTATATAATAAGAGTTCTCGTCTAATCGGGTTAGTTGTCCCAAACATCGTAAATCCATTCTTTCCAGAGGTAGCTCGGGCAGTAGAAGACGTAGCTCATAAACAAGGATATACAGTTGTACTATGTAATTCTGATGAAAGTTTAGAAAAAGAAAAACAATACATTGATGTGCTTATACAAAATAACGTCGATGGCTTTATTGTCGCAACAAGTCCGCAAAATAGTAGTAATTACATGAATTTACAAGTGCCGGTTATAGCAATTGACCGCATGTTTCATGAAAGTATTCCAACGGTATATGCCGATAACTATGCTGGAAGTAAACAAGCGACAGAGCTTTTATTAGCAAAAGGATGTCAAGCGATTGCGCATATGCGTGGACCGCGAAATCTCAGCACTGCAAATGAGCGTTTTCAAGGATTTATCGATGCTGTCACGAAGCAAAATGTTTCTTACATTATTGCAGAAAGTGAATTTCATCCTACGAAAAGTGAATATGTTGCTTCTGAATTGCTTGAGAAGCATCCGTATATTGATGGTATTGTAGCAGGAAATGATTTGATTGCATTAGGTGCAGTAAAAGCTGCATTGCAAAAGGGAATATCTATTCCAGATGAATTACAAATTATCGGATTTGATGGAATTTCTTTAGCTGAAATGATGTATCCAGCTATCACAACCGTTGCACAGCCTATTTATGAGATGGGGAAAATTGCAACGCAGTTATTAATTGAGAAAATAGAAGGGCGTCAATTAAAGGAAGAGCATCATCGTTTAGCAATTACAATTATAGAGCGAAATACAACGAAGTAAGGGGGGGGG
>NZ_JBHTHG010000093.1:143906-183905 GCF_042676365.1 Bacillus sp. CGMCC 1.60114
AAGCTTTTCATACTGTTCCAGGTGGAAAAGGGGCAAACCAAGCTGTAGCTGCAGCACGTTTAGGCGCAAATATTGCGATGGTTGGAGCGATTGGAAATGATAATTACGGAGAGTTTGTTCGGAAAAATTTAGAGAATGAACGTATTTTTATTGATTATGTGGAAACGATTACAAATGAAACAACAGGAATTGCCCATATTGTATTGGCTGAAGAAGATAATAGTATCATTGTTGTACAAGGTGCAAATCGTCTTGTAAGTGAGCAAATTGTAAATCATGCAAAAGATCTTCTTACGAAAGCGGATATGGTTGTTTTGCAGTTAGAAATCCCACTCGAAACAGTAAAGTATGTACTAAAAATTTGTGAAGAACATCAAATTCCAGTAATTTTAAATCCAGCTCCAGCACAAGTACTGCCAGAGGAAGTGCTGCAAAAGGCAACGTACATTACGCCAAATGAACATGAATGCCGAGTTGTTTTAGATGATTTCACGTCACCAATCGAATCATTACTTGCAAAATATCCTAATAAATTGTTAATGACAGAAGGCAGAAAAGGTGTTCGATTCCATAATGGAACAGAGATTGTTCATGTACCAAGTATTTCTGTTGAAGTTGTCGATACGACAGGAGCTGGAGATACATTTAACGGTGCATTAGCAGTTGCGATTGCAGAAGGAGAAGAACTGCAAAAAGCGGTTCATTTTGCAAACATTGCAGCAGGGCTTTCTGTAACAAAATTAGGAGCTCAAGGTGGAATGCCATCACGAGATAAAGTAAGAGAAGTGCAAATGATTGTAGGATGGTGAAGTTTTAATTAGTATATATTGAACAGTCAAATACATTTAAAATTATGACTTTTAGCGTAATTTTAACTTTGAGGTATTGACTTATTAGTAGGTTCTATTTTAGCATTACTATGTACACTTTTTGTTGGTATGAATTCATTCTTTGCAATAGGAATGGAATTACTTGCTGTTCTTATAATGGGAATTATAAACGGTGTTATCCTTGAGAAAGGGGAAGTAGCAACTTTTATCAACAATGATGTTTTTTAGGAGCTTTACACTTGTTTATATGGACAGACGTCTGATCACTGGTCTTAGTTGTTGCTTTGATATTTCTGTATGAGATATAACGAGGATAACTGCTGTTGTTATACTGTACTTGATTTTAAAGAAAATCAACGTATTGGTAGACATGAAGAAGCAGAGGTGATAGCAGATATTGGCGTTAAATGAATAGTAGTTGATGTACAAAATGATGCAGAAAATGTCATTCAAAAAAGCGTATATGTAACCGGTATCATCTTAACAGATTCCAAAGCAGTTGCGTCAGCAGTAAGTGTGGAAAAGGAAAAAAGAGAAGAAAAAAAGTAAAAAAATTATTTTGGTTGAATTAAGCCTTATTAAGCAAAAATAAACATATACTCGAATTCAGAAAGGAAGAAAAAAACATGAAATTTTTTATTGATACAGCAAACATTGAAGAAATTAAAGAGGCAAATGCTCTTGGCGTATTAGCAGGTGTAACAACGAATCCATCTCTTGTTGCAAAAGAAGGCGTAGATTTTCATGAACGCATTCGTGAAATTTGCAGTGTTGTAGAAGGCCCTGTAAGTGCAGAAGTTATTAGCTTAGAAGCAGACAAAATGATTGAAGAAGGAAAAGAATTAGCGAAGATTGCACCTAACGTTGTTGTAAAAGTACCGATGACAACAGAAGGTTTAAAAGCTGTAAAAGCATTTGCTGATTTAGGCATTCGTACAAACGTAACATTAGTATTCTCAGCTGTACAAGCATTAATGGCTGCACGTTCTGGTGCAACATATGTATCACCATTTTTAGGCCGCTTAGATGATATTGGTCACAATGGTATGGATCTAATTCGTCAAATCGCAGATATTTTTGCAATTCATGACATTAAAACAGAAATTATTGCAGCATCTGTTCGCCACTCTGTACACGTAACAGACGCAGCATTAAATGGTGCGCACATTGCAACAATTCCAGCAAATGTTATTGCTTCATTAGTGAAACATCCATTAACAGATCAAGGAATTGAAAAGTTTTTAGCAGATTGGGAAAAAACACAAGGAAAATAATTTTGTATAAAGCGGTTCAACTTTCGAGTTGAATCGTTTTTTTATGAGTTTCTAACGGATTTTGTAGGAGAATTGAATATTTCCTAGGGAATTGTCGAAACATGACTGGTATTTGTGCAGTTTTCAGCAAATGGATTGTATCGATATGATAAAAAAACAATGGTGGAGTCTAGCCCACCATTGTTTTTTTTAATCTCCCTCTTACATAAATCATTGAAGCAAATGTAAGCAAGAAAGCTGTTCCAATTACAAAGCTTACGCTCGGCGATGCGCCAATTGCCCCAACTGTAAATGATCCGGCAACGACACCGAGTGAGAAAAACGCATAAAATAATCCGAATGCTTTTCCGCGATTATCTTCTGTAGTATTTTCAACAAGTAAGGCGTTAATAGAAGGAAAGAGAATTGCAAATCCAATTCCGTAAATGATCATAACGACAAAGAGCATGCTTTTTGTTGTAAATATACCAAGTAACGATAATGTAAATGCCATAACTGCAATACCGATGACCATCATTTTTTGACGGTTAAAGTAATCGTATATACGGTTTGTTGGTAGTAAGAAGAAGAGGATTGCGGTGATTCCAAAGACACTAAGCATCATTCCTGTTAAGGATGATTTAAGTCCTAAAGCTTCTACTTTCATAGGTAACATATATGTGACAATTCCTTGTGAGAACATTAACGTAAAGGCACCGATGTATGATTGTAATAACGGTTCAGATTTTAATAATCCAAGCATTTCTTCTTTGCTCAATATTTGTTTCTGTAATGGATTTGTTCTTGTTATATGATTTGGCAACAAGAAGAGCGAAACAAGTGTACCAAGTACCATTAGGATAGAAATTGTAATAAAGACCCAATGTATACCTGCGGTTGCTTTCATAATCCCGCTGAAAGCAGGACCGACGATAGCTGCTGTTCCAACAGCTGCACCAGATAAAGCCATTGCTTTCCCTTGCTTTGTTGCTTCTGTCTGCTTTGATAAGAAAGTAAAGGCAGCTGGTATTAAGAAGCCGTCACTAAATCCGTGTAGAAAACGAACAATAATAAGCTGTTCGCCGTTTTGGACAACGGTATACAATAAGACTATGAGACTCGTAAATGCCATACTAATAGAAAGAACTTTTTTTGCTCCATATTTATCAACAGACGCACCTGCAATAATATTGCCAATCATATTTGCAAATGAGTACATTCCAACGACAAGACCAATAATAAGAGGGGTTCCTCCAAGACTTTGCGCGTATGTGCTCATAATTGGTAATTGCGAAAATGTATCTAAAAATGCAATGATAACAATAAAATAAATAAAGTATTTCAAACTTTTCACCTCTCTTTTGCTATTATGGCATAATGCTATTTTTCACTGCAATGAAATTAAGTTGTTATGTTTGGAAATTTGTATAACTTGTTAAAAGGGAGTGGAATAAAGAATAGTATATTTTCGAAATATTTACATTATTTTATCGATTTGTTTGTATTAAATTAATATTTCCTTATTATATTTAGACTGAATTACAACAGTCGAACTTATATAAAGTCACTTAGTTATACATATCTATATATTTTATTTTCTCAATAGGAAATTATGAAAGGATAGGATATTCTTATAATAGATTCACCAAATAACATCAGAAGTTCTACTTCATACATAAATATAAAATGGGAGGATTTTGTATGAAAAAGAAAGTATTAGCACTAGCAGCTATGGTTGCTTTAGCTGCACCAGTTCAAAGTGTAGTGTTTGCGCAAACAAATAGTAGTGAAAGTCCTGCACCGATCTTAAGATGGTCAGCTGAGGACAAGCATAATGAGGGAGTTAGCACTCATTTGTGGATTGTAAATCGTGCAATTGATATCATGTCTCGTAATACAGCGATTGTGAAGCCGAATGAAACTGCTTTATTAAATGAGTGGCGTACTGATTTAGAGAATGGTATTTATTCTGCTGATTACGAGAATCCTTATTATGATAATAATACATATGCTTCTCATTTTTACGATCCGGATACTGGAAAAACATATATTCCTTTTGCGAAGCAGGCAAAAGAAACAGGTACAAAATATTTTAAACTTGCTGGTGAAGCATACAAAAATCAAGATATGAAACAAGCATTCTTCTATTTAGGATTATCGCTTCATTATTTAGGAGATGTAAATCAGCCAATGCATGCAGCAAACTTTACGAATCTTTCTTATCCAATGGGTTTCCATTCTAAATACGAAAATTTTGTTGATACAATAAAGAATAACTATATAGTTTCAGATAGTAGTGGATATTGGAATTGGAAAGGGGCAAACCCAGAAGATTGGATTCAAGGAGCAGCAGGAGCGGCTAAACAAGATTATCCTGGTATCGTGAACGATACGACAAAAGATTGGTTTGTAAAAGCAGCTGTATCTCAAACATATGCAGATAAATGGCGTGCAGAAGTGACACCGGTGACAGGAAAACGCTTAATGGAAGCGCAGCGCGTTACAGCTGGTTATATTCATTTATGGTTTGATACGTATGTAAATCAATAATGACTTATAGGAAGACTAAATACTCATTCTTTAAGTATTTGGTCTTTTTTTATATTAACTGAGACATAGGGGAATACAGTTATAGTTAACGAAAGGTGTTTTATCTCGCATTAACGAGCAATAAGATCCCCATCTCAAGATTGAGAGAGAATCGAAGAAGATAGGTTGGGGATAAAAAAACCCCCACTGATGGAAGCTTCACTTTACTTAATGATTAGTAAAATATAACAAATAACATTGAATTCAATTTTAAAAAGCTTATAATTTAAATATATGAGTTAATAAATTTTTTAATGACGAATTCTGTCTAGGGGAGGGATAACAAACTATGAAATATGAGCTGTTTTTGGTACATGGGGGTTATATAACAACGTTTGATAGTATGTGGTACTTTAAAGAAGGGGAACAAATTTTTTTCCATGAGGAAAAAGAAAAACGTAATTTTATTATTATCCGTTTAACACATGATGTATCTCATAAAAATGAACATGTCATTCGTTTATATTGCCAAGAAAAGAAAGTATATTAATTATGAAGAGCACTGAAGCTATATTGCTTCAGTGCTCTTTTTAGTAGGCTTGATATTATTATTTTTTCGTTACAATTATTTCTCCTAGACTTATAGATAATTTTGTATCAACTTTTTGGGCATCATTAATGTGTTTTATCATCATGTCATTTAATTTTTGGAACATATGCTGTGTTTTTGTAAATTCACGTAATATGTCTTCGTTACAATGCTTTTGTTCCTCAATTGATTCAATGACACTTGTAGCACCTGTTTGTAACGTTTGTACCATCATTAATATTTTTTCAATTCTTGCATTTGTATCTGCACTTACTTCAACACCCTCATCGACGAGATGAAGATTATCTTTTGTATTTTCATATGCCTTTTCAATTTCTTCTTGAATTTTCTTTGTTAAATCTCCAATATTTTTTGTACTTTCTGCAGTGCTTTCTGCAAGTTTTCGAACTTCATTAGCAACGACTGCAAATCCTTTTCCGTGTTCGCCAGCACGAGCAGCTTCAATACTTGCATTTAAAGCAAGTAGATTTGTTTGTGCAGCAATATTTTGAATTACTTCCACGATTTGTTCAATTTCTTTTGAGCGTTCGCTTAAATGATTCATACTATTAGATGTACGTTGCGATTGCTCGCCTAATTTGTTAATAACAGTCAGTAATCCGTGAACAGAATCTTTCCCTTCATTGGAACATGTTACGATTTCTTCAATAGCTTGAATAAGTCCTTGCTCTTTTTGAAGCATATCACTATTAATAGTATTGGAATGATTTGTTTGTGTTGTAACGTTGTTAAAGCAATCACTTAATTGGTGAATTAAATTTTGTAATGTATGATGTTGCTGATTGATTTCTTCATGTTCGCTTACAATCGTTAATACATTTTCATGTAATGAAGTGATAACACTTTGATGTTCTTGTTCTTTTTGATAGAGCTGTTGTTCTAACTCTTGTACTTGAGTTTGTAATTGAGCAATTTCTTTTTCTAGTGATTTTGTTTTTGTAAACATAATAATCTCCCCAAGCTTTTATGATTTGCTATTTCCTTTGTTAATAGATAATAAGATTTTGCTTATAGAAGTTTCATTTTATCCCGCTATTCGCGGGCAGTAAGACTCCCACCTCAAGATAATGAGAATAGGTGAGAGATAACAAAGGCCCGTAAGAGCTCGATTGATGAAGGCTTTCTATCGGTGGAGATGAAGGAAAAAACTCACTGATGAAAGTTTCACTTTATATTAAAATTGTAGCATTATTTTTAAATATATACATATAAAATTTTAAAAATATCCAAATGTGTTTATTGCATTTTTTTAGAAATTGTTATTTTTATCCATGAAAAATAAACTGTATTTAATGAGTTTGTAAACAAACTGTAAAACAAATATTGTATAACTGTATATGAAGGGAGTCGGATTATGAACTATTTTAAGCGTATCAGTAGCGTTGTATTAGCTGGATTCATTTGTTTTTCTAGTACAGTTGCTGTAAAAGCTGAGTCAAACGACGATAAATTAAACAACATGCAGCAGCAATTGCAGCAAAATAACAATACCATTCAGCAAAAAGAGCAAGAACAACAAGCTGTAATGAAAGACATTGAAGGTATTCAAAAAGAATTGAAAGATTTAAATGATACAATTTCTAAAAATAAAACAGAGCAAGACCAAATTCAGCATAAAATTGATGAAACAAATAAACAAATTGAACAAAAAAAGAAAGAGATTATTGCGTTAGAAGATAAAGTACTTATGCGTAAAGATATTATGAAAAAACGTATGGTCTCTGTTCAAGAGAGTTCAAATACGAGTTTAGTAGTGGACGTAATTGTGGATTCAAAAAATATTGCAGATCTCTTAGAACGTATGAATGCGGTTTCTACAATTATGGATGCAGATAAAGAGATTCTTCGTTTACAAGAACAAGATCTTCGTCAAATCGAAGCTGATAAAAAAGTAATTGATGAAAAAGAAAAATCTTTAGAAGTAGATAAACAAAAATTAGCAAAGGCACAGAATGAGTTACAAGAGAATTTAAAGAAACGCCAAGAAAACTTACAGGCTGTGCAAACAAAATATAATGAAATTTCAAGTCAACTGACGCTTGCTGCACAAGAAAAAGCACAGATTGAAGCAGATATGAAGAGCGTTCAAGATACAATTGCCCGTGAGCAAGCTGCAGCATCAGCAGCTGCTGCAGAGCGTGCAAAAGCTTCAGAAGCTGCTGCTGCTCCAAAAGCAAGCCAAAGCCAAGGTCAAAACCAAAACCAAAGCCAACCAGGATCAGACAAACCAGCTAAAGGCGGAGGCCGTGAGATTTTTGTAGAGGCTACAGCTTACACAAATGATCCAAGTGAAAATGGGAATTCGCAAGGTGAACATGTATATTCTGCTTGGGGACACTATGATTTAACGGCAAATCCAAATATGAAATTAATTGCTGTTGATCCAAAAGTTATTCCATTGGGCTCACACGTATGGGTTGAAGGATATGGAGATGCGATTGCTGCTGATACTGGTAGTGCTATCCAAGGATATAGAATTGATGTATTAAAGCCAGATAAAGCATCCTCTGAATCTTGGGGAAGAAGACAAGTTCGTGTTATCATTTATTAAAAAAAACCTACTTTGCAATAAGCAAAGTAGGTTTTTTTATCATTTAATGTTAAGTTGAGTTTACATTTTGTAAAGTTTAGCATACAATAATGGTAAGAGGTGGTAAAATTGACCATTTGCAATCGAGTAAAAGAATTACGAGCTCGTTTTCATTTTTCACAAAGTGTGTTGGCTGAAAAAGTGGGTGTAACAAGACAAACCATTGCTGCTATTGAAAAAGGGGATTATGTGCCATCATTATTATTAGCGCTCATGATTTGTGATGTGTTTGGGCTACAGATGGAAGAAGTATTTGTATTACAAAAGGAGGAAGAAAAAAATGAATAGAATTGGTCTTTCTTATGTAATAAACATATGTATACTTGCTATAGCGAGTTGGGCATTTGTTGAGTATTTTCATGTCATTATGGATCTTGCAAACATCATACGTACTGAAAAGCAAACGTGGACTGTTACGATGAATATAACGCCAATTATATTGATATTGATTATAGCGGTAGGTGTATTCATTGGTTACAAGGCACAAAAAAAGAAATATAAGAAATTATCATTTTGGACATTTCCGTTATTATTTCCAAATGAAGATGAGAGAGAAGAAATATTAACTGCGAAAGCGTGTCGCACTACCCTTCTTTCATTATGGTTTATTATGCCTTTCGCAGCTGCTTTGTTAGTTTTCTATCCACTATTCAATCGAAACATTCCAGAATATCCGTTATACGTATTATTCTTCGTTTTACTAATCCAAATAACAATATTTCATATTTCTTTATATCGTAATAAGGTTGTGTAAAAGATGTGCTTTGGCACATCTTTTACATGTACTTAAAATGTAGAAGGTTCTCCTGAGTTTTTACAAAAATTTAATGAACTTCATAAGAGAGGGTTACAAATTACTTTTATCATGATATTAAGTTTAGAGAATGAGAATATTGCGACAGGAATCATTAAAAGGAGTCTAATAAAGTGTAACTTCTATAAGTGGGGGGCTTTATCCCACACTTATGGAAAGCCCGCCCAATCGGGATTTTACGGACGGTAAGATCCACTGCCGATGGAAGTTTCACTTTATTCCGCATTAGGAAGTGCTGCTTACTTTGTCTTTCGTATGTTACTTGTATATCTAGCATTCTTATTTTATCATTTTATATAAAGGGAATTTTGTGAGAGAAAGGAATTGGGGCATGAATAAAAAAAGGATTTATAGTATATTAGCATTTCTATTATTTGTCGTAGGTGGTATTTTAATTGCAAAACCATTTTATGATGGTTACAAAGCTGGAAAGATGCAAGACAAAAATATACAAGCTGTTAAAAAAATGAAGTACGAAAAACAAGAAACGAAATTTGTTGATGCTTCTAAAATAAAACAGCCAGATTTAGCAGATGTGGCAAATGCTTCATTAGATAAAAGACAAGTTATCGGCCACATGGCTATTCCAACCATTGGATTAGAGCTACCAATTCTAAATTCTTCGACAGAGAAGAATTTATTATCAGGTGCAGCAACGGTAAAAGAGAAAGAAGAGATGGGAAAAGGGAATTACGCATTAGCAGGACATAATATGTCGAAAAAAGGTGTATTATTTAGCGATATTTCGAAATTAAAAAAGAACGATAAAGTATATTTATATGATAGTGAAAATGAGTATGAGTATGCGGTACAACAGGTAACAGAAGTCACACCGGATAAATGGGAAGTAGTTGAAGATCACGGAAAGGATGAAGTGACGCTCATTACGTGCGCATCTGTGCTTGATAATTCGAAACGATTTGTAGTGTCTGGGAATTTAGTGCAGGTGAAGAAAGTAAATAGTTAATAAAAAAGATGAGGGGTTGCACCCTCATCTTTTTTATCCCGCTATTTGCGACTCACCTCAAGGTTGAGACAAAATCGAAGAAGATAGGCGGGGGATAACTGCTCGTAAAAGCCCGAATGGTTCAACTAACCATTCGGAGGAAAAGCATCTCCGAATGGAAGTTTCACTTTATTCCATCATTTTCACTAATTTTTTTGAAATTAATAGTAAGATACATCCTAAGAAAATAGCGGCAGCTCCAATAACAGCAAATATTTCTGAATAACCTAATGAAGTTGTGAGATTTGCTAACTGTCCGCCTAAAATATTAGCGACACCTGTGCTTGCGAACCAAACACCCATTAATAAAGATGCGAGTTTGACAGGAGCGAGAGCACTTACCATTGATAGTCCAACTGGGGATAAGAACAATTCACCTAACGTATGGAATAAGTAAGTAAAGACAATAAAGAGCAGATTTGCTTTTTCTGTAATGTCTTGTTCATTACTTCCTGTTTTTAATGTAGCGACAAGAAGAACCATATAACCAATTCCAAGTAAAATCATACCGAGACCCATTTTTGTTGGAATTTTAAGATCACCGCGTTTTGTAGAAGCGAGCTTTGCCCAAAGTGCTGAAACAATTGGTGCTAATAAAATAATAAATAGTGGGTTTACAGACTGAAACCAAGATGTTGGAATTTCCCAACCGAATACAGTACGATCTACAAAGCTATTTGTATATAAAGTTAAAGAACTACCAGCTTGTTCAAATCCAGCCCAGAAGAAAACAACGAAACACGTTATAATGATAATAACCGCTGTATTCTGTTTTTCTTTTTTTGTTAATGGTGTATTTCCAGCTGTTTTGTTGCCTGTTCCTGTTTGTAAAGCTGCTGTCGGTTTTTTACCAATGTCACCAAGAAAACGATTGGATAATGTTGTGAATAAAATTTGCCCCACAATCATCCCGATGGACGCAGCTAAAAATCCATATCGGAAACCATAATGAATAGCGCCATCTACTGTTGTTTTAAACAAATCTTCTGATAAATATCCACAAACGAGTGGAGCAAGGAATGAACCTACATTAATTCCCATATAGAAAATCGTAAAGGCACTATCACGGCGCGAATCATTTTCTGCATATAACTCTCCGACAAGAGTAGAAATATTTGGTTTAAAGAAACCGTTCCCCATAATAATGAGCGCTAATCCGAGGTATAGTCCTAATTGGCTTTGCAGAGCAAATAACGTAAGGTTACCAAGTGCAATTGTTATACCGCCGAGTGTAATAGCTAATCGTTTACCAAGATAACGATCTGTTAAGAATCCACCAATCATTGGGGTGAAATAACAAGCTCCTGTATAAAAACCGTAAATCGTAAGTGCCCAGCTTTTACTAAACCCAAGACCACCGTTTATTAAGGCTGTTGTTAAATATAATGTTAATAACCCTCGTAATCCGTAATAACTAAATCTTTCCCACATTTCTGTGAAGAAGAGTAAGTATAAACCTGGAGGATGCTTCTTTTTTTGCTGTTGTTTCTCATCAAGGTGTATGGCAGCTTCCATATATAATTCCTCCTGACAAAAAATAAAGTTAATAGTTTTATATATTTAATAGTTTATCTTGTTAACTATTAAAAGTCAATAAAGGTAGATTTTTTGGAAGAAATTAAAAATGGAAAATACAAACCAAGAAAAAGTGTTTATGTATAAAGAGACCCCCTTTTCATAAGAAAAGGGGGCTGTTTTTATCCCGCTATTCGTGGGCAGTAAGCCCCGACCTCAAGGTTAAGAGAGAATCGAAGAAGACAGGTGGGGAATAGCTGCTGGCATGTGCACGATTAGTGAGAGTTTCCCATCAGTGGGGAATGAAGAATCCCCTAACTGATGAAAGCTTCACTTTATTGTAGGTGTTCCAATTACAACCGTTTCACTTATTTTTGCAGTTGTATTTTGACGAAGACGTAAAGTAGCTTGGCCTACTGTATTAGGTGCAATTTGTACATTGAGTATTTTTTCAGCAGAACCTTGGTTATTAGTAGTAAGGGAAAAGGAATTGCTATAACCATAGGAAGAAGGCCAAGTACCATTTGCGTTTTGAATTTTTGCTACTTGTGCACCACTACTTGTATAAATACCTAAAGAGTAACTATTGTAAGTCGTGTTTGGTAATAAATGATTTGCTTGTACTTTAATTTGGAATATACCGCTGTTTGGAAGGATACTAGGATGGATAAAGCTATAGTCACTTGTTGAGATACTTCCATTATAGCCATATGAACCCGGTTTAAATGTACTTGAATTAAACCATTGATATCCTGCATTAGGAGCGCTCCAAGGTTCTGGCTGCGGCTCAGTTGACGCACTTGGTTCTTCAAATGCTTGCAATTGTGTTGGTTTGTCTAATTGTAATCCATTTACTTGATCTAAACTTGTATATGTTTCTTGTACAGAAAGCCAATTTACAATATTGGTCAATAAAGTAGCGTCGCTCTCTTCTTTATATCCATCGTATGTTTTTTTTGACAGACCAGTATCTTCTCGAACATATTTTGGCGTTGCATCTTCAACTGGTGAAGAGTCACCGATAAAAGCAGCTTTTCCTAATCCAACCTTTGCAATAGCAACGTAAGGCCCTTCAGCAATGCCGCCGCCATTATATACACCACTATCAACTGCACTGCTCCATTTTGGTAAATTTTCTGGTAAGTAGACAATTCCTTTTGCTAATTTAGGGTTTGTAATTGCAAGTGTTGATCCAGCGTGCATAGCAACGGATGTAACCCCTGCAGTAATTCCAAAGGATTGATCTGGTGTTTCAATTCTATTTGTAGAAACATCACCGATTGCGTTATAGCGAAAGCGTATGCCAAAGTTATCAGAAAGCCAGTTTGAACTTTCTACACCTTGCATAGCTGATGAAGATGCTTCTGTTATAGACATACCTTTTGCCGGATTATCCCATGCCCCGCGGCGATATCCGTTGAAAACCTCTGAGGAATCCCAGCGGTTTTTATTACGATCAGCATTATAGTGATCAGCGATAAAAAAGATACTACCGCCATTTTTTACATATTGCAGCATGGCATCTTGTTCTGATTTTTTGTAGGGAATATTTGCTTCTGGAATGATAAACATATTGTAATCTTTTAAGTCATCATACGTAATAGATGTTGATTTACGAAGTTCTTTTACAAAAAAGCCTTTGTTTGCAATACCGTTTCCAAAATCAGAAAATCCTCCATCAATAACCCAATCAGCTGTTCCTGCTGTTTGCCCGTGCGTATTATCAAATAGTACTTTTTTTCCAGCATTTTCATTGACAATTTTTGCAGAAATCTCTGGAGCTGGATCCACAGCACTTTCAGCAAAAGTTTTTGTACTAAATATGGTAGCCATACTTAAAGTAATTCCTGTTGCTAATGTAAGGTTCAGCCATTTGTTTTTCTTCATAATAATCCTCCTAATCATAATAAAATGAGTTGTTTGTTTCTGCACTAAAAATCAGTCGGGCCCAACTGATGGAAGTTTCTTCTTATTACTCTAGTTAATTATTACTCTAGCTAATTTTAGAAGGATAAAAAAGATGAAAATTATAAAAATTTCGTAAATTCAGGGTGAATTTTATTGAGAAATATTTTTTAGATCCATAGAAAAACTCCCTTCCTAATATGAGGAAGGGAGTAGCTTTATCCCGCATTAACGGGCAGTAAGACCCCCACCTCAAGATTCAGAAAGAAGCAAAGAAGATAGGTGGGGGCTAACTGCCCGTAAAAGCCCGATTGGTTCAACTAACTGTCAGTGGGGGATGAAGAAAACCCCCACTGACGGAAGTTTCACTTTACCCGATTCTTGAAGAAGATTTTTGAGTTTTACCTATTACATGAAATCCTTTCATATAATAGACAACAACTAAAGCGATAATCCAAATCGGTCCAACGATTAATGCGATACGTGTATCAGTAGAATATGCCATAACTCCTAATACTAAAACAAGGAAAGCGAGTGTAATATAAGAGCTAAGTGGATACAGTGGCAATTTGTACGTTAATTTATTTTGTGCTTCCTGTGATAATCCTTTACGGAAGCGTAGCTGCGCAACTAAAATGACGCCCCAAGTCCAAATTGCTCCGAATGTTGAAATACTAGTTAGCCACGTAAATACTTTCCCAGGAACAAGGTAGTTTAAAACAACGCCTATTAATAATACGAAAGCTGTTGCTAAAATTCCTTTACTTGGAATGCCATTTTTATTTAAATGACCAAACTTCTCTGGTGCCTGTTTTTGCTGTGCTAATGTAAATAGCATACGGCCTGTACTAAAGAGACCACCATTACAAGAAGAAAGGGCAGCTGTTAATACAACAAAGTTAATAATTCCTGCTGCTTTCGCGATGCCGATTTGTTCAAACGTTAGTACAAATGGACTTCCTTTTTCGCCAATCTCATTCCATGGGTAAATCGCCATCATAACGAATAGAGCCCCTACATAGAAAATTAAAATGCGCCAAAAAACGTTATCGATTGCTTTAGATAATGTTTTCTTCGGATTTTCTGCTTCTCCAGCTGTTACACCGATTAACTCTACTCCTAAGTAAGCAAATAGTACCATTTGTAGAGAAAGAAGAAGACCAGAGAAACCATTTGGGAACCAACCGCCGTGAGACCAAAGATTTGAAATTCCAGTCGCTACGCCGCCATTTCCAAAACCAAATAGAATAATACCAGTACCAATTACAATCATACAGATAATTGTGACAATTTTAACTAGAGCAAACCAAAATTCAAGTTCTCCATACACTTTAACAGATAAAAAGTTTAATGCACTCATTAATACGAGAGCAATCAACGCCCAAATCCAACGTGGAATTCCAGGGAACCAATATTCCATATAAATACCTGCAGCTGTAATTTCAGCCATACAAGTAACAACCCATAAAAACCAATAGTTCCAGCCTGTTATATAACCTGCTAATGGGCCTAAATAGTCATGTGCATATTTACTAAACGAACCGGCAACAGGTTGTTCAATTGCCATTTCTCCAAGCGCACGCATAATGAAAAAGATAGCAAGACCTGCAATGATATAACCAAATAAAATGGATGGTCCTGCTAGTTTAATAGCAGAAGCTGATCCTAAAAATAATCCAACTCCAATAGCAGATCCAAGAGACATAAGTGTAATATGTCGTTGTTTTAATCCGCGATTTAAAGTGTCTGCTTTGTCTGTGTGCTTCATAGTAAACCTCCTTTATTATAAGAAAAATTAATGTATTCGCTTACAAAAGTGTCTAACTATTTAAAATTATAAAACATTTACCCCTGTTATGCTACAAAAAAAGACAATGTTTTCTGTATTATATCTGTGGTTTATATACTTAATTTTAAAATTCAAACTATTATTGAGTGTATTGATTCTTCTTTTTATCGGAAAATGGGCAAAAAAACCCCATCTTCAAAACGCGCAGGGCATAGCTCAGTTTAAGGTGGAAATTGTGACAGAACAACCTGAGTTATCACCGGAGCATATAGATAACAATCGCTATATGGGGATTGATTTAGGGATTGATAACATTGCAACCATCACAACGAATACAGGTGCCACTCCTGTATTATTCAAGGGCAATGTCATCAAAAGCATCAATCAATACTACAACAAGCAAAGGGCTTATTTACTAGGCATTCTTCGTCATGGAAAAGAACCAAAAGAAGGACCACACACATCAAAGCGTTTAGAGAGGCTTCATGAGAAACGGTTTCTCAAAATAAAAGATATCTTCCACAAAATGAGTCACCACATTGTTCAGATAGCGATTCAACAGGAGATTTCTATGATTGTGATTGGGAAAAATACATCGTGGAAACAAAACAGTGAGATGGGGAAACAACAGAATCAATCTTTCTGTCATATCCCGCATAATCTACTCATTGCAATGATCACATATAAGGCAAAACGAAAAGGTGTTACTGTACAAGTCGTGGAAGAATCTTATACAAGTAAAGCTTCCTTTCTAGACAATGATGCGATCCCCACTTACGGTGAGGAAAACATTCCTGTATTCAGTGGAAAACGGATCACACGTGGCTTGTATCGTACGAAAGAGAATAAACTACTAAACGCAGATGTGAATGGTTCCTATAACATCTTAAAAAAAGCAGTTCCAAAGGCGTTTGCCGATGGAATAGAGGGGTTGTGCCATCAGGCAGCTGTGTCAACTCCACTCGTGTTAAGCATCTTTTGAAGGTGATACACGAGAAACCCCACTTCAAGATCAGAAGGATGTAAGTGGCGGGAGTTTTCATAATGAATTATAAAAAAGAGCTTATTGTAGGAGATGCTCTTTTTTGTATAAAATAAGATCATAATAATTTATACATTAATTTGTGTAATCCGATTGGAGGGATATCGAATATTTCACCATATTCTTGAAACCCTAATCGTGTATAATAATTTGCAACGGTGATTCTGGCATTACACCATAGAAGCTGTGCACGGCGCTTTGCTAATATTGCTTCAGCACTGTGAATCAAAGTACTTCCAGCATGCTGTTTACGGAAGTTTTGTCTTGTAGCCATTCCTCTTAAGCGATAATGAATGCCTTCTCCTAAAGAAGGATGTATCTCATAAGAAAAGGAAGCAATACTAATAAGCATATTGTTTATAAATGCTCCAAGGTGAAAGGTATTTTCTTCATGATCAGAAGTATATTTACAGTCTTCTAAACTTTGATTAGGACGTAAAATTTCGTGTCGGAGTGCATATGTCTGAGAGCAATCAATTCGTTTTATTTCCACCATACGTATACCTCTCTTCTTATAGTGTATTAACGGAAAGGAACATCCCTGATTCTATGTTTCACAAGGAATCAGCACAGAAGATGGGGGGGAGGAATCGACTCATATACTCCAATTGATTCAACTAATAATGAATAGCCATGTGGTTAAAATTTTACCTTATCTGTAAGTTGTATAAAGAAATAAGCTGGTGCTATACAAAGCCCCAATATACTACTAGTTCCAATAATAAGAGAAAGTAAAATACAAGGATACTTTATTCCATTTGTTTTTTTCCATCCATAGCTCCAAATCTCAATGCTTAGACCAATCAGTATGATTGCGACAAGTACTTCTCCGAGTAATAAAAGAGCCAAAGTTGATATTGACATGTTTTGACACTTCCTTAGCTATATATGATAGTAATATTTTACCATACGGGAAATTGAAGTTTAAGGAATATTATCAATTTATTTGTAATTGGATCTTTATCCCGCAATTTTTGGGAAGTAAGACCTCTACCTCAAAATTCAGAGAGCAGCAAAGAAGGTAGGGGAGATAGTTACTGGAAGTTTTACTTTATTTTTCATCTTCCTTTATATGTATATAATTATTTAATCTATATAAAAAAGCCTGCTGAGACATTGTCCCAACAGACTTTTGAAAATTACATAGAGAAGAAAATCCAAACCGTACCAACAACAGTTACTATAGCGATGAAGAAGCTGAATAATATTGCTATTGTTTGTGTTATGCCTTCTCCTTCTTTTAAGTGCATAAACATAATTAATTGTAATGCTGCTTGTGCCAATGCCATTGCAATAATGCTTGTTAAGATTGTTGAAAGTGGCAAACTTGTATATAACGCTACGTATACAGCAAGGAACGTTAATGCAAGTGATAAAATAAATCCGAAAACGTGTGACCAAGGAAATCCGCTATGAGCGTGTCCGTTTGCTTGTGTATTGTTTTGTCCCATTATTACGCCACCATCCCGTTCAAATAAACTAGTGTGTAAATGAAGATCCAAACAACGTCAAGGAAATGCCAGTACAAGCTGATAATAAATACTTTACGTGCTGTAACTGGTGTTAGTCCTCGTTTTAAAATTTGGATAATAACACAAGCTGCCCAGATGATACCACCCGTTACGTGGGCACCGTGCGTTCCAAGTAGAACGAAGAATGCTGATAAGAAACCACTTGTTTGAAGTGTAGCACCATGGCTTACGTACATCATGAATTCTTCAATTTCCATGTAAAGGAAGCCTGCACCTAATAGTAATGTAAGGATAAACCAAACGAGCATACCATTTTTGTTTTCTTTACGCATTTCATGAATTGCAATCCCGCATGTGAAACTACTTGTTAAAAGTAAAAGTGTTTCAATCATAACAGGCTTTAATTCAAAAATTTGTGCTGCTGTCGGCCCGTCTGCAGAACGACCAGCTAATACTAGGTAAGAGGCGAAAAGTGTTGCGAACAGCACGATTTCAGCCCCAAGGAAAATCCAGAACCCTAAAATATTCAATCTGCTTTGTTCAGATTGATATTCTAGAGGTAAGCTCTTATCTAAAGCCGCCATTTCGTTTCACCTCTCATGCAACATGTTCTGTCTTTTTAATTTCATCTACGCTAATGTAGTATCCGTCGTCGTAATCAAACGAACGCCAAATCATACAAGCTAACATACCAATACCGCCGATAATAGCTAACGTGAACCAGCTAAATACTAATGCAAAACCAGCAAAGCCGATGAAGCAAGACATAATAAGTGGAACACCTGAATTGCTCGGCATATGAATTGGTTTTAATTCTTCAGGGCTTGGTGCAATAGTTTCACCGTTTTTCTTCATTTCCCAGAATACATCGCTATGCTTAATTTCTGGGATTTTTGCAAAGTTGTAATGTTGTACAGGAGATTGTGTTGCCCATTCAAGTGTACGGCCATCCCAAGGATCTCCAGTTAAGTCACGTTCACCATGACGAATGCTATAAACTACGTTGTAGCATAATAAGATAAAGCCAATACCCATCATTACTGCACCGACAGATGCAATTTGGTTTAATAAGCCCCATCCAAGGTTTGCAGAGTATGTGTACATACGACGTGTCATACCATCTAAACCTAGGAAGTACATTGGGAAGAAACAAATGTTAAATCCGCTCATAAAGATCCAGAATGTCCATTTACCAATGCGCTCATTTAACATATGGCCAGTCATTTTTGGATACCAGAATGTAAATCCAGCAAGCATCGCAAATACTGTACCTGCGATTAATACGTAATGGAAGTGAGCAACTAGGAAGTAGCTGTTATGGTACTGATAGTCAGCTGCTGCCATCGCAAGCATAACACCCGTAACCCCACCGATTACGAAGTTTGGAATAAACGCCAATGACCAAAGCATTGGAACTGTAAAACGAATACGACCTTTATAAAGTGTAAACAACCAGTTAAAGATCTTAACACCGGTTGGAATTGAAATTGCCATTGTCGAAATCGAGAAGAATGAGTTAACTGATGGTCCTGCACCCATTGTAAAGAAGTGATGCAGCCATACAAGACCACTCAAGACTGCGATAGCAATCATTGAATATACCATTGCGCTATATCCAAATAGACGTTTACGCGAGAATGTACTTACGATTTCAGAGAAAATACCGAATGCCGGTAAAATAACGATATATACTTCAGGGTGACCCCATACCCAGAATAAGTTCGCCCAAAGCATTGGCATACCTTCGCTCGCCATCGTAAAGAAGTGAGCATCAAACAGACGGTCAAATGTCATTAATGCAAGAGCAACTGTTAATACTGGGAAAGCAAAGATAATGATGACACATGTGATTAAAATAGACCATGTGAACATTGGCATTTTCATTAATTTCATGCCTGGTGCACGCATTTTTAAGATCGTAACAAGGAAGTTAATCCCTGTCATCAGCGTACCGAGACCCGCAATCTGCAATGCAATTGAATAATAGTTGTTTCCTACGCCTTGACTAAACTCTTTCCCAGCCATTGGG
Source organism: Bacillus sp. CGMCC 1.60114 (assembly GCF_042676365.1). Lineage (NCBI taxonomy): Bacteria > Bacillati > Bacillota > Bacilli > Caryophanales > Bacillaceae > Bacillus > Bacillus sp. CGMCC 1.60114. The sequence continues at coordinate 163,291 of NZ_JBHTHG010000093.1, forward strand.
AAGTACGATGTCCATCCAGCGTCTGGAGAACCACCGATAACGAAGGAGATGTTAAATAACATAGCACCTACGAAAAATAACCAAAAGCTTAAGGAATTTAGATAAGGGTATGCAACGTCACGTGCCCCGATTTGAAGAGGTACAACAACGTTCATAAGTCCCATAACAAATGGCATTGCCATGAAAAGAATCATAACAGTACCATGTGTTGTAAAGATACCGTTGTAGTGTTCAGCATTTAAATAAGTTGTATCAGGAAACGTTAATTGGGCACGCATCATTAATCCGTCCATACCACCACGGAACAGCATTAAAATTGCTGAAATGATATACATGACCCCAATTTTCTTATGGTCAACAGAAGTTAACCACTCATCCCAAAGCCATCTCCACTTTTTGTACTTTGTTAGCACAAAAATGATTCCTAACGTCACAAGAACGATAGATGCATCCGCTCCGTATAGGATTGGATCGCCTGTGACAAAAAATTCATCAAGCTTCACTATATTCACTCCAATCTGTTGGAATAGTTGTTATTACTTTTTGTTTTTGTAGTAGTTGTAATCACAATATTCAAGTGATTTTGGATCTACATATTTTAAATGGTTGCTAGAGAACGACATACGCCCTACTACACCTGGTTCAACAATTTCTTTATATTTGTTTTCTGATAATTTAGGGGCAGTCTGTTGTACTTCTTTTACCCATTTGTTATAGTCATCTTTTGTTTTAGCTTCAAGTTCAAACTCCATGTCAGTAAATCCTTTACCAGAGAAGTTTGCACTACGTCCAGTGTAAGAACCTGGTTTATCAGCCTGTAGGTATAAGTCCATGACCATACCATCCATGTTGTACTTCATTCCACCAAGCTCTGGAATCCAGAAAGCATTCATTGGACCAACAGAAGTTAACTTAAATTGAATTGGAACACCTGCTGGTACATTTAAATAGTTAACGGTTTCAATTCCTTCCTCAGGATAACTGAATAACCATTTCCAGTTAGCAGATGTAACGTAAATTTCTACAGGTTTTATATCTTTTGATTGCTCTGGTGGCTTTTCTGATGCATATGTTGCTTTTACTGTCGGGATTGACAATGCAATCACGATGATAACAGGGAAAATAGTCCAGATAATTTCTAAAAGAGTATTACCATGTATATCAGGTGGCTCATAGTCCATATTCTCTGGTTTTTCACGGTAACGAATTAAAATAACTGTAAACAGGACGAATACGACTACAATAATTACAGACATCAGTATGAGCGACCAAATAATTAAATCATACTGCGTTTTTGCAACAGGTCCTTGTGGATTTAATACAGCAATTTTTTTGTCGCATCCACCGAGGAACAAGAGTAATGATAGTGGAAGAAGTGAAGCCAACTTCCAAAATTTTTTTTTCAGTTGCACGATTGAAAATCTCCTTTCTCCTTGGATTGAAACTATGCCAATAAAACAATATAAACCTATTAATTTATAGATGGCAATAGTTTTTAAGATATTGTTAAAAAATAGACACAAATGCACAGTTTTTACGATGAAAAACTTTTGTAACTTGCTAATATTGTAAACTATTTTTGATGCCAAATCGCGATTTTAAAAATTTTAAGATAAATAAAGTTATACCAGAATATCCAAAAAATAGAAAAAAGCTATCTTGTAATAAGTTAAGATAGCTGAATATTTTATATATTTAGTTTACTCATTATGAAACATTTTTTTGCTGTTCAAATGTGACAATTTTTTTATATTTTACTTTATAAAAAATGTAACAAATAATCATGAATGGAATGCCGCAATATAAAGCAATACGTTGATCTGGAATAAACGCTAAGCTTATAAATGTAATGAAGTTTAACGAGAACGCTGCAATAGGAACAAGCGGATATAGCGGCGCACGATATTTTAAGTCTCGTATATCTCCGCCATTCTTAATAAATTCTCTTCTAAAGAAAAATTGAGATGCAGCAATGGACATCCAAACAACGACAGCTGCCATGGCCGCAATCGATGTTAATACTAAAAAGACTGTATCAGCGGCAAATACACTTGTTAACAGAGAAAGACCGGCAAAGATTAAGCTGAAAATTAAGGCATTGATCGGTACCCCTTTTTTCGTTAATTTTGTGAAACGCGGACTTCCCATTCCTTGTTTTGCCATCGCCCACAGCATACGAGAGTTTGCGTATAAACCAGAGTTTGCTACCGATAATACAGCCGTAATAATGACAAAGTTCATAATGTCTGCTGCATATGGGACTCCAGCTGTGTCAAAAACGAGTACGAACGGGCTTTCTACGAGATTTGCTTCTTGCCATGGTAATAATCCTACGACTACAGAAATGGCAAGAACGAAAAAGAAAAGTGTTCGCCAAATTGTACTTTTTATAGCACGTGGTATTGTTATTTCCGGCTGCTTACTTTCACCCGAAGCAATACCAATTAATTCTGTTCCTTGAAACGCATAGTTAACGGTAATCATTGTAAGAAGAACAGCTGGAAGTCCGTTTGGAAATAATCCGCCATTTTCTGTGAAGTTATGGAACATTGGTGCCGGCTTACCGTTAAAGTCTAATACACCAAACATAACAGCGCCGCCGAGTAGAATAAAAAGAATAATTGTTATTACTTTAACACTTGCAAACCAAAACTCAGCTTCAGCATACGCACGCGCAGAGGAAGCGTTTACAATAAAGAGTATGGCTGCAAATATAACACACCATATCCAAGATGAAACATCTGGAAACCAGCGCTTCATTAAAATACTGACAGTCGTTAATTCAACTCCGACGGTTACAGCCCAGTTTAGCCAATACATCCATCCCACCACAAATCCAAAACCAGGTGAAATAAATCGGCTAGCATAACTTTGAAAAGAACCTGCTTCAGGCATTGCAACTGTTAATTCGCCAAGACAAAGCATCGTTAAATACATAACAAATCCGCCGACTAAATAGGCAAGAATGGCTCCGCCGGGTCCAGCATTGTGAACAGTTTGTCCTGATCCCATAAATAACCCTGTTCCGATAACTCCCCCCAGAGCAATCATAAAGAGGTGTCTACTTTGCATTGTACGTTTTAGTTCATTTTGCTGAGTCTCTTTTTGTATCATATACCCCTCACCCCATTTTTTTAACGGAAGTCATAATGAAAACCGCTATTGAATTCACTTATCCTTATTGAAAAAGCTTCACTAGGTTAAGTGTGGTTTATTCTAACAAAATATTCTGAAATTGTATATTAAAAAATCTTTTTATTTTAAAAAATGAGAATTTTATGATATTATACCAAAATAACAATTCATAGAATCATCTAGTAAACTATTGAAAACAACGATACAATAAAGAAAGTATTATTTTGGGAGATGTAAGAAAATAATGATGTAATGGAGTTAGATATATGGTTAGGATGATTAAATACATATGTATTTTAGGAGTTGGAGTTATTGTCGGTGCGGCATGCAGCAAGGATGTTATGGGAGTAATTGAAAAAGGGAAAAATAAAATTTTTCAAAAAACTGAGGAACTTCGCTTAGATTTTTCATATGAAATGAAGGAGCAAGTGATGATTGAAAATGTGCCATTTATAAAGCAACTTCCTGAATTAGAAAGAGGTTGTGAAGTGACAAGTTTAGCAATGTTACTGCAATATAACGGAATTCAAGTTGACAAAATGAAGCTTGCAAATGAAATTACACGTGTACCGTTTGAGGCAAATGGTTTGCGAGGAAATCCTCATGAAGGATTTGTAGGAAATATTTATACAAAGTCTGAACCAGGTTACGGGGTATATCATCAGCCGATTTTTCAATTGGCGCAAAAATATGTTCCAGATAAAACAATTGATTTAACAGGAAGAGATATAAAAGATATATATAAAGTACTTAGTGCTGGTTCACCGGTATGGGTTATTGCCAATACAACTTTTCAGCCGTTAGATGAGGGAAGTTTTGAAACCTGGAATACAAATGCTGGAGAAGTAAAGATTACATATTATGAACATAGCGCTGTTATCATTGGATATGATCAAAACTTTGTATATGTAAATGATCCATTAGCAAACAATCCGCGTAAAGGTATTCCGCGCGCTCAATTTGAAAAAGCGTGGGAACAAATGGGGAAACAAGCAATTACTATTCTTAAAAAATAAAAAGCTATCAAATTTGATAGCTTTTTATTTTTTTATCGGAAAATGGGTAAGAAACCCCTACCTCCAAAACGCTCAGGGCATAGCTAAGTTTAAGGTGGTGGGATTGAACTGCCATTGCATTCGTAAAAATATTTTTGTATCAATACGAATATATGTTCTTTTTGGTTGTTTTGTAGTATCATAAAGGAAAGAAGGAGGTGAAAATTATGATGAAAGAAAAAGAATATGCAACCTATCAAATTTGGATTAAGAAAGGTCACAAATTGCACGCCTATTTCATGGAAATGTGCCAAAATGCAAAAAATCTCTACAATACAACAAACTTCTATATTCGCCAAGTGTATACGGCTTTACGTACGGATCAACCATTACAGCCACTTCAACAAGAAGTTCGCCATACATTACAAACACATATTGAAACCATGAATGAAAATCAACTTCGTGCGTACCAAAAACGAGTGCAAAAACAGAAAGAAAAACCTACGAAAGAGCGAAAAGAAATGAAACTTTTTTACATTACCGACAAAGGAGAAGTCGTTCCTATCGTATCATTTCTTAGATTGCTTGTTTAAAACAATGAAACAACAAGATTATATGAACTTGCCAGTGCAAACGAATCAAGCGGTCATGAAAAAACTCTATCAAAACTGGAAAGCATTCTTTGCTACCATCAAGGCATACCAAAAACATTCCTCCACTTTTACTGGCAGACCTCGCATTCCAAAATATATCAAATCATCTATGGCAGAAGTTGTATTCACCAATCAAGCGTGTAAACTCCAAGAGAATTACATTCGTTTTCCAAAAACAATCATGAAATTAAATATCGGTAAATTGTTTGGGCATATCGAAAATCTGAAGGAGGTACGTGTTTCCCCTGCTTATGGGAAGTTTAAAGTGGCAATTGTGACAGAACAATCTGAGTCAGCACCTGAGCATGTCGACAATAATCGTTATATGAGTATTGATTTAGGGATCAATAACATTGCAACTATCACAATGAATACAGGGGCTACTCCTGTGTTAGTAAAGGGCAATGTCATCAAAAGTATCAATCAATACTATAACAAGCAAAAGGCACATTTGCTGGGGATTCTTCGTCATGGGAAAGAACCAAAAGAAGGACCGCACACATCAAAACGTCTAGAGAGGCTTCATGAGAAACGGTTTCTCAAAATAAAAGATATCTTCCATAAAATGAGTCACCACATTGTTCAAATAGCGATTCAACAGGAAATCTCTACGATTGCGATTGGAAAAAATACATCATGGAAACAAAACAGTAAGATGGGGGAACGACAAAATCAATCATTTTGTCATGTCCCACATAATTTACTCATTGAAATGATCATCTATAAGGCAAAACGAAAAGGTATTGCTGTACAAGTTGTAGAAGAATCGTATACAAGCAAGGTATCCTTTCTAGACAATGACGTGATACCAACTTATGGTGAGGAAGATATTCCTATATTCAGTGGAACACGTATCAAACGTGGCTTGTACCGTACGAAAGAGAACAAACTACTGAACGCAGATGTGAATGGTGCCTATAACATCTTAAAAAAAGCAGTTCCAAAGGCGTTTGCTGATGGAATAGAGGGGTTGTGCCATCGGGCAGCTGTGTCAACTCCACTCGTGTTAAGCATCTTTTGAAGGGGATACACGAGAAACCCCCACTTTAAGATCCGAATGAGATAAGTGGCGGGAGTTTTCATAATAACAGGTAATGTAGTGGAGAAAGGATGATTGTATATGGATATTATACAAGAAGCATCTATTTCGAAAGAGCAGCTTATTCAATGGAGAAGATATTTTCATATGTATCCTGAGCTTTCTTATCATGAAGAAAAAACATCTCAAACGGTTTACGACATATTGCAAACATTTCCTCATCTAGAAGTTTCACGTCCAACGCAGTATAGTGTAATGGCAAAATTGGTAGGTAAACAGCCAGGAAAAACAATTGCGCTTCGTGCTGATATGGACGCACTACCTATTGAAGAAGAGAATAAGTTTGATTTTGTTTCTAGATATCAAGGGGTAATGCACGCGTGCGGACATGATGGACATATGGCGATGTTACTTGGCACAGCATACACACTTTCACAAAAGCGAGATCAAATTCAAGGGGAAATTCGTTTTTTGTTTCAACATGCTGAGGAGAACTTTCCAGGTGGTGCGCAGGAAATGGTTGACGCTGGTGTTATGGAAGGGGTCGATTATATTATTGGTGCGCACCTTTGGTCACCACTGGAAGTTGGCAAAATTGGTGTTGTGTATGGCCCAGCAATGGCTGCTCCTGATGCGTTTTCGATTACGATTGTTGGGAAAGGCGGACATGCTGGGATTCCGCATGAAACGATTGATAGTATTGCAATTGGTACGCAAGTTGTTTCTCAATTACAACAAATTGTCTCGAGGCTTACTAACCCGTTAGATTCATTAGTGTTATCTGTAACACAGTTTCACGCAGGGACAACTCATAATGTAATTCCTGACAGTGCGACAATTGGAGGGACAGTGAGAAGTTTACGGGATGAACTTCGGAAGCAAACGGCAGAGCAAATTGAGAAAATTGTAAAATGTATTACAGAGGCATACGGGGCATCTTATAAATTTACATACGAATACGGATATCGTCCGGTTGTAAATGAAGAGAATGTAACGAGGCATGTAGAAAATACGGCATTGCAACTTTTAGGAAGGGAACAAGTTGTTCATTTGCAGCCGACGATGGCTGGGGAGGATTTTTCAGCTTTTTTACAAAAAGCTCCAGGTACATTTTTCTTTATAGGAGCCGGAAATCAAGAGAAGGGAATTATCCACCCTCATCATCATCCGTGTTTTACAATTGATGAGGATGCCTTGCCGATCGGTGTAGATATATTTGTTTCATCTGTTTTAAATTTTATGAGAAACAGAGAATAATATAGTTTTTCATTCGAGTTATCCAGCTACTAACGGATAACTCTTTTTGTATATATTTGTTTGAAGTGGAGAAATATAACTACAACATTTTGAGAAAGAAAGTTAGGTGATAAAGATGATTCAATTAGATGCTAACTTATCGAAAATTACGAATGAAATTCGAGAAAAGTTAGATTCACCTAATGACTTAACTGTACGTGAATTTTCTCTTTCAGGAACGAATGATCGGTGTGCAGTTATATTTTTATGCGGATTAAGCAATAAAGACATGATTTATCGTTTTGTTATTCGCCCATTGCAGTATGAGGAAATTCCTAAACAAGCTCCGATTATCCAAACATTAATTGATCAATTTTTGTCAGTTGGAGAAGTAAGTATTGCAAAGACATTTCCAGATGTTATGAATGCACTATTAGCAGGCGATACAATTGTACTACTGGATGGTATTCCTTCTGCAATGATTGTAAATTTCCGTGAATGGGAGAAACGAGGTCTTGATGCACCTTCTACAGAGACAATCATTCGAGGTCCTAATTTAGGATTTATTGAAGATGTGAATGTAAACAAAATGTTAATTCGGCGTCATATCCGTGACCCGCAATTACGTTTTCATTCCTATATTATGGGGAAACGTTCACAGAAGGAAGTAACATTAGTTTACATTGAAGATATTATTAATCCTTATATTGTAAAAGAATTAAACCGGAGACTTCAGTCTATTGAAACAGATATTATTTTTGAGACAGGAACGATTGAGCAACTCATACAAGATAATAATTTGTCTCCTTTCCCCCAATTTTTAAATACAGAAAGACCAGATAACGTCGCAGCTTCACTTGCAAAAGGGAAAGCAGCTATTTTAGTAGATGGTTCTCCATTTGCACTTATTGCTCCAATGGTAATGATTGATATATTTCAATCGCCTGAAGATCACTATGAACGTTGGATGATTGGAACGTTGTTAAGAGGACTTCGAATGTTAGCGGGAACGATTGCAATTTTATTACCGGCTATGTATGTAGCTCTTGTTTCTTATCATCAAGGGCTTATCCCCTCTACTCTTGCATATTCAATTGCTGGAGCAAGAGAAGGTGTTCCGTTTCCAGCATATATTGAGGCGCTCATAATGGCTTTTACAATGGAACTGATTCGTGAAGCTGGAATTCGTCTTCCGAAGCCGATGGGGCAAACGATTGGTATTGTAGGAGGCCTTGTTATTGGAGAAGCTGCTGTAAGTGCCGGCATTGTAAATCCATTTCTTGTCATTATTATTGCGGTTACGGCCGTAGCTACATTTTCATTGCCAGTATATAGCATTACAATTACCTTTCGTATTTTATTGTTTGCATTTATGTTGGCCGCTACAGTCTTTGGCTTGTATGGAATTATTTTAGGATTAATTGCTTTAGCAATTCACATCGTAAATTTAACGAGTGTTGGAGTACCATATTCTGCACCGATTACACCTGCTTTTTATAAAGATTGGAAAGAAGAGGTTGTACGTTTTCCTAAAGAAATGTTGAAAGAAAGACCGGAGTATTTACAACCAAAGGATAAAACGCTGCGTTCAAAGGAGAGGGAATGAAGTGAAGCCATTTGAGTATGGAGATGAAGAAATTGGTACTCGTGAACTCATGTTTGCTATATCTTCTACTATTATTGGTACAGGTGCACTTGCCATGCCGCGTGTTATGGCGACTCATGCGCTTTTTGCGGATGGATGGATTCTTTTATTCCTAAGTGGATTCATATGTACTTGTTTTGCGTGGTTTAACATGAAGGTTGCCATTTTATTTCCGAAACAAAACTTTGTTCAATATACGAGTGTGTATTTAACGAAGCCGATTACTTATATTGTCTGTTTTATTTTAATACTAATATTTACAGGAATTACAGCTCATGAAGCGCGAACAATTTCTATTATTTCTCAAACCTATTTATTTAGTGATACACCTGTTCAGCTTTTGTCTTTTTTTTACTTGCTCGTTGTTGTTTATGGCGTTTGTGGATCAAGGGCAGGATTATTAAGACTTAGTGTTCTGTTTTTGCCCATTGTTTTTATTGCTATCATTTTGTTATCGCTGTTAAATATTAATGTAATGGAATTTGGAAATTTATCTCCATTTTTTCAAACTAAAATGAGTAAATATATGGGTGGAATCAGGGAATCTGCCTTTACGTTTATTGGATTTGAAGTAGGGTTTTTCTATGCTGCTATACTAAAATCAACTAAAAACGCACCTATAGCAGCGGCAAAAGGTGTTATGATTACTGTTTTATCCTATATGTTAATTTATATTACTTGTATAAGTGTATTTACTTATTTAACAACGAGTACCTTAACATATCCAACGATTGAACTTGGAAAAGAAATTGAAATCGGGGGAGGTTTTCTAGAGAGGTTTGATGCCATTTTTTTTATAACATGGATTATTACCGTTTTTAATACAACTGCATTATATTATGATGTTGCTATTTTTTTATTGTGTGCAATGTTTCCAACAATAAAAAAACATACGTTTATTTTTATTAGTGCACCTATCATTTATGTTGTAAATAATATTCCAGGTAATTTGGATGTGATAAGTAAGTATGGTACATATTTAGCTTGGGTTGACATGTCTATTATGTTTGTTGTTCCTCTTCTCATTTTTATTTTCTATAAAATAAAAGGAGGGAGGAATAAAAATGAACCTTCTTCTTAAGATAATGAGTTGTCTGTTTTTGATTTTACTTATAAGTGGCTGCTCTGAACGGCAGGAGATTGAAGAAAGAGGGTTTGTTGTTGGTGTTGCATTAGACCGGGCAACGAATAAGGGAGAAAAAAGTGAAACGACCACTATCAGCTATTCCCCCCTTATAAAAGGAACGTATCAAATTGTGTTACCTAGTTCTTTAACGCCACAGGGAAATAAACCGTCAGATGGGAAAAATTACATTAATATTAATGCAACGGCTGATAGTGTATTTGCTCAAATTCGGATTATCTCTAAGAAAATAAGTCGGTCCCTATTCTTTCCTCATATAGAAGTGCTTATTTTTTCTGAGGACTTATTGAAAAAACCTTTCGTTTTAGAAGATACATTAGATGTATTTTTTCGTGATCATGAGATGCGCAGGAACATTCGTATTTTCGTTTCAAAAGAAAGGGCGGAAGAAATATTAAAACAGAGTGCAAAACCAGAAAATTTACCAGCTAAATATATAAGTATGATATCAGATCATGCACAGAAGAATGCTCAAATGTTAGAAGCAATTCGAATTGGTGATTTACAACAGAAAATGTCTGCTGATAGAAGTTTTGTTCTTCCTGTCTTAGGGCTAACCCGGCAGGGAATTAAAATGGAAGGAGCAGCTGTGTTTCGCGGAAAAGATACTAAATTTGTAGGTAGTCTGAATGGAATGGAAACATTAGGATTAAATTATATTGTTGGAAAAAAAGTAGGGGGCTTTTTTAAAATAAAAAAAGGAAATCAGCTTATTGTATTTGAAATTCGTGGGATACGTCGGAAAATCCACACATTCTTAACAAATCCTACAAAGCCCAAATTTGTCATTGATGTATATTTAGACGGAACATTAGCAGAAGTGTATTTAAGGAAAGATAATAAGGCGATGAGTAACAAGGAAATTAGCAAATACCTTGCAAGTGAAATGGAAAAAGAGATACAGAAAACAATTAAAGTTGTCCAAAAAGATTTAAAAGTAGATGCATTTGGATTAGGGGAATATTATAAGCGTCAAAATTATAAGCAATGGATAAAAATTAAAAAAAATTGGGACCAAGGTCAAAATTACTTTAGTACGAGTAACATTATTGTTCGTGTGCATCCAAGTATTGAACATACAGGATCTATGTTACCAGTAAGAAGGTGAGTAAAGGAGCAGCATAATGTTTACAACTTTAGGGATTATATGTACGATTTTAATGGCAACGCTGCCCTGTACTGCTTATTTCATTCATAAAAAAATACAAGAATACGGTGCACAGCCTTGGCAAAAACAAATACCGCAAAAAAAGAAACCCGAGTAATACGTTGGGTTTCCTTTTTATTATATAAGTCCTAACCAATGTACCAATTGTGCCGTAAGGAATGTAACAACAATGGCAATGATGGTAGGGATTGCGAATGAAAGAAATGTCCATTTTGCACTTTTTGTTTCCTTATATATATTAACTAGTGTGGTTCCGCATGGGAAATGCAGAAGAGAGAACAACATCATATTTAATGCAGTTAACCAAGTCCAACCATGTTCAAGAAACAGTTGTTTAATTTGTGTTAAATCTGCTAACTCTGTTAATGAACCTGTTGATAAATAAGCCATTAATAAAATTGGAACAACAATTTCGTTTGCAGGTAAGCCGAGAATAAATGCTGCTAAAATGTAACCGTCAAGTCCGAGTAATTTTGCAAACGGATCTAAAAAATTTACGATATACATAAGAAGGCTTGTGTCTCCAATAAATACATTTGCTAATACCCATGTTAATATTGCAGCAGGTGCCGCAACGATAACAGCACGTTTTAGAACGTATATTGATTTATCGAGCGTCGCGCGTACGATTGTATCCCAAATTTTAGGTTTTCTATAAGGGGGTAATTCTAGCGTATAGTGAGTTGGAACACCTTTTAAAGCCGTTTTTGAGAGTGCCCATGAAACGGTTAAAGTTACGATAATTCCAATTACGACCATGCCGACAACAACCCCGGCTGTTACAAGGGTTTGCATACCTCCTGTATATCCAGCAGCCATAAATAAAGATGCTAATAAAATAAGCGTTGGCCATCGACCATTACAAGGAACAAAGTTATTTGTTAAGATTGCAAGCATACGTTCACGAGGTGATTCGATAATACGTGTTGACATAATTGCAGCTGCGTTACATCCAAATCCCATCGCCATTGTTAATGATTGCTTCCCATGTGCCCCGGCACGTTTAAAGAGGCGGTCCATGTTAAAAGCAACGCGTGGTAAGTAACCGTAGTTTTCTAGTAAAGCAAAAATCGGAAAAAAGATTGCCATGGGTGGTAACATAACACTAATCACAGCTCCTGTTCCTCGGAATAAACCGAGAATAAGGATACCATGTAACCATTCCGGAGCATTCATTGCTTGGAACCAAGCTGTTAAATAATTTTCTGCCCATCCAAAGAATTCAGCAATTTTATCGGATGGAACGTTTGCACCAGCAATTGTAAGATAGAAAATCACAGATAAAACAGCAAGCATAATAGGGAAGCCGAATATAGGAGAGGTGAAAATTTTATCGAGCCTCTCTGAACGATATAATTTATTTTTATCCGTATATTGAACCGAATTTTTACAAATATTAGCTGAAGCACGATAGATATCAACAACAATTTCATCGCGAATATCTTCTTTAACAAGTGTTTGTGCATGATGCACGATATAGTCTAATGGAAGGGCTTTACTGGTTAAATGAGATTCCATTGATTACGACCTCCCTTACAAGCGGTTCTTTATGATGTTTTTGAAGAGCTTCTAAGAAATTCTTGTCTCCATCTAGAATGCGAAGTGCAATCCAACGTGCAGGATAAGAATCTCCAAAAACTTCATATATTTGCGGTTCAAGTTCCTGAATCATCTTTTCTATTTTTTCGTTATAAGTAATTTGAAAGGGAGTAGGAATTAATTTTCTATTTACTACTTTTTCAATTGTGTTTAGTAACCGACTGATTCCGATTTTGTTACGGGCAGAGATTTTTACAATAGGAACTCCAAGTGATTTTGCTAATTTTTTCTCATCGATTATAATCCCTTTCTTTTCTGCTTCATCAATTAAGTTCACACATATAATAACTTCTTTTGTCATTTCCATAACTTGCAGTGCTAAGTTTAGATTCCGCTCCATCGCTGTTGCATCCAATACAACGACGGTTACATCTGGTTTTTCGAAGATAATGTAGTCACGTGCAACTTCTTCATCGGCAGAGTTGGAATATAAAGAATACGTTCCAGGTAAATCTATAATCGTATATAAATCTCCGTTATGTGCATATTCGCCTTCAGCTTTTAATACTGTTTTCCCTGTCCAGTTTCCAGTATGTTGTTTTAATCCGGTTAATGTATTAAATAACGTACTTTTTCCTGTATTCGGATTTCCTGCTAATGCAATGCGGTGCTTCTTCATTGCGGATCATCTCCTATCAATGTTCCTATTATTTGCGAACTTTCTTCATTTCGAAGTGCAATTGTTGTATTACTTACTTGATATGCAATGGGGTCACCAAGTGGACTTTTTTGTAATACTTTAATCGTTGCACCAGGAATAAATCCTAAATCAAGCAGGCGACGTTTCATTGTTCCTTCTAACTGAATTTTTTCAATTTGTACGAGTTGACCTGTTTTAAAAGTAGAAAGTGATTGAGTTTTAACCGACACCATAAGAGTTACCTCACCTCTATTTTTTTAGTACGAGTTCAAAAAGTTTCCTTAGGGAAACTTTTTATTAATAATATACTAGGTGATATTGAGCGTTGTTGTCAATTCCTACTTTAAAAATATTCAGGTATTTTTCGAATTGTTCCAATTTCCAGGGCTAACTTACATGTTATTCCGTTTTTTTGTTGTGGATGTTAGTGTTTTAACAAGGGGAAGTAGAGTTCTTGGAAAAAACATCTTAACAAAGGTGTAAAAGCAAGGATGTGAATTTACAATAAATTTACATTATTAAAATTAGCTTTACAATATGTTCTGTTTCTTAAGGTTTTTTCATTGTTTTATGTTAAAAACCTTGAATATATATGGTTTTTTCTACGAATCCACTTCCTTTACTTAAAATTAAAAAACGCTTAACACTGACATAATATTATTATCCTACAATGAATTTGTACTACGAGATATGCACATAATAATGTAGAAATTAAAAGTGATAATCAAATGGGGGTACAAGACATGGTTATGAAAAAAGGTTTAAAATTTTCGTTAGCGGCATTAGTAGTTGCTGGAGCTTTAGCAGGTTGTGGGAAAACAGGCACTACAAAGACGGAAACTGCTCAAGGTGGTAACGAACCGAAGCAAGAATTGTCCGGTACAATTACAGCAGCTGGTTCTACAGCGCTTCAACCACTTGCAGAAGAAGCTGCTAAAGAATTTATGGGGAATAATTCAAAAGTATCAATTACAGTTCAAGGTGGCGGTAGTGGAACTGGAATTAACCAAGTAGCTTCTGGCGCTGTTCAAGTTGGTAACTCTGACGTTCCTGCTGCAGATAAAATAAAAGAAGCAGATAAAGCAAAAGAATTAGTTGATAACAAAGTTGCAGGTATCGGATTTGCATTAGTTGTAAATAAAGATGTAAATGTTGATAACTTAACATTAAAACAAGTACAAGATATTTTCTCTGGTAAAGTTACAAACTGGAAAGACGTTGGCGGAAAAGACGAAAAAATCAATGTAGTTAATCGCCCAGCTGCTTCTGGTACACGTGCTACATTTGAAAAAACAGTTATGAAAGACGCGAAAATTAACGATGCTACAGGTACAACACAAGATTCAAATGGTGCAGTAGAGCAAGCGATTAACTCTACACCAGGATCTATTAGTTATTTAGCTAACTCTTACATGGTTGGTGACAAAAAAGGTACTTTAAAAACTATGAAAATTGATGGTGTAGAACCAACAACTGAAAATATTTCTTCTGGTAAATATCCGTTTTGGTCTTATGAATACATGATTACAAAAGGTGAAGCAAAAGACGCAACAAAAGGTTACATTGATTATGTAAAAGGTAAAGACTTCGAGAAGAAAGTAGAAGAAATGGGTTACATCCCAATGTCTAAATTAAAGCAATAATATAAAACGGGCTGGCTATTTAGCCAGTCTTGTTCATTTCAATATAGGAAGTAAGGTTGTGGTCTTGTGATGAAGGGGAAAAAACAAATTAACTACGTAAAAAGTGAATATATTGGAAGAACACTTGTGACGCTTTGTGGTTTATTAATTGTTGCTGTTACATTAGCTATTATCGCATTCATTTGTGCAAAAGGAATTCAATCATTTACGCAAAGCAATATCTCAATTTCAGAAGTATTCACATCAACAAAATGGGCTCCAAATGAAGGAAATGGAAGTTTTGGAGCTGTAATTTTTATAGTTGGATCTACTGCTGTATCTCTCGGTGCAGTAATTATTAGTGCGCCGATTGCAATTGCACTAGCAGTGTTTATGAATTTAATTTCACCAAAGTTTGGAAACAAGGTACTAAAGCCGGTTTTAGAATTGTTAGTAGGGATTC
Source organism: Bacillus sp. CGMCC 1.60114 (assembly GCF_042676365.1). Lineage (NCBI taxonomy): Bacteria > Bacillati > Bacillota > Bacilli > Caryophanales > Bacillaceae > Bacillus > Bacillus sp. CGMCC 1.60114. The sequence continues at coordinate 178,630 of NZ_JBHTHG010000093.1, forward strand.
CGTCTGTTGTATATGGTTTACTAGGTGTTACAATTTTAATCCCGCTTTTACGTGATTCTTTTGGTGGTGTAGGATTTAGTTTAATTGCAGGTATTATTGTATTGAGCATTATGGTTTTGCCAACGATTGCAAGTATTGCTTCCGATGCAATTCGTGCAGTTCCTTTTGAATATTTAGAAGCCTCTTATGGTTTAGGATCGACGAAATGGCAAGCGATTAGCCGCGTCATTGTTCCGGCGGCGAAAAAGGGTATTTTAACAGGGGTTGTTCTTGGGTTAGCTCGTGCTTTTGGTGAAGCATTAGCAGTTCAAATGGTAATTGGTAATACAATAAAATTACCAGAAGGACTATATAGTCCAACTTCAACTTTAACAGGTATTTTGACAATGGATATGACGAATACGTTAAATGGGACAGCTTGGAATAATGCGCTATGGACATTAGCGATGATATTACTTCTTATTTCTTTCTTATTTATCGTAGTAATTCGAGCGATTGGCCAAAGAGGTGAAAGATAAAGATGAATGCTAGAACAGTTAATAGTATATGGACAGGGATTTTATATGCGGTTGCAGCGCTTGTAGTCGCTTTGCTCGGTTTTCTTGTATACGAAATTTTACAAAAAGGTTGGGGATTTTGGGATCCGAATTTTTTATTTGGAGAACCAAGTAATACAATGGCAGGAGGAGGAATTGGTCCTCAATTATTTAATTCCTTCTATATGCTTGTCATTACATTAATTATCTCAATTCCTTTAGGTCTTGGTGCGGGAATTTATCTTGCGGAATATGCAAAGCAAGGTCGATTTTTAAATTTTGTTCGTCTATGTATTGAAACAATGGCATCTTTACCTTCTATTGTAGTTGGTTTATTTGGATTACTTGTGTTTGTTACGATGGCAGGTTGGGGTTATACTGCCATAGGCGGGGCGTTAGCTTTAACGATTTTAAATTTGCCAAGTTTAACGCGTGTTTGTGAAAATGCAATTACAGAAATTCCATCTAATGTGAAAGAAGCAAGTCTTGGATTAGGTGCAACAAAGTGGCAAACAATTGTCAGAATTATTCTTCCATCTGCATTACCACAAATTATTACAGGTGTTATTTTAGCGGCTGGACGTATTTTTGGTGAAGCGGCAGCACTGATTTATACAGCAGGATTAACGTCACCGATTTTAAATTCAGCAGCAGACCTTTCAAGTCCTGCTAATCCGTTCAACCCATTTCGACCAGCAGAAACATTAGCAGTGCATATTTGGAAGTTAAATTCTGAAGGAATTGTTCCTGACGCGAAGCTAATTGCAACAAAATCAGCAGCAGTATTAATTATTATGGTATTACTATTTAATATTCTTGCTCGCTTTATAGCATCTGTACTGCATAAACGCTTTACTGGTACGAAAAAATCTCGAAAAAATAAAGTAAAAGCAGCTGCATAATCTTTTGTCTTGTATCCTATATAGAATAGAGAGGGTGTCCTTTAAAAGTTCGATAAAATCGACCTTTTGAGGATACCCTTTTTTGGTTTATATAATGAAGATACAGTGCGGGAAAAGTTATTCTATCTATCTCCTGCTATTCGTGGGCAGTAAGTCCCCACCTCAAGTTTGTGAGGAATCCCAAGATAGGTGGGGGATACCTGCCCGTAAAATTCCGATTGGGTGGAATTTTCATCAGTGGGGGATGAAGAAAACCCCACTGATGAAAGTTTCACTTTATGAGTTTGGGATGTTTGTATAAGATTCATGTTGTTTTTTGCGACGCTTCCTGCGACCAACTTTATCTAGTAATTCGTACATAACAGGTACAACAACCAGTGTTAGTAATGTAGAAACTAATAAACCACCGATTACTACAACAGCTAAGCTTTTTGATACCATGCTCCCAGCTTGTGAATCACCGAATAGTAGAGGAAGCATTGCGAAGATTGTTGTAATAGCTGTCATGATAATTGGACGTAATCTTATTGAACCAGCTTCTAATAGTGCCTCTCTTGTTGGCATTCCTTTTTCGCGATTTTGTTGTACACGTTCTATTAATACAATTGCATTTGTTACAACGATTCCAATTAGCATTAAGGCACCGATAAGAGAGTTTAAATCGACGGGTGTTCGTGAAATAATTAAACCTAAAATACCGCCAACAGCAGCTAATGGAAGGGAGAATAAAATTGCAAACGGTGCACGTGCTTGCCCAAAAGTAATAACCATAATTAAGTAAACGACACCAATTGCAATTCCCATAATTTTAAATAGATCAGTGAAACTTTCTTGCATTGATTCTGTTGCTCCGGCAATGTTAACTTTCGCTCCATCAGGTAATTTTATATTTGTAATAGCTGTATTTACATCTGTACTTACTTTACTTAAATCTTCACCTTTTGCTTCTGCTGTAACTTGAATTGTTTCTTTTCCGTCCTTATGGAATATTTCTGTTTGTATTTGTTTTTCAGAAATGGTTGCAACATCTTTTAATGCGATCAAACCAGTAGTTGGAGACAAAATATTTGAGTCTAAAATCGCATCTTTATTATGAATGTCTGTTTTTTGGTGTTCTAATACAATAGTTGTCTTTTCTTTATCAAGTGAAATCTGGCCAATTGGTGATTTTTTCATTAAAAATGTAACTTGTTGTGCGATGACTTCAGGGGTTAACCCTGCTTTTTCTGCTTTTGTTTGATCGACGTTGATAGCCCATTCTTTTTTCTCTTCTTCCATATTTGTTTTTACTTTTGAAAGACTATCTAAGCTTTTTAATTTTGTGGTAACAAGATCGGAAGCTTTCTTTAAATCTTCACTATTGTTGGCCGTAATGTTAAATTGTAAAGCGTTCCCACCACCGAAACTTGAAAAACTCACTTTTATGTAATCAAATGTTGCTGGTTGAAATTGATTCTGTTCTTTTTTTAGTTTGTTAATGTATGTTTCAAGGTCAATTCCTTTTTTAAATCCTACATATATACTTGCAAGATTGTTTTTTGTCACTTGGCCCCACTGGGCATCTTCTGAAGCAGAACCCATTCGTAAGGTAACGTCTTGTACTTGTGTATCTGCAAGTAATTTCTTTTCGAATTCGAAAGCTTGTTGTTTCCCTTTTTCTAAATCGTAATTAGCAGGGAATGTCATATTGATAGAAAGCATTGTGTTATCGTCAGATTTCATATTTGCTTTTGGAAGTACAATGTAAGCTGCAATGGAACCGACAAATAATAAGAAAGAAGTAAGTAAAATGATAAATTTATGTGATAACGACCATTTTAAAATGGCTGTATAACGTTTCGTTTCTTTTCGCTCTTCGTGCCTTGTTTTCTTTAAAAGTAGAAAAGCCATGAGTGGAACAACTGTTAAGGCCACTACTAGCGAGGAAAGAATTGAATATACAACTGCCAACACCATAGGAAGCATAAATTCACCGATTCCGCCTGATACAAAGCCAATTGGTAAAAAAACAGCGACAGTCGTTAAAGTGGAAGACGTAATTGCGATTGCAACTTCTTTTGTAGCATCAATAATAACGTCTTTTGAGAAAGAATCTTTTTGTAAACGACGGAAAATGTTTTCGATTACAACGATGCTATCATCAACAAGGCGTCCGACAGCAACTGCTAATCCACCTAATGTTAAAATATTTAAAGTGATATGAGATTGATTAAGTAAAAAGAGTGTGAGAAATATGGATAAAGGGATACTGACAACAGCGATTAAAGTAGTACGAATGTTACGCAAGAAAATTAAAATGATGAATGTAGCAGCAATAGCGCCGAGAACAACTTCTTTAGCCATACTTGTAACAGCATTTTCGACTTGCTCGTGCGTTGACATAAGTGTTTTTATGGTGAAAGTGTCTTTATATTGTTTGCTTATATCATGAATCTTTTTCTCAATTGCTTTTCCAATTGTAACTGCATTTTTGCTCGGTTCTTTCATTATGACTAGTGCACCGCCGTTTTCTCCATTAATATGAGAAATTGCATCATGATGTTGTTTTAGCTCAATTTTTGCGATATCACTTAGTTTTACTTCTGGTGTGAGTGCAATGTTTTTTATGTCTTCAATATTTTTTATTTCTCCAATTACACGAAGTAAATGATTTTCATTGTTTATGGATATTTGTCCAGCGGGTATAGAAACTTCTTTTCCTTGAAGAGCAGATACAATTTGTGGTGTTATGATGTTTTTATCTTTCATTTTAACGGGATCTAATACAATAGATAATTCAGATGTTGATTTTCCATAAAACATAACATTGGACACGCCATCGATATTTTCAAGTTGCGGGATAATTTCTTTTTCGATTTGTTTTTCATCGGCCTTTGTAAAGCCATTTTTCTTTTGAACTGTGATTTGTGCGAGTGGAATCATAGAAGTGTTTAGTTGGCTGACAACAGGTTTCATTGTATCTTTTGGAAGTGGTATTCCGTTTGTGAGTTTTTCAACTTCACGTGTTGCATCTTTCATGTTTGCTTCTGAGGTGTATGTAATATCAATCCGTGATAATCCTTCACTTGTTGACGATGTAATCGTATCGACGTGTGAAAGGTTTCGAAATTGTTTCTCGAGAGGTTCTGTTACTTCTTTTGTCATTGTTTCAGCATCTAGTCCTTCGGATAAAGTGGTGATTGTTATTACCGGATTATCGATACTTGGTAAAAACTCCATCGGTAATTTAGAGCCTGAATAAATACCTAATACAGAGATGAGGAAAACCATGATGATAATAGCGGCCCTATTTTTTAATGAAAATTTCGTCAATCTTTCCATAAATAAATTCCTCCATGATAGGGTTTGATGGTTTACTGTTTTACTATATAACAAATGACAGGGAAGTAGAGTTAAAAAAATGTAAAAAAATTCTAAAAAAATTCTTAAGTGAGTGATTCATTTTATCCTGCTATTTTGGGGCAGTAAGATCCCCGCCTCAAGATTTAGAGAAAAGCAAAGAAGGTAGGTGGGAGATAACTGCTGGCATACGCCCGATTGGTGATGCAATAATTTAGTTTATACAACAAAAAACTTTATATATTTTTTTAAAAAAGTGCTTGCACTTTAAAAATACAGATGGTATATTAATAAACGTCGCTGCTGCACTACAGCAGAAAGCGACGAGAAAATAAAAAATGGTTGACATCGAATAACTGAGATGTTAACATGAGGAAGTCGCTAATCGAGCGACGGACAAGTTCTTTGAAAACTGAACGAAACAAACAACGTGAAACGTCAATTTTTATTTATGATGCTAGACAAACTTTATTGGAGAGTTTGATCCTGGCTCAGGATG
>NZ_JBHTHG010000094.1:0-4406 GCF_042676365.1 Bacillus sp. CGMCC 1.60114
CAATAATTCCGGATAACGCTTGCCACCTACGTATTACCGCGGCTGCTGGCACGTAGTTAGCCGTGGCTTTCTGGTTAGGTACCGTCAAGGTGCCAGCTTATTCAGCTAGCACTTGTTCTTCCCTAACAACAGAGCTTTACGACCCGAAGGCCTTCATCGCTCACGCGGCGTTGCTCCGTCAGACTTTCGTCCATTGCGGAAGATTCCCTACTGCTGCCTCCCGTAGGAGTCTGGGCCGTGTCTCAGTCCCAGTGTGGCCGATCACCCTCTCAGGTCGGCTACGCATCGTCGCCTTGGTGAGCCGTTACCTCACCAACTAGCTAATGCGCCGCAGGTCCATCTATAAGTGACAGCCGAAGCCGCCTTTCAATTTCGCACCATGCGGTGCAAAATGTTATCCGGTATTAGCCCCGGTTTCCCGGAGTTATCCCAGTCTTATAGGCAGGTTACCTACGTGTTACTCACCCGTCCGCCGCTAACTTCTTAAGAGCAAGCTCTTAATTGGTTCGCTCGACTTGCATGTATTAGGCACGCCGCCAGCGTTCATCCTGAGCCAGGATCAAACTCTCCAATAAAGTTTGTCTAGCATCATAAATAAAAATTGACGTTTCACGTTGTTTGTTTCGTTCAGTTTTCAAAGAACTTGTCTGTCGCTTAATTGCGACTTCCTTATGTTAACATCTTTGTTTTTCAATGTCAACTAAGTTTTTTATTTCGTTTTCGCTTTCTGCTGTTTCGCATCGGCGACTTCTACTATATTACACAGTTATTGTTATAGGGTCAACAACTTTTAAAATCTTTTTCGAAAAAAGTTTCTTTGTAACTACTCAACCTATATCAAAAAAACAAAATAAGAATATAGAAGTAATCGCCTTATAGCGTCACTTCTATTTACTCAATAATGATCCAAATAATATCTTAAACTTTTCTTGTTCTGCCCAGATAACAGCTAACAAGACAAGTCCTCCGCCAAGAACAATTCTCCACGTTATAACTTCACCTAACAAAATGACAGATGCTATTATACTTACTACTGGAAGTATATTTAAGTACATTCCACCAACAGCTGCTGAGACCTCTTCTAACGCTTTGTTCCACAATAAATAAGCAAAAATAGTAGGACCAATGATTAAATATACTAAACTCCCCCATGCATTCCACGTTATTACATCTGGAATCCCCTGATATGCTACTTCAAAAATTGCGAAAGGCAACACTATAATAGCTCCGACGAGTAAAGTTAATGTAGTAAATGCACCGCTCGTTACATTCGCTTCCTCCTTCGGCTGTTTTAATAAAATATTATAAAAAGCAAATAGAGTTGTACTGACTAAAATAAGTAAGTCTCCAATAAAAGAGGATGTACTCTCATTTTGGTTACCCGGAATTGTTATAAGCAATACACCACTCATCCCTGCAAGCATACCAATCCAGTACTTCCAACTGACCTTTTCTTTAAGAAAAACAGCAGAAAACATAATAATAAATAGAGGTAATGTAGCATCAATAATACTCACATGCATTCCACTTGTAAGTGAAATTCCATATGAAGTAAACATAAAGTATCCCGCAACACCTGTGAAAGATAAAACTATAATTCTATTCCACGGAATATACGTCTGTCGCATTTCCTTCCAATGAAAAGAAAAGGATAAGCAACCCGCTAAGGATAAACGCAAAAAAAGTAAAGTAAAAGGCGGGAATGAATGCAATGCCCACTTTGTTGGAGCGATAGCAATTCCCCATAGCATAATCGCTATTATTAGCATAAAAATACCTCTCATATGCATTTCACATCCGTTTCAATTACAATTGTTAAGTTAAGTAATAGATTTCATCCAAATCTACATTCAAAAAAGCTAAAAACAACAGTAACCTTTAAATATAGGATTTTTTATATTTTAATAGACTATATCAAATATATAGTTGAATAAATTTCGTAATTCTAATTACTTACTACATAGAGCTTTTCCCAATATAAAAAAGGAATCCCTCTTCAAATTAACGAATTTGTTAGTTGCAATATAAAGTGAAACTTCCATCAGTGGAGTTTTCTTCATCCCCCATCCATCTTCTTAGCTTTGCTCTGAACCTTGAGGTGAGGTTTACTACCCGCGAATAGTGGGATAAAACAAAAAGACTGAAGGTGACAAAATGACAATTTATATCGCGCTGTTGCGAGGCATTAACGTAAGTGGACATAATAAGATCAAAATGGCTGAATTGAAACATATGCTAGAAACGATAGGTCTCAGCCGAGTACAAACATATATTCAAACTGGCAATGTCCTGTTTGAATCAACGGAGGATACAGAGTCATTGCGCTTCCGAATTGAGGATGAAATTAGAAAGACTTTTGGGATTTCAGTCACCGTTGTCTTAAGAACATCCACAGAATTTGAGAGTATTATTGAGTATTGTCCATACACAGATATACCCTTGGCCAAGGGAGAAAGTGTTCATGTTTCCATTTTAACTGAAGAGCCCCAGCAAAAGGTGGTCGAGCTGTTATCGAACAGCGAACGTGATAATGATGAATACTATATCCATGGACGTGAAATTTACTTCTTATTCCGTCAAAGCATACTGGACTCCAAGTTGGCGAAGAACCTACAGAAACTTGGAAATACCGCAACAACACGCAACTTAAATACAATCAATAAGCTGGCTGCACTCTTGGAAGCAATGCAAGCTGAATAAGAAAAAATATTTCTGAGGGAACAACAGGGAAGATTCCAAATTTCATGAAAATGTTTACGTATTTTCACTATTGTTTCCCTCTTAACAATCAAAGGAATAATATAATTTGTATATAAATAAACTATAAGAATTAAATTAGTTTTGCCATATAGTATTCATTGACAAATTCCCCTCTAATCATAAGGGAGTGACGTTTTATTCCTTCAATTTCAAAACCTGACTTTTTGTATAGAGCAATTCCAGCTTCATTATGTACCATTACTGTCAATTCTAGCCTATGAACAACCATTATCTTTTGCCCATTTCTCTAAAGCATTAAAAAGAAGTGCACCAATCCCTTGACCATGATAAAAAGTTAAAATTCCTATGACTACATAAGCGCTATGTCGACATCTATTAAAGTTTTCTCTATATGTCCCAACGTATCCAACTAAATTATCACTTTTCTCAGCAACTAATATAGTAGAATGTTTACTATACAAGATATCTTGAATTTGTTTTCCTTGTTCGTCTACAAAGTGAGAGGAATTTTTTTTGCATCTGCTATTTTTATCTCTCGAATTCGTACATCCTCCAATTTCCAAACTCCTTTCTTCGTAAGTTTGATAAATTCATCCATTAAATTGATATGTAGGACATCCTCTTATGTTCATTTTTATTCGAAATACTCCACCAGCACTCAAATCTGTACTATGCATTCTTGCCGTTGTAATATATAACTCATTTAAGTCACTACCTCCAAATGTACAAGAGGTTACATACAAAGTAGGTATAGGAATAGTTAACAGCTGTTCTCCATTTACAGGATCCATCTCGATACTTGAGAACCTCCCCAGTGAGCAATCCATAGCATACCTTCTTCATCAATCGTCATTCCATCAGGAAAGCCTTCTTCTTTTGGTATAAGAACAACATCTTGAGGATTTTCAATATGCCCTGTATGGATATCATAATCAAAACGAACTACTTTTCTTGTAGGTGTATCAATAAAATACATGTATGTATGATTGGGTGACCATGCTAAACCATTAGAAGTACTCACTTGTTCTAATTTCTTTTTGACAGTTAAATCGGTATCTAAGCAGTAAAGAGCTCCCTCTCCACTTATACCAACTGAGTCTGTAGTACCTGCCCAAAAACGACCTGCTGGATCACACTTCCCATCATTAAAGCGTTTGTCTTGTAAATGGCTTTCAGGATCATAAATAGCTTGTAGTTCTTCCATATCCGGATTTAACCAATGAAAACCGTTCTCTAAAGCAAGAACCACGTTACCAGATTCACTAGGAACCACTGATCCAACCATCTGTTCAAGAAAGATTGTCTTATTTTCGTTTGTAATTGGATTATAGCTATGAACCTTTTGCTCCAAAATATCGACCCAATATAATAGCTGCTTTTTATAATCCCAACAAGGCCCTTCTCCAAGAGTAGCTTTAGCATCAATCACTAATTCTAATTCACCTAACAAATTACCCCCTCCTTATTAAAGAATATTCCGTCTATTTATAGTAACATGTATTTTTTCATGCTACGCTCTAAGAAGGAAAAAATCATACTATTAAAGATACACAAAAAAGACGAGTCATACTGACTCGTCTCAGATTGCCTGGCAACGTCCTACTCTCACAGGGACAAAGTCCCAACTACCATCGGCGCTAGAGAGCTTAACTTCCGTGTTCGGTATGGGAACGGGTGTGACCTCT
>NZ_JBHTHG010000095.1:0-705 GCF_042676365.1 Bacillus sp. CGMCC 1.60114
TTCTGATACAATCATTCTAGCAATTCACGGTGGAAAAATCGAATCTGGAACTGACCAAATAGCAAAAAAAGTTGCCCTAGGTGATTACAGTTACTACATATTTAATGCTATAAAAGATGACGACTTTAAAAACGATGGGCGAAATGATTTGCATCTAACTTCTACCCATTATGACGACCCAATAGCTTTGAAAATGGTAGCACAAAAGAACAAAGTTGTTTCTATTCATGGTGCGGAAGGAACAGAAAAACTAGTTTACATGGGCGGACTTGATGTGAAATTAAAGGATAAGATTGAGGGAAAATTGTCCAGCGCAGGTTTCAGTACTGGTATACGTGACGATCTCAAGGGGACCAACCCGATGAATATCGTAAATAGGGGTAAAACTTTAAAAGGTGCACAATTGGAGATCACCGGTGCTTTGCGTACTGAACTTGAGAATGATAATTCTAAGATGGAGAAATTTAGTAATGCTATTCGATCAGCAATAGCCGAGTAAAAATGATAGTGATTTCCGTACAATTTAAGCTTTTGTAATTTCGTAGAAATGATGGAAGAGCAGGGACAATCTATCCCTCATACGATCATTATACGATGGATACATCAGTATGGTTCTGAATTGAACAAGCGGATACGTCGTCAATTAAAGAAAGTTAATGATTCTTGGTGAGTTGATGAAACGTATATCAAGGTAAAATCGCAATG
>NZ_JBHTHG010000096.1:0-585 GCF_042676365.1 Bacillus sp. CGMCC 1.60114
TCTTCATATATAATGTCTATTCCAATTTCGTTCATTTGCTGTAATTGTCTCTTTGGGTTCTGATCAACAGAACTTACTCGTACATACCCTATTTTTCTCATATTCTACTCTCCTGTTTTGAAACAAGTCATATGGGACACTCCGAAGTACCATTATACCAGGTTCAATAAAATATCCCAATAGGGTTTACTCTATTGGGATAAACTAGGGTTGACCATATAAAAATTCAAATTTTATCCCTGCAAGTATGTAAATATTTATCAGCAAAATTAATACTTTTTTGTATTTAGGGGTCACACGACATCGCTATCAAGCTAATATTTTGAAGTACCCCAAAAATATTTCTTAGTAAAAAATATCTTTTTCTGTATTTAAATGTAATATTTGGTTATTATTCATATATAATAAAATTATTAAGACAGTTCTCCTTAGGTTAGTATGTCTTATGAGATTGTTTATCTTTTTCTATTTTTTACCCTAGCCCTAAAAAGAACTTGTAGTGATTTCTACAAGTTCTTTTTGTATTTCGGATTAAAAATAGATACGATAGTATGTAATTCTGTGACGTGTTTGATAGGCATGGGG
>NZ_JBHTHG010000097.1:0-1260 GCF_042676365.1 Bacillus sp. CGMCC 1.60114
ACGCTATGGGAAATCTCATCTTGAGGGGGGCTTCATGCTTAGATGCTTTCAGCACTTATCCCTTCCGCACATAGCTACCCAGCTATGCCCTTGGCAGAACAACTGGTACACCAGCGGTGCGTCCATCCCGGTCCTCTCGTACTAAGGACAGCTCCTCTCAAATTTCCTACGCCCACGACGGATAGGGACCGAACTGTCTCACGACGTTCTGAACCCAGCTCGCGTACCGCTTTAATGGGCGAACAGCCCAACCCTTGGGACCGACTACAGCCCCAGGATGCGATGAGCCGACATCGAGGTGCCAAACCTCCCCGTCGATGTGGACTCTTGGGGGAGATAAGCCTGTTATCCCCGGGGTAGCTTTTATCCGTTGAGCGATGGCCCTTCCATGCGGAACCACCGGATCACTAAGCCCGACTTTCGTCCCTGCTCGACTTGTAGGTCTCGCAGTCAAGCTCCCTTATGCCTTTGCACTCTACGAATGATTTCCAACCATTCTGAGGGAACCTTTGGGCGCCTCCGTTACTTTTTAGGAGGCGACCGCCCCAGTCAAACTGCCCACCTGACACTGTCTCCCGGGTCGATAAGACCCGTAGGTTAGAATTTCAATACAGCCAGGGCGGTATCCCACCAGCGCCTCCACCGAAGCTAGCGCTCCGGCTTCAAAGGCTCCCGCCTATCCTGTACAAGCTGTACCAAAATTCAATATCAGGCTACAGTAAAGCTCCACGGGGTCTTTCCGTCCTGTCGCGGGTAACCTGCATCTTCACAGGTACTATAATTTCACCGAGTCTCTGGTTGAGACAGTGCCCAAATCGTTACACCTTTCGTGCGGGTCGGAACTTACCCGACAAGGAATTTCGCTACCTTAGGACCGTTATAGTTACGGCCGCCGTTTACTGGGGCTTCAGTTCAGAGCTTCGCTTGCGCTAACCCCTCTCCTTAACCTTCCAGCACCGGGCAGGTGTCAGCCCCTATACTTCGCCTTACGGCTTCGCAGAGACCTGTGTTTTTGCTAAACAGTCGCTTGGGCCTATTCACTGCGGCTTTCCGTTAAGAAAGCACCCCTTCTCCCGAAGTTACGGGGTCATTTTGCCGAGTTCCTTAACCAGAGTTCTCTCGCACACCTTAGGATTCTCTCCTCGCCTACCTGTGTCGGTTTGCGGTACAGGCACCTTTTATCTCGCTAGAAGCTTTTCTTGGCAGCGGGGAATCAAAGACTTCGCTCCATAAGGAGCTTCCCCATCACAGCTCAGCCTT
>NZ_JBHTHG010000098.1:0-618 GCF_042676365.1 Bacillus sp. CGMCC 1.60114
AAATTGGTATGAAACAAGACCGGTGGTTCACTGCAAAAGGGTAGAAATGTGATATGATGCTTCTGTAGATATAATGCGGTTTTTGCTTTGTTTTGTGTAAGGGGTTTTATTTGAACGTAGTGGGATATAAAAGTATAGCGGATGGAAAAGCATTCCCCACGGGGAAATGTTTTATCTGAACGTAGTGAGATATAAAGTTGATAACCAGAAGTGCAAGATATCAACCATCTCTTGTTTTATCTGAACCTAGTGGGATATAAAGGATTGTATTGTTACTGTTAGTATACAAACAGAACGTGTTTTATCTGAATTATATGAGATATAAATAATTTTGATTGTTCAGGGCTTGTTGAATGGTCATAAGGGTTTTATTTGAACTAGATGGAAGATCGGCATCATTTTTGAAATATGTTACTAAACTATACACTCCAAAAAATGTGAACCTTAAGGTTCTGGTGCAAGAAATCTAGTAAACTTGGACATACTGATACTAGTACTCTAAAAAGGGGCGTGCTCAGTATGGAAAAGCAAAATTTATTCAAGTGGAAACATTATCAACCCGATATTATTCTTCTTACTGTCAGATGGTACCTACGGTACAACTTGAGCTTTCGTAAC
>NZ_JBHTHG010000099.1:0-2576 GCF_042676365.1 Bacillus sp. CGMCC 1.60114
AATGAGGTTGAAGTCATTCATAAGTTATTTAAGTTAGCTGCTTAACCTCAAGGTTAATAGGATATTACTATTCTATGGTTCTAGCGAATTATTTTTGCACCAAAACCGATTTATCAAACTTCTTCCATAAGATATTGCTTATAGAAGAAGTTTGAATTTTTATCTCCTTGAACAACTGTCGAAGGATAAGATTTTATACTAAAAACAATAGCTAATTGTGTAAAATAAATTGGAGCAATTACGTTAATCTATAACATTCATGTCTAAAGAGGGAGTTAAAATTAATCGTTAAACTTTAGATTAAATTCTTATTTAACGAACAATTGAAAGATGAAAATATTACTGATACAATATACATGTTGTATAGTGACAAAATTATATTAACTTCATACACGTATACATAGAATTTCTTATTTTTTACGTTTAAAAAATTGATATAATTATAAGTTCTTCAAATGTGATGCACTGTACAATGGTATATTATTAGTTTCTTCATGTACAACAGAACTTATATAGATGTGGGAGTGAAAGTAATTGAAAATTAAACGTGCTAGAGTAGAGTTAGATGCTAATGGTAATATTCGCAATGAGGATAACATGGTTACTATTTTTGTAGATACTGAGGATGGAAATTCCATTCGGTTGTTTTGTAAAATTAATCTCGAACAACACACTATTGCTGCTTTTAATATAGCGTTTAGAGGCATTTACTGTCCATGTTGTAATTCAAATGCTTTTACATGTACTAGTCTATATAATAAAAGACACGAGATATTACGCGAGGCATATGAATTTGTAAAAGAAAAAGATCCTAATCGCTTAAAATTATTGTTAGAACCAGTAGGAAATTTGAATGTAGTACAATAAACACTATAAATAAAATTTGCGGGACTTATCTTGATATATAAAATATCGAGTGGTCCCTCTATTTGTTTTTCGTAAATCATTAGTTTCCAATAATTAAATTATGGTAAACTGTTCGTTAAAATTGTATTTAATGAAAAGTTTGTCGTTTTATGTCGAATCGTGATTTAGTTTGCTTTTCCAAACTAAATGGAACTAGTTATATCTTTTGATGTTATATTGGTTTCATTTAGGTTTTTTATTTATACTGAATGTATACGTGAGGTGATCCAACTTGAGTAACAGAGAAAAACAAGTATTTCAAAATCGTGTCGAACAGCATAAAGAAAAAATGCCCTGGTACATTATTGAATACATTGAAGAAAAGACTAACCTCTCCCCTGCTACTTTGTATGGATATATCATAGAATATGAGATTTTCTTAAAGTGGCTAATTGATTCGCGCTTAGCGGTAGTTGATGGTGAGGTAGTGAAGGAAATACATGAAGTACCGATAGAAACATTGGGAACTTTACCACTAAAGCAAGCAAAACGTTATAAAAGCTATTTAGAGCGTCAAGGAAATAACAGCAAAGCAGTTATTCGCTCTTATTCTGCATTAAAATCTCTATTTAAATATTTAACTACGCATACAGAAGATGATTGCACGGGAGATTGTTATTTTTATCGTAATGTAATGGCAAAAATTGAATTACATAAGGAAAAAGTTGATTCGGCTGCTCGTGCATCTGAAATTTCAGATATGATTTTTCATAATAACGATGACGTGAAGTTTATGCAGTTCATATCTCATGATTATGAATTGATATTACAGGAAACTGCACCACGAAAAACACATTACTTTAAACGTGATAAAGCGCGTGATATAGCTATTTTAAGCCTTATACTAGGGACAGGTCTTCGTGTATCAGAAGTGGCTAGTTTAAAGGTATCTGATATTAATTTTCGTACTAGGAAAGTCAAAGTAATACGAAAAGGCGATAAAAAATCATCTATTCTTGCTACACAAACTTCTCTAGACGATGTACAAGAATATCTAAAAATACGCTCTAAATGTTATAAATGTCCAGACGATGAAGATATATTGTTTGTGGCGGCCTATAAAGGCTCATACTCGCAGATATCAGTTAAAGCAATACAAAACCTTACGGTAAAATATACAAAAGCGTTTGATGAAAAAAAGACTCCTCACAAGTTGCGTCATACATATGCAACAAACCATTACAACGAGAATAAGGACCTAGTCCTATTAGCAAACCAGTTAGGGCATACATCAATGGAAACCTCTTCGCTTTATACTAATATTGATGATTCTAAACGACGGGAAGCAGTTGAGCGCTTAGAAAAAAGGCAGTTAGAAGAATAAAGGGAAATATCATTAAGATTATTCATAAAAATGTGCAGTGACAATAAAGTTGTTTAAAATCAAATAAAGTTATTTAAAAAAATGGTGTGAAATCTCACACCATTTTTTATTTATATGTTGCATTATAAAAGTATGAAATTAACGCTTCTGTTGGTGCCGTATAACTCGTTTTAGCATACGCAATAGCACTCTTTTTGAACCAAATGTGCTCTCAACGTGCGTTTTTTGTAAAACGCTGGCGGTACCCCATGCCCATCAAGCTAAGAAATCAAGTTACCCCCTAAACAAAAAATCTCACTTTTTATCTGAAAAAAGTGAGATTTTTTGTTTACTATCAAACTAGCAG
>NZ_JBHTHG010000100.1:0-501 GCF_042676365.1 Bacillus sp. CGMCC 1.60114
GTTCTGGTGCAAAGATGATTTCAAAAAAACATAGGACATGAATTTCCTATTAACTTACGGATTATGCTGCAATGCCAAACAGTTTATCAATGAATTCTTTTCGACTTTGGGCAGACTTCACCCCCTGGTGAACTTGTCCTTTTTTCATCATATGCATGGCTTCAATGCCACGTACTATTGAAGTAGCAGTTTCATACGTTTTGAATCCCAGCATAGAGCGTACTCTTTTCTTAATGAAACGATGATCTTGTTCTACGATATTATTGAGATATTTCACTTGTCTCATTTGGATGCCTTCAGGCATCTCTTGCTCGTCTTTTAACTGTTGAATGGCTACAGGATACGCTGAATTTTTATCGACGGTTATGACACGAGGCTTAGAAACATGAAAAGACCGCAAAGCTTTCTTGAAGAAGTGGTATTATCCCTTTTGAGTAGACAGTGTAAAAAGACTGTTTTTGATAAGTAAGTGTTACACTCTATTTGGAGGGGATTTTCTTT
>NZ_JBHTHG010000101.1:0-1201 GCF_042676365.1 Bacillus sp. CGMCC 1.60114
CGCATAATGGTCGTATGAGCCATCGATAATCCTCGTTCCTCCATCATTTCCACAAGGTTACGAAAGCTCAAGTTGTACCGTAGGTACCATCTGACAGTAAGAAGGATAATATCGGGTTGATAATGTTTCCACTTGAATAAATTTTGCTTTTCTATACTGATCACGCCCCTTTTTAGAGTACTAGTATCAGTATGTCCAAGTTTACTAGACTTCTTGCACCAGAACCCTTCCAAGAGTGTTTCCAAAACGCATATGCTAAAGCAAACATTGTCACCGGAACCAGTGAAGACAACGCAATTTTAATAAAGCTCCACTTACCAAACAAATAATCCAGTTCCATTTCCAAAAAAGCTTCCACTTTTGGATTCACTGTTGTAGGTTTTGGAAACCAAAACATACTCGTAGCTAATGCAACTAAAGTGATTATTATCCCTTTGATACTTCTTCTATAGGAAAAATAGCAAAACGGCAATAAAAATAGTGGACGAATGTACCAACTTAGGATATTTTGATGCCTTTCAAACGCCCAAGTAAAAAAATCATTAAGAAAATCCACAGATAATCACCTCCTAGGGATAGCACCAATGTCCATCAAACTAATATTTTGAAGTCCTCAAAACGAAAACTTTATCTTGCTACAATTATTTATAACAATTCAGCTCATTTTTTTCGTTTTGGGGAATACCTTATTTCTTAAGTTGATGGGCATATATGGTGAGGCCTTATAGGAAACATGTTGTCTAGGTGTTTTTTCTTTGTCTCACCAAATGGGGTCAGACCACTGTATATTCCTACAAAAAGTATAGCGTCTTTTTATATTATATTAAATGAACATCAAATTATATTGAATATTCTCATATATTAGGTAAACACTTATTTTCCTCATATAATGTATTAACATACTGTTTTAAATTCTTGATGAATAATAGAATATCTTGACTAGACATTCTAGCATGTTGAAGATGAAATATGTTTCCTTTTCCGATTTCTAACTCATTTGAAATTAAAGTAATAGGAATATTTCTAAAGACATGCCACGGAAAATACAGGTGTACAAAAGTTTCTCTAAAATATATACCCGATTGACAAACTAATAATCCATCTGATCCTTTACTCAAATTACCGAGGATAGATGTATCTAAAAAAGCAATTATTTCTTCTTCCTTTGAAATAATATATCGCTCCAAAACTTTCTTTAACT
>NZ_JBHTHG010000102.1:0-2318 GCF_042676365.1 Bacillus sp. CGMCC 1.60114
ACGTTAATGTATGGTTCCTTTATAAATTGTAAATTTACTTTATGTTTTTCGTAATATCTAAATTCTTCTAATGTATCATTCATATTTCTTCCAAGTCTTGTCAACGAGTCAAACACAATCGTGTCTCCTGTACGAGCAAAACGTTTTAGCATTTGATAATTCTCTCGCTCCATATTTTTTCCAGATTCTTTATCAATGAAAATATCTCGATCCTCTATTCCTAAATCCTTCATATTCTGAATTTGTCGTTCTTCATTTTGATCTTTACTTGAAACTCGTACATATCCAAATTTTTTATGTTTCATATGCTACACCTCACTGTTAATTTTACCAAATATGTCCGTAAAGATATACGAAAAATACGGATGTCTGTAAAGTGAGAAATAGACATTTATAGATGTGGTTTTTTATAGTATTCTATATATCTGTAAAGGTATACTTTTAAGGATACTATAAACGTTTATTAAATATCTATGACCTTTATAAAATCCTTAGCGTACAATTTTCTTAAAATGATATGGTGACCCCTTCTAGGGTTTCCAAGAGAAAAAATAGAGTACAAATCAGGGAAACTATTTTATAAAATGATAATAAAATTGTTGAATTTTCAAAAAAGCCTTCACGCAATGATGATTGCCTGAAGGCTTTTGATGTTTTCTTATTTTTTTGTCTCGTTGACCCATGTAATAATGTCCTGGATGACGTACTCGGGAACATTTGCAGGGATTTCGTACTCACTTGGAAGACTCAATTCCCCGTCACCCTCCGTGAAGAAATGATTCAATTTCGGGTATTCTTTGAACTGAACATTCCCACGGTTTGAAAGTCCTTCCTGCCATTTTGTATATTCATCTTTTACTGTTACTTGATAATCGCGTGCCCCTTGCAGAATCAGTAAAGGCTCTTTTCGTGATTTTGCCTCCTCAACTGGACGCCACCTAGAAACATCATACATAAAATGAGGAGACGGAAAATTGTAGCCAGCTGGCGGATGGTCAGGATTGAAAGTAGGATCCAGGATAAAAGCGAACTGTCTTTTTAGTTCATCGATTTCTTCCTTTGGTGCCCCAAGGTATTGATTCTGATCAATGGCAATGTCAGTCAAAGGGCGTGCAGGTGGTGCGAGTAAGATACTTCCTCGGACAAGTGAGGAAGGCGCTTTGCTCAGTATACGCGGCATTGTGCCAGCTCCTAGGCTATGTCCGAGAATGAAAATATTATTTGGATCAATGCCTTCCTGCTGCGCTGCTGATTTTGCTGCATATATGGCATCATCTGTAGTATCACGGTCTAACGTAACAGGTTCTGCACTCATCTTTAATGCATGTTCTAAGGTACGTTTTTCATAGCGCAACACTGCAATTCCGTTGGATGAAAGGCCCACCGCAAGGTCTCGTAAGATTTTTGTTCCCAAATAGGTAGCATCGCGATCATGGATGCCAGCACCATGAACAAGAACAACGACGGGTACCTTTTCACCAGGCTTATGTTTCGGAACCGTTAATGTGGCTGGTAACGGATAAGTAGAATTTCCAATGACGATTTCACGTTCTTGATAGGAAGCAGGTTGATCATAGCTAGGGTGCGGGATGGTATAAGATTCCTGGGGCTGCCTTTCCCCAACTTCATCTACTTTCCCGCCAGGTGTGAATTTAATGAGTAGCGGTATGGTAGTTCCTTTAATAGCTCCTGAAATTTCCACCGTCTGATGGACCAAGTTTCGTTCTTTTATTACAGGTGTTCCCATGATTTTTATCCCACTTTGTGTCCACCAGTTTTGTAATGTGTTCGCTGTAAACTTGGATTGGAAAGCAGCAGACGTCAACTGGAGTGCCTCTGCATACTTACCTTGCTGGAGATATTCAAAGAATAATGATGTACGCTCCGTTAAAGAGACTAATTTCTTTTCTGCAGATTGTTCCTCACGTGTATCTGCGTGAATAGCTGTTGTAAGCGGGAAAGATGAAACGCCTAAAGAAAAGAGTAGGATAAAGGAAAGTGCTGATTTTTGTATTTTCTTTTTTTTATTCATGTTTTAACCTCCAATATGTGATGGTAAAAAAACAGGTATGGTAATTAGGGTTCTGGTGCAAAAACTTCAAAATATCTGCAAGTAATCTCCCAAACTTGGACATACTGATACTAGTACTCTAAAAAGGGGCGTGATCAGTATGGAAAAACAAAATTTATTCAAGTGGAAACATTATCAACCCAATATTATTCTTCTTACTGTCAGATGGTACCTACGGTACAACTTGAGCTTTCGTAACCTTGTGGAAATGATGGAGGAACGAGGATTATCGATGGCTCATACGACC
>NZ_JBHTHG010000103.1:0-605 GCF_042676365.1 Bacillus sp. CGMCC 1.60114
AATGAGGTTGAAGTCATTCATAAGTTATTTAAGTTAGCTGCTTAACCTCAAGGTTAATAGGATATTACTATTCTATGGTTCTAGCGAATTATTTTTGCACCAAAGCCTTAGTTTTCTCCAGAAGCCTTTAGCTGATTGATATATTCCTGAAATTGTATCCAAATTTGCTGATGATGTGGCAATACAGAATACTCGAGCTCTAAAGCATCTAATCCAAACTGAGATGTTGCTCTTTCCTTACCCGTTGGTTCAATAATTTCTGCAGCTTCTAACATGATAAATGGAGTTTGGCGATTACTCCAAAACAAAGATGTTCCTTCCATTGCTAGACGAATGAGCTCCCGTTTGTAGGGTGCTGGTAAATAGGTAATCCGTTGCCACATTTCTTGATCTGTTAACATGGATTCACGCTCCTTCTATATAACCTACTATTTTCTATTTTCAAAACATATATAAGGGGTCACCATATCATTCTGGGGAAATTGTACGCTAAGGGCTACCAAACCTTATCCTTACAGTATTTTTAAAGATAAATATATGTCCAGAAAGATAAAAACCTAAGTTTAATTGAACATTGATTTGTTTACACATTTTATGAACATGAT
>NZ_JBHTHG010000104.1:0-1074 GCF_042676365.1 Bacillus sp. CGMCC 1.60114
GGGGCTGTTGACAAAAGGGGGGAGCGCTTTGCGCTCCCCCCTTTTTTATGTTTTTCTTTTTGTTTTTCTCTATTTTACACCTATTCGTATTACTCAATGCCTTCTAAGAAAGGGCGTTGACCATTCGTTTGAGGTTTAAAGCCAATGCTGAAAAGAGGCATCTCACCTGATTTTTTGAAATGCCCCTGAAGTAGGTTTTAGTTAAAGTATGGCATTGCTTCAGTGTACCAAATGTCCCTTCAGCCCAGGTATTCCGTAACTGACGAACTTTTTTATACTTTTCTGTTTGATTTCGTAATTGGTTACTAAGCCCATACTCATGAAACAGTGGCTTCGAGAGCTGCTTATGCTTGGCAGTTTTGCTTAAACAGTCTGTACGAAATGGGCACTCCCGACAATCTTTTGTCTTGGTGGCATACACTTTCATATATTTTTGGTATTCCTTTTTCCAATTAAGATGGGTAAACTGTAAAGTCTTCTGAAACGGGCAAAGAAACGTATCTGTTTCTGCTTGATATACAAAGGCATCTGATTTTCTTTCTTGCTTTTTAGCACTGATATATCCTGTAATTCCTAATTCTTCAAGTTTCTTATGTACATGGGATACATCATATCCTCGATCAGCTCCCACTTGTTGAATGTGAAGGCCAAACTTCTCTTTTTGGACCGCCAGTCGTTCCACATAGGGTTCGTGATCATTTATATTCCCTTGAGTCACATGAATATCTGTAATAATTCCGTATGCTGTATCAACTGTTGTATGTGCTAAATAATGAAATCCCTTGGGTTTATTCGGCCGTCCGAGTAAACCTGAATCAGGATCTGTGAGACTGCGCTTGACTTCCCTTTCGGGCATGTCTTCGCTTTTTTTGCGTCCGCTTTTTGTTTTGCCACGTCGTTTTTCTTGTAATTCTTTCTCTATTTTCTTCGCTTCTTCATGGAGACTTTGGATGTACTCAGAAGGCGTTTTGATTACGCTCACAACTTCTGTCCGTTCAGAGGAAGCGTATGCCTTGATATGAGTAGAATCTGTCACCATGACTTCACCCGTGACAAGCCCTGCTTTTATGCAGA
>NZ_JBHTHG010000105.1:0-6615 GCF_042676365.1 Bacillus sp. CGMCC 1.60114
TTATTTGGTATGCGTATTTTTAAAAACAAATAAACAAAATAGCAAGCATGTAGGCAACAAGAACGGCAGTTCGCGGGAAATCCAACCTTAGCTTGATGGGCATGGGTCTGTACTCCTACCATTAAAAAATCACCTTCTCGTACAAAATCTAAAGCTTTTTTAAATTCTACACGATTCATAAAATCCGCTCCGGATTTTTTCTCTACAAATATTTTTTCCGCACCGTGATTTTTAAATTCCACAATTTGTCGATCTAAGTTTTGATCCATAGAACTGACTCTCGCATAAGCAACTTTCACTCTCAAAAATCCTCCATTTTCCCTCTATTTATTTTACACCCTAATCATTCATTAGTTAGTTACTAAAAACACTTCGTTTCGATTGTATGATTAGGGTGTGTGATAATAGGTTCAAAAATAATAAAGAAAATGTCAATTTGATTATGTTTGGAAATAAAAGTAAGCTTATGACTCAAAATTACACGTATCTCGGCTGTACCCCATAAGGGCATTTCGTCGGAACTTTTTATCAAATATGTCTTTTGTAATCTCTTTGGTAAGATGATAACCTAATATTATAATATGTGATTTTAGGTTGGGGGCGCACTTTATGACACGTAGGAGTATTTTAGTGGTTATAGGTTTTTTGTGTTTATTGTGTTTGGTTTTTGGAATCTCTGTATATCGAAATATTCATTCTTCGGATACACAGACTACTGCCAGTAATGACTCTTCTTTCAAGAATGATAAAAAAGAAGTTTCCAGATGGTATTCTCAATCTCCAAAGACTGTTTTAAGTAAAGCTGATGCGGAATCGGAAATTAGTAATATCAAAGCCATTCAAAAATCTGGTTGGAAATTACTTATGCAAAACGGACAACCCGTTAGTTTCAATGGAAATGCATCAGGCCGTAATGAAATATCCTCTAGTCTCTTGTTCTATTGGCATATACATATTGATCACCCATTTCATCTAAGCATGTATATCTATTTTTAGTATGGGGTATTATTACCTTGATTAGTCCTTAGAGTGATGTGAATTACTTTGAATCAGTTGTATATTAATGGGATGGTTGTTTTTGTTCATAGAGTTTTTAGATTCTTTATTTATAGTATTTTGAATGTATACTTTTATTGTATATTTTGAGGATATCGGGGGATTTGGCGTGGGGTTAATATTTTCGGTAATTTGAAAGTAAACTAATATTTAAAAGTTTACATTTGAATAGAAAAAGAGTCCTAATTTAATAGGACTCTTTTTCTTTTATAAGTATTAAGAAATAAATAATTGTTTTAGTTAAATCACTTAGTTCTATCAATTCAAATAACCCGCTTTTTTATATTAAGTTACGTTAAGGTGGATTTTTCTGGTAGAATATGGATGATGAGATTGGTACATAGTGAAAGGTTGGGGCGTTTTAATGATAAATAATATAAAAGATGCGTTTAGTTTTTTTATTGATATTTTTAAAGGAGAGTTTCCTGTACACGATTTATATTTGATTGCTCTAATTATGATTATTATGCCTATTGGAGAATCTATAAGGGAAGCAAGACAAAAGGTTTATACAAAACCAATTTTTTTATTTTGTAAATGGGTTCCTATTTCATTTTTAGCTGTTTCAATTTATTTAACTGGATTTTATTATATTGCTAATTTGATTACTGAAATCGTTTCTTCTCCAAACGTGTTTCAAGATAAACAAAGTTTGCGTTCAATTGCTATTATGTCTTTAACTATGGCTAGTACTTCTGCTTCAATTATTTCTGTTGGTAAATTGGATAAGTTTTTTATAAATAATAAAATTATTTCTACTTTTATTGTTAACTCTTTATTAATAATGATCGGTATTTATTTTATAAATTTAATTTGGTATGAAACTATTAAAGCACCTTTATGGAGTTATGGATTAATAGGTGTAATTGATACTGTTTTTATTTGTTTTTTGTTGAGGGAACAGAATAAAGAAAGTAGGGAATTGATACAGGAGCAACAAAAAGTTAATTAGGGGTAGCACCCCATCGCCATCAAGTTAAGAAATACATTGTTCCTCAAAACGAAAAAACGAACCGAATTCTTATGGACAATTATGAAGAGATAAAATTTTTGTTTTGGGGATACTTCAAAATCTTATCTTGATGGGCATGTATGGTGAGGCCTATAAGGTATTTTTTCAAACAAGGTAAGCATATGATTAATAATGAAAAAATTAAGAAAGCGGAGAGTGAACCATGAAAAGCAGCAAACGAATTCGAAGCCTGGATATTTTACGGGGATTAGCAATTTTAGGAACCTTAGGAACAAACATTTGGATTTTTGCACATTTAGGGGATTTGAATTATATATTTACCTTTACTCATAACAAGTGGTGGTTATCGGGTGACGCCTTTTTACGAACCTTATTTTTAGCTTTAATTAATGGCAAATTGCTTGGCTTATTAGCCATCATGTTTGGCGTTGGGTTGGAATTAAAATATCAGCAATCACAACGGTTAAATCGTCCTTGGCCAGGAATATACATATGGATTTCTTTAATTCTGCTTCTCGAAGGATTTCTGCACTTTACCTTGGTGCTGGAGTACGACATTTTGATGTCTTATGCAATGACCGCGATTATTGTCTCTCTTATCGTCAAAGCAGGAGAAAAAACGATGCGAATAACGATGATCAGTGCTGCAGTAATTCATGTCTTCTTTATATTAATTGTTTGCTTAGGTGTACTGGTGCATCAAGTAAATAGTGAGTCATTTGCAACACCTCAAGAAATCACTAACCTTTATCAAATTGGATCTTGGTTGGAACAAGTTCAATACCGACTTAGTCATTTTTGGGATTTGCGAACAGAAGCAATCTTTGTTATTCCCTTTAATATTTTTCTATTTTTAACAGGTGTTCTGTTGATGAGAAAAGGAGCTTTTACGAATGATGATAACGGACGGAACATTCGTAAAAAGATGATGAAGATCGGATTATCTTTTGGCTTACCTCTAAATTTATTACTGTTTATTCCCGGAGGTTATTTTGATTTTCCAGTAAGGTATATATTTGCCCCGATTCTGTCGATGGGATACATGGGAGCAATTAGCTTGTTGGTTGAAAAATTCCATTCCTTTTCATTGTGGAGATTCCTAGAAAGAGCAGGTAAGATGTCCTTGAGCTGCTATGTATTACAGAATATTTTGTGTTCAGTTCTGTTTTATGGTTGGGGCTTGGGGTTTGGTGGAAATCCTAGTTCGTTTACGGTCATTTCTGTCTGGATATTAATCTGTTTACTGCAGCTATTCTTTGCTACTTTATGGTTAGGTTACTTTACCATGGGACCGATGGAAACAGCACGTAAGCATCTAGCTGACTTACTAATAAGAAAAAAAACTTCGAGAAAAGATTTGCAGGCATAAGATTATATATATGATAACATTTTTAATATAAAAATAAATAAACATTAGTATTCATATATTAATTGACTCCTTATAACAAGAATTATGTGAACACAAAAGTCCCACAGTTAAACAATCTGGGGGACTTTTAATAGTCTCTTAAATACATTGAATCCCGGTAATGAGATGTTATGTCAATCTCAAGTGTATACGATATCATAAGGTAACTAATTCCAATTGATTATATAATTAAGAGATAAGATAAGATTAAATAAAAAAGGAGTAGGGATATGATAATTGGAGAACTAAAAGAAATTGTAAGACATCCAATAAAATCATTTCGCGGAGAAAATGTTCAACAAACTTACATTGCATCCTATGGTTTATATGGAGATAGAAGCCATGCTTTTTTAGATGAAACAAGACCAGGAAAATATTTAACTGCAACACAACTTCCTGAGATGATTGGTTACACGGCGAGTTTTATAGGAGAAGAATCTTTTGATACATATCCACTAATCAAAATCACTTCTCCTGAAGGAAAAATATACAAGTGGGGAGATCAAGAGTTACTTACAGAATTAGAACAAAAATCAGGTCGTAGAATTAAAAGTATACAATACTCCCCTCAGCAAGTACCTCTAGGAGCAATTGAAGAAGAACATATATTAATTGTAACTGATACGTCACTACAAGAAATAAGTGCAATGTGGGGACAAGATGTGAACCATAGAAGATTTCGTCCAAACTTGATATTCTCATTATATGAAAATATTCCTTTTCCAGAAGATACATGGTTTGGAAAATGTATACGTATAGGAGAAGTAGAATTAAAAATAGTAAGACACTGTGAACGCTGCATGATTATTACTATTGATCCTAACACATTAACATTGGAAAAAACTCTCTTAAAAACTGTTGTACAAAAAAGAAATAATCATTTTGGAGTCTATGCATCAGTTATAAAACCAGGAAAAGTGAATGTTGGAGATTCTATCATATTAGAATAACTTCCGCTAACGAATTTTACGTCAACTAGCCCCTCTTGTGGGGGGTAGTTGTTTTTTTACAGTAATTTATGAATGGATGGATATTTTTTTAATAAACTTTGATGAATATTAGTTTGAATATTCTTAATATTAAAACTAATATTTCTATAAATTCTAAATATTTACTTTTTTGTAAAAAATGATAAATTTGGTGTGTGAGTTACAAAACTATTAAAGGGGGATTTTTTATGTTCAAGAAATTAGTAGTCGGGGCATTAGCAACAGGTATTGCATTAACTGGGGGAATTGGTGCAGCATCAGCTGATACAGTAAAACCTGTGAGTTCTCCTAATAAAGCAATTGAAACAACTTATTCAGAAAACCAACAATATATTTCAGATAGAATTGAAAGTATAGTTGAAAATACAAATGAGGTCGAAAAACCATTTGTACCAAATTTTTCTGATAAAAATAATCTTATTGGAGAAAAAGCAGCTGTAGCATTTGATTGGAGATATTCCGGTGGATATAATTTTTCCACATCAATTCAAGTACAAAAAACTGTATCTGTAGCAGACAACGGAACTATTGGAGTAGCTATTCAAAATAATAAAAATTTTAATTTTAAAGTTATAGTAAAAAGTTTATCATCAGGAAACACTGTAACCCATACTGTAACAGGAGGGCCAATGAGTGGTGGCAATTATGTTTATAGCTTCTTTGGTCCTATGAAAGCAGGAAACTATGTTGTAACTCTAGTAAATACAGATAGTTCATGGCACCAAGGCACTGTTTGGCTTGGATGGTAATTACTTAAATTGGTTCTGGTGCAAAGATGATTTCAAAAAAACATAGGACATGAATTTCCTATTAACTTACGGATTATGCTGCAATGCCAAACAGTTTATCAATGAATTCTTTTCGATTTTGGGCAGACTTCACCCTATGGTGAACTTGCCCTTTTTTCATCATATGTATGGCTTCAATGCCACGTACTATTGAAGTAGCAGTTTCATACGTTTTGAACCCCAGCATAGAGCGTACTCTTTTCTTAATGAAACGATGATCTTGTTCTACGATATTATTGAGATATTTCACTTGTCTCATTTGGATGCCTTCAGGCATCTCTTGCTCGTCTTTTAATTGTTGAATAGCTACAGGATACGCTGGATTTTTATCGACGGTTATGACACGAGGCTTAGAAACATGAAGAGACCGCAAAGCTTTCTTGAAGAAGTACTTTGCAGCCTTTTGGTCTCTTGTTTTGCTTAGGTAAAAGTCAATGGTGTTTCCTTCGGAATCCACTGCGCGATATAAATACATCCATTGACCTTTTACTTTGATATACGTTTCATCCACTCTCCATGAATCATTTATACGTTTTAGATGACGACGAAGTCGCTTGTCTAATTCAGGACTATACTGATGAACCAACGCATAATGGTCGTATGAGCCATCGATAATCCTCGTTCCTCCATCATTTCCACAAGGTTACGAAAGCTTAAGTTGTACCGTAGATACCATCTGACAGTAAGAAGAATAATATCGGGTTGATAATGTTTCCACTTGAATAAATTTTGCTTTTCCATACTGATCACGCCCCTTTTTAGAGTACTAGTATCAGTATGTCCAAGTTTACTAGATTTCTTGCACCAGAACCACATATGGTCTCGTATCGCACAAATATCTTCCTCCTCATTTGTTTTATTAAACATTTGGCGTAAGGTTTTCGAAGAATACAAATAAGGTGTACTGTACAACATTTGATATTGGCTCATAACTCTTCACCATCCATATGCAATTCTAGGTTCTCTAGATACATATGATTGTGATACCATATTTCGAATTTGTACCAGAAAAATTACGATATAGAAGCATTTAGAAAAAAAGAAATCCACCCTTTCTGATATTATTTTATTAATCCGTTAAGCACCAAAAAAGTTATTTAAACATGGATTTAATAAAGATTAGGAGGAACAAATGATCAGTAAACTAAATCAGGTTATAAAATGTTTCCCTTGCCTGTCCTCTATTGAAGCTAAGGAATGGAATAGAACTGATATTTCTATAGTGCAAGTTCCAACCACTCCTGTAGCTTTTGCAAGGGGGCATCGCTTACACCATGCTATTTTTATTTTGGATGGTTGTGTACGCATTTATAGGGTTGGAGAGAATGGCAGGGAGATAACCCTCTATCGGGTTCAGAGCGGCGGCGTTTGTTTAATGATGATAGCTAGCATATTGGGTGA
>NZ_JBHTHG010000105.1:6682-7925 GCF_042676365.1 Bacillus sp. CGMCC 1.60114
CGATGTTGAAGCCTTAATCATACCGGCCGAAACTTTTCGGAACTGGATACATACATACGATTCGTTAAGCAGATTTATATACGGATTATTTATTCGTAAAATGTCAACTGTGACTCAGCTTGTAGAAGAGATTGCTTTTAAAGGGATAGACGATCGGATTGCAGATTATCTCATTAAACATACCTCTCTATATTCCGACGAGATAATCATAACCCACGAGAAGTTGTCTATTGAGTTAGGTACAGCACGGGAAGTAGTTAGCCGGACACTAAAGAAGTTCGAGAAGGAGGGACTTCTTACTTTACATCGCGGAAAAATCGTAAACATCCAACGAAAGGCTCTACAACAAAAATTTAGCCGTTTTCTGTGATATAGTTACAGAAATTCTCCTCTTTTAGATTATATGATAATGAGGACAACATTCATTAAGGAAGGAAGATCTTCATGGAAAATCTAAACGGTCTTTACAAAGGAGACGATGTTCTTTATCGAAATTCTTATTTAAAACGAATTAATGAGCTTATAAAAATGGCACCAGCATCCTCAAAAGCTTTTTTAACATTTGAGAAGGAGGCGTTTGTATCTGGATTAATACCAACGAAAACAAAGGAACTTATTGCGATTGCGGTGGCTCATACGACTGGTTGTCCCTATTGTATTGATGTTCATGTAAACAAGTATAAGAAATATGGGGGAACTATGGAAGAGGTTTTGGAGGCAATTATCGTTGCATCTGCAGTAAAAGCCGGAGCAGCCTTGAGTCACGGTGTAAATGCCTTAAATGCGTATGAGAAAAACAATATGCTATAGTAAATGGTTTTGTTTATTCACTTATAATGGGATAGCATTTAGATTTAAACGGCTTTATTGGTATGTTTTTAAGTATAGTGAAGTATCTTACATTAAAAATTAAACAAACATAATCCCGTCCTAAATTTAGGGCGGGATTATGTTTGTTTGTGTTGATTTGTAATAAAGTCACGATGTTTTGAAAAAAGATGCGACGTTTTTATCAAAAAATTCTAAATGAGTTTTGATTAATCTTTTCCTAAAGCTTGTTTGGAGAAATGATATACACATACAAAGTAGATAGAAAGATTGGGAAACAAAATAAGGGTTTGCTTAGATGGTTTTGGTGCAAAATAATTCGCTAGAACCATAGAATAGCAATATCCTATTAACCTTGAGGTTAAGCAGCTAACTTAAATAACTTATGAATGACTTCAACCTCATTTTGGGCATA
>NZ_JBHTHG010000105.1:8007-8448 GCF_042676365.1 Bacillus sp. CGMCC 1.60114
CGCCACTCAAAATCAAGGTAGCTGTACGAAATGATTTCAATCCTAACATGGATCGAACTCTCTTCTTTATAAAACGGTGATCCTGTTCCACGATATTGTTAAGATATTTACGTTGCCTTAGCTGTATGCCTTCAGGTATACGTTTTTCTTCTTTTAATGTTTGAATTGCCACTGGATAAGCCGGATTCTTATCCACCGTAATGACACGAGGTTGAGACACATGGGAAGAAGCCAAGGCTTTCTTGAAAAAGCGCTTAGCTGATTTCGCATCTCTAGTTTTGCTCAGGTAAAAATCAATCGTGTTCCCTTCAGAATCTACTGCACGATATAGATACACCCACTGTCCTTTTACTTTTATGTAAGTTTCGTCTACCCTCCAGGAGTCATTGGTTCTCCTTAAATACGGACGAATGCGTTTATCAAGTTCTGGTCCATATTGAT
>NZ_JBHTHG010000105.1:8634-25966 GCF_042676365.1 Bacillus sp. CGMCC 1.60114
CAATGTTTCCACTTAAATTCTGTTGGCTTTTTCATACGGATACACATCCTTTATGGATTGATAATATCAGTAATATCAGTATGTCCAAGCTTCTTAGATTTTTTGCACCAGAACCTGTATGGTGACCCCTACTACAATACTAGAATTCTTTCGTTTTCTACAAAACAATATATTATTATAAGATCCATTTTTTTCCTTGACACTATCAAACATCATGCTATACTTGAGTAAATCGTAATCATTACGTTTTAAGAGAATAATACTCATGAAGCAAATAAAAAATATAGATGTAAAGGGTAGTTGTGATGAAACAGGAAATAGATTTTATAAAATTCAATCCAACACAAAATATGACAATTCTTGTTAAAACTAATTATCTAGTTGAGAAGTATAAGCACGTTGCTTCAAAAATTATGTCATATGACAACGTGTATGCTGAACAAGTAGGTTTTATAGAAAAACCGATAAATAATGAAGCTGCTGCACATCTACAGATGGCTGGAGGAGAGTTTTGCGGCAATGCTTGTATGGCATTGGCAGCTTATATTGCATCTGAAAAAGGGCTAAAGCATAATGATTTAGCGGAAATATTATTAGAAGCTTCAGGTACGGACAAATTAATAAGATGCCAAGTAAGAAGAAATTTAGATGAATATTATTGTCAAGTTACTATGCCTATTCCCAAACAGGTAGAACAGAGAACAATACAGTATGAGGGTGACGATTTGGATATTATTATAGTGAGATATCATGAGTTCATACATATTGTGATAGAAGTAGAGGAATTTGGCAGGACAGTGAGGCAAAAGGCACAATCATTGGCAAAGTTGCTTGGAGTAGTTTTAGGTGCCAACCTGATCGGCATTTTATTGTATAAATCGGAATCTGATGAATTGGCGCCCCTCATTTATGTCCCACATCTAGACAGCATGATATGGGAAAGGGGGTGTGGTTCAGGTACAGCCTCCTTAGGAGCCTATCTAGCTTGGAAGAATAAAGGGGAGATTGTTGCAAGGATAAGGCAGCCCGGCGGCACTATTAATGTAGTTGCTAATTGTCATGAAGAAGAATTGACAAGTCTTAAGATTGAAGGATCCGTCGGAATAGTAGCACAAGGCAAAGCTTTTATAGATGTTTAGTTATAACTTTGTATTGGGGGTTGAATGAATGAATGCGTTAAAAACATTTCAAGAATCTTTAAGCGAGTTTTTAGAAAAATTTGATGATTTAGCGGGAAGATATGATCATACAATTAATAATTGTTCAGAGTTAGAGAGTTTAATAGATGACTATTCAAAATTCATCACAAACGAGAGGAATAAAGTAGCTTGGAAACAACTGCAAGAATCCAGTGATTTGAATCAACTTGTGGCGGATTTAAGAAAAAAATCGGCACTTTGTGTTGCTATTATGGAGAAATACCATGCATTGAAGTTGCTGAGTGGAAATGCAAAAATGACCGATTACTTCAAAAATATAGAATCGTGTATTGAAAAAGAATTTGGCAGTTTTCAAATTACTTCTGAATCAAAGGTATTATTAGTTGGCTCAGGTTCATTCCCAATGACACTATTGCTAATTGCTAAGCGAACAGGAGCAGAGGTTGTTGGCATAGATATTGATGATGAGGCTATCCAACTTGGACGAAATGTAGTAGAGAAATTAGGAAATGGATTAAATATTAGAGTAGAAAAAATATTAGTGGAAAATCTTGATTTTACAAAAGATGTGACCCATATCATTTTTAGTTCAACTGTTGAAAGTAAATATGACATATTGGATCAATTACATACATTGACGAATGAAAATGTAGTTGTTGCTATGAGATATGGTGATCAGTTGAAGTCCTTATTTAATTACCCGATGAGGGAGATAGATGGACAAAAATGGAAGATGCTTGAAAACATATTACGTCCAGATCATGTGTTTGATATTGCATTGTATAAAAAAGCATAAGTTACTTGTTTGTAAGAAAGGGAGGCTTTTATGAGTGATTTTAAGCGAGTCTTGCTATTAGGAACTGGTCCTACATCAATCCAACTTGCTTTAAATTTTAAAAAACAATTGAATTGCTATGTAGGAATTTCTGGAAGAGAATCTGTTCGTTCAGAAAAAGTCTTTGCAGCGCTTAAGCAAAGCAATCATCTTATTCGTGTGAGCGTTCAAAATGAAAAGCATCGAAATATGGAAGGTGAGTGCTTCGTTGATCAAGTTTTTAAAGGATATGGAACAATTAAGGGTGACTGGGATACCATTATTTTTTCTGTAACAACAGATGCCTATATTGAAGTATTAAAGCAAATAAATGGTGAACTTTTAAAACAAGTGAAATGTATTGTTTTAATCTCTCCAACTTTCGGTTCCAATAGCTTAATAGGTAACTATATGGATTCTCTTAATCCGGATGTGGAAATTATTAGTTTTTCTACATATTTTGGAGATACACGATGGATGAACGACAGACTACCTAATAATGTTTTAACAACAGCGGTAAAGAAAAGGGTTTATATAGGCTCCACACACTATCCATCTAAAAATGTCAATAGACTATGTAAGGAATATGGACAATTAGGTATTGCTCTAGAAATTATGAAGTCTCCAATTGAGGCGGAGACAAGAAATATTTCTTTATATGTACACCCACCATTGTTTATGAATGATTTTTCATTAAGTGCGATATTTAGAGAAGTAGATGTCAAAAAATATGTATACAAAATTTACCCTGAGGGGCCTATTACGCAATATTTAATTCGTGACATGCTGGCTCAATGGAAAGAAATTATGAATATTATAAGGAAAATGAATATGCAAAGTATAAATTTACTTAAATTTATGACAGATGATAATTATCCGGTGAGATTGGAAAGTTTATCACGTCGTGATATAGAAAATTTCAATCATTTAGAGACTATCCATCAAGAATATTTATTGTATATACGTTATACCTCACTATTGATCGATCCTTTTTCAGAGCCGGGTAAGGAGGGGGAATATTTTGATTTTTCTGCTGTTCCATTTAGGAAGATGTTCGTCAACAAGGAAGGGTATTTGGATATCCCGAGAATGCCTAATGAAGACTATTATCGTATAAAAATAATACAAGGAATTGCAAAGTATTTAAATGTGAATTGCCCAACAATAGATAAGTTCATTAAAACATATGAAAGTAAAATTGAACAAGTTGCTCGATCTCATAAAGGCGAATTATTATCCAATGCATTTGTAGTTCAAAGTTTTGATGAAGATTTGAAAATGATATGCAGTGAAATAGGAAAAAGTATAGAGTCAAAGACGGCAGAATAGGACCTGTCATAAAATAGAATATCATATTTATACCATTTAAATCGTAATCATTACGGTTTTAGAGTAAATTTATTAATATATGAAACATTAGATCCATATCTGCCAAGTCAAAAAGAGTTGCATTCAATTAAGTAAGATGAAAAGGAGAGGATAGAGTGTTTAATAAAAGATTTAAGTTAGCGGCTATAGTTTTTTTGATCTTATCTATTCTAGTTGGCTGCTCAGCAGTTACAGGAAACTCTGATAATGAGAAAAAGGAAAATGCCAAGGTATCGGACAAAGAAACAGAATTAGTATATGCATCAGCCAAAGATATTAATGATATGAATCCTCATTTGTACACAGGTTCCATGCCGGCTCAAGGGATGATATATGAATCGTTGGTTGAGAATACGGAAGACGGAATCAAGCCTTTACTGGCCGAATCATGGGAGATTTCAAAAGATGGAAAAGTATACACATTTCATTTAAGAAAAGATGTGAAATTTCACGACGGGGAACCATTTAACGCAGAAGCAGTGAAGCAAAATATTGATGCTGTACAAAAGAATGCAGCAAAGCATTCCTGGAGTAAGCTATCAACAAAAATAGTAAGTTGCAATGTAGCAGATGAGTATACAGTTGAATTAGTACTATCAGAAGCATACTATCCAACTTTGGTTGAATTGTCGATGACTAGACCTTATGTATTCATATCACCCAAAGACTTTGTTAACGGGGGCACAAAAGATGGTGTAAATGGTTATCATGGTACAGGACCATATATTCTCACTAAACATAAAGTTGATGAGTATGCAACTTTTGAAGCGAATGAAAACTACTGGGGTGGCTCACCTAAAATTAAAAAGATTACTACTAAAGTCCTTCCAGCAGGTGAAACGACATTTTTAGCATTACAAAAAGGAGAGGTTAACTTTATTTTCACAGATGATCGAGGTGCGGACAGTATTGATGTCGAAGCAATGAATCAATTAGTTGATTCAGGTGATTATCAACTTGTTAGAAGTGAAGCAATGAATACAAAAATGATTGTAGCCAATAGCAGCAAATCTTATAATCCTGTGAGTGAAACGGCTGTTCGTGAAGCCATTTGGTACTCTATTGATAGAGAAACAATAAGTAAAGATATTTTAAATGGTACTGAAGCGGCAGCCAATACACTGTTTTCACCTAACGTCCCTTATGCAGATGTCGATTTGAAGAAACGAGGCTATGATTTAGAAAAAGCGAAAGAGATTTTAGAAAAAGCAGGCTGGAAATCGGAAAATGGTGCTGCCGTTAGAACAAAGGAAGGCAAAAAATTAGCAATGAAACTTTATTATGATAGCAATTCTTCTTCCCAAAAAACAGAGGCTGAATTTATCCAAAGTTCATTGAAAAAAGTAGGTATTCAGCTGGAAATTATCGGCGAAGAGTCAACTTCAATCGCTAATAGAAGATCGACTGGTGACTATGATTTATTATTCAATCAAACATGGGGATTAGCGTATGATCCACAAAGTACAATTGCTGCTTTTACTTCTGGGTCTGCCTATTTACATACTACTAGTGGCATTGCGAAAGCAGATAAACTCTATAAGAAAATTGAAGAAGTTATGATGTCCACTGATGAGGAAACACGAAAATCGTTATACGCTGAAATTTTGACAATTGTTCATAATGAAGCAGTCTTTATTCCCATTACAAATGGCAGTGTCACTATAGTTTCTCCTAAAAATTTAAAAGGCATCTCATTTAAGCAAACACAATTCGAGTTGCCATTTGAGCGAATGAAGTTTGAATAGAAATATAAATAAAGGGGGGCCCCTTTTATTTATGAGAAAGTGTAAATTTTTTAAGTTTAAGCTAATGTAAGAATCTTAATTTTATTGTACACATGCAATCGGCCCTTCGTATTTCTAAGCAGACGATCATTATAATGTTCAGAAGTGCTTGTCGCTTAATAGATTAATATATATGCAAGTTTCAAATAATATTTTCTATTAAAAGGAGATTTTCTATGGGAGGCTACATCATTAAAAGGCATTTAATATCAATCCCTTTACTCTTGATCATTTCGTTTTTAACGTTTGTTTTAATTAATCTTTCTCCCCTAGATCCGGCCGAAGTGGTTTTGCAAGCGCAAGGTGTTCCAAAAATAACAGATGAATTAATCGTTCAAACGAAAGAGGAGTTGGGGCTGGATAAACCATTTATAATAAGATATTTCGAATGGGTCATTGCCTGCTTACAGTTGGACTTTGGGAATTCATACGTGACAGGAAAACCGGTTTGGTCATTAATAGGTCCAGCTTTTCTGAATACGTTAAAGCTAACGTTAGTTTCATCTGTTGTCATTATTATTTTATCAATATTATTAGGTGTTATTTGTGCGCTGAAAGAAGGAAAAATACTTGATAAATCGGTAAGAGGATTTTCATTTTTTCTGACTGCAATGCCGTCATATTGGCTGGCGTCTCTTATGATTTGGTATTTTTCTGTTAAATTGGACTTATTGCCAACAAGCGGAATGGACTCGTACAAAAGTTATATTCTACCGGTTATTGTTATTGCGATAAGTTATGCAGGCATTTATTTCAGGGTCGTTAGAAGTTCGATGTTAAGCAATTTAAATGAAGACTATGTACTGTATGGAAGGGCATGCGGCGTAACAGAGAGGAAAATTACCATGCATATATTAAGAAATTCGTTACAAGTTGCCATTTCGATATTTTGTATGGCTATTCCCATTATATTGGGAAGTACAGTAGTTATAGAGAATGTTTTTGCTTGGCCGGGGTTAGGGAGTCTAAGTGTTAGAGCAATTCTAAGCAGAGATTTCCCAATCATCCAAGCTTATGTTCTTATATTAGCGGTGGCGTTTGTATTGTTTAATACGATTTCTGACATTATAAATGCTGTGATGAATCCTAGGTTAAGGAAGGATTTCTAAATGAGAATATTGAGAAACTTAAGTAAAGATAGGTTGGCTGCCATTTCTTTAATAGTAATTATTGTGACGATTGTCGTTGGTATATTTGCCCCTTTGATTGCACCACATGCCCCTGAAAAAATAAATATGAGCCTTCGGTTTGCGACCTCATCATGGGAGTACCCATTAGGTAACGATCACTTAGGGAGATGTATTTTATCCAGATTAATTTATGGAATTCGTCCCAGCGTTTTATGGGTTTTAGCTGCATTGTTCATATCTGTTTTGACTGGGGCTATTGCAGGCTTTATAGCGGGTTACTTTAGAGGAAAAGTAGATGCCTTTATTATGAGGATTTGTGATATTATGCTTTCTTTCCCGGGATACGTTATGACATTGGCGATTGTTGGTATTCTAGGGGTGGGTCTTGAGAATATATTGATT
This sequence comes from Bacillus sp. CGMCC 1.60114, assembly GCF_042676365.1. NCBI lineage: Bacteria > Bacillati > Bacillota > Bacilli > Caryophanales > Bacillaceae > Bacillus > Bacillus sp. CGMCC 1.60114. Next base: position 15,293 of record NZ_JBHTHG010000105.1, read on the forward strand.
GCGTTTATTTGGATGAAATGGGCATGGTTTGCTCGAGTAATCAGAACGTCTGTTATGCAGTATGCTGAATTAGAATATGTGAAGTTTTCCAAGGCGTCTGGTATTAGTAATATAAAGATTATATATAAGCATATTGTTCCTGTTACATTTTCTGATATAGCAGTCATTTCAAGCAGCTCTATTGGTTCGATGATTTTGCAAATATCAGGGTTTTCATTCTTGGGTTTAGGAATTCAAGCTCCAAATGCTGAATGGGGAATGATGTTAAATGAGGCGAGGGAAGTCATGTTTTCAAGGCCAGAGTTAATGTTGGCGCCTGGTTTAGCCATTATTATCATAGTATCTGCATTTAATTTTTTATCTGATGCACTTCAAGTTGCTTTAGATCCTAAATTAATAACCTCTAAAAATCAGTCTCAGGAAAAAGAGGCAGCAACAAGAAACAGAGGTGGCAAAATTTATGAATATATTAGAAGTTAAAAATTTGAAAGTATTGGATATTAATACCGGTAAAATAATTATCTATAATAGTTCATTCAATTTAAAGCAAGGAGGCTGTCTCGCAATTGTAGGAGAAAGCGGAAGCGGTAAGTCCGTGACTTGCAGGTCAATTATGAGATTGAATAAAGCTTGGATTCGCCAATCAGGAGATATTCTATTTAAAGGAGAAAACTTAAACAATCTTCCTGAAAAAGAAATGAGAAAGAAAAGGGGAAGAAACCTTTGCATGATTCTGCAGAATGGTATGGGGGCATTTGATCCTTCTTGTGTGATTGGTGTTCATTTAAGGGAAACACTTGTTGAACATTTCGGCTGGAGCAATAACGAAATAGAAGGAAAAATGAAAACTGCCATGGAAAGCGTCGTGCTAAAAAATCCGATAGAGATTATGAATAAGTATCCACACCAACTATCGGGTGGAATGTTGCAGCGGATTATGATTGCATTGGCATTAGTATTAGAGCCCGACATTATTATCGCTGATGAACCGACAACAGCATTGGATACAATCTCACAATTTGAGGTCGTTGAACAATTCATGAAATTACGTGAAAGAATGGGCAGCTCGATGATCTTTGTTTCCCACGATTTAGGTGTAGTAAAAAAAATTGCTGATGACGTTTTGGTAATGAAGGATGGAGAAATTATTGAAAGAGGAAACACCCGAACTATCTTTTCAGAAGCGGAGCATGAATATACAAAGTATTTAGTATCGACGAGACTGGCGTTGAGCAATAATTTTAAGAAAATAATGGGGAGAGCTTAAAATTGCTGAAAGTTGATAGTGTTGAGAAATCCTATAAAAAAGGTGGATTGTTTTCAAAAGGAAAACAGAAGGTTTTGAACAATGTTAGTTTTGAATGCAGGAATGGCGAGTGTCTCGGTATTATCGGAGAAAGTGGAAGTGGAAAATCAACATTGGGACGTTTAATAGTCGGAATCGAAAAGCCTGATCGTGGAGCAGTTTTATTTGAGGGAAAGAATATACAGGATAGAAGAGTGAGATCAGGTAATATTAGCGTTGTATTTCAAGACTATACCTCCTCAATTAATCCATTTTTTACTGTTGAAGAAGCAATTATGGAGCCATTAAAAGGACGAAAAAAGGTTCAAAAAGAGATTCAAAGCAAGATTGATAGGCTATTAAGTCAAGTTGGATTAAATCCATCCTATAGAAAGAAATACCCTCATGAATTATCAGGAGGAGAAGTTCAGAGGGTGTGTATAGCAAGAGCCATTTCAACAGAACCGAAATGTATTTTATTAGATGAGGCAATTAGTTCTTTAGATATATCTGTTCAAATGCAAGTGCTTGAATTATTAAAGGAATTAAAAAAAATCTACAATATGAGTTATGTTTTTATAACTCATGATATACAAGCTGCTGCTTATATTTGCGACAGAGTCATTTTTTTTAGAAATGGTCAAATCGAAGAAATAGTTAAAATTGAACAATTAAAGGACGTTCAGTCAGAATATGCTAGAAAGTTATTGCAGACGTTAATAACTTCTTAATACTGAAATACACGAAACCACAGAATTTGTTACACGATTTAGGAGGAGAAAATGTTGAGTGGAGCTATGTCTTGGCCTTTTCTGCGTTTGTATATGTTGGTTCTTCTTTATTTTAGTGCCAATTCTATACTAAATGTTATTATCCCTTTACATGGGGAAACGTTAGGAGCCAGCAATACAACAATTGGCTTGATCATGGGGGCGTATCTGTTTACCACCATGTTCTTTCGACCATGGGCAGGTCATATTATTCAAAAGCATGGGCCGATAAAAGTGTTACGCATTATTCTTATTATCAATGGACTTGCTTTAACACTATATACATTTACTGGATTAGGGGGCTTTCTAGTTGCCCGTATGTTACAAGGGGTATCGACAGCTTTTTTTTCAATGGCATTACAGATAGGTATTATTGATGCACTGCCAGAAAAGGATCGCTCTCAAGGTATTTCACTTTATTCTTTATTCTCATATATACCAGGTATTATTGGCCCCATACTAGCATTAGGCATTTGGCAAGGGGGTATGAATTATTTTACAGTGGTGATGGTAGCGATTTCCATATTTACAGGAGTGTTCGGCTATAGTGCCAAGATGGACAAAGCAGACGCTCCGCCAGATACAAATAACGCCGAGCAGGGACTAAGTACGTTTAAATCATTTAGTCAGTTAGTAAAAAATCCGTTTTTATTTAAATGTAGCGTATTGATGTTAGTTGCATCAATTGTATTTGGGGCTATTACAACCTTTATACCACTATACGCTACGCAATTAAAAAGCGGTAATGCCGGAATTTACCTAATGCTTCAGGCGGGTACCGTTGTCTTTGCTCGTTTTGCTTTAAGAAAAAAAATTCCTTCAGACGGCAAATGGCATTCATCTTTTATCATGGGGACTATGCTTATTTTAACAGTAGCAGCGCAATGTGTAAGCTTTTCTATAACGGGTGGGGCTATCTTTTTCTATGTTGGCGCAATTTTAATGGGGATAGCTCAGGCACTCCTCTATCCAACGTTAACAACTTATTTAATCTTTGTCTTGCCACAGATGAATCGTAATGTGTTACTTGGTTTATTTATTGCTATGGCTGATTTAGGTGTTTCGCTAGGTGGTGTCATTATGGGGCCGATAGCTGATTTTTCCTCATACTCATTTATGTATATGATTTGTGCTATCTTAGGTGTGACAATGATCCTTTTTGCCTATGATCGACGAAAAATATTTGTTGGATAAATACAAAGGAGTCTTCCAAAATTTTCATTTATGAATTTTGAAAGACTCCTTTATTATGGTTGAATTTAATATTTTACTCTTATAGGGGTACCGTCACATGCCTATCAACTTAAGAAAAGTAAACAACCCAAAAGCGAAAAAAAGCTGACTTCTCAAATAACTAACTGTAGAAAAAGGAAATTTTTATTTTGGGGGTACTTCAAAATATTAGCTTGATAGCGATGGGGTAGCACCAACAAAACGCGAATTTCGTACGCTAAGCAATTTTTCACATAGGGGTCACCATACATAGCCATCAACCTAAAAAAAGAAAACACCCCCAAAATGAGAAAACTGAGCAATTTGCTCAAAATCTTTGTTCTGGGGATGTTCTTTACTCTTAACTTGATAGGCATGGGGTACAGCCGAGATTTGTGTAAAAATAGGTTATAGGATTACTTTTATTTCCAATATAATTTAAAATTGAATTTTTTATCTATTATCATACACCATAATCACACAATTGAAACGAAGTGTTTTCAGTAACTAACCAATGGATGATTAGGGTTAACCCATAGTAGACAAAGTCAGGTTTTTCATTGTAAATAAACTTTATTTGGAATAAAATAAAGTTATCAATAAATGTCATAGATAAATATGGTAAAATATACATAGAGTAACAGCTCAAAAAGTAAAATGGTGATTCAAGTTAAAAAAGTACTCATGTGGGTGCTTTTTTTACTGTCTTACAAATACAGAGGGGATTTCATCATGAATATTATCGACTTAGAACTAGTACGAAAGAGAAAGAGCAAGGAAAATAAAATGATTACAATACCCATTATCGAACGGGTTTTTGAAGTAAATGGAGAAATTCAGTTTGAAGTAGCTGGCGAAAAAGAAGTTCCTATTTCTTGGCTAGAAAAGGAATAGATATTCTTAAAAAGAAGAGAAATTCAGTTATAATATGAGCTCTTAAATATGGAATCCCGTCAGGAAAATACGGATTTACAACGCTAAGCCCCTTTTCTTGACGAGGTTTCTTTTATAAGATTCGCTTCTGTTGTCAGAAATAGAGTATAGTAGGAGTAGTTGAAAATATATTCCAGGAGGCTATAGCTATGTCACAGGAGATTTGGATTAACCTGCCGGTCAAAGATGTTGAGAGGTCAACTGCCTTTTTCAATGAGATTGGATTCCATGCGGTGAGCGTAGGTAACGAGAGAGCCAAGCTTGCAATAGGAAAAACAACGATTCTACTGTTCCCGGATGCGGCGTTTGAGAAATTTACAGGTTCAAAAATCGCAGATACTTCCCATAGCGCAGAAGTAATATTTTCTATTGGCGCTGAAAGTAGAGAAGAAGTAGATGCATTTATTCAAAAAGTAGAGTTTGCCGGAGGAAGCATCTTTGGCAAGCCGAGTGAAATTGATGGCTGGATGTACGGCGCAGGATTTGCCGACCTGGACGGTCACCGGTGGAACCTGCTGTACATGGATGAGAGCAAAATGCCGAAACGCTAATATGGAAGCGCCGGTCACTTACTTAAGGTCACCGGCGTTTTTCTACGCCCCGTATTATCTTATAATCTCATATTAATTTCTTTCGATCAAAACAATCTACTATTACACCTACTATTGGGCCAAACAAAACAATAGGTAACACTCCGATAGCAAAAAGTGAACTCATAATTATTGCTGAACCGGTTAACTCATAGGCAATTCAAGGAATGGCAAAGGTATATATAGAATCACCGATCCTAGAAATCAATACACCAAAAATAAACATCACGTAAGTACTGGGGAATTGTGTAATAGTTGAAACTAAATTTCTATTTTGTGTATTCTGTTTCAACGATGAACTTAAGTTTGTTTCTTTTTTCATTACCGTATCTAATTTACCTCCTTTGTTAGTAGTTAAATATATTAATAGGTAGTAATACCCTTATTTATTAAATGTTCAATGATTATAAGATTCTTTAAAGTACCAAGGTATAACTTTTTTAAGGTAACTATTTATCTACTTTATTTTAACTAAAAAATCCTTTCGATAAATTATACATAGACCATAAACCAAACATTAATATAATTAATCCAGAAACACGATTTACAATATTGAAAGGAAAGTTTTTTATTCGATTCTTCAATATTCCAGTTACACTACTGAGAGTTAACCACCATAATGTGGAACCTAAAAACACTCCTAGTACTACAGCTAATTCAGTCATAGTATCATCATTGGGATTAGAAATTCCTAGCCCAGAAAAAATGGCTAAGAAAGATAAAATGGTTACCGGATTTGTAATGGTTAAAAAAAAGGTAGAAGCATATGCTCCAAAAACAGTATTACCATTGGCTTCAGCTGATGTTTTTGACGGTTTTGAAATGAAAATTTTCAGTCCTAGATATAATAAAAACACACCACCAATAAAATGAATCCATCCTTGTTGTTCAACTAAAAAATTAGTTACAAATGTTAAACCGAGTCCAGCGATCATTCCATACAGACCATCAGCTGTTGCTGCACCTAAACCCGATATAAAACCAATAAATTTTCCGTACTCAAGTGTACGTCGTATGCATAAAACTCCAATAGGACCGACAGGAGCAGCTATACTAATGCCAATGATTATTCCCTTGATAAACAATTCAAAAATCAACTTAATATCCCCCCGATGTTAAGACTATCCTTTTGTAGATTTAATTATTTTTGTGTTTATAACAGTCCTTATTAGAGTTAATATTCAGAATAAAATAATAACACTTTGTTTATAATTAATAAATAAAATTATATAATTTTATTTACTAATTAACGGGGTGCAGCTAACGCACCAACAGGGGTACTGACGCATGCCCATCAAGCAAAGTTAAAATTATACCCTCAAAATGAAAAAACGCTATGCTTATCGTAAGAAGTTTATAAGAAAGGATGGCGTTTTGATGAATCCTATCATTTCAAATGAACTGAATCTTTTCGCACAAGAGCTACAATACTTTTTATCTCCAGTAGTCCTACAAGATATCGCCAAACGAGTTGGTTTTGTACAGCGATCTAGTAAGTATCAAGCAAACGAACTCATTGCCCTTTGCGTATGGCTCAGTCAAGAAATTGCTAGCACATCACTTACACAATTGTGCAGTCAGTTAGAAGCTTCGACTGGGGTACTTATGAGCTCAGAGGGACTGAATCAACGTTTTAATCCAGCAGCTGTTGTATTTCTTCGAGAAGTCTTTACTTCTCTTCTTACACAAAAACTCTGTTCAAATCACTCGCTTTCTGCACACATGATCTCTACTTTCAATCGTATTCGTATTTTAGATGCGACAGTGTTTCAACTGCCTGATCATTTCGCCACTAACTATCAAGGTTCAGGTGGGAGTAGTAACACGGCAGGCGTGAAAATCCAATTGGAATATGATTTACTTAGTGGTCAATTTCTTAATGTGCAGCTTGGGCCAGGAAAAAATAATGATAAAACATATGGTACCATCTGCCTTGAAACCGTAGAGGCGGGCGATTTGTGTTTACGTGATCTTGGTTACTTCGATTTAGGAGACTTACAAACCATTCATGATCAAGAGGCTTACTATATCTCGCGGTTGAAGTTGAATACACGCATTTATATCAAGAACCCTGAGCCAGAATACTTCAACAATGGCAAGTTAAAAAAGCAAACAGAATACATCCGGCTTGATATGACACAAATTATGTGTGGTCTAATCCCTGGTGAAACGATGGAAATCTCCGAGGCATACATTGGCCAAAATCAGAAGCTTCCAGCACGTGTCATTATTCATCGTTTAACCGATGATCAAACGCAAACACGCCTGAAAAACCAAGCGATACGTGAAAAGAAGAAAGGCATTGTCATGAAGGATAAAAGTAAACGTTTAATGGGCATGAATGTATATATCACGAACACGTCGCTAGAAGAAGTACCGACGAACTACGTGCATTCATTGTATTCACTTCGTTGGCAGATTGGGGCACGGCAACGATTACTACTTTTAGGGGCCACTCACCACTTTAAGTTAACAGAATTCCAGTTCTGTTAACTTTTCGAAATAAATCTAACAAGATTAGTTTACAGAACACCTGTAAATATTGTTGGGAAATAAGTTTACGGAACATATTTAAAGAAAACATTCTTGGAGACTTCATATCTAATTACCTTAAAGTCAATGTTCTATCATACATTTTAAAGTTTTTTACAAGTGGCCCGAAAAAGAACGAATCGTTGCCGTACCCCTATTACTTATTACTGTTTTGGAAGCAGTTATTATGGATTCAGTTGATTTTAGTAGGGGTGCTCGCTGTATATAGCTTTGTATTAGTTTAAATTTTAATAATTGACAAAGATTTATCACTTCGATACAATGATTCCAATAGGAAACGTTGTTTCTGTAATTGCATGTAAGATTTATTTTTTAAAATTTTTTAAGGAAGTGCATTGAATTATGTCTAAGTTATCGCATTCCTATAAAAGCTATTCAGAAGTGAAGCTTGAGCAACAACAATTGCTTCGTAAAAATGTCATTGATGCCGCATGTCTCCTTCTTTTAGAGGAAGGCCCTGAGTCAGTAACAGTACGACGAGTTGCTCAGAAATTAAGTTGTTCAACAAAAATTATTTACAGTCTTTTTGGTAATAAAGATGGTCTTGTTAATGAAATGTACATGGATGGATGTCGGCTATTAGCTGAAACTTTTCAACAAGTACCGGTCACAGAAAAAGTCCTTGATGATTTGGTTGCTATAAGTTGGGCTTATTGGCAATTTGCACAACATCATTCTGGTTATTACAAAATGATGTTTGGCGGGAAGTTATCTGATTTTAAGCCGGATGAACAAAGTCTTGAAGGCACGATTACTGCATTAGCCCGAATCCAGCAAACCGTAATACGTGCTATTGAACAAGGCGAATTTGAAGATAATGATCCGCTACTGGTTGTCAGAATGCTTTGGTCTGCTTTACATGGAGTCATACATCTTCAGTTTGCTGGTCATTTTTCTAATTTAAGCATGGCTCAAGAGGTCTATGAATTCACATTAAACAAGACGCTTTCTTCATTTAAGACATCCTCATTTCAATCATAGAATATTGAGCATACTGAAGTCCTTGTAACAAGTGACTTCAGTTGATTATTGCTTATCGGTAACAGTGTTACCAAAATAAAATATCGTTTCTGAGGAGGTTAATTATTATGTTTACTTATTCAAACAAAACGGCTCTCATCACAGGTGCATCATCTGGTATTGGTGAAGCGTTTGCCTATTCACTAGCAGCAAAAAAATGCAATCTCATTTTGGTTGCACGTAATGAAGCGAAATTGAAGACGTTAGCTACAGAGCTTTCAGTTACACACAAAGTTAAGGTAATAGTAATTGCACTGGATCTTTCCGTACCAGGTGCGTCACAAGCTTTACTCCATGAGGTTCAAAATCATCATTTGAAGGTTGATCTTTTAATTAACAATGCAGGCTTTGCTACCTATGGGTACTTTGAGCAAGTCTCAGGAAAACGGCAGCATGAGGAAGTGATGCTTAATGTCGCTGCTTTAGTGGATATCACACATGCATTCATGCCTGATTTATTACGTAATCGGGATGGTGGGATAATTAATGTTTCTTCCACTGCCGCCTTTCAGCCCGATCCTTATATGGCTGTTTATGGAGCAACCAAAGCGTTCGTGCTCTCCTTTAGTGAAGCGCTTTGGGCTGAAAACCGTAAACGGGGGCTTAAAGTCCTTGCGCTCTGTCCAGGTGCAACAGAAACCTCATTTTTTGATGTTGTTGGCTCGAGCGAAGCCTCCGTTGGCTCTAGACAACCCCCAAACACTGTTGTAAATAACGCTCTACGAGCACTTGAGAAAGGGCGTAGCCATATTATATCTGGTTGCCAAAATTATTTAGTGGCCCAAGTCTCAAGATTTTTCTCTCGTCGTTTTACACTAGGAATTGTTGAACGTACTCTCCGACCACGTAATTAAATGCAATTTACAAATTATAGTTTTGTAACACTACTCTTTTATCCAGATCTAGTGCAGTAAATTTATATTTTTGATGCTACTTCATGTAGAAAACAATACTCTAAACATATGAAAATATCATTTTCATATGAGGGGTATCGCCACATCGCTATCAAGCTAAGGTTTTGCACTATCCATAAAGCAAAAAAGACGTTATCCTTTTTATAGAATTATAGGAAAGGATGGCGTTTTTTATGCGCTTTTCGATTCAAGATGAGTTTCATTTGTTTGTTGAAGAACTACAGCGATATCTATCTCCACATATTCTTCAACAATTTGCACAAGAGACAGGTTTTGTAAAACGTAAAAGTAAGTATGGCGCACGAGATTTGGCTGCTTTATGTATCTGGATTAGTCAACATGTAGCAAGCGATTCTCTCACCCGATTATGTAGTCAACTTTATGCAAATACAGCTACACTGATGAGTCCAGAAGGACTTAATCAACGTTTTAATCGATGCGCTGTTTTATTTCTACAGCGTGTATTTTCTCTTTTAGTCAAAAGCCAACTAAACGATTCATCTCAAATTTCAAATCAATACACTTCTTATTTTCAACGTATACGTATTTTAGATGCTACTATTTTTCAGGTTCCCAATCATTTGGCCCCTATTTATCCTGGTTCAGGAGGATGTGCACAAACAGCTGGTATTAAGATTCAGCTAGAGTATGATTTACATAGTGGAAAATTCCTCAATTTTCAAATGGAACCAGGTAAAAATAATGATAAAACCTTTGGTACAGGGTGTTTAGATACCTTACGACCAGGAGATTTATGTATTCGAGATTTAGGATACTTTTCTCTAAAAAATTTAGACCAGATGGATCAACGAGGTGTATTCTATGTTTCGCGGTTGAAGCTAAATAATAGAGTATATGTGAAGAATGAATCTCCAGAATTCTTTCGGGATGGAACAGTAAAAAAGCAATCTTTATATGTTTTACTTAACCTTGAAGATATTATGCATCAGATAAAACCAGGAGATACTTATGAAATTCGAAATGCCTATATTGGACAACAAAAATTACCCTCGCGGGTTGTAATATACAGACTCACATCAACTCAAATTCATAAACGTAGAAAACAGCAAACTTATGTTGAAAAGAAAAAAGGGGTTACATACTCTGAAAAAAGTAAACGATTAACAGAAATCAACGTTTATATTACCAACATACCATGGGAAATTGTTCCGATGGAACAGGATCACCGTTTTATAAAGAAGAGAGTTCGATCCATGTTAGGATTGAACTCATTTCGTACAGCTACCTTGATTTTGAGGGGCATCGAAGCTATGCATATGATAAAAAAAGAGAAACTTCACCAAAGGGTGAACTATGCCCAAAATGAGGTTGAAGTCATTCATAAGTTATTTAAGTTAGCTGCTTAACCTCAAGGTTAATAGGATATTGCTATTCTA
>NZ_JBHTHG010000105.1:25976-80314 GCF_042676365.1 Bacillus sp. CGMCC 1.60114
TAAACCAAAACCAAGTCTTACCTATCGCAACTATTCTACTTTTCTACTTGGAAAACACTTACAACGTCATCTGTATTTATTGCACAAGGAAGGTACAATTCATCAACACATTCAAAAAGCATAATAAATTTATCTTTATTCAAATGATCAAGTATTGTACTGAAATTTTCTTGACTAAACAATATTACTTGATCATCAATACTTTTAAGTGAAACATATAAATTATTGTATTTACTCAACTATTCCATCTCGCTTTCTTATCAAACAACTATTTTGTGAAAAAATAATTAGGACCTGAGGTACGCTACAGGTCCTAACAGAGAAATATGGAAACCCTAAGAAATATCTTTATATTACCAAAAACGGAAATAAAATACCATATGTTAATTATTAGAAAAAATTCGAAGGTATTAATAAATACTTCATTTAGTCACAGGGGAGAAATTGAATATGGAATGGATAGCGTTATGGGCTGTTGTATCTAGTCGTTCCTAGTACTTGGTATTTTAATAGGCTGGATTATTGGGGGATGAAACTAAACAAAAATTTCATTTTTATCGAAAAGTCAAAACTCCCTAACTTCGACTAGCTAGGGAGATGGTATAACTGCCACATGAAGGCTTATTTGTAATATATCGAATTTTCTGAAAAATATATCTATGTAAATATTGGTAAAACAAAAAGCAGCTAGCAAAAGCTAACTGCTCATCCCAAAGGGGAAATAGGCTGTGGTCTAGCCTGTTTGTAATATGTGTAGATAGTGAAATATTATGCCAAGGGATGAAGAATGAAAAGATTTGAACTAAAGATAATTGATAACAAGTTAGTTATTTTGCACTAGAACCCGAGAAATTAAGTTGAACTGATATATTTCTATATTGTAGGGATGTTAATCTGGTAAAATATCTTATGATATGAATTAAAATTTCCGGAGGATACAGGTGAAGAACATAAAATTGGATAAGGATTGGATTTTGTTACTTGAGGAATTACAGAAGGCTGGTATTTCGAAAGAAGAATTTAAAGCGTTTTTGGAGTTAAAAAAAACTGAAAAAGAAAACAAATAATAAGTATTTTCTACATCCGTTTAAGTATTTTTATGAAATTGCTTAAAATAGAAAAATAGTTTTTTTTTTCCTATTTTTCTATTGTGCATAAGTTTAGGTTCTTTATATAATATCAACAAGTAGTTATGTAAAGATAAACAGAAGGTATATGATTGATAAAGGCAAACTTATCGAAAGATAAGGACGCAAAGCTCCAGATCTAAGGTGATAAACATGATATTTTCATTATGATGGCTGGGCTACCGGTGCAAACGGGGGATTAGATGGAAAATCAGGTTGAAAAAAAAGTTAAAGATCAAGAGCAAGAACCGGATTTTATTGATTTAGAATGGCAAGAATTAATTCTCGATGCCAAGAGAATGGGCCTGACTGTTAATGAAGTACGTAGCTTTTTTTTCAGCGAACAGAACAAGATATGCGGTAATTAACACTTAAAGAGGTTATGTTCGTAAAAGTGGCTTGATTATCTTATTAGGATAGACAAAAAGCTCTGTCATTTAGTGAAGTGAACTCTGAAAATGGGACACGCATTAAAAGGTTCTGTTGCAAAGTTTGAAAAAAGCATAAACAGGTTGGTAAATGAAGAACAATGTTTAGGAAGTAGCTAGTAATTGTTGAAGTTCATTGTACGTTGAAAAGGCGGAGTCTCTTTGAAGACTTCGCCTTTGTTTATATAGGGCATGAATGGTTTCAATACCTTTAATTGGGGTCCTGACGCATGCCCATCAAGCTAAGATTATATAAGTTTAATTTCATGTGAGATTTTTTCTGTTTTCTAAAGATTTAGTGTAAGTTCATTAAAGATTTGCATACCAAACAAACCCTATTGGGTTTCAATTTTTTGGATTACGCTACATGATTGTGAGACATAGAAAAGTTGTATACGACGCCTAAGATATCAAAGACTGTTTTCTTCTCATACCTATGGGATTTTCGCCCATTTCTCTGTAGAAGGTTAAACAAACGCAGTAGTATCTTTGATATCTCTTGGGTTTCTTTTTGTAAAGCTTGATAAAGAAGTGGAAAATAATCTTTGATGATATAAATCGCTTTATATTCACTCAACTCTCGTTTCTTCTTGGCAAGGAGTAGTTGGCGCATTTGAAACATAGTGGAGGAACAAAGGAGGATACTAATTAACTGTCCGTATAAATGACACTCTAATCGTTCTAATTTTACAGAATTACAGTGATGAATACGAAAAAGTGATTTCCATGTTTTAAATAAAAGTTCAATTTGCCACCGTAAAGAGTAAAAATCGTATACTTGTTCTTTTTGTAGGTATTCCGAAGGGATATTTGTAATGTAAAAGTTAATCGCACTAAGCCGTTTACTACGTTCTTTATAGGTAATTTGCTTCTTATGTTCTTTAGATGCTAAATCCTTTTGTCTACGTTTCATTTGCGTTTCAGTTAATTTATACAGAATTAGTCTTGCCGGAAGCTTTTGATACATTCCAATATAAATCTCAGGAATTTCATATGTTTCACTGGACTGTAATTGGTCAATGAATTGCTCCATATCTAATTGGATATACTCAGAGTGCTTTTTTAAAGTATTCAGGCTCATTATTCTTTTGATATATACGTGTATTGAGCTTTAATCTTGAAATAAAATAAGCATTACACTCTTCTATAGTATGTAAGTCTTTTAAGTCGAAGTATCCTAAGTCACATATACATACATCGTTCGGTTGAAGGGACGTTAAACAAGTAGAACCATACGTTTTATCATTGTGCTTTCCTGATCCCACATGAACATGTAGAAACTGACCACTTAGTGGATCGATCATACTCTAGTTGAATTTTCACACCAGCATTTTGACCACTCCCACCTGAACCTTGGTATATAGAAGTAAATTTATCTGGAATCTGAAAATGTGTAGAATCCAATACACGAATACGCCGAAAATAGTTTGTATACAAAGTTGGAATCTTGCTAGAAGAACAAAATTGTTGATGAAGTAAATGTGCTAAGAGTTGTTGTAAAAACTGAACAGCCTGAAGGTTAAAACGTTGATTGAGTCCCTCTGGACTCATAGAAATACCAGTGCTAGCTTCTAATCTACTACATAATTGCGTCAATGAAAAACGAGCTACATTTTGGTTTAACCAAACACACAGAGCTACTAAATCTTGTGCTCGATGTTTACTTCTTCGTTGAACAAATCCTATATCCCTAGCCAATTGTTCTAAAGCATGAGGTGACATATGTCGTTGTAACTCCTCGGAAAATAATTGTAGTTCATCAGAAATCGATAGATTCATATAAAACGCCATCCTTTCCTATGATTCTACAGAAAAAATAGCGCATTTTTTCATTTTAGGGGAAATTTTGTTTTATGAGCTTTATAGAAATGTAACGGTATCCCTATATAATATTTATCTAAATTCATTCTTATAATGAAGCTGAAACTTTTTGTTTTCTTTTCAAACGCATGAAGCCAGAAGCTGTTAGAACTCCTAAAATAACTAAACATGTACCTACTATTTGAGGTAATGAAATAGTAGAACCAGTTATCATAGAAAGAATCATTGTGACTACTGGAACTAAGTTGAAAAATAAAGACGTGTTACTTGCACCAATAGTAGCCATACCTTTATTCCACCAAAGGTAGCCTAATACACTCGTAAATAGAGCCATGAATAAAATAGCACCCCAAGCTGAGAGCGTAACGTAAGATAAAGGTTGAGGACTTGGTAAAAAGACCGTTAGTATCGTAAGGCAAAGAGACCCAATTACCATCGTATAGGTGGTTGTCTCCATTGAAGAACTACCATTTAAATATTTTCTTCCTAATACACCGTATAAAGCCCAACATATATTCCCTGCTAAGATAAGTAAATCACCTTTAGAAATAGATAAAGTTCGAATAATTTCTAATGAACCTTGAGTAAGCACCAATATAACACCTACTAAAGCAAAAGCCATGCCAAGCATTTGCTGTTTTGTAATCGGATTTTTTAAAATAAAATATGCAAAAAGTGCAGTTACTAAAGGATTAGTTCCCATAATCAATGCCCCATTTAAAGGCGAAGTATACTTCATCCCTAAAAAGAAAAAAGTGTTGAATCCAAAGATGCCTATAATACCAAGTAAGATATACATTTTCCAATGAGTCTTAATGATTCTTATCTTTATTTGTTTTTGAAATCCCAAGATAAGTACCATAACCAATGCAGCTATACCAAATCGCCATGCTGCAGCACTCGCAGCTGAGAAATAGTGAACAGAATACTTAGCTAGGTTGAAAGTAGCCCCTGTAAATACAGCAAAACCTATTAACATAAGATATATCTTACTCTTCACCTTTTAAGCCTCCAATCATCGTTTCATATGTCTCTAATTTCACCTTCGCCACATTCATAACCGTTTCAATCTCTTGTTTCTGCTCTTCTAAAAGGAGTAGGTGTTTCTTTAAAATATCTACTCGGATTTGAATCTTTTTTAACTGGATGTCAGTAGAATCAATATTTTCTAGAAGACATCCATCCTTTAAAAATTCTTGGATATCTTCTAAAGACATCCCTGTTTGCTTTAACATTTTCATGAATTTAAGTAATCTAATTTCACCTTCTGTATATCTTCTTTTCCCACCTTTTCTTAATGGAGAAGACAATAGACCAATCTTTTCATAATAGCGCAAAGTATGAGCCGTGAATCCTGTTTTTATAGCCACTTCTGATATACTATACATTTTCATTTCCTCCTTTCTTTACATGCTACTACTTAGACTTAACTCTAAGTCAAGGATTAAATGACAACTGGAGGAAGAAATAATAAAAAGGCACGGAACTTTTCCGAACCTTTTCGTTTAATTTACATAAGTCTCATTATCAGTAGTCAATAATAAATAAAATTTTCGTTATGGGGATAATTAAAAATCTTAGCTTGATGGGCATGTGGTGCTACCCCTATTAACGTTTGTATCAATAATATTTTATTCCTAACCTGAATTATTGGCAGAGCTAATGCAAAGTTTCATTTTAATGGGATTTTGAACATTGGCTCTTTTTATTTCTTTATATTTTAATAATATATTTTCGTTTAGAGAGTAATGCATAGTTCCTTTGTATATAGAAATACTAAGAATACCATTTGAAGTGAAACTGAAGGAGACATTTTTATGGACTATAAAATATTTAGAGCCATTAATCGATTGGTTGGTCGTTATCCGTCTGTAAATGGCATTATGATAATGATTTCTCAAAAAGCGCGCTATGTGTATGCTCTTTTATTAATTCTAATGTGGTTTCGTAACAGGTTTTATAAAAAAATTACGATACAGGCAACATTCTCTGCAGGTATAACGTTACTTATTAATTTTTTTATAAAACAATTCTATTTTAGAGCTCGTCCTTTTT
This sequence comes from Bacillus sp. CGMCC 1.60114, assembly GCF_042676365.1. NCBI lineage: Bacteria > Bacillati > Bacillota > Bacilli > Caryophanales > Bacillaceae > Bacillus > Bacillus sp. CGMCC 1.60114. The sequence goes on from NZ_JBHTHG010000105.1 coordinate 31,408, forward strand.
TGAATCATAATGCGCATATATTACCTCCAATTCCATCAAGAATGAATTCTTCATTTCCGAGTAAACATACGATGCTCTCATTTGCTGTTGCAACTTCTATCCTTTTTTATAAACGTTTATTGGGGTGGTTTATGTGGCTATTGGCGTTTTTAACAGGGTTCTCGCGTATTTGGAGCGGGCAGCATTATCCATCAGATATTATAGGAAGCGCATTAATTGGCAGTCTAACTAGTATTATTGTTCACGTTATTTTATGGTTATGGAATTCTTTTGTTTCATGCATTGTGTATAGCTATAATCGTGCTTGTGCTTTCGTAGGGTTGCGTTAATCATCATACAAGTGTAATGAAATATTATTTAATGAAAGAAAAGAAAACAGGAAAGTATCGATCCTGTTTTCTTTTCTTGTTTATCCCATTACTTTTGGGCAGTAATCCCCCACCTCAAGATTCGGGTAAAGTGAAAAGATAGGTGGGGGATGAGGAACCTTCATTGATGGAAGTTACACTTTATTTAATTTTTGTTTCTGAAATGATAGGTAACCGAATATCTACAGTTGTTCCCTTGTTTAATTCACTTGTAATTTGTAATTTTCCGTTATGTTCTTCAATGATCTTATAACACATCATTAAACCTAATCCAGTTCCTTTTTCTTTTAAACTATAGAAAGGTTCACCTAAACGTGAAATGCGATCTTGTGGAATTCCGCAGCCTTCATCCGTAATGCTGATTAATATAGAATGATTTTCTATCTGTATTGTTCGAATGAAAATAGTACCTCCGTGAGGCATTGCTTCTATCGCGTTTTTTAAGATATTGATGAATACTTGTTTGAGCTGATTTCCATCACAAGGAATTGCTGGCAAAACAGAGTCGTGATCCATGTTGATATGTGTATTATGCATGATTGCTGTTGGTAAAATAAATGTTACTACTTCTTCAATTAACGTTTGAATTTGACAGGATTTTATAGATATAGCTTGTGGCTTAGACATTGCCATAAACTGATTTGTAATCGATTCCATTTGAGTAATTTCACTTAACATGACATCAACATACCATTTGTTCTTTTCAATAATATCGGGTTCTAACAATTTCAAAAATCCCTTTAAAGAAGTTAATGGGTTTCGTATTTCATGGGCAATTCCAGCCGTTAGTTGCCCAACAACTGCTAGTTTTTCAGATTTTCTCAATAGTTCTTCTGTTTTCTTCAAATCTGTAACATCCTGTCCCATAATGACGATTCCTTTTCGGGAACCATCAAGATGAAAAAGAGGTACTTTTATAATATCGAGAATAAGAGGAGTGGAATTAGAATGCATAATAATTTCTTCACCACGTATGCTCTCTTTTTTCTCCCATGCAAATTCATCAGATTTTTCACAGTATAAGAAGGAGTTACGATATAGTTCATTATATTGGATTAACTCACTATCTTTTTTACCGCGGTAGGGCACATTTTCAAAATTTAAACTTGAAATAGCATAATCATTTGCTTCAAGCCATCTTCCTTCTGCATCTTTCAAAAGGATAAACGCTGGCATTGCATTTATAAGAGTCCGTAAACGTTTTTCACTCTCTTTTAATGCGTGTTCCATTTTTTTACGCTCTGTAATGTCTCTTAAACTACTTACGAATGCTACCACTTCTCCGTACGTATTTACAATAGGAGAGATAAAATTACTTACATTAATTAAATTCCCATTTTTGTGCTGTCTAAGTGTTTCTTGTGATGTGAAAAGTTTGTTGTTAGCAAGTTCTTGATAGATTTTGTTGTATTTCTCTTTTGAAAAGTCTGGGATAGTGGGTATTGTTTCTCCGAGCATTTCTTGTTCAGTCCAGCCAAAAAGATTTTCAAAAGCTTTATTTGCTTTCATTACTCGAAGTTTTAAATCAAGAACAACAATGGCATCTACTGTATTTTTTAGAAGTGAGTCCAGTTGTTGCTTTGTTAATGTAACATCTTCTTTTAGTTGTTTTATCTTCATGATATCTTTCATTATTATATATGTTCCGATTATCTTATGATCCGCAACAATTGGAGAACTCTTCAAAATTACTTCGACAGGATAACCATTTTTATGTATCATAGATAATTTATAATCTTGATGTTTTTCATTCATTATATTTTTTAAGATTTGTAAATTTTGTTCTGTATGTTGTGGAGTAATGAAAGAATAGATTGTCATCTTTTTAAATTCTTTAGCTGTATATCCTAGCATTCTTTCTGCTGCAGGATTGGCACATAATATATTACCTTGTAAATCGACAGATAAGATACCATCGGGATTATGTTTGAAAAGAGATGTGCAATGCTCTGTTTCATTTATACATTCTGTCATTTTATTTTTTGTAATAGTAGCGCGTCTTTTTGGATGTATACTTTTTTTAAAAGACGTAAACCGTTTCCCTCGCATTCATTATTCCCCCGGATATAAATTCTGTATTTATATGATGATTTTAGATAGCTGATATACTATTTTATATGTTTTATTTTAAATATATAACATTACTAATGTCATATCCTTTAAGAGTATAGACATGCTAAGTATGAATAGTCAATTTCTAATATATATTTCTAAATTATAAGTTTTATTTTCTGAAAACGGTTAGTAAGTCTTTCTCTTTAAGATTCTGAGAAAACAAAGAAGATAGGCAAGGAATAATTACCTGTAATCGTTCTATTGATAGATTCATTTTATAACTGAAAATATAAGAGGTTCTTTCGTTTTTCTTATACATCTTCATAATAAGTATGTAAGTTATTTATAACCCCCCCTTTGATATAATAAGGATAATAAAGGGAGGGATTATTATGACGTTTAAGATTCAAGGGATTGATCATGTACAATTAGCAGCACCAGCAGGATGTGAAGAAAAAGCACGCACGTTTTATGGAGACATACTTGGATTAGAAGAAATTCCAAAACCAGAAGAACTAAAAAAGCGAGGAGGCTGTTGGTTTCGATGCGGAAATCAAGAAATTCATATTGGTGTAGAACAAAATTTTTCTCCTGCAAAAAAAGCTCACCCTGCTTTTTTTGTTCAACACATTGAACATTTTCAAGATGATTTAACGCAAAAAGGGGTTTCTGTTATAGCCGATACAGCACGCCCTGATGTTACAAGATTTTATGTATTAGATCCATTTGGAAACCGTATTGAATTTATGGAACGAAAAGTGTTGTAAAAAAGCGAGATGGATAATATCCCATCTCGCTTTTAACCTCTTCTAAATAACCCTAATACTTCCACTGTTTCTGTAATGTTTACAAACGCTTGCGGATCAACTTCAGAAATTATAGCTTTCATTCCAGTTAGTTCTTCTCGAGAAATCACGGTCATTAATACATGTTTTTTCTCATTTGAGTATGCACCTTCTCCGTCGAGTAAGGTAATCCCGCGCACAAGACTTGAGAGGAGCTTTTCTTTCATTTTTTCTGCGTGACTTGTTACAATCATTAGAGTGATTTTTCGGTGTTTTGTGTGAACCGCATCAATTACTTTTCCTGTAACAAAAATAGATAATAAACTGTTTAAGGCAGTATCCCAATCGAAGAAAAATCCAGAAATAATGATTACAATAGTATTAAGTGCAATTAAGAATCCACCAAGCTGAATATCTTTTTTACGTGAAAGTAACATACCGATAACATCAAACCCGCCTGTTGAACCATAGCAGTTGAAAACAAGTCCAATACCCGCCCCGGCAATTACACCGCCAAATAACGAAGAAAGTAGCGCATCGGTTGCCACTGCATGCACAGGAATAGCGTATAAAGCTGCCGAAAGTGTGATAACTGATACGATTGTGTAACCGATAAATCGTTTTCCAAGTCCAATATACCCTAAAATAAGAATAGGTAAGTTCAGTAAAAAGTTTACTATTCCAGTATTAAATGGGGTTAAGATTCCAATGATAATTGCAATTCCACTAATCCCACTGCTTAAAATCTTGTGGGGGATAAGGAAAAGATTAAAAGAAAGTGCTACAACTAAAGAACCTAAAATCACTCCAAGTAATCGATACATATCTTTCCCGTCCTTCACTAAAAATGCTTTATATACAAACTCATATTAATTCAAAATTATATATGAGTTTGTAAGATTTGAGGGAAAACAGTTTATTTAGGGAAATTAGATTAGTTCGAAAAATGGAAGCGATTTCTGCTCTTAAAAAGGGGAGAGGATAAGTATGAAGATTCAAGTGTTTCAGCAAAAAAGTCCGTTGAAAGGAGAATGTGAAGATGCACTGATTTGTAATGAAGATTTAAAGTTATATGGTGTGTGTGATGGGGCGACGCCGCTTATTGAGTTTCAAGATGAGAATGGGCATAACGGAGCATACTTAGCTTCGCATTTGTTTCAGCAATACTTTGAATCTATTTCAGGTGTGGATTCATTGCAAAATGAAGTTGCTAAAGCAAATCAGTTGTTGCAAGAAAAAATGCAATCCTATCATATTGATACAACAAAAAAAGATCAACTTTGGTGTACGTGTATTGCTGCTATTCATATAACAAATAAAACAATAGAGTATGCGCAGCTTGGAGATTGTATGATTGTTGCTAAATTTTGTGATGGAACAGTTCAAGTACTTACGAAAGACACTGTGAAAGGAATTAGTAAACGGGCAAAGAAAAAGCGTGAAGAAGACCGCAAAAAAGGACTTTTTGTTCCGAGTGAAGCAATATTTGATGATAGAAAGTCGCAATTAAGCTACAATCGTTATATGGCAAATATTCCTAATGGCTATTCTGTTGCAAATGGGATGAGTGAAGTAGTCTTGTTTATTCAGAAAGGGAAACTTTTACGGCAAGAGATTACAGATTTATTTATTTGTTCAGATGGCTTGTTTCATCGAGAATGGCCGTTAGAAAAAAGTGCACAATTTGTATGGGAACATGGTATTACACAGTACGTACAAATAATAGAGGAATTAGAAGCAAAACAGTTTGTTCGTCCAGATGATAAAACAGCAATCATTATTCGTCTGTAAAGGGTGAGACTATGCGTATTCAAAAAGCAAATTTATCATTTCACGATCCTCTGCAACCGTTGCAAACTGTTATACAAATTATTGTTCATCATACAGCAGAAAATGGGTGGGATATATATAAGACACATAATTTTCATCAAAATAAACGAGGGTGGAGCGGAATAGGATATAATTACTTTATTGAAGAAGATGGCACGATTTACGAGGGCAGGGGATTGTATATAGGGGCTCATGCGAAAGGATATAATACTGAGAGTATAGGAATTTGTATATCTGGAAATTTTGACACCTATGATCCAACGCCAGTACAAATGATTTCTTTGCATTGGTTATGCGAACAGTTAATGCGTCAGTTTTCTTTGGATAGTGATCGGGTTCTTGGTCATCGTGAGTTAGACGGGGTAACGAAAACGTGTCCTGGAACGCGTTTTTCAATGGTAGAATTGCGCAACATTCTATCTAATAATGAAAAAGGAGATTTATAGCATGATATTTATGAAATTACCAAATGAGAAAAAAGAAGCACTTGTAGAACATATTCAACAGTTTTTTGAAGAAGAAGGGCTAGAAGAGATTGGGCGTTTTCAAGCAGAGAGGTTAATTGAAGAAATGATAAAAGAACTAGGACCGCATATTTATAATCAAGCGATAAGAGACGCTAGAAAGCTTGTCGCAGATAAACTTACAAATTTAGAAGAAGATTTATATGTATTAGAAAAACCAATTAAGTAATAAGTTTATACAAAGAAAAGAGGCTAACTCACAGTCTAGTGAGTTAGCCTCTTTTCGTCCAAATTGCCTTTGTATAAGCAATTTTCATTCCATATCACTTTGGCTAACTCTACATTCGTAACATGTTTCATATTTGTATCTATTCACCTTTCCCGATCATTAGAGATTTTTTTCACTATGTACTTAATACGACATATTTCTCCTACTTCCTTTTTAATTTTTAGGCGTTGCTATTGACATTTCATTGTATATGGAATCTATTACACCCATGACTGTCTATTATTTTAAATTAAGTATATGAATAGTCTGTTTTAAGAGTAAGCAATAATGATTAAACACGATTTCGATTGTTTGAAATGAAGGGGTTTCGGGGTAGTTCAACGAATATAAATTTATATATATAGAAGAGAATGGGGAAATACGTATGATAAAATATCCGTTTTTACAAAAAGGGGCAACGATTGGTGTAACAGCACCTTCGTCTGGGGTAGATGTAGCACTGCATAATATGTTTAAACAGTCTTGTGAAAGTATGGAAGGAAAAGGCTATACAGTTATTTGCGGAGAAACAGTTTGGACACAAGAGAAAGCTAAGTCTTCTAGTGCGAAAAAGAGAGCAAATGAATTTATAGAAATGATGCAAGATGAAAACATTGATATGATCATTCCTCCTTGGGGTGGTGAACTATTAATTGAAATACTAGAAGAAATTGATTTTGAAAAGATAAACAAGAAATGGATACTAGGGTACTCGGACACAAGTACTTTATTATTAGCAATAACTTTAAACACAGGAATAGCGACTGCTCACGGAACAAATTTCGTAGATGTAAGAGGTGAATACTCCGATGATACAACAGCGATGTGGCAAACTGTTTTATCAACGGAAACAGGTTCTTCAATTATCCAATACTCCTCAGAGAAATTTCAAAAGAAATGGCAGCATAATAATCCATCTCCGTGTGTTTTTCATTTAACAGAAGATACAAATTGGAAAACAATTTCGAATAAAAATGCGAAAATTGCAGGTCGATTGCTAGGTGGGTGTATCGATGTTATTAGACATCTCATTGGCACTCCGTTTGGTAGAGTGCAAGAGTTTAGAAAGGAACATTTGAATGACGATTCTTTCATTTGGTATTTTGAAAACTGCGAATTAACTACGACTGATTTGCGACGTTCATTGGTTCAAATGAAATTAGCAGGTTGGTTTGATAATTGTTCAGGTATCTTATTTGGTCGGAGTGCTGCAAACCATCCAGTCAATGGTTATACTGTTGAAGATATATATAAAGAACTTACTAATGAACTTCAAATTCCAATTATTTATGATATAGACTGTGGCCATATGCCTCCGCAAATTACATTTATAAACGGAGCATTTGCAGAAATCGAAGTTGCAGATGGTAAAGGAGTAATTATACAGCACTTTAGGTAGTGATGTGGGGGGGAAATGAAGTAAATGGAATATAAAAATATTGCGGAAAAATATCCAACACTCACTACAGAACGATTGCGTTTAAGACCGTTAAGAATAGAAGATGCTGCTGATGTATTTGAATATGCTTCAGATCCAGAAATCACAACCTATACGGTATGGTATCCACATGAAAAACTACAGGATTCACAAATATTCATTCAATCAATCCTACATCAATATGAAAAAGAAGAAGTTGCAGCTTACGGAATAGAGCTGAAAAAGGGAAAGAAAATGATTGGAACGTGTGGTTTTATCGAATATGACAAGAATCATCATAAGGCAGAATTGGCATATGCATTATCGAAAAACTATTGGAGACAAGGATTTGCGACGGAAGCAGCGAAAGCATTCATATGTTATGGATTTGAAACATTACAGTTAAACCGTATTGAAGCAAGGTGTCATGCTAGTAATGTTCAATCAGAACAAGTGATGAAACGCTTAGGAATGCAATATGAGAGAACGTTTCGAAAAGATATGTTTGTGAAAGGGACATATCGAGATACAAAAATGTATGCTATTTTGCGAGATGAATATAATACCCAAACGGAAGAGTAATATAGAGCTTACTCTTCTGTTTGTTTTTAAGGGTGAAGACAAGAAAAAATGTATAAATATTTATCTAAATTTTCTAAAAATATTGACAAATAAACCGTTCTATTTTTATACTTATCTAAGTTTTTACTTATTAGTAGGAATGGAGGGGCTATATGGAGAAGGAAGAAGCGCATTTTCAAGAAATTATAGAAAGAGAGAAAGGCTTGCATCGTGGACTATCTACGAAGCAGCTGTCTATGATTGCAATCGGCGGAGCAATTGGAACAGGTTTATTTTTAGGAAGTGGGATGGCTATTGGCTTGGCTGGTCCTAGCGTAATACTTAGTTATGGGATTGGAGCCATTATTGCTTTTTTATTAATGGGGTGTCTAGCAGAAATGACAGTAGCGCACCCTACTTCTGGGTCATTTGGAGCATATGCTGAACATTATATAGGTCCCTGGGCAGGTTTTACTGTGCGCTATGCATATTGGGCAAGTATTGTAGTGGCGGTCGGAACTGAAGTGACAGCGGTTTCGGTGTATATGAAATATTGGTTTCCTACTGCCCCTGGTTGGATGTGGGTTATTCTCTTTTCAGCGTTACTTATTTTTGTGAATGCCACTAGTGTAAGTTTATTTGGAACGATTGAATATTGGTTTTCAATGATTAAAATAGTAGCTATTGTTGGTTTTATTCTTTTGAGTGCTTACGTTGTATTTGGTACTAACACGAATCCGGAAATAGGAATTCAAAATTATACAAATGCCGGTGGATTTTTACCAAATGGTTGGTGGGGCATGTGGGTTGCGGTTTGTGTAGCTTTATTTAGTTATTTAAGCATTGAAATGATTGCTGTAACCGCTGGCGAAGCAAAGAATCCAGAGAAAGCAGTTCCTAAAGCACTTCGTTCAACTATTTATCGATTAATTATTTTTTATATTTTAACATTGGCTTTCATGTTAATGATTGTTCCTTGGAAAGCTGCTGGTGTTGATAAGAGTCCTTTTGTTAAAGTAATGGAATTATTAAATATTCCAGGTGCATCTGGCATTATGAATTTTGTTGTTTTAATCGCAGCTTTGTCTTCAATGAATAGTCAATTATATATTACAACTCGAATGATGTTTTCGCTATCTAGAGCTGGTTATGCACCGGCAAGGTTTGGTCAACTAAGCAAGAGAGGAGTTCCTGTTTCAGCTTTGTTCTTCTCGACAATTGGTATTGCGCTGGCAACAATTTTAACAATTGTTTCACCGAATCAAGCATTCATGCTCATGATGGGTATTTCAATGTTCGGAGCTATGTTTACATGGATGATGATTTTTGTTACTCATTTATATTTTCGAAAGAAGTGGGTTGCATTCGGAGGAAGGGATTTACCAGTTCGTATGTGGGGATACCCATTTTTAACTACATTAGGAGCCGTATTAATGTTTGCAATTTTAATAACCACTTGGTTTACTGACATGTTTAAATCAACACTTACAACGGGTATTCCGTTTTTACTTGTAGTAACAATAGGGTATTTTGTTTGGGAAAAAGCAAATGAAAGAAAAGTATTCGTGAACAATGATGAAGTGTCTGATCATGTAAAGTAACAAGTAAATAGTAATAAGTTGTGGCTGTTATTTATTATTATTGTGTCGCTATGAAGTTGTCCGAAAAAATGAAAGCCTTTTTATAAAGGGGGACAAAAAACATGATGATGGATGTACCATTAACAATTAGCTCAATGATAGAAAGGGCAGAGAAGTTATTTGCAAAGAAAGAAATTATTTCTCGTACACATAGTACAATTACACGCCTAACGTATAAAGAGCTAGGTGAGCGAACGAGACGTTTGTCTAGTGCATTGCAAAAGTTAGGTGTAAAGCAAGGGGAACGAGTGGGCACACTGGCGTGGAATCATCATCGTCATGTAGAAGCATATTTTGCGATTCCTGGTATTGGTGCTGTACTGCATACGATTAACATTCGTTTATCTCCACAACATATTTCTTTTATTATCCAACATGCAGAAGATCGCGTTTTGCTAATTGATGAAGATATTGTACCGCTCGTTGAAAGCATTCAAGATCAGCTATCAACTGTACAAGCTTATGTCATTATGACTGACAAAAAAGAACTTCCTCCAACATCGCTACAACCTGTCTATCATTATGAAACGCTCCTTGAAGAAGGAGATCCATCATTTTCGTTTATACAAAACATAGATGAACATATGCCAGCGGGAATGTGTTATACGTCTGCTACAACTGGAAATCCAAAAGGCGTCGTATATACACATCGCAGCACTGTTTTACATAGTATGACACTTGGACTGGCAGATACAACAGCACTTTCTGAAAGTGATATCGCAATGCCGATTGTTCCCATGTTTCATGTAAATGCATGGGGACTACCGTTTGCTGCTACTTGGTTCGGTTCCAATTTAGTTCTGCCAGGTCCGATGTTTACCCCGAAGATTTTACTGGAAATGATAGAAGAGGAGAAAGTGACAATAGCTGCGGGTGTACCAACAATTTGGCTTGGTGTACTGCAAGAATTAGAAAAGAATCGTTATGATCTATCAAATATGAAACGTATTTTATGCGGCGGTTCAGCTGCACCGAAAAGTGTCATTGCCGCATTTGAACAGAAATATAATGTTCCATTTGTACATGCGTATGGGATGACAGAAACAAGTCCACTAGTCACACTTGCACGATTGAAAAGTTATCAATGTGAATTACCATATGAAGAGCAACTTACGATTCGTGCAAAGCAAGGCTACTTAATACCTGGTGTTGAAATGAAAGTTATCGGAGAAAACGGAGATGTAGCATGGGACGGACAAGAAATGGGGGAACTATGCCTGCGTGCCCCATGGATTGCGGCAAGTTATTATAACGATGAACGAACAGTAGAGGGTTTTCGAGATGGGTGGTTATATACAGGAGATGTCGTTACGGTTGATGAAGAAGGAAGTATTAAAATTGTGGATCGAACGAAAGATGTGATTAAAAGCGGGGGAGAATGGATTTCATCTGTTGACTTAGAAAATGCACTGATGGCGCATGAAGCAATATTTGAAGCGGCTGTTGTTGCAGTACCTCATAAACAGTGGCAAGAACGTCCTGTTGCATGTGTTGTTGTAAAACAAAATAAATCTGTTACAAAAGAAGAATTATATGACTTTTTAAAACCACAATTTGCAAAATGGTGGCTGCCAGATGAGATTGTCTTTATGAAAGAAATTCCAAAAACGTCAGTTGGAAAGTTTTTGAAGCAAGCGCTTCGAAAAGAATTGGAGCAATATTATATAGAAGATAGAAAGTGATTGTTAACTATAATTACATTTTAGTTGACATTATAAAAAGAGCAGGGTAACATATCACATATGATATGTTACCTTATTTTTATTTATAGTTTACAAACAGGAGAAAACATAATATGAATACAAGAAATTTAGTTTTTGTAGCTTTATTTAGTGCCATTATGGCCGTGTTAGGATTTATACCACCCATTGCATTATCATTTACACCTGTACCAATTACATTGCAATCACTTGGTGTAATGCTTGCAGGTGGATTGTTAGGATCTCGTCTTGGAGCTCTTAGCCAACTCGTATTTTTACTTGTTGTAGCAGCAGGCGCGCCATTGTTAGCTGGAGGACGTGGTGGATTTTCAGTTTTTGTCGGACCAAGTGCTGGTTATTTAATGGGATATGTCATCGGAGCGTTTGTAATTGGGTATTTCGTAGAACGCCTTCGCAACGTATCATTTCTGAAATTATTTTTAATTAATATTATTGGTGGTATTTTCGTTGTATATTTCTTTGGTGTTATCGTACAAGCTTTTGTGATGGATATAAGTGTAGTGAAGGCAGCACAATTAAGTGTTGTGTTTTTACCGGGAGATATATTGAAGGCTGTATTTGCGGCACTTCTTGTTACGAGACTACAACGTTCATTGAAACGAACAATTTATCGTACAAATTATGAAACACGTTAATACGTGTTTCTTTTTGTTATAGAAAAGGAAGTGAAATAGGTGGGAATTACAAAAACGTATGCAGCACATGCTCAATATCAACCGAATAAAATTGCAATAAAAATAAAAGATAGAGAAGTTACATATAAAGAATGGTATAAATCTGTTTGCCAAGTTGCTAATTGGCTTCACATGGAAGGATCAACTAATAAAAAGATTGCGATTTTACTTGATAATAGTGTGGAATTCTTACAAATTTTTGCTGGGTCTGCTATGGCAGGCTGGATTTGTGTACCACTTGATCCAAAGTGGAATACTTATGAACTTGAGGAACGACTACAAATCGTACAGCCTTCTATTATAGTTGTAGCGCAGCATAAACGTGATCAATTGCCTCAAACAAATAGTAAAGTATTTTCTATGAGTATGTGGTCTGAAAGAATAGCACATGGTGCTATTACAGTAAATTGTGTAGAAAAGGTAGGAGAGTTACCTTTTTATATGGGGTTCACATCAGGATCAACGGGAAAAGCAAAAGCGTTTCTTCGTTCACAACAATCATGGGTAGAAAGCTTTGCTTGTAATGTTCATGATTTTCATATGAAAAAAGATGATGCAGTATTGCTCTCCGGAACGTTCGTTCACTCTCTCTTTTTATACGGTGCAATGAGTGCTTTATTTTTAGGACAAACGATACACATGACAGAAAAGTTCATTCCAAACCGTGTTCTTTCAATATTAGAGACGGAATCTACTTCTGTTATGTATACAGTTCCAACGATGCTAGAATCCCTATACAAAGAAGAAAGAGTTATAGAACGAGAGATAAAGATTATTTCATCAGGTGCAAAATGGGAAGCTGAAGCAAAACGAAAAATAAAACAGGTCTTTCCAAAGGCAAAACGATATGAATTTTACGGCGCGTCTGAATTAAGCTTTGTTACAGCACTATCACATGATGATAATGAAAATAAACCATCTTCAGTTGGAAGACCATGTCATAATGTGAAAATTAGTATTCGTGATGGGGATGGACAAGAAGTAGAGCAAGGAAAAGTTGGCACAATTTATGTGAAGAGCGAACAGTTTTTCATGGGGTATATAATAGATAATACACCAATTTGTCACGTAACAAGTGATGGGTGGATGACAGTTCATGATGTGGGTTATGTTGATGAAGCTGGATTTTTATATATTGTAGGTCGAGAAAAAAATATGATTATTTATGGCGGAATCAACATTTTTCCTGAAGAAATAGAACGTGTATTGCAGATGCATCCAAATGTTGATGAAGTAGTTGTTGTTGGTAAGAAAGATGTGTATTGGGGAGAAAAACCTGCAGTGCTTGTTAAAGGAGTTGTATCAAAGCAAGAGCTAAAGCAATTTTGTTTAGGAAAGTTGTCTTCCTATAAAATTCCGACAGAATGGTATTTTGTAGATGTAATTCCGCATACAAGCAGTGGGAAAGTTGCACGGACAGAAGCAAAAAAAATCATTGAAAAGCAGGAGTTTACGTATGAATAGAGCGGTAATTGTTGAAGCAAAACGTACTCCGATTGGAAAGATAAATGGGATATTTAAAGATTATTCTGTTGAAAAATTAGCGGCCCCTTTACTTACATATATAAGTAAAGGTATCGAAAAAGAAATCGATGATGTTGTATTCGGAAATGTTGTTGGGCCTGGTGGGAATGTAGCTCGGCTGTCGGCATTAGAGGCAGGTCTCCCATATGGAGTACCTGGTGTGACAATCGATCGTCAGTGCGGTGCTGGACTGGAAGCGATTCGGCTGGCATGTCATCTGATTCAGGGCGGAGCGGGAACTTGTTATATTGCAGGTGGAGCGGAAAGTGTAAGTACTTCACTATTTGAGAAACGAGCACGGTTCTCACCTGAACGTATTGGTGATCCTGATATGGGAGTTGCTGCAGAGTATGTAGCGAAGCGTTACGGAATTACAAGGGAGATGCAAGATGCGTATGCATGTTTGAGTTATAAACGAACATTATCAGCATTAGAAAAAGGATATTTACAAGAAGAAATTGTACCAGTTTCTCACATTACCGTAGATGAAACAATTAAACCGCGTATGGATTATGAAAGAATTATAAAACGAACACGCCCTGCTTTTTTAGAAGAGGGAACAGTGACGGCAGGTAATTCATGTGGAGTGAATGATGGAGCGTGTGCTCTTCTTATTATGAATGAAACGCAAGCTGAAAAGCTTGGTTATAAACCGGTGCTACGATTTGTGCATAGTGCCGTTGCTGGTGTAGATCCTAATTTCCCTGGTAGTGGACCAATATTTGCGGTACAAAAATTATTACAACAGATGAATCTTACAATGGAAGATATTGATTGTATTGAAATGAATGAAGCATTTGCCTCTAAAATAGTTGCATGCGCGCGTGAGTTAAACATTCCGTATGAAAAATTAAATGTAAACGGCGGTGCGATTGCTCTTGGACATCCGTACGGCGCATCGGGAGCAATGCTTGTGACAAGATTATTTTATCAAGTGCAAAGAGAAAAGATGAAATATGTAATTGCAACGATAGGCATAGGCGGAGGGATTGGACTTGCGCTTTTATTTGAAAAGGTAGAAAGCTAGGAATCACAACCTTTCAAAATTTAGCAATTCAAGATGCAGATTATTATATCCATTCTTATCATCAATTACTTCATATTATGAAAGAGAAGAATCTCCAAATATAGTAGAAACGCAAGAAGCTATTTATGCTTCTTGCGTTTCTTTTTGTATGTGAATGAGATGATTTAAAAATGCTTCGCCTGTAACAGTTGCTTTCCCACCGCCGCGTGCACTTTTTAGGTTACCTCCACCTTTTCCTTCTATAAGAGGAAGAGCTGTTTTTAAAAGAGTGTTCATGTTTTGCTTAACGGCTTGACCGCATGCGCAAATGCATTGTAAATTTTCACCGTTTTGTGTAACAAGATATGTAATGATATGTTCATCTTTTTCTGTAAGGATAGCTGCTAATTTTGCGAGTTCCTGCATAGAACGCTCTGTAAAATTAACTGCAATTTGTTTTCCAAACGAAGTTTTCTCTGCTTGTTGTAATAATTCATTTGCTTCTACAAGAATGAGTTTTTCATTGGCTGCTTGCAGTGCTTTTTCATTTTCCTTTTGAGAAGAAAGGATTTGCTTTATTTTGTTTGGAATATCGTCTTCTTTACCATGTAATTGCTGGGCTGCGCTTTTTACAAGAACTTGATTGCGCTTCATAAGTTCGATTGCACGCCAGCCGCAAACAAATGTAAGACGAATGTTTCCTTTATGACGCTCCCAATTGATAATTTGAATAGGGCCGACTTCACCAGTTTGTTTTGGATGTGTACCGCCACATCCGTTATAATCAAGATTTTCAATAATCACAACACGAATGTTTTCTGTTACAGTTGGTTCCTTGCGAAGGGGAAGCTGTTTTGCTTCTTCTTGGTTTACCCATTGAACTGTAATGGGACGATTTTCAAATACAATTTGATTAGCAAGGTAAGCAGCTTCTTCGGCTGTTTCTAAAGAAAGGTCGGAAGTTTCTAAATCAATTGTTACGATCTCTCTTCCTAGATGAAAACCGATTGTTGGAATATTAAAATGGTCCCAAAATATAGCGGACAAAATATGTTGTCCAGCGTGTTGTTGCATGTGATCAAAACGACGTTTCCAAGAAACATATCCTGTTACTTCATTTGTGTGTATCTCTTCAGTAATGTAATGAAGAATTTCTCCATCTATTTCCTCTACATTTATAACAGGAGTTTGATTTAAATGCCCCGTATCATGTGGTTGACCACCGCCCGTTGGATAAAAGGCTGTTTCTGTTAATACAACATATATATTGCCATCTTTGTCACGCGCTTGATTTGTAATTTGAGCTGTGAATGTTTGTAAGTATGTATCTTTGTAATATAATTTTTGGTTCACGTCTATACTCCTTTCAAATGTAACTATTTTCATTGTAAAACAATCCGTATCACTTTCCTAATATTTCATAAGAAAAATTCTCTTTTTTAGAATTTTCTTGCTATAATAAGAAAAAGGGGAACATAACGGGGGTGGATGAAATGTTATATGAAAATGGTGTACGTAAACTGATTCATCTGAATACGAATATTTCTGAGATATACCGAGAATTGCATGAAATGACCCGTCATTTAACAGAATGTAACCGAGAAAGTGTCACATTTGATCGGTTATATGTGAAGGAATTGCTATGGAAGAAAGAAGATATAGTCTCTATGTATGATCAGTTGCTTATTCAAGTTTGTATTAATGAATGTTTTGATATGAAAAGTTGGATAGCTGGAGAATATAGCTACACACATGAAGAAGTAGAGAATTGGGTGACTGAATTTATTAGTAAACATAATGTAAATATTGAAGTAGAGGCAGTATTAAAAGAATTACAGTTTACATATGGTATTGATATGGAGCTAAAAAGAACGGCTCGCGTTTAGGAAAACAAAAATCATGTTTTCAAAGGAAGCTGCTTTTCAGCTTTCTTTTTCTTTGTATTGTATTTGTAGATAGAGAAGGTGAGAGAGATGAAGGGGAAGTTACAACATATTCATCCTATCGGGATGACTATTATTATTGGAACATTATTTGCAAGATTTGCAACATCAATGAGCATTCCGTTTTTAGCAATTTACTTGACGAATGCAAAAGGAATATCAGCAGGAGTTACAGGAGCAATTATTGGAACGAGCGCATTAGTAGGTGTATTTGCAAGTTTCATTGGCGGGAATTTATCAGATCGTTATGGGCGAAAAAAGATTATGCTAGCATCTATTATTGTTTGGATTTGTGTATTTATTGGATTTGGATTTGCAGAGCATGTTTTAGCATTTTTCTTACTAAATGCGCTAAATGGGATGTGTCGTTCATTTTTTGAGCCAACGTCTCGCGCCTTATTATCCGATTTAACAAAGCCGGAGCATCGTTTAATGATGTTTAACTTGCGTTACGGTGCTATTAATGTTGGTGTTGCGATTGGGCCACTTGTTGGTCTTCAGGTTGGAACTGCTGAATCAACAACACCATTTTTTATAGCAGCTATTATGTATGCTCTTTATACAATTGTACTCGCATTACAATTTCGAAAGTATCATGTTGGAGAAGAAAAAACAGAAGAGACAGAACGAGTTACTTTTATGGATTCCTTGCGTGTTATAAGAAAAGACATTGTTTTTTTAGTTGCATTAATTGGAATTATTATTAGTACAGCAGGATACTCACAGTTTTCATCAACGCTTTCTCAATATTTTGCGAACTCCCATCTATTTGAAAATGGAGTGAAATTATTTTCTTACGCATTAACATTAAACGCAATTACTGTAGTAATTGTTCAGTACCCACTCATTCAAGTTTGTAAAAAGTATACACCGCTTGTATCCATTATGATTGGTACATTACTTGTTGGTGTAGGATTATGTGGATTTGGATTTGTGGAATCAATGTGGGCTGTTTTCGTTTGTACGATCATATTTACAATTGGAGAAGTATTAATGTTTTCTATGACAGATGTGTTTATTGATCAAATTGCTGTTGCAAATTTAAAGGGAACATATTTTGGAGCAATGGGATTTTCAGGAATCGGATCTGTTATTGGGCCATGGTTTGGCGGACTTCTGTTAGATTATTACGGCTACCATAATGGTTTTACGATTTTTACTATTTTGGCGGTGCTTTCAATGCTTGCATTTCCAATTCTGTTGTTGACAAGGAGTTTGCAGCGTAAAAGAACGATAGAAGAAAAATGGGAAGCGCAAATGTAATGCGTGTAAGGACGAAATAAAGTTTTATGAATAAAGGAGGCTGATCATTTTAAGAATCAGCCTCCTTTTATTATTGCCAGTGCAATAGTTGTTCTAAGATATTGATCGCTTTCAAATCTTTCGTAACTTTCTGCTTTCTCGCGCCATTCGCGGGCAGTAATCCCTATCTCAAGATTTAAAGAGAAACGAGGTGGGGGCTGACCGATTGGCTTAATTAACTATCAATGGAGAATGAAAAACTCCCACTAATAAAAGTTTTAATTTATTTTGCAGAAGGGCTGTTTCTTATATCATGTGTTAAATTTACGTATGACTACTCTGTAAAGAGGACAGTTTGTTCGGTCAATTGTGCTGTTTCTGTTTTAGAAATGTGAATGGTAAGAAGACTATTTTCAAGATAGGCTAACATTTTTTTATATATAATATTAGTTGGTAAGAAAATCATATGCTGCAAGGCAGAATTATTACCAAATACGTTAATTTGTAGGCCTGTCTCCATCTTTTTAATCAGAATATTTCGCTCTAATATGCTCGGAATATCGGCTTCTAAAATATATTCTTGCTCTGTTTCAAAAAGGTCAACGTGGATACCGTTTGGAGAGGGGGAATTTGCGTATAAATCGGAGCAAAATTGATTCATCCATTCTTCAAAGCCATCAACATGAAAAAGGCAGTCTTTTTTCTTTTTCTTGCCCATTGTAAGAAAACCTCCATAAAAATTCATTCATATTACGATATTCACTTTGAGAATAGAGGTGAAAAAGAAAGGAGGAAATGTGCTTAAAAAGAAGAGAAGATATTAGAAATATATGATAAGAAGACAGTGCGCATGCACTGTCTTCTTTTTTACATGTCGTGGTGAGCATGATTTTTTTGACGCGTATGTTTTTTATTTTTTACTTTGTGTGATCCGCTTAACGGTTCTGGTTGACCACCAGAAACTTGTCCTTGCGGAGAATTTTTACGAATGGATTTGCTATTGTTTTTCTCCATTATAATACCCCTCTTTTTCTTTTGCTTTAGCGGTTATTCAAATGAACAGTAGAGCCCGATTAGCGAAATGAATTAGCTGAAGGAAAGTACCTAGTCTAAAGTTTCGCTCTATATTAGGATGAGAAAACTTCATAAATTTATACGAGAATGTTTTTTGAGGTAAAGGTAAAAGATAATGGAGAGTAATAATTGAAAGGGGAATGGTTATGCCGTATCACAAAGATAAGCAACAAGCATTTCAAGCTGCCCAGCAAGGAACGGTAGATGCAGAAAATGTATATAACAACATTGTAAAAAATGATCCAAATTATCCACAAGATTTAAAGCATTTACGCCAAGAAGTGCACGAAGCATATGAACAAATCCAAAACGCATTAGAAGTTGCTTCTGAAACGCAGCGAAAGCAATTGCAACAATATGAACAAGATTTGCAACATATTATGCAAAATGTGGAGGAAGTGCGTGATTAATAGGTTGTTGAGTAGTCTCAGCAGCCTTTTCACATAAGACGAGCTAATGATGATTAAAGAAAAATGTATTATAATTTGTTGTTTTATTGTTATGTTAAGCATGATAGGAATTGAACATGTTGATGCAAAAATGTTAATGAGAAAAGAGTTAGAACCAACTGGTCACGTTACATGGGAAGTGCCAACTAATGAAAAAATAATAGCAATTACTTTCGATGATGGCCCGGATTCTACATATACACCTCAAATTTTAAATATATTGCGCCAATACAATGCTGAGGCAACTTTTTTTATGATTGGATTCAGAGTTAAGCGTAATCCATATTTAATTGACCAGGTGTTAAAGGAAGGGCATGAAATTGGTAATCATACAATGAATCATTTGTATGCACGCAGTGCAACAGGACAAAAACTTGAAAATGATATTCTAGAGGGAAAACGGTATTTACAAAAATGGGTAGATAAACCTCTTCTTTTTCGCCCGCCTGGTGGATATATTAATGAATCTGTATTTACAACGGCAACAGAAGCAGGATATGAAATTGTATTATGGTCTTGGCATCAAGATCCAAGAGATTGGTCTAGTCCTGGTAAGGATAAGATTGTAAATCACGTTTTAAACAATGCGAAGAGTGGTGATATTGTCTTATTGCACGATGGAGGAGGCGATAGAAGCCAAACTGTCGAAGCATTAAAAGAGATTTTACCAGCCTTGCAAAAACAAGGGTATCGATTCGTGAAAGTATCAGAGTTATTGAAGTATAAGCATTAAAAAATCCCAAAAGATAACCTTTTGGGATTTTGTTTTATCCCGCATTAAAGGGCAGTAAGCCCCCACCTCAAGTTTCAAAGAGAAACGAGGAAGATAGGTGAGGGATAACTGCCCGTAAAAGCCCGATTGGTGAGAGCTTTCCATCAGTGGGGGATGAAAAAAAACCCCACTGATGGAAGTTTCACTTTATTGATTCTTTTTACGTTTTTTATTGTTTTGACGCTGAGCTGCTGTTAATGGCTCATTCGAAAATTCCTCATTATACCCTGTACCTTGTCCTTGTGCAGAGGCTGCGTTCATTCCTGGAATGACATGATTTGCTTTACGTTTTCCCATTATTATACCCCCTAATTGACTGTAAGAGCCTGAAGAGTTCCATTTACTTTCTATAAAGAAAAACGCTTTCTAAAAAGCAGTTTCACTTTATAGAAATAGTATCTGTTAACGAGTAATTTACTATGCAGTAACGAAGCTATAAAGAAAACTTATGAAAAACTATAAGTTTCTTCTTATTTACTTATCCATTAAGTTGTAATAATATATTATCGTAAGGTATTGAAAAGTTTGGCTACATTTTATATTCAGACAATTTCAGTCACGTTTAACAGGGGGGTAACCATAATGGTAAAACACAATCCATTTCACGCTCGTGCAACATTTGAAGTAGATGGAAATATGTATCATTATTATCGTTTGAAAGCACTTGAAGATGCAGGGGTAGGTAATGTTTCTAAATTGCCTTATTCAATTAAAGTATTACTTGAATCAGTACTTCGTCAAGTTGATGGCCGCGTTATTAAAGAAGAACATGTTGAAAATTTAGCGAAATGGGGTACGAAAGATATTCAAGATATCGATGTACCGTTTAAACCATCTCGTGTTATCTTACAAGACTTTACAGGGGTTCCAGCTGTTGTTGATTTAGCTTCTCTTCGCAAGGCAATGGCAGATATGGGTGGGAATCCTGATAAAATTAATCCAGAAATTACAGTTGATCTTGTTATTGACCACTCTGTACAGGTTGATAGAGCAGGTACATCAGATGCGCTTCAATTTAACATGGACTTAGAGTTTAAACGCAATGAAGAACGTTATAAATTTTTAAGCTGGGCACAAAAATCATTTGATAACTACCGTGCAGTTCCACCAGCAACAGGTATCGTTCACCAAGTAAACCTTGAATATTTAGCACCAGTTGTTCATGCGGTGAAAAATGCTGAAGGTGAACTTGTTGCATACCCAGATTCATTAGTAGGAACAGATTCTCATACAACGATGATTAACGGTATCGGCGTTCTTGGATGGGGCGTTGGTGGTATTGAAGCAGAAGCTGGAATGCTTGGACAACCTTCATACTTCCCAGTACCAGAAGTAATCGGTGTGAAATTAACGGGTACACTTCCAAGTGGTACAACAGCAACAGACGTTGCATTAAAAGTAACACAAGTATTGCGTCAAAAAGGTGTAGTTGGAAAATTTGTTGAGTTCTTCGGTAGCGGTTTACAAAGCATGCCATTAGCTGACCGTGCAACAATTTCTAACATGGCACCAGAATACGGTGCAACTTGCGGCTTCTTCCCAATCGATGATATTTCATTAGATTACTTACGTTTAACAGGCAGAAGCGAAGAGCAAATTCGCATCGTTGAAGAATATTGTAAAGCGAACGGCTTATTCTATACAGCTGATAGTCAAGATCCAATCTATACAGATCTTGTTGAAATTGACTTAAATACAATTGAGTCTAACCTTTCTGGTCCAAAACGTCCACAAGACTTAATTCCTCTTTCTAACATGAGAGATGAGTTCCGTAAAGCTGTTGTGGCACCGGTTGGTAACCAAGGATTTGGCTTCTTAGAGCAAGAATTTGATAAAGAAGTGAAAGTAGTATTACAAGATCAAGAAGTAACGATGGAAACAGGTGCAATTGCAATCGCTGCGATTACAAGTTGTACAAATACATCTAACCCATATGTATTAATTGGTGCAGGCTTAGTTGCGAAAAAAGCAATTGAAAAAGGCCTTAAAGTACCTGATTACGTAAAAACATCATTAGCACCAGGGTCTAAAGTTGTTACAGAATACCTAGATAAATCAGGATTAACAACTTACTTAGATCAATTAGGTTTCCAAACAGTAGGTTACGGTTGTACAACTTGTATCGGTAACTCTGGTCCATTAGCACCAGAATTAGAAGAAGCAATTGCTTCAAATGACTTATTAGTAACATCTGTATTATCTGGTAACCGTAACTTTGAAGGTCGTATTCATCCGCTTGTAAAAGCAAACTACTTAGCATCACCACCGCTTGTAGTTGCATATGCACTTGCTGGTACAGTTGATATCGACTTGAAAAATGATGCAATCGGTAAAGATGC
The DNA here is from genome assembly GCF_042676365.1 of Bacillus sp. CGMCC 1.60114. Lineage (NCBI taxonomy): Bacteria > Bacillati > Bacillota > Bacilli > Caryophanales > Bacillaceae > Bacillus > Bacillus sp. CGMCC 1.60114. The sequence goes on from NZ_JBHTHG010000105.1 coordinate 53,540, forward strand.
AAACGGTAACCCAATTTACTTTAACGACATTTGGCCAACAGCGGCAGAAATCGAAGAAGTTGTGCAAAATGTAGTAACATCTGAACTATTTAAGAAAGAATATGCGCAAGTATTTAACAGCAACGAACGCTGGAATGAAATCCAAACTTCAAACGAAGCGTTATATACTTGGGATAATGATTCAACATATATCCAAAATCCGCCGTTTTTCGAAGGGTTATCAAAAGAGCCAGGTGAAGTGGAGACACTTTCAGCACTGCGCGTAGTTGGTAAATTTGGCGACTCTGTAACAACAGACCACATTTCACCAGCAGGATCTATCGGTAAAAACACACCAGCAGGCCGTTACTTATTAGAAAATGGTGTGCAACCAGTTGACTTCAACTCTTACGGTTCTCGCCGTGGTAACCATGAAGTAATGATGCGCGGTACATTTGCAAACATCCGTATTAAAAACCAGATCGCACCAGGCACAGAAGGTGGATTCACAACATACTGGCCAACAGGCGAAGTGACATCTATCTATGATGCAGCAATGAAATACAAACAAGACGGAACAGGTCTTCTTGTAATCGCTGGTAAAGACTACGGTATGGGAAGCTCACGCGACTGGGCTGCAAAAGGTACAAACCTTTTAGGTATTAAAGCAGTTATCGCAGAAAGCTTCGAGCGTATTCACCGCAGTAACCTTGTGTTAATGGGCGTATTACCACTTCAATTTAAAGATGGTGAAAGTGCAGAAACATTAGGTCTTACTGGTCAAGAATCATTTGAAATTCAAATCGATAAAACAGTAAAACCACGCGACCTTGTAAAAGTTGTTGCAACTGACTCAGAAGGAAACGAAAAACAATTTGAAGTAGTAGCACGCTTCGATAGCGAAGTAGAAATCGACTACTACCGTCACGGCGGTATCTTACAAATGGTTCTTCGTGAGAAATTAGAAGAGTCTAAGGTATCTAACTAAGTTGTAGATTTTCTAGTTGAAAAATAACAAAAATAAAAACTCAAAGTAAATTTTACTTTGAGTTTTTATTTTTTATTGTATTTAATCGTGAAAGAAGTCTTGAGATAACAAGGGAGGCTTAAATATGTACAAGGTTGTATTTTTTGATGTTGATGGCACCCTATTGAGTGAAGTTGATAGAAGTATACCGCTAAGCACGAAAGAAGCAATTGAAAAGTTGATTGAAAAAGAAATAAAAGTTGTAATTACAACAGGAAGACCATACAGTTTGTGTGAAGAATTCAAGACGATGGGTATTGATACATTCATTTCTGCCAATGGTGCGCTTATAAAATGTGATGATAGCATTATTCATAAATCAGTACTTTCAGCAGAAACAGTTCAAGATGTTTCGGATTTTGCTGAGTTGAACGGACATGGTATTTCTTATTTTACTGAGCTATTCGCCATGAATGGAATAGGCTCCGATGATGAACGGGTTATGAAGGTATTAAAAGAGACATTGAATCTTGAACAATACCCTAAAAAAATGAAGTCTCTTTCAGAAGAGGTTTACTGTATTTGTTTGTATGCGGACGAAAGTGAAGCTCAGAAATTTCTAGACAGATTTCCGAGGCTTAGGTTCGAGCGTTTTCACGGCTACGTAATGAACGTACTTGAAGAGACAGAGGTTTCCAAATCAGTCGCAATCAAAAAAGTGTTGGATTATCTAAATATTTGTAAATCAGACGCAATTGCTTTCGGTGACGGTCGAAATGATATCGATATGTTAGAGTATGTAGGATTGGGGATTGCTATGGAAAATGGGGAAGAAAAGTTAAAACAAAAAGCGGACTTCATTACAAAAAAGGCAAGCGAAGGCGGAATAGCTTATGCATTAAAGAAATTTGGTGTCATTTAAACTAGATGCATGATTGTTTAAAAAGGATTATTACCTTTTTGAGATATTAATAAGGAGGGGTTTATGAAAAAAATTGTACTTATTGGTTCGGGTGGTTCAGGGAAATCCACATTAGCAAGACATTTAGGCGAAAAGCTAAAAATAAATGTTTATCATCTTGATACATTATTTTGGAAACCCAATTGGGTAGGGGTTCCAAAAGATGAACAAAGAAAAGTACAAAATAATTTAATTAAACAAGAAGAATGGATTATTGATGGAAATTATGGCGGGACAATGGAAATAAGACTTAACGCAGCTGATACAATCATCTTTCTTGATATTCATAGAACAATATGTGTCTATCGTGCTTTCAAAAGAATAGTACAATATCGAAATAGAACAAGACCAGATATGGGTGAAGGATGCGAAGAAAGGTTTGACTTAGAATTTTTTAAATGGATATGGGAATATCCAACGACCAAAAGACCTGTAATTTTAAAAAGACTTAATCAATTATCTAGGGATAAAAAAGTTATTATCTTAAAATCACCAAAAGAAGTTCAACAATTTTTAGAGCAAGTGCAATGATTATAAACTAAAGGGTGTGCTTATGAAAGCTAAAATAGGAATAGTATTATTATTTTTTATTGTAGTAGGAGCAACTTATCTATTTTTAAATAGTAACCAACAAGGAGTTGACCAAACATACTTATTACCGAATGGTTTTGAGGGATGCGTAGTTATAAATTATGATGTGAAAGATGCAAAACCTTTGCAGATAGAAAATAATGAAATTATCTATAAAGTACCAAAAGACGGTATAATAAATACTTCTTCTCCGATGGAATTTGGATGGGTTAATAAAAAACACTCAGGATCATTCCAATTAAAAGCATTTTATGTAGATGAAAGTGGCAAGAAAATAAAAGAGTTACCACAGGATAAAATACTTTTGGGTGCTAATGGGTCTGCACAAGAAGATGGAAAACCTAAAAAAGACTATTTTTATCAAATATTTGGTTCTAAAGAAATTGAAAATCAAGGATGCCCAGCCATCGAAAGATAATAAAAACAATTTATTTTAAATTAACGGATATGAAATAGCATAATTTCACTAACGGGGGGCGTTAGTTGAACAAGAATGGGGAACCTCGACGAATGAAGGTTCCCCTAATTACTATATAAAAATCAACATTTAAATTTAACAGAGCCTTTATTAAAAAGAAAAAAGCACACTATAGAGTGCTTTTAAAGCAAATAAATAATTTGGAATTTATATGTTTATTTGGTTGAACTAAAATTTCCAAGTATTTGCACACTACGGAGCAAATTCAATTTGACCAGTAAACAATAAGAAAATCACGATTATCCAAAATATAAAGAAGGAGGAGGAGAGGATTAAAGATATGATAGGAATTACATTTTTCTCCGTTTTCTTCACTATCCCAATTATAGAAAGTACGATACCTATTCCCGTAAGAAAAAATGTTATATAATCTCCAACCAAATTTCCGATATTTGCTATTCTTGTCGGTGTTACAAAAACAATGAAAAAGCAAATAATTCCAATAATTAAAGAAATATAGTTAATTATACCGTTCTTCTTTGGAATAACCATTTTGTTTTCCGAATAAACACAACCTTTCTAGATAAATACAATTTAATCCTAACACAATTAACCAATAAATTGGTTGAAATAGGAAAAATTTCGAACTAACCCGTTAGTTTAAGTACTACCTTCGCAATCTATTAATTTATTCCAACACATTTTTCCGATTTCTTCAAAAAAATAAGTTCGCTTGATATTAAGCGAACTACCCTAGGTAAACTAGGTTTCTAAATAGATTGACTATTGATAAAGGAATGTTTAGATTTACATTTCGATACAGTATATAAACCAAGAAAAAGCGAAGAAAATTACCCAAGTAACAACTTCGGCTAACATTTGATATTGCTCCTGACAGTATTAAGCTATTGAACTAAAAACATATAATGAGGAGGTGTCAAATGGGGGTAATACTTTTCGTTTTAGTGATAGTATTCTCAATAACTTTTCATTTGTTAAGCCACAGAAAAATGGATCCAACCAAAAAGAAGTTGTATTTTATAAGTCTGATTTTTGCTATTGTTTTTGCCTTTATTCCTACAACAGGACAAAATGATGGGGATTTTCTTCACTTCGGTATACCTGCAGAAGATTTCATTTATTTTGGTGGATGGGAATTTTGGTTTAATCCATTGGGGTTTTTCTTCAACTTTTTTGTGTTTTATTGGTTTTTTAAGCTAACACTAAAGGTATGGGTATTTTTGTTGAAAAAGGAAAAGGATTAACGGGAGTAGGTTTGATTATCTATTCTTTTTATGGGAATAACAGGGATTCTATAAATTAATGACTTCCGATATCATCAAAATCACAAAAGATAAGCTATGATTGTACAAAAACACGGCCGATTTTACTTGTCGACCGTGTTTTCGTATGTTTGATACAAGAGTGTCATCAAATGTGCATTTTGTTCTTCGGGCACTTTTATTTTTGGAAGCAATTCTCGAATTTGGATGCGATTCCGTAAGGAGTATATACACGTTATTCTCTTTTATTCTATCTTTGTATTAAAACCTTTGCGAATGAGTATAGAAAGACAATTCTCCTAGATATATGTTCTCTAGAGGAATGGTTGAGTAATCATTATTTTAGACTCCGTCGGTGAATTGAATAGGTAATTGTTTGTTACGATACTCGATAATAGTTAACCATATTCCACTCAAGGCAATGAAAAGAGCTAGGATACCGAATGGAGCACTATAGCTGTGTAGATAGTCAACCAGTATGCCAAACAGCGCAGGTGCAAGCACAATAGCGAATTGATTTAATGTTAAAGCAAAACTTACAGTTAAGCCAATAAATTGCGGATCTGATTTTTCTGACACCAATATGATAAATAAACTAAACCATCCGATAGCAAAGAATCCAAGAAAGAAGCATAGGATTATGAGTAACCAAAAAGTCATATAAGATATGACATAACTCATACAAAGAAGTAATAAGACAGTGATACCAATAGTTATCTGTAATGGAATTACACGATTTCCTTTACATATATTATCACTAGTCCATGCTAAAAGGATCCTTCCAATCATTCCACCTAGCAATATCACACTTAATAATGTCCCAGCATGATGGAGGTTTGTATGAACTTCATTTGTAAGATAGCTCATTAGATGTGCAACAAGCACCATTTGTAAGGATATCATTGTTATTCCAATTAGAAAGATAGGGTAGAGAGAATAGTTTCCTTGTATCTTCTTTAACTTTGCTAAGAAGGAAAATGTTTCAGCCTTTTGAATAGAAGAACGCTCCTCAAGATAAAATAGGATGAACAATAAGCCTCCACTAATAGCTACAATTGTTTGCACAAGGATTACAGAAGGGAGGCCATATTTATAAAAAAAGAAAGGAAGCGTACTAGAAGCCAAAGCACCTCCAATTGGAATTCCAGTTTGACGAATCCCCATTGCAAGTCCTCTACGCTGAGGAGGAAACCACTTTACAATAGCTTTACTACCTCCAGGTTGTGCCGTTCCATACCAGACTCCTGCAAATAGTAAAATAACAACTAAATATGTATAATTGGTAACTTGATAGGCAAACAACATACTCACTCCAAGTAAGACAGACCCTACTCCTACAATCCATTTTTCTCCATGTCGATCCATTAAGTTTCCGAAGAACAACATAGAGAAGATAGGTCCGATGTTTACAACTGATACAAGCAATCCTGTTTGAAATTGAGATAGGTGATGTACTTGCTGCCAGAAAGAGGCTAAAGGACCAATTCCGTACGTAACAAACGTAGCGAATGTTTGTGAAATAGTTGCAATTAATAGGATCATCCATTTGTATGAGCTAGTGAAAGTATCTCTTGTTTTTTGCTTTAGCATTTTATCATTACCTCCTTTTCTCTTTTATTGTATGAATATGAGGATATCATGTAAAATAAATAATAAAGATAAAAAACATCAAAAAAATTGATATCTTGGAGGTGAGTTATGTGGATATTAAAGATCTAACTGTATTTAAAAGGGTAGCCGAAGAAGGAAGCATATCGAAAGCAGCAAAATCACTAGGATATGTTCAATCAAATGTGACTATGAAAATTAAACAGTTAGAAGATGAATTAGGAGTCCCATTATTTTACCGTAATGGAAAGGGCGTAATTTTAAACTCCAATGGCGAGATCTTGTTAACATATGCTAGGCAGATTTTAGATTTAACTGAACAATCAATAAGATTAGTACAAAGTAATCATTCTAAACCTCTTGGTACACTGAAGATTGGATCTACCAACTCTACAGCTGCAGTCCGTTTACCTCCTCTTCTGAAAAACTATTATGAAAATTATCCTGATGTTGAATTGGTGTTGGAGACTCATACAAGCACTGAGCTAACTCAACTTGTACTCGAACGTAAACTAGAAGGAGCATTCATTGTCGAAGATGTTCATCATCCAGACTTGACTTCAATTCTGTTTTGTGAGGAAGAATTAACAATTATTAGCCATCAGCCTTTAATTGATATCCAAGAGCTGAATAAAATTGCTTTGTTAGCCTTTGGTGATGGCTGCCATTATCGTAGCATAGTAGAAAAGTGGTTAAAAGAAGAGGGCATTTATCCAAAGCGTGTATTAGAATTCGGTACGATTGAAGCAATTATCGGTTGTGTGAAGGCAGGAATGGGAATAGCTATCATGGTTAAATCAATTCTAAAAGACCATGAGCAGTCTTTAACTTTGACTTCTCTACCTCAGAAATATTCCAAGGTACCAACTTATTTTATTATGAGAAAAGATGTACTTTTTTCGGCTGCCCTACAGAGATTTGTTGAGATGATAAACTAAATTGCTGTGTAGCTCAATTCTTAGAAAATAACGAAATTAATTGGAATAAGGAAGACTGCCCGCTTTCACTATTGGGCAGTGAAACAGCTATACTAAGAAGGAAAGATGATTTTTTTAATACGATTCGAAATGCGGCGTATTTACCTGGTTTTAAAAACTTTCACCAGTTTTATTAGATGTACTGCACAAAGCGATGGGGGATTATACTTTGTATGTCAAACATCCAGAGGATTTGCAAGAAGGTAGGTTATTATTTTAGTTGAGGGAAATTTAAACAGTTATTGTTTCTGTTCACAAATAATAAAGTTGTTCCTGAAGGGTGAATGAGACATATATCAAAGTAAAGGCCAGCAGATGTATTTATATCGTGCAGTGGATTCCAAAGGAAACGCGATTGATTTTTATCTTAGTGAAACAAGAGACACAATGGCTGCGAAGCGTTTTTTCAAGAAAGTTTTGCGGTCTTGTCATGTTGCTAAGCCTCGCATCATGACAGTAGATAAGAATTTGGCCCATTCTATAGCAATTGAACAGTTGAAAAAAGAGATCAGAAGTACTATAACAAAATAGTATTTAAGATGTTACGATATTTCATGATTAATTATAGAATTGGAGGAAGAATTTTTGTTTTTCTCAAAAATAATAGATCAATTTGCTTTATATGATTTGCATAAAAAAAGAAGTAATGAATGCCAATTTTCTTCTTTTCCGAAAGCAAATTTGGATGGAGAAGATGTTCAAACCTTTTATAAGACAGGACCTGTAGATATTCAATTCAGTATTGAAGGTTCGAATGAACAAAATTATAAAATCGTTAAATTTTTATATAATAGTAATGTTAAGTCAGGGTATTCATGTAATGACATTATACCAGGAGAAGCGTTTTTAGCTGGAAATGAAGATGCAACTAATGTTATTTTGGTCCACGGGTGGCGAATGGATTCCAGTAAACGTGTAAAAAACATATTTCATAATCAAATGATTGGCCTGGGATGGAATATGTATTATTTTACGCTGCCATATCATTTTGAACGAAAACCTGAGTGTTCACTATATAGTGGAGAATACATGATTAGTGCCAATATTGAGCGAACAGTACAATCAACCCAACAGGCTGTAGCCGATTTAAGGGGATTGATACAATGGATTAAGAAAAATAAAAAAGGGCCTGTGGTTTTAATTGGTGTTAGCTTAGGAGGATTTATTACTAATTTAACGGCCCTTGTTGAATCAGAAATTGATGTGTTAGTTTCCGTATTTTATGCGAACCGTCTTTCTTATTCAATATGGAAGACGAATCCTGGTAAATACATCAAAGCTGATTTACAAGATAATGGAGTCACTTATAAAGATTTGGTTGAATATTGGAAGATAATAGATCCTAGTCAAGCTATTCCTATGATGAATAAAGATAATATTTTACTAATTTCAGCAAAACATGATCAATACGTTCATATTGAAGATACAAGCCATTTATGGGAATCGTGGGGAAGGCCTAGACGGTATGTATATAATTGTGGTCATTCAGGAATTGTACTTAATCGTAAGAAAATTGCCCAATATGCTATCGATTTTATTCGAATTCGAATAATGGGATGATAGTACTTGTATTTTTATTATGGATGATTGCAACGATTCTATTTTTCACTAATCTTAAAATGTTACAGCTACGTGGAGAAGTCTAATTGCTTTGTTCGGAGGTTTTGGAGGATTAGGGGTTTTCAATGAGCCATGATTCTTCTTTCCAAACAGCTTATGAAGCATGTTTACCCGTACGGTTCTTCTGCTTTATCAACCATCTCTCCTTAACACAATATGAGAAAGAGAAAAGAATATGAATCTCAGCTCTCGTTTGGGTCGAGATTTTTTCTCGTGTTAAAACATATAACGGAAAAGTTTTTGTTATTATTATCAGAATAAAGTGAATAGAGAGAAAGTGTGATATATTCATAATATCCAATCATTTTTAAGGGAGATGGGGAACATGACAGCGGAAAATCAACCAGTTAAAAATAAGGAACTAACGATTTTTAACCACGTTGGAAACACAATTGTAACAGAAGATAGAGAAATCCAAATTATTTCAAGATTAGAAGAGCCTCTTATTGTCGTGTTAGCGAATGTATTAAGCGATGAAGAGTGTGAAATGTTAATTGAAATGTCTAAAAATAAAATGAAACGTTCTAAAATTGGTGCTTCGCGCAAAATAAATGATATTCGGACGAGTAGTGGTACGTTTTTAGAAGAAAGTGAGGCTGCTACTAGAATCGAAAGACGAATCGCTTCAATCATGAATGTTCCAGTTGAACATGGAGAAGGATTACATATTTTAAATTATACTGTTGACCAAGAATATAAAGCGCATTATGATTTTTTTGCAGAAAACAGTGCGGCAGCAAATAACAATCGTATTAGTACTCTTGTCATGTACTTAAATCATGTAGAAGAAGGCGGAGAGACTTTCTTTCCAAAACTCAACCTTTCTGTATCTCCGAAAAAAGGAATGGCGGTATATTTTGAATATTTTTATCAGGATGCATCATTAAACGAGCTCACTTTACATGGCGGTGCACCTGTTATCAAAGGTGAAAAATGGGTTGCGACGCAATGGATGAGAAGAAGAACTTTGTATTAAGATACCACTCAATTACGAGTTTAGTATGGGATTATACTGTTACAATTAGGCAGTTTTTTTGTTTTCAGTAAAAAAATGAAATTACCAAAAGAGCTGTTACTAACATCTATTGAATATATGTGTACGATTATCATGTTCGTTAAGTCATTGGATTAACCGATATAAAGGTGCGGTAATCACTAAAGGTAGGGGTTTAATTTCTTGAAATGAAAGGGTTTGTCGCAACAACAACGAATATTAAAGATGTATTTGTAAGTATCAGCCTATGCGAGCGCTATTTAACAAATAAAGAATTCGTCAAATAAAGTTAATCATCTAATGAATGTAAGACAGCCTTATTGAACTAACAGATAGCTTAGTTCAATAAGTGGTAAATTAAAAAGCAAAAGGATGTATTGAAAATGGATAAAGTCGGTGTTTATTTTGAAGTGCCTAGGGGTAAATATAACCTTCAAATAGAGAACATATTAGAATTATTTATAAAAATGGTGAATTACAATTGGCACATCGATGAAAATGATGTATTAGTAAAAACGAATAATGATTGGGATGATGATTATAGATTTTTAGATAACAAAGAGTTTGAGACTGGGAGTAAGTTAAAAGAAGAGTTAAAAGGGATAGAATACTTTTATCCAATATTTTTAAATCTTAGAGCTTACCCACACGAAATACCCATACTCGAAATAAAAAATACGCCAGTACATACTATCCAAGAATTTTTAAATAGTAAATGTAGTTTGATGTTCGTAATTATAGATTGTTATGAGATAGCTATTTTTGTGAAAAATATAGGGGATTTTCCCAATATACAACAAGAAATTTTGTCACAAGGATATGTGGATTTTCGATTTATAGATAAATCTGAAAACTGGCGTATCTAATGCATATGTTAGCTGAACAATGACTGTCAAATTTAGACAGTCATTGTTCATAATTAAATATCAACATTTCAGCTTAATAGAACCTACATAAAAAGGAAATTTCAAATACAAGTGTGACAATAATTAGGTATACTTGTGATACAAATTGAGCTAAAATATTTATAAGTTTATATATAGTTAAAAGGGAATGGTCTTTATATGGATGTTTATCTGATTCATGAACGAACAAGGCAGCTAAAAGTAGCAAAAGTTGGATTTAGTTGGACTGTACTTTTTTTTAGTTTTTTTTCGCCTTTTTTTAGAGGTGACTGGAAATGGGGATTAATATTGTTAATTCTTTCAATATTTCTACCATTTTTATCGGCGTTTGTATTTGCATTTATTTATAATCGAATTTACATTAATGATTTGTTACAACAGGGATATAAACCGAATGATGAGATTTCCGAAGAAATCCTAATAGAAGAAATTTTTATAAACTAGTTTTTTCAGTAGGGATTCATCCTATAATTTAGAAAAAACATGATTCTTCTGTCGAGTGACAATGATTAGGTATACTCCTGACACGAACGGAATGCATAAATCTGTTCGTTTTTTTATGTTCTGTAACACTAATTATGACTGTACAAAAAACACGGCCGGTTTTATTTCTCTGCCGTGTTTTCGTTTGTGTGATTACGAAAAGTGCGTTTTGTTATAGAGGGATTGAAGCAGAAAGGACTGAAACTCATGGAAACATCGATTCGGAATCAAGTGCATTTTTGGCCCCCGCGCCAGTTCCACGATTTACATTAATAAAAACAAATTCTATTAGAATGAGTGATTATGACATCATAATTTTACAGGTTTTTATCAAAATTACCCGTAAAAGAATAACGTTTTTTTCGTTTTGGGGAACAATGAATTTCTTAACCTGATAGCGATGGGGTAGAGCCATCAAAACGTGAATTTCGTACGCTAAATACAATTCTACAAAGAAAAAAACGATTTCCTGTACGTTAAGGAATCGATGATTTTTGTTATTTCTTTTTTAATATACTCAAATATACATCCCATGGGCCAACGTCTTCTCTGTACCTTTCAGACATAACACGAACGATTTGAGAAATATGTGTTAAATCATGAACAACCCATGTTGAAATTAATTCTCTTACCTTCACTACACCAAATGCAGGATGGTATCCCGTCAATTCAAGATGTAATTCAGAATTAATAAGTGATGTAAGTTTGTTTATGTTATGCTTTCTAATTGTTTTAAACTCAAACAATTTTTGTTCAATAGATCCTTCAGATTTATTGATTAAGTGGGAGTAACGATCAAAATGAGGAAAGGGTTTATTTTCACCTTCCTGGAGAATAAATTCTAGCCTCGGTATCCAATTGTTTTTCTCTCCCTCAATGAGATGCTCAATCACTTCAGAGACATTCCATGTCGCTTCTCCTTCATTGCATTGCAACCATCCATTAGATAAGCCAGATAAAAAATATTCCAATGTTTGTGGTGTACGATCAAGAATCTCAACAGCTTCATTTACATTAAAGTTCACATAAATTTCCCCTCTCGTTAATGATACAAAAGTACATTTTCAAACATCATCCTCATGCAGACAATATCTTCAAAATTTCAAAATCATTTACATTATTATACATTAGTTTTTGGTAAACATTTATTACAGCAATCACTCTAATTTCTTTTTTTGATATTATGAAGACTTTTATAGAATAAGCCTTGCATTTAGACTTGGAAATGAAACATACGGAACACTAAAGATACAGGAAACATCCTTGAAAGATTTAAAAATGTATTTTATAAACCAGAAAGACAAAAAATCACTTATTTAATTAGGTGTTTTTTGTCTTTGGATTATCGAGATATCGAAACAATTGACATTACGCTTTTCGACTATGAACAGCTTTAGAATCTATTAATGAAGGTTTTTGTTTCCCTGGTTTCACAAAAACCATGGCTATCATGCCTATTATGACTGCAATTGCAGCAGCAATAAACATTGCTTGATATCCATATTTGACAACAAGGCTTCCTGTTAAAGTTGGAGCAATGATCGTAGCGAGATTTGCAATGAAATGAGTTACGCCACCAAATGTGCCCGCCTTATTTGGTTCAGTATCTAATACAACCGTCCAGTAAATCGAGTTCGGTAAGTAATTGAATGCATTCCCTATGCACATTAAGGTGAGTACCATTGCAGGACTCTTGACAGTCGGAATGAGCATAAAACAGATAGCTGTACAAAATAAGGAAGCAACTGTAAACCAAGATCTTGCCAGACGCAGATTCCCCGTTTTCTCACGTATTTTATCTGAAATTTTCCCGCCTAATAATCCTGTAAAAATAGCACCAACCCATGGAATCATTCCTAAATAACCAAGCGAGGCTAATGAAAATCCAAATTCATCTTGCAAATATTTAGGAGTCCAGGTCAATAGTAAAATATTCACATATAAAAACGCGAAATACCCAATGGCATTCATGACTAAGGTAGGGTTTTTGAAAAAATGGTACCAAGGTGTATGTATTTGATGATTGTTTTCGAATTGACTTTCACCAACAAGTAAGCTATCCGTATTTCGAATTTCTTGCAGCTCTGTTTCTGAAACTTTTGGATGATTTTCAGGCAAATCCGTAAAGACTTTAGACCATACGATTGTCCATAGTAATCCTACTATACCTAAAATAATAAACGTGATCTTCCAGTTGGTAATAGAGAGAAGACCAACAACAATTGGTGCAGTAACGAGAGCACCTACTGGTGTTCCTATTAATCCAAGTGCTACAGCGAAGCCTTTTTCCTTTGGAGAAACCCAGTTAGCCATTGTTCGATTCATCGTTGAGAATGTAGGACCTTCCGCAAAACCAAATAATACTCGAAACACAGCGAAACCAGCTAATGCTGAACCACCAAATAGCGCAGCGCCTACTTGCCCAGCAAATATTGTTCCTAATTCAAAGAGTGACCAGCTAGCACCAGCAAGAATCCACATAAATTTCGGTCCTTTTTTATCTGCCAGTGCTCCGCCAAATAAGGCCCCAAAAATGTATCCATATCCAAAGTAGCCGAGAATTGCCCCCCAACTTACAGGATTTAAGTGGAATTCTTTTATAATTGCAGATTGTGCATATGAAAGTGCACCTCTATCTATATAATTAATAACAGTCATGAGAACGATCATTAAAATGATAAAATATCTATATTTATTCTTCATCATGTGCCCCCTTATTTTCATGGATATGTTAGCGCAGCTGTAGTAGATTTATTCACATTGAAACGAAATAAGTAAGTAAAACAACAATTGATAAAACGAAACATTCTTTATGTAATTCAAAAATAATAACTTCTTTTACATTTTGTATGCTTCATCCAAGTGAAGCAGTGTAGTTATGAATTGTGATATTTCGCACCGTGTTGAACCTATAAAAAATGCAATCTTTTCTCCCTGCTTTCTAAGTAAGCTAGGAAATCGGAAATGTAACATCCTATCCAGATGTATGTCGTTACGTTCTTTCCTCGTTATTTCACCTCCTTAACTATAAAATATAGAATTTTTAGAAAATACTGTCTGTTTGATATTTAATCATAGTTAAGTTATGCATAAAAGTCAATATACAGATGCTTGCTGAAGATATTACCAGCACTGTGAATATCACACGATGTTGGTGTATCCACATGAATAACAATTCATATTTTTCCATTCATAAACATTCGAAACACTTTCCGTAAAGAATAAGTCGAAATACTTTTCAGAAGGATTCATTCAATCTCATATTGAAATTTAGCTAAGTACTTTTAAATCTACGGCTTGGGGAATAGATTGTGAATCAAACTTCATTTGAAATACAAGGAGAACAAATTATACTAAGGGAATTTTTTTGAAAGGAGAGATCTGTTCATGGAATTATCGAGGTCTCAACTATTGGCTTTAGAGCATATTACAAAGTATGCAAGGAACCATAAACATGAGGCTAAAGCAACAATTAATCACATACTTAAAATGTCTAATATCTCGGATAAAATATTTGAAAATGCTGTTGCTAATTTAAAGTCTTACGCAAAGATTGGTCTACATTTTCATCCAGATAGACCAGATTCGACTATGAAAAGCGTTGCTGAAGCACTGCTTGAGCAAGGAGTATATAAGAGCCAGTTTGAAACATTATTATCTAATGGCAGCGTATCCGCTTACCCTGGTGGTGAACGCGACCTTTGGGAGAAAAGAATTTTTGGAGGAGCATATCAACTGGAGGGCACAACCAATAACCAACGGCCTAAATATGGGGCACTAAATTTGATGTTACATCTAGATGGGCCTGCTCCACGTTTTGGATCATGCTATTTTCTTCTATCTCCTGAGGTTTCTTATCGCACCACATACACGTATTTGGATTCGCATCAAGACCCAAAAGAAAAGGGGACTTATGAAGAGTTTGACATCATTTTGGCTGCTCTCTTGGAAGAGGCGTTCTTAAAAGATTTTGCAATCGGTGAAAGAAACCTGACGCCAGCAAGGTTAATCAATCATTTGCTTGTTAATCTAGAAAGGCCATTTACGGACCTAGCAAACAAAGAGCCAAACCGCAATCTTAACCACTATATTGAAGCACAGGTTCATGGAGATATTTCCCTTAAAGAAGACGTGGAAGTGCTTGTTGCAGATCCTTCATTCAAGGACACTCATGTAGGGAGAACCTTAGAACAAATATGCCTTAAGTATTCCATTGAACTTTATTGGCACATGGGCTTTGTACTTATGGTAGACGAGGTTCCTACGGATTTTAGAGGTCCAACAATGCCTTCCTTGGCAAAGCGCATTGCACGAAATAATTATATCGATGCGAACATAATTGGATCTGCCGTATTGGACTTGAATCGCAATCCAGTATCTTGGAGCGATCGCGGAACATATAAGGAGGTGCTTCAGGAATTAAAACTATTGTGGCACGTTTTAGTGAGATATGGAAAGCCAAATCGAAAATTGAACTAAAGGGTGTGTTAATTCAAGAAGGCGTACAAAAGGACCAAAAAATTGGTTCTTTTCTTTTTTATCCCGCATTAACGGGCAAGAAAACCCCACCTTCAATACGCACAAGGCATAGTCCAGTTTAAGATGGGGATGAATTGCCCTCGCATTCCAAAGTACATCAAGTCGTCTATGAAAGAAATTGTATTCACGAATCAATAAACTCCAAGATAAGTGCATTCGTTTTACTGTTCATATTGAACTAACCATTTGTTGAATATATCCATAACTTTGTGAATGATACCTAAATTGACCACCATAATTATAAAGCCTAAAATTGAATACAAGACAATAGTATCTAATGGGAATAACTGTACTATATGCTTAATGATATAAATACAGATAGGTAAACAAATAATGCTTGTAATAATAGCAGGGACATATTTTCTTATGATTAATGTTTGAAAGCAATGTATTACTAAATGTAAAGTAAATGCAATAAACAAACCTACCCATAGGCTATACCAATTCATCACATAAGAAACAATTGTAATTATACTAATTAAAATAAATTCTTCTGCCACTCCAAGGGCGAAAGATGATGTTGTGATATTATCAAAATGAGGTAATAACCTTTTTGATAACCTAGGAAATCTTTCACATAAATAGCGTCTGTTTTTCCTTATCCATGGTTGTATGAAAATTATTTCTTCAAAATCGTGAAAAATAAAAAGTATTGGAAAAAGCCATACCATCACTTGTATATTATTCATTGTCATCCCCCTAAAATTCTAACTTAATAAAAATGAAGCCTTTACTAAAGGCTTCATTTTTGTATCATAAGAAGTATATTTTTCCTAATACAAGGAGTATAAATATAGCCACCCAAAAGGTAAGCATAAATGTAGCTTTTTGTTTTATTTGATAAGCTCTAACTGCTTGAAGTACGGTCATTACAAATAGTAGAATCATTAAAATATTGGAGCTGATCGAGTCGGTGATAAAACCATAAACAGAGACAACAAGAACAGCTACAGCGCTTAATAATGACAAGGTTTGAATCAGTTTTGATAATGTCATCATATATCCCCTTTTTGATGAATGATTCCATAATATATATTCAATTAGACAAATCGATATCCCTAAAAGATATTTATGAAAAAAAACATGGCAAAGAGCCATGTTTTTTCATTGTTTCCATTATCAACATTCCGTCAATTATACTGGCATTTTTCATACCTTGTAATCTTATTAGGTCTCTAGAGTTACTTTCATCTGTCCTCAAAGCGCAGATGGACGAATTTCAGCATCTTTATCAAATCAACAATTCGTACCATTACGCGTGTGCTGCTTTCCCATTGTTTTTTTGTAGGTATTCCTTTAAAGAACGATTCACAGTTTAATACCTTTATTTTTGATGACCATTTTTCCATAGATTTTGGATTATTGACGTAAAAGTACATCATGGCGCCTTTGTTACCAGACTTTTTAACTGTACGGTTTGAAAGCCCCAGCGCAAATTTTGATTCCGCGTCGAAATACAATTCGCCGCCAGGAAAGCGCTGTGCCATGGCAGAAAACATTTCTTTAAGTTGATTTTCTTGAAAGTAATAAAAAACTCCTGCTGAGACGAAGAGTATTCCATCATTCTCATTAAACTTAATATCGTCAAACCACGAAATATCAAAAAAAGATTTGGCAATGCTGACATTTCTCGGTGAATCTGCTATTAAAGTTTTACGAAAAGCTATTGCATCGGGTAAATCGAGATTATACCAATTGATCGTACCGTTGTCGATTCTTGAAAAAGTGGTATCTAACCCAGAGCCGATGTTCACAATGGTAGCTCGAGGGTGCTTAGTGATAAAATTTCGGATTGTGTCATCAATTTTGCGAGCACGAACGATGTAGGTTATCCCGCCGTATTCGCCAAAAGTTTCGGCTATATCGGCAAAATCAAAATCACATTCTTTGATAATGTTAATAGCTTCTTTGTCATCCAAAATTTCTGGATTCTTCTCGCTGCCACTGGCACGTCCCCATAGGGGGATGAGCATTGTGCCTTGAACCGATTGTAAATCTATCATTTTCACCATAAAAATCCTCCATTTCAAACTGCTGTATCAGAGCTCCTGTTGTACTAGAAGAAAAATCAATAATAGTGTTATTTGTGAAAATAAATTCAGCCTATTCTTACGTAAGGGATTTTGTGTCCGATTCCATTAATCGAAACACGTTCTCTTTACTTCATGATTAATTATCCTCGACCATTTTTGCTAGCATTCTATTTGTTTTATGTAATCCGTACAACAAGTCACGCCGATCTTCATCCGAAAGTTTTTCAAGATTATCCGTGAAATTGTTATATATCTGTTTCCAGCGTTCATACTGTACATCTTCAGCTTTTTTCGTTAGTGAAATTAAAATTGCTCGTTTATCTGAATCATCTTGTTTCTTAATTATATAGCCAGCCTTCTCTAAGTTACGCACTGTTACACTAAGTTGTTGCTTCGGTATGTTTAAATCATGAGCTATCGTTTTCAAATTTACAGGTTTACTTTGCTGGGAAACATACTCAACTACATGTTGTTCTATATGTGTAAATTCTGATGATTTTTCGGATAATAACTTGAAAGTTCCAAACATATTCATCAACAGATTCAAGTATTCGTTTACTAAATCTTTATCAGCCATCATTGTTCTCCCTCTATCAATTTAGTAAATATTATATTACTATTTTTCGGTAAAATAAACGTTTTCTTCTGTTTATTGTAAATGATTATTTACAAAAGGAGGGAGTAATATAATGAGCTGCTATGTTAATTTCACATGAATACAATATATTTTTTCTGTGTATTACATGATAAAATGGAATATAAAGGAATGAGATAGGGGTGAGTAAGTAATGGAAGCGCTGGTAGAAGTATTGAAATACGTTACATATATATTAGTCATATTTAGTGTTTTATTTGTTATCATACGTAGGAATTATCTATATCCATCTAACTCTTTGCTTTTCTTTTTTGGATTGGGAGGTGCCATAGCATCAACAAGAGGAAACTCGATGTTTAATATGTTTTTAATGCTTCTCTGTAATGCTGTTGTTTTCATATCTGTCCTTTTTATTATGAAAGATATACGAAAGTTTCGGAACAAGGCAGCTGAATAGAACTTGTCTTCAGGCGTGAGGGTTGTTATACATACTCTCCTTTTTTTGTTTAGTCTTATATTAGAGGTACATTCAACTAAATATCATATTTTCTACGTTAATACATTTACTGGAAGTGAAATCCTTGATTTTCTTACGCTTAGAATTTTTTTCACCATAATCTCTCGTTTTTAGTGAAATTAAAAAGAGAATGTTTTGGTTAATCTTTTTTTATTAAAATAGAAGGGGAGGTAAAACGGAGTAAATCTATATTATTTTTTCTTAAAGTCTTCTAAAGGGCTCTCATCGCTTAGTTCAACGAAGAACGGAAAAAGGAATAAAAAGAGGCAACGTAAAATTTCACTTGAAAAACGAAAGGTTTCGGCTGAAATATATTGTCTTTGATTACAATACGGACAATCCTTACCAGCGTTTTGAAAAAAAAGAGACCATACATCTTTTGCTTTCCATTTCGCCTTACAATTTGTACAACGAGTCATAATACTCCTCCTATTCTTTTAACCCATTTTTCAGATTACAATCCGTGTAGTTTCCGAAATATACCATTTGATTATACATAAAATGGTAGGTTATGTTAATTGAATATATATAGCATACAACTAAAATCTCTTCTATTTAGTCTTAATTTTGATAAGGGCGTGGATGATTGAGTTCTCTCATCTTTTATAGGTTCTTTCTGTCTTGGTATATTGTTTGCGGTATTTAACAGGAGAAAGGAAAGGGAATTTCAAGAGAACATAACCATTCGTAGATGAAGGATAAAGCTCCACTGAAATAAATTTCTGCTTTTGTGATTTAAGTTAACTCGAAATACTAACTAAACATGGAGAAAGGAGCTTGTTATATTGGAAGATTATTATTGGGATCATAAGTTGGATTATTTAAAGAATACAAGAGATTTATATTACAACGATGACTATTTAGGGTTTTTAGTGAATTCAGTTTGGAAAATTTCTAAACCCGTACATATTATTGACTTTGGATGCGGGTATGGATATTTAGGGCTAAAACTGTTACCTCTGTTACCGCTAGGTTCAAGATACACAGGCATTGATAAAGGACAGCAATTGATTCATACAGCAAAGAGTCTGTTTCAGGACCTTCCATATGAAGCTGAATTTATTGAAGCTGATGTTACTGAAATTGAATTAGAGAGTAAGTATGACATAGCGGTGTGTCATGCATTTTTATTACATATGGCTGATCCGATAAAAATGTTGCAGAAAATGATTCATTCAGTCATTGATGAAGGTAATATCATATGTTTTGAACCGCACTGGATTTCCAATATGTCTTCGTACAATCTTAACAAACACGACCAATCAGAAATTATTCAGCTTGGTTTTCTTCAAAAACTGTTTGAAGAAGATACAAAACGAAATGGAAAAGATGGAAACATCGGGATTAAGTTACCGACCTATATGAGCGAATTAGGTGTAAAAAACATTGATTGCCGGGTTAGTGATAAAGTTAATTTTCTTGACTCTAATATGAATGAAACAGATAAACAGAGATTATATGATTCACTCAAAGAAGAAGGATTAGGTGCAGCTCCTACTGAAAGGAAAGAGTTTATTGAGAACTTAATAAATCGAGGGGCTACATTTACTGAAGCACAGGATCAGTATGAAGCAGAACTACGATTTTCTAAAGCGTTTAATATTAATTCCTCTTTAATTTACGCTCCAAGTATGAAAATTACTTTTGGAGTGGTAAAAAAATAAGAAACATAGGTTTTAGAATTCAAAATGAAGAAAACTGCTTATTTATCATATCTGGCGAGCAGACTCCCATCTCAAGCGCGAAACGGTAGGTGGGGGTAGTTCAATTTATCTATCAAGACTGGATGGACGAGGCCCCTATGATCTTAATTCGCACTAATGTGCTATCTTCCCTATTTTTAGCATGATTTTGCTTCTTATGTTTCGTGATGTTTCGATATCACCAAAATTGTGTAAGATAAGTTATGAGTTTACAAAAAGCACGGCCGATTTTACTTGTCGACCGTGCTTTTATATGCTTTGGTCTATATTCATTGTTATTAATTTTGAATCAAAAAAGGAAATTACCATTTTATGTAGAAAATGATAATTCTATAAATTGTCATATTATTTTGAAAGGAGGTGTACACTATGAAGTTCGGCAGTATTCTTATTGGAATGATTATTCCGTTTGTAGCTATTGTTGGTGTCTTACCATTTATTGCATCATCTGATATAAGCATCATGGGGTTCCCAATCATTTATTTTTGGATTTTTCTATGGCTGCCGCTTACCTCGCTTTGTCTTTGGTTATCTTGGATGTTGTATGATCGTCATAATTTGAAGGGGGATTTATAGAAAAGGAGGATACCGTATGTCACTTATTATTTTTTCTGTTATCATACTTTCTACTATTCTGTATGCTGTATATTCAAGAGAGAAGAGTGAGCAACTCAGCGTAGAGCAATATTTAGTAGGAGGCCGAAAATTTAACGCTATATTACTATTTTTCTTAGCTGTAGGTGAAATCTACGGTGTAGGTACTATTTTAGGATTTCCAGGTGGTGTATATGCAAAAGGGCCAAGTTATGGAATATGGTTTTTAGGGTATATCTTATTGGCTTATGCTGTCGGTTATTTCTTTGCACCTTTAATTTGGAGGGCAGGTAAGCAGTACGGTGCTATGACCATAGCGGATATTTTTAAAGGTCATTACTCGCATCGAGGTCTGGAATTGACTGTTACGATAACAGCACTCGTTTTTTTGATTCCATGGGCTCAATTACAATTCGAAGGGCTGGTTGTTTCTTTAAATGCACTGGGGTTTCACTTATCAGCTCCTGTAGCGACTATTATCGCTGGAGTTATGGCTTATATATACATATCAGTATCAGGCGTCAAAGCACCGGCTATTATTTCTATCGTAAAAGATATCCTGATGTTTCTTGCTATTGTGATTGTAGGCGGAGCAGTTTTACACAAGGTTGGCAGTGTGTCCCACCTATTTGAAATGGCGAAACAGCAGGGGGCTTTAGTCAAAGTTGACAAACCAATGGATATGAACTTTGCAATTTCAACTATCATTTTTCAAGCATTTGCATTTTATGCAGTTCCTCATGTTACAGGTGTGTTTTTTACTGGCCGTTCTGAACGAGCGATAAAAAAAGCACAGATTGTCATGCCGCTCTATATGTTTATGTTTCCGTTTTTAATCATTATCTCGTATTTTGCTCTGGCTACAATACCAAATCTAGCCAAACCTAACAGTGCATTTATGTCTACGGCAATTTCTCTGCTGCCTCCTTGGTTAATTGGCGTCATTGCAGCAGGAGCAGTGTTATCAGGCATTGTAGTGCTATCTATGATTAGTCTCGTCATTGGTGCTTTAGTTTCTCGTAATCTTATAAAGAATATATCGGAACAAGCGCAGCTAAAATCAATTAAAGCTGTAGTTATCTTATACTTACTGCTATCTATGGCCATAACGATTTTTGCCCCTAGCTTAATGATATCTCTTGTTAATACAGCTTATTATGGATTTGGACAGATTCTTCCAGGATTTATCGGTGTTTTCTTTATTCGTAAACTTACTCCAATTGGAATTGCCGCAGGTATTCTTGTCGGAGATGTGGCGGTACTTGGAATGAGTATAGGAAAAATTAGTATTTACAATATAAATATCGGCCTTGTTGCTCTTATATTAAATGTAATCGTTGCATATGCAGTCAGTGTGCTATTCAAAAGTAACCCAATCTTCGTATCTCCCATCACAAAACAAGAAAATTCTAGTCAGCCTTCAATTTCGTCACAAAAACATGTGGGGAGCTAATCTTAAATATATTTTTTAAAATTATAGGAAGCTGATATAATACAGCTTCCTATTTCAATTTAATTTTCTATTGTGACTGATTGATTCCCAGTGTATATGTGCTAAAAAAGTATCATACTGTTACAAGAAAACATGTGGGTTAAACAGTTATTATGATAGTGTTTCTGATTTTTCCACTAACCGAGATTTGTACATTTTTCCCCAGTTCCTCATTTGGACAATAATCGGTTCTAGTGTCCTTCCGAATTCAGTTAAAGAATACTCTACTTTAGGGGGAACCTCTGGGTAAACTTTTCTATGTACAATTCCGTCATTTTCTAGTTCGCTTAATTGTAAAGATAACACTCGTTGTGTAATGCCGGGGATTAATCTCCGCAACTCATTGAAACGCTTTTTTTCATCTAATAGATGATACAAAATAACACCTTTCCATTTTCCGCCGATAACATCAAGTGTTATTTCAACAGGACAACCCTCCTGGCAACCATAACCGCTTTTTCTATTCCTCATAAAGACAGCACTCCATAGTAATATTTATTGATGGTAACAGTAACACTAATGATACTATACTACATGAATGTGCCTTCTTACATAATTTAATTTTGCAATTTATAATGCAAGGAGAAGACAAATTTTATTAAATGGAGGAAATGAACATGAAAGCAATTGGTTTATTAGAATATCTACCTATCGAAAATGAGAATAGTTTGATTGATATTGAATTACCAAGACCTACACCGAAAGGAAGAGACTTACTCGTTAAAATTCATGCCATTTCTGTTAATCCCGTTGATACAAAAGTTCGTGCGCCAAAAGATAAAAAAGAAGAAGAGCCTAAAATACTTGGATGGGATGCTAGTGGCGTTGTTGTAGAAGTTGGAGAAGATTGTACATTATTTCAACCGGGTGATGAAGTTTTTTATGCAGGGAGTATCACAAGACCTGGTACATATAGTGAATATCATCTAGTAGATGAGAGAATTGTTGGAACAAAACCGAAAAATTTAACTCACGCACAATCAGCTGCTGTACCTTTAACAGCTATTACAGCGTGGGAAGGAATGTTTGAACGTTTAGCAATTGATTTTAATAATAAGGAAAAGAACAAATCAAAAAATATTTTAATCATTGGCGGTGCAGGTGGTGTTGGTTCTATTGCGATACAATTAGCGAAATGGGCGGGTCTTAACGTCATTACAACAGCCTCTCGAAATGAAACGAAAGAGTGGGTGAAAAGCTTAGGTGCTGATTATGCGATCAATCACCATAAGTCATTTAAAGAACAATTGTCACAGATTGAAATAGCAGAAGTTGATTACATTTTTTGCTTAAATAATACGGATCAACATTGGAACGGTATGGCAGAAGTGATCAAACCACAAGGGGGGATTTGTTCAATTGTAGAAAATGAGAAACCATTAGCATTAGGTTTATTAAAAAGTAAAAGTGCTACATTTGTTTGGGAATTCATGTTTACACGACCTATGTACTATACAGAAGATATGATTAACCAACACCTTTTATTAAATCAAGTGAGTGAATTGCTTGAGCAAAATACGATTAAGACGACATTAAACCAGACGTTATCGCCAATTCACGCTGCTAATATTAGAAAAGCACATGCGATGATTGAAACGGGAAGTACAATTGGAAAAATTGTATTAGAAACATTTTAAAAATATAAAGGAATAGTGGTATATGGAAAATGGAGCTGTATGTATTACGGTTCCATTTTTATATGGGTGAAAAATTATTATGTTTATCTTCTCCCAAAATAAACGGCTTGTCCTTTCTAATTTTATAGGATCGCTCATATATATATTATTTCAGAGAAAACATCTTGTTAGTAATATTTAATGGCTGTAGAAGAGTGAGTTTCTTCACTTTCAAAATTTTTATATTAATAAGGAAGGAAAACGAGAGGGCGGTGAGAAAAAGCGTTATAAGGGGTACAATTTACATATATCAAGGGGGAGGGAATTGTATGTATATTTTTATCGGGATTGGAATTTTAATTGTGATCCTTGTTTTTTTATTAGCAGAAAAATTCGCTCCAAATTCAGTTATGATGGTAAGTTTTCAAGGGAAACAACTGAAAAAATTTCTTCTAGGACTTGCGATTATTTCTATCTTTTGTTTAGTTTACGGAATATATCATAAAATGACATACAAACTCCCGTTTAATGATATTACAGTAAACAATGAGAAACATACTGTTTTTGGAAACGTTGGAGAGTTAGGGTATTATTCGGATACGTTGATTAAAAAAGGGCAAGAAACGAAAATGTATATAATACTTTGGAAGGATATTCACCCAGCAGATGTTCGAATGTTCATCACGTATCCATCTGGAAAAGAAGAAGTTTGGGAACCTAAAATGTCTTTGCTTACGGCTAGATCTATACAAAACTTGAATCAGAAATTTAAAATAAAAGAAATTTATGAACTGTCTCCTTATACGTTTAAAGAAGCGGGGGATGTAAAAGTAACCATGAAAAACGGTGCGAGTACGATTGGTAGTATGTCTATTAAAGTGAAAGAAGTAAAATGATGATTTGTGAATCAACTATGTATACAATTTGTTTTTTTATCTAGGACTTATTTTAAATAGTAGCAAGAATTCTGATGAAAAGGGGAAGAAAGAGTGATTAAAGCTATGATTTTTGACTTAGATGGAACTCTATTAGATAGGGATTGTTCTCTTAAGCTCTTTATTAGAGATCAATATAAAAGGTACATCAATGAATTTAAGCATATACCTGAAGAACAATATGTAACGAGGTTCATTGAACTAGATAATAGAGGATACGTTTGGAAAGACAAAGTATATCAGCAATTACTCCAAGAATATTCTATTTCAAGTGTAACTTGGGAGCAATTATTAGAGGATTACATAAGCAATTTTCAACATCATTGTACTCCCTTTCCTCATATGGAATATGTTTTACAAGAACTTAAAAATAGAGGGTTATTATTAGGTATGATTACAAATGGATTTACTAAATTTCAGTTACTGAATATTTCCGCTCTAGAGATTGAGAAGTATATGGATATTATACTAGTGTCCGAGCAAGAGGGTCTTAAAAAGCCACATGCTGAAATCTTCCTAAGGGCTTTAGAAAGATTAAGAGTTAGTCCTGAAGAAAGTGTATACGTAGGCGATCATCCGGAGAATGATGTAATAGGAGCTCGGAATGTAGGAATGCATGCAATATGGAAGAAGGATACATTTTGGGGACGGCCATTCACAGATGAACATGTAATTGATGATTTACAAGAGTTGTTGTCCAAAATTAATATATTCCAAAGAGTTTAATAAAGCAAGGGTATAGAAGAATACAAAAAACCAAAAATTGAACATGTAGATAAATAATATTGGGGGGATTGGATTGTTCATAAGAGAGGCAACAGAAAAAGACGCAGAAGGCATTTTATATACTCGAAAAAGCATTATCTCTCAAAATGAATTTTTTCTTGTTACAAGCGAAGAATTTCATGTAGATATTGAAATGCAGAAAAAGAAAACTATTACAAATAGTCAACAGGGCGGTGTAATATTTGTTGCAGAAGACGGTGAACGTATTGTTGGTTTTTTAGTGTTTACAAGAAATTCCATGAAGCGCTTAAATCATACTGGCTCATTTTTTTCGTTTTGGGGAACAATTTATTTCTTAGCTTGATAGAAATGGGGTAGCGTCAGGATTTTGCGGATTTACAACGTTAAGGTAGAAATCCTTGTATCAATAGGATTACTTTCTTTTTATTCCTAGTTCTGATTCTGCGGAGCTTAAATTTCCTACAGCGTTTGTAAGGTGTTTATCAGATAACCCTACAGATTTTTTTGCTTCTTCCATTCTATCTTTTATAGGTGCAGCACCATCTAAACCTTCTACAATAGCTCTAGCAGCATTCCCTCTATAACTTGTTGCTAAAACAAATTCATTTCGAAAATTAGCTATTTTTTCTTTTAAAGCAGAATCGCTAATTTTGTCTTCAGCTTTGAAATCCACAACTTTTTTAGATAACTCATCATACTTGTTAGAGATAGCATTCATTTTCTCTTTTAATGTAGCAGGATTAATCGCTTTAGGATTTGCAGTTATTTCTGTCCAGACAGGTTTCCATTGTTGATTCCAAATTGCATCATATTCTGTCATTATTGCATCGAATTGTGGCTTAATCTCCTGTTCATAGATGCTTTTGTCTTTATTTTCAGCTTTAGCTGTTGCTTGCTGCGAGTCTCCGGAATTTTTAGTAGTGGAAGCTTTGTCAAGTGTGTCATCGCATGCAGCAAGGGTAAAAGCTAGTGAAGAACCAAGAAGTAAGATTGCTAATTTTTTTAATATATTATTTAATCTGGATATAAAAATGTTATATTTCCTTGATTATCATAACAAACTTGATATATAGATATTGTCGTGTTTTGTCGAAAAAATAAAAGAAGCCTAATTAGGGGCTGTTGACAAACTCTTCGAGTTAATCAACTTCTTCGGGAACTTTCAGAGCCTATGTAGTACGATAGACTACATAGGCTCTTTTTATTTTGGAGGTTTTG
>NZ_JBHTHG010000107.1:0-8821 GCF_042676365.1 Bacillus sp. CGMCC 1.60114
GAAATGGTGTTATTTATATCGAGCAATTGATAAAGAGGGACAAACACTTGATATTCAACTTCGTCAAAAACGGGACACACAAGCAGCATATGCTTTTATGAAAATACTTGTTCGATCTTTTGGAGAACCAACGGTTCTGACGACAGATAAGGCCCCTTCTTTAGCTTCCGCATTCAAAAAATTAAAGGAGATAGGTCTTTACAAAAATACCTTTCATCGTACAATCAAGTACCTCAATAATATCATTGAGCAAGATCACCGGCATGTGAAACGTCGATTCTCCCGTTCTTTAGGATTTCAAAGTCTTCGCCATGCCTCACGTACTATTAAAGGTATAGAAACTGTCCATGCTATATACAAACAAAAACGAAGTCCTCAACCAAACTTCGTTTTTTCGACGTATAACGCATTACATGAATTATTAATAGTTTCATAAAGCTGGTCCATAACATTCCCCATCCCTTTATATCTTCGGAAACTTTGCAACAGAATCAACATTATTTTGTTTGAAATTTATTTGTTTTATAATGTTAAACCTAATCATTGAAGAAATTAGTAACAATGTCGTTAAAAAAGCACACAGTACATTGAAAATAATTAGAGTGAATGGCATCCATACTAGAACCATATTAAATGAATAATCTATTAGATACGGCCATATAACAAGTATAATCATAAAGAATAATCCAGTAATCATTTTTACAGCAAACCAAAGCTTCTCTTTTTTGAAGTTTATTTCGGTTTTTTTATTAATACGTTTTCTCATCGTACTAATAAAAATCATAACAAGTATAATTAGTACAGTTAATATCAGAATGCCAATACTAAAAATTTTATCCATGGAACCTTGACTAAACGTTATATTCGTTTGTGGTTTGTTGTTAAGATGATTCATTATATTTTGAGATATATTGATTGTTTGGCTTCCTGGGCTGTTTGATTGCACTCCAATAGCCACATCTTTTTTCGGAAGGATAATTATATTTGATGTGAAACTAGGGTTTTCTCCACTGTGAGTAATATATGAACCATCTTTTGTTACTATCCATCCGTATGCATAGTATAAAGGTTTATTTTTAAATTCACCAACAATGATATCATTGTTAATTGTGTGTGATTTCTTAATAAGGCGTGCAAGCTGCTTGGGAACGTCACCACTTCCTAATTGTGCATTTAACCAAATTCCCATATTTTTTGAAGAAGTAATTAAATATCCGTCAGCTAATGAGCCTTGATATCTAGGTGCATCATATTCAGAAGCTCTAAAGAAGAATGGTAAGTATCCTTGCGCCATATCACCAGTTTTTTCTGCTTCTTTTAAATTGTAATAACTATTATTCATTCCTAGTGGTAGTAAAATTTTTTCTTTTACAAAATCCTCGTATTTTTGACCAGTTGCCATTTCAAGAATATACGCTAGTAAGTCATATCCAATATTGGCATATTCGAAGTGTGTTCCCGGATAAAAGTCTAAAGTGATTCCTTCCGATAAACGAACCGTTTTTTCAAGGAGATTATGAGAAGTTCCTTTTGGAAATTTGTTAATGGTTTTCTCTGGTAAGCCACTTGAGTGGTGTATAAGTTGTTCGATAGTAATTTCAACCTTTTCTCCATTAAAATTCACATTAAACCATGGCACATATTTTGAAACGCTATCTTTAAGAGATAATATTCCTTCATCTTCCAGTATCAACATGGCTAAGGCAGTAAATGCTTTTGTTGTAGAACCCAGTTCAAATAAAGTATCCGTAGTTATAGGTGTTTTCTCTTTTATATTACTGAAACCGTACTGACCATATATTACTTCTACCCCGTTTGTAACAGTTATTGATGCTCCTGGGGCATTATCTCCTTTCAAAGAATAAGAAATAATATCCTGTATTCCCTTTAATTTGAGAACGTTATTTATTTCCCTTTTTGAATATGCATTTGTTGTTACAACACTTAAATTGAATAACAAAACCAATGTAATTATAAGAAAAATCAGTCTTTTTAAATGGTTATTTCTCATTAATCAATTTTCCTTTCAATAAAATTTTGAGAAAGATGAAGAATATTAATGTTAAGCAAAACTCAATACCTTTTAATAAGGAATTGAGTTTTGTTTGTCTATCTATTTCAACTGTTATTATTTCTTACGTGGCCAAATGAAATATGAGATGGTAAAAATAAAATCTGCTACGAGTATAACTGTCCATATTATGGTTCTGGTGCAAATACTTAGGAAAGATATAAAGAGGCAAAAAGTTTCCTAGTGGAATCTAGTCTTCAGTAGCAATTCCAAATAGTTGATGGATGAAATTCACTTGATTTTGGACAGACTTATCCAGTAAAACAAGTTGCCTTTTTTTTACCATATGCATAGCTTCTATTCCAGAAATAATGTATGTAGCTGTGCGAAAGGATTTCAATCCTAGCATCGAACGAACTCGCTTTTTAATAAACAGATGATCTTGTTCCACCAAATCACGAAAACTTAGATTGTACCGTAGGTACCATCTTACTGTTAATAAAATAAGATCAGGCTGATAGTGTTTCCATTTAAACAAATTTTTCTTTTCCATACCGATCACACACCCTTTTAGAGTAATAGTATTAGTATGTCCAAGACTTAGAGATTACTTGCAATTACCCTGAAGTTTTTGCACCAGAACCCCTTCATTTCACTTTTTTATTGATAAATTCCTTAGAAAGCTTATATATTTCATCAGCTTGGTATAAATAAACGCTGTGTGTTCCCCTCAATCTTATAACATCTGCTATTTCAAGTTGTTCTGCAAATTCTTTATAATCTTTGTAATGTTGTTTTGTATATTTCGAGTTTTTATTTTGATCAGCAACTGCATCTAAAAATAATATAGGTGTCCCTTTTGGTATCGGAAGGTTAACGGATTTTTTACTGTTTTCGTAAGAATGTAAGAGCTCTTGCTCCATATCAACATTAAAAAACTGTTTATACGATATTGCTTTATAAATTTCTTTTTCATGTTTATTTAAAAAAGCTTGTCGAATCACTTCAGGATTATAAGTAGTAGAAGGTAGAAGTCGATGAATACCCATTTTCGTTAAAATATTCATTCCTCTTATTTTTAATGTTGACTTATCCACTTCACTTTTATATTTCACATACTGCTGAGGTAAACCAATATCTAACGCAACAATCCCCTGGATTTCCTCCGGATATTTTTGTGCCCAATAAATAGCCTCTATTCCCGATATTGAATGTGGAACTAAAATATAAGGAGGTTTATTTCCACTTTTAATAAGTGCTTCTCTCGTTTGTTCTAATATTTTATCAATATCCCTTCCATCGTTAAAAACATCACTGTTCCCATAACCAGCTCTGTCTACTATAGCAATCTTATTTTCTTTTGAAAACTTACTATATACTCCTTTCATTTCATAAACAGGAGCAGCAACCCCAGAGCCAGACATAAATACATATGTATCCTTACCGTTTCCCTCATTATAAACATTCATTTTTTTATTATTAATATTTACGATTGTTCCCTTACTTTTAATAAGATCTGATTCCTTACTTAATTGATAGTTATGGTATATAAAAACGGATACTAATATAAGTAAGATAACCGCAATAAACATGATAAATATATTCTTTAATACTTTAAATAATTTTCTCATAGGGTTCTCCTTTCAAGTTATATTGAAAGGATACGATATAAAAATAAATTTCTAATAAATTTTATAGTAAAATTTTTTTCTCTTTGTTTCTAAATAGAATTCAATTGTTCAGCTCGAATGGTCAAGATAATATTATTTTTAACTAGGGATTTAATCACTTTTCAATTTGGGTACTGCCCGCAAAACTCGAATTTTACATGCTAAGCATATTTCAACATAAAAGAGCCGTTTTTCTACTTTAAGCAAAAAAATGGCTCTTCTTGTTGTAATGGTCGAAGAAATTCTAACTGTGTGCCTGGTTTACTTATACAGACTTACTCATCATCTGAATAAGACAGGCCGGTATTAATGACTTCAATATCAAAATGATTTTCATCAAAATCTAACAAGTCCCATTCTTCATAGATAGGGTATTGAGGGTGTTCTGGATTCTTTATAGCCTCTAAAAATTCCATATAACCCGGAATCCCTCCTATACCCTCTAGAGGACCTGCTTTTTCCCCTCCTATACATTTTATTGCATTGGATGGAATATCCAGCATGTTTTCGACCGTAAGTTTCACTACCCAACTATCTCCAAAGTCATACAAATAATGAAAGGATTGTCCTACCTTTCGAATATGTTTTTTTAACAAGGTAGTTTCGGAGTGTAACATCGGAGATGGGGTTGACATAGCTAATGTGTGAAACGAAATTACAGGGTCTGGTGGAGAAGAGATAGCATACTTCCCTACAGTGAATTCATATAAGTGTTGATCCTCCCACTGAAATAAACATTGGATGACATCATGCAGCTCACGAAATGATAAATCATCCGGTATAATAATCCGCCTCCAAATCGGAAAGGGGCTTTCTTCTAATTCCACGTACAACTGGTAGCCTTTCATCCGTTCATTCCTCCTGTTTAACATGTCCTGTATAACTTATACATAGGATTATCTCTCAAATATGTATAGACGGAAAGTGCAAAATTGGATGATGCTCTTTAAAATAAGGGGAAAAATCTGTTTCATACTCTTGATGGAGGTTCCGAAAATGTTCGTTTTTGGTACTATAACATAGACTCCTTATGTACCCAGGGGGTTATCCTTAGCGTACAAAATCCGCGAAATGATGGCGCTACCCCTTATAGCACCGAAATTCATTTTTATCTTTTTGCGGCAATTTGTTCTGTTAAGTTGATGGGCATGGGGTAGCGCCACATTGCTATCAAGTTAAGAAACTCATTGTTCCCCAAAACAAAAAAATGTTATTCTCTCTGTAGAAATATACAGAGAGAATAACGTTTTTTATGACTCTTTCTATTCAAAATGAACTACAATTGTTTACCGAGAAATTACCCTGACATATGTCATCACATATCTTGGATAAATTAGCTAGAGAAATAGGATTTGTTCAACAGGAAAATAAATATTAGGAAGCTCATGCTTCATTGACACAACTATCTAATCGGTTTGAACCTAATATAGGCATTTTTATGAGTTCAGAAGGAATCAATTAACGCTTTAATTCTCAGGTTGTACAACTTTTACAATAAATATTAGCATCTTTACTCCACCAAAAACTTTGTTTGGACGAATTTCAAATTCGTATAATTGAACTGCTTTTTCATACTCTTAATAATTAAATTCTATTCATTTACGCATAAATGAATTTATTTCTCTTCCTCTTTATTATTTCTCATGTAAGACCCTAGGCAATCACTGCACTTGAAGTGATATCTTGTATCGAACCTTTATCGCTATTAAAGTAGGAAGCAGACAAGGATAACATGAGGAATAATATGACACAAAGCGTGTGCAATCATCGCATATTGCAATCCTAGCTTCCGATACAGCCAACCAAAAACCATTCCTAAAATGCCGTTGAGTAAGAAGCAGCGTAGCAGAATAAGGGCGTTCAGACCACCAAACATCGTAATCGTTGCCGGAATATGCCCTGCTGCAAACAAAAGTGCTGATACAATGTTAGCAACTACAAATATCCATACGGGTATATTCTCTTTGTCTTTGCTGCGAGCAAACAGTTTCCACAAGATAAAAGCAGCCAATGACATGAAAAATAATCTCACCATAATTTCTTCTAGTACTCCACCATAAATAACCGAGACTGCCAGATAGACTAGCGAATAATTATCCTTCTTATAAGTTGCCGCGACTTCGGGAATCACTTTGGCGAAAGTGAAGTAATCTGATAATAAAAACAGACCACCCATAATGCCAATAAATAAAGTAATCAGAACACTTTTTTTTGTAAAGGTAAACTTTTTCAGCAAGTTTACCTTATCGGCTAAAATATAACCAAAAAACCCCATAATACCAGTATATAAAATACCCGTCTGAATACCTGAAACTAGAATATATGATTCTTTTGACATCTTATCTAATATTTGGTTGATCATTTCTTGATTCATCGTAGCGATGCTATACATTCCAATCAGTACTCCACCAATAATACCAATTGGTAACATACAAAGTGAAAATTTCAGTGCATTCTTATAATTGTTTTTCATGTTCGTTCATCCCCAATTTGAATTTTAAAGTTCCAATGATACTCTTATACCTCGGCAGTTCCGCCAAAACAGCAAATGTAGGATTTTCTATAATACCTTGTACCATACTTGCTTTGATGGTATCTTCGTGTCGGACAGTCTTTGACCCAAGCTGGAACTCCTCGAACCAGTTATCAATGGCGTCAAAATAGGAATCGCCATGTAAATGTAAACCATACAAAGAAATACCCGAAGTACAGATAGATGAATACTTTTGCAACATATCCAATGCCTTTTCATGATTTTCCTGCATACAATACACCTGTGCAGCCGTATAATATATCTTTACTAGCATGTTAGGATGTAGATTCTCCAGGTCATAAGTATCTGTAAGGACAAAAGCGCGGTGTAAAATTTCCTCTGTTTTTTCTGCACTTGTTGCATTCAGCAACAGATAAGACGGTATTTCTGTAACCAGTGACATAAGGTGCTGATACATACTGATCTGCATGACTTCATTGGCTCTTTTCACATTTCCCATCAGTTGATACGCCTGTGCTACTATTTCATCATCCGGCGAATGGGGACGGATGGTTTCACCAAGCAAGTCCAAGATCTCCTGAGGTTTGTGTAACACAAGATAACAAGTAGCTTCCAACGATACTGCATCTTTGGCAAGCGAAACATCCTCGCATTCTGTTTTCACCCGAATGCACAGGCTGACAGCTTCCTCAAGAATTTCTGTCCGTTTTTCCGGCTCCACCGCCAACGTATGGTGGTTGGCAAACAGCACCGCCATCTGAAGCAGCAGAGGAAAACAGGAATAATATTTTTTAATGATATTCCTGCACTCTGCAATCACTTCATCAAAAGGCTTTTCAGCAAAAGCGGACGCCAGCATGTGATACAGCTTTTTAATATCATCCTTCGTCATTTGGGGTGCATATCCTATCAATTCATCTATACTGATATTGAAATATGTTGCCAATTGAGGAAGAAAGGTAATGTCAGGATAACTCTGTCCTGTTTCCCATTTTGAAACAGACGCTTTTGTAACACCAATATATTCTGCCAGTTCATCCTGCGTAATACCTTTTTTCCTGCGCTTTGCGATAAGTGTTGTAGCAATATTGATTTCTTTCATTTCATCACCTCAGTTATAATTATACAGGTTATTGTCACACAAACCATGGATTTAAAGTTGATTTTCGTTGATAAAATCAACCGCAGGGAAACTCAAAATAATTTTCTTAATTGGGGCCTGCCACATCGCTATCAAGCTAACAAAACAAAATTCCCCCTAAAATGAAAAAATACGCTATTCTTTCTATAGAATCATAGGAAAGGATGGCGTTTTTGTTAAGTTACAATAAAGTTGTTTAATTCTTATTGGACTAACGCGCAGTTTAGTGCAATTATCAAAGATAAGGGAGGATTTCCACCTTTACCTTATTTTAACTTTAGCTCTAGTATAGGGTATGGACGTCCAGAAGAATCTGTTTCCGTTTCATTTACTATAAAAAAGCCATTATTAATATAGAATTTAGTTGCACTCTTATTGTCTTTATTTACATCAACTGTTGTAATATCAAAGTCTTTAATTAAAGACTTAATAATAGCTTTACCGTATCCTTTACCTATTTTATTAGGTTTTAAAAATAACATTTCTAAGTGTTGTTTATTTATAGCAGAAAAGCCAATTAAATCCTCTTTCTCATACCATAACTGGACATTAAGATGTGGGAAATATGAGGGTATTTCTTTTTTAAACTCTTCTCTATCGGTAGCTCTTAAAAAGTGATGAGTAGCTAAAACCGACTCTTCCCATATATTCAAAATTGTATCATAATCTTTCTGATTTGCTTTTATATATATCATGAATATCTCTCCTTTAGTTTTAAATTATCAACTCCTTCCCAATAAGTATTTTATGATTTTCATGTTATATAGCCACGAACTTAAAATGTTCATTAATAAAACCTCCAAATAAACATTTATTCAAATGAATTACAATATTAAATATTTATTATTTAGTCAATAACTTTATTATTGATTTTTGAGTACAAATACCTTTAAAAGGATAGAAATTAAACAACTTTAAGGAGCTTTATTACGATACAATGTAGCAAATTTCTTGTATTTTTTATATCTAAGTTTAATAACTTTATTATCACTTTACAGTATTTTTTCATTTTAGGGGGTATTTTGTTTTGTTAGCTTGATAGCGATGTGGCGGTACCCCTATATAAAAAAAGGCGGAGTCTCTTTGAAGACTTCGCCTTTTTTTATATAGGGCATGAATGGTTTCAATACCTTTAATTGTACGTGAAGCATGACGAAGTTTTTGCACCAGAACCTATTTTATTTCCTTTCTTAGAACAAAGAGGACAAATAATTATTAATGCCAGCGATCTTCTTCTCCTAGAGCCGCAGTAGTAATAGGACCATAACTAATTTGATTTAACTCGCCCTCATTAAGTTGAATCTCTTGTAGTTTTACTCCGGTTTTTTTTAGAATGAGTTCACTTTGTTCTTGATCTAGTTTGATATTCATGTATATTCCTCCAAATATTTTTTAACCAAAGGCCTCTGGTCAAATTTATACTAATATGTAATATATTACCTGTCAATGAACCTCATATGCTATTAATAACTTAAAATTCCAAAGTATATGTCACATATACTAAT